>JBEBWV010000143.1:0-11578 GCA_040391965.1 Achromobacter deleyi | reverse complement strand
GAAGGCGGTGATTTGCGCCGGAATGGGCGTCGTCATCTTGAACGTTGATACGGGCTGCTGGCTGGAGCAGGCGGTCAGCGTCAATAGGGAAAGGCTCATCAGGCCTGGTTTGAATTTATGAAAGGCAGGCATTGCGACTCCACAGAGGTGACTCAGGGGAAAGTGCTCAACCGGTAATCATGAGGGGCAGCAACGCAGCGGCGTGGACGATGTTGCGTGGGCTCTGACCCTTCATCGTTTTGATTCTTAAAAAATGAGTGTTGCACTCGCCATGACTGTGGAGCTGCTATCCAGCCTGCGTGTGCTGCTGACGGTGGGAACCCAACGAATGCCGAGCGACATTGAACGGTTGTTAGCGAGCTTGCGGTCATACGTGACGATCGGCCCTGCTGACCAGTCATGCCCTTTGAAGCCATTGAGCGTATCTGCCGTAGGTCCCTTGTCGCTCCCCAATTGTTGTTGAGTGCCCACAACAACGCCTGCGCCGACGCCGTTTTTGAACATCTTGCGCGCCATGAGGTCCAGACCAAATATGGGGGCGTTTCGATAGTCCGTAGCGCTGTTGCGTGTATAGAACTGCACGCTGGTTGCGGCATCGAGTTGCATGCCCGACTCTGGAAAAATTCCCGTATACGCAATCTGAGGAATGAAGGTCCAATTATTTAGGCTAGGGTTGGCCAGCGCATTTGCATCGTATTTTCCGGTGGGCGCCCAGATGTTCAGACTTAATGCCATATGCTGTGTGGCCGAAAAGTGATAACCCGCAATGATCGGCGTGAAATACAGATCGAATAGATTGGATGCGGTATCACTAGTGGTGCCATTACGGCCTCGAGGGCCGGTCAGTGTGGCATCCACTTTGGTCCATATGTATGGCACGGTAATGCTGCTGGCGTAGTTCCACTGCCCTGGGCCGGTATCCCAGACCTTCATGACGGTGGCCAGCGTGAAAGCGACTTTGCCATCTAATCCGAGAGAGGTCGTGCCAGCGATTGGGGCTTCTCGACTGCCCCCAATTTTTCCATCGAGATAAATCTGGCTGAGGTTCACCGCAAGAATCGGCTCCGGCGAGACGATACCGATATTGGGCTGGACCGTTGTGCCGGTAACCTGACGACCCAAGGCTCCCTCTGTGGCGTAGACCGTGCTCGGTGCAATAGCCCACACTGTGGCTATTGTTAAAGCAGTTTTCGTTAACGTCTGTCTCGAATGCACTGGGGTTGCTCCACGTAGAAATGGAATGCCTACCGCAACAGGATAGCCAGGAACGCTGGCCTGTATCGATCCTATATCGCATCGAAGTGATTGACCAGAAAATCGCCATTGAACCGGAGAATTCTTCCCGTCAATGTAGTATTTTTGTGCGTTTTCTCGATGGTTTTTATTGTCCCGGTGCCAGCCTTCTACCGGATTGGATAGCTGGTTGACTGAAATGCGCGCCGTTGCCAGAAACGTATTCGACAAATCACGCAAGCAACCGGCGCTCGCCTGCGATGCGAGCGCCGTCATGCTGTCTCCTTACTGGCCTACGCGCTCGAAATCTCCTGGTTTCCAGGACTTGTCGAACGCCGCGGCTTCTGGCCCATAGATACGGATGTACGCGAACCAGCCTTTGCCGGGCGGCGTCTTGATCCATTGACCTTCCATACCCTTAGGGGCCTTGGGGCCGAAGTAGAGATTTACGGGTTTGGATTTATCGATATCTTTTAGTTCGAACAAGGAGCGTAGCGCCGCCTTGTCCTGGTCCGTCTGCACTTGAGAGCGCGTGACAGCGTCGTACACAGTCACTGACCAAAACAGCTTGCCGGGTACCGGTTGAGGAATAGTCAGCTTGTATTGATTGCTTCCATTGAGATAGGCGCCCTTGCTGTCGCGCGCGCCCAGCCAGTAAAGTGAACCCGCGCCAGCGTCTCGTCGAAACATCGCCGGGGACGTCACAATGGCTTGCGCGAACCAGCGATCGCGTGCGTCCAAATCAATGCCAGCCGGCGTCTCGAATCGCCCGTTGGCATATACCAGCCCCGCCCACTCCCATTGCCGATCCGGCCAATTCTTGCGTTCCGGGCGCTGACTGTCGAACGCGGTGATTAACATCTGATCGCGGCCTTGTCTGGCCGCTCGCGTCAGGATGTCTTTCATGCGCGCGTCGGGTTTGAACGGTTTGCCTTGTTCGATGCCGAGTTCGGCTAGCAGGCCATACATGGGCAGAAACTCTGGCACCCGTGGCTCGGCCTGAATAATGCTATTGAGCGTGTTCCAGAATTCAATATTGTCCTCCCAACGCAGGGACGAACTGTCCATCGCCTTCTGAGTCGTGTCGACAGGAATCAGGGTTTTTGGATCGTTCGCCGTAGACAGGGGATAGATTTTGATGGTTCGCAGGCCTTCCAACGCTTTATTCAGATCGCCGCCGACAGGGAGGGCTCTGACGGCGAGCAGGTTCTTGATGGAGTTGGAATGTCCGACGTAGTAGCCGTCAGGCACGTTGTCTTTATAGCCAGGAGGAAGGACGAGGTGTTTACCGCCTTTGCCCGCATCCGGCCCGGGCAAGCCAATATCCTGAACCCAGCCCTGATTGTGATCGTCGACCAAGCCGATGAAAGGGCCGGGCGGCAATTCGATAACCATAGGCCCGGCAGATAAATCGAGAACCGCAGATCCATAAGGCGTATCGGAGTTCAGCGTGAAGCCGATTTGCCGTGGGCCGGTAGACGCTATGCCCCATTGCTTGCCATCTTCGATTCCGATCGTCCGATTGCCGTTGAAAATGCCCTCTACGGAGACGGTCGGATACCAAAAGCGATAGGCGATCAAGGCGCGCTGCAGATCGGCGTCGTCGCGTGCACGCAGCGTTGACTGCTTGGCGGGAAAACCATTGGAAAATTGGTAGGGCGATGCGACGTCGGATTTCGCCAGCAAAATCTGAGGAGCGAAAACCATTGAACTACCAAGCGCCACAACGGCTACCACTCGTGGCACCAGTGCTTTGTTGAATGCCATATACGTTCCTTAACAAAAAAATCGATAAGAAAATCGGATATACCAACGATCAAATGCACAAAAAAAATAGCAAATCAGAATATCACGAGCCAAATTGCTATGGCGACGATGGGCGGCATCGCAACGCTTCACTGTAGCTTCCGAGCTTCACCGGCGTTGCTCCAGACTCATGCGCAAGGCCTTTGCTGAATATCGCCCTCAACGCCGCCACGATGCGGCGCTGCCTTGTGAGGGGAGAACACAAGATAACTGCTCAGGGCCAGAATGAACACACTGGCTGCTGCATAGATCATGACCCAGCCGAACCCGGACGCCAACGCGGCGCTGATGGCCTCGAAAGGTGCCGCAACGAGCTTGAACGTGTCCGCATGGTTCTCCAGCACAGTGACGTCGCCAGCGGCAATCTTCTCTGCGAGCAATCTCAAGCCGACGGTCCGGGGCACATTTAATGTGTTCCGTAGATACGCCATGATGCCCTCCACCAGAATGAATCCCATCACGGCGATGTTGAAGGCCAGGGAGATCATTCTGGCGCTGGTGTCCGCACCTGACGCCATGCCTACGCGCTGAGCCGATACCGATGCTGTGATCGTATTGCTGACCGTTGTGTTGGTCAGACCCAGGCCGATGCCTGCCAGCACGCAGCCTGTCAGGATCAACCAACCCGGCTTGGCGGACAAGCTGCCTATGTACATGAGCACAAAGCCCAGCCCAATGATCGAGAGCCCCAGGGGAATAACCATGCCCGACTGATAGCGCTGCGACAGACGTTCGGCCACCGGAGGCACGAACAGCGTGGGTAGGGTGTAGGCCAGCAGAGCCAGTCCCGTCTGCACACCGTCGTAGCCCAATCCGATGTGGAAATAGACCGGCAGGTAAATGATGAATGGCCAGAAGCTGAAGTTCATTCCCATTGAACCCAGAAGTGCCCCGGAAAAGTTGCGGCTCTTGAATGCAGAGAAGTCGATCATCGGTCGGGGACTGACTTTTTCCGCAACGATGAAGCCTGCGAAACTCACGATAGACAGTGCCATGATGCCAAGCGCGGCCGGGCTCGTGAAACCAAGAATGGGCCCTTGCGTGACAAACAGCACCAGACAGAAAACCGCCACCGACAGCGTGACGATCCCGGCTACGTCCAGACTCTTGGCCTGCGGGTCTCGCGACTCCTTTACGCCAGTTCCGATCAAGAAAAGCGTGATGACGGCTAAGACCGCGTGAATGAGAAACACCCACTCCCAACTCGCCAGTGCCAGAATGGCACTACCCACGATAGGGCCAAAGCCCAGGCCTGCACCGAATACGATTCCCCACCACGCGAAGGCCCGGCCGCGTTCGCGCCCGTCTCTGAACTGGGTCGACAGGACGGCGATCTGGCAGATCAGCATCATCGCCGCACTCAGTCCCTGGAAAAAGCGAGCAACGATCAGGACGGCAGCACTCTCGGTCAATCCGCAAACGAGAGACGTAATGCCGAACGCCACAACGCCGATGGTGAACATGCGCTTGCGGCCATACCGGTCGGCCAGCGTGCCAACGGCCATCAGGATGGTCGTCATGGCAATGGTGTAGGCCGCCATGACCCACTGGAGCTGTCGAAAGCTGGCGCCCATGACCCGCTCGATCGTGGTCAGTGTGGGGGGCACGCTGGAGATCTCCAGTCCCAACATTAATGCAGATAAACAAACTGCGGCCAATGCATACCTGCTTTGGCGTAAGAGTGCGACAGTCATACCTAAGCTTCCAAAAATCTTGAGCGAGCGGCCACGTTTAATGCCGCAGGAAAAGCAGGTGTCGCGCGTTAAGTTCGCTACGCACCGCAGCTTGAGGGCAAATAGTAGGGAAGGCCCATCTATTCCACAATGTTATGGTTGGGTATATCTGAGACAACAAATATGGATAGATAATGGGCAGACTGACGTTGGACGTGGAAGCGGTAGAGGCATTCGTGGCCATCGCCGATTTCCAGAGTTTCACCAAAGCGGCGCAAGCGCTTGGAACCACGCAGGGTGCCATCAGCGTGAAATTGAAGCGCCTGGAAGAACGACTGGGGCGCAAGCTGATTGAACGCACGCCCAGACTCGTTCGCCTGTCTGCGCAGGGGGCCCTATTTCTCAATCCCGCACGCGATTTCATTGCGGCGCACGACCACGCCGTCGCGGCGCTGTCCGCCGAGCGTCGGCGTTTCCGGCTGGGCATCGCCGCACATGTGGCAGGGCCGGAAATTCCGCTGTTGCTGGCACGCCTGAACGAGCGTGATCCGGCGTTGACTATAGAAGTCCGTATGGAAAACGCTCGCAGCCTGTTTGATGCTTTCGATAACGGCGAACTGGACGCCGTAATCGTGCGGCAAGAAGACGACCGTCGCATTGGTGAAGATCTTGGGCCAGAACATTTCGCCTGGTTCGCGTCGCCGAGGTTCAACCTGCGTTCTGGAGAACCGCTGCGACTGGCGGCTTTGGAGTCTGGCTGCGGCGTGCGCGATATCGCCACGCGCGCCTTGAGTGGATCAGGGATTGAATGGGTCGAAGTTTTTGTGGGTGGCAGCGCAGCTGTGGTGGCGGCCGTTTCGGCTGGTTTGGCGGTGGCGCCTTTTTCCTGTCGGCTAGCGCCGGCTGACGCGATCAACGTTGGGCAACAGTTTGGATTACCTGATTTGCCTTCGACGCGGATCACGTTGCATTCGACCTTGACGGATCAACGTTCTCGCGCAGCGTTGCGGACATTGGCCGCGGCATATCAGGAACACCGCGCGCCACACACTTGATGCTGACTTGAGGCCAGTCTTGGTCTACGTCCGTTCGACCAGCTTCCAAGGTTTTCGTCATTGGCCCAGCCGCGTTCTTGGCCACTTGTGTTCTATGGTTCGTAGCGGCAGCGCTCAGTTTTTTGGCAGTACAAACTCTACCCGTCGGTTCTGCGCTCGACCTTTTGGATTATCTGCGCCGTTCGCCAGCGCGTTGGGCTGCAAGGGCTTGGTATCTCCCAAGCCCTTGATCGACAACGTCGCTCCGTCTACGCCGTGGCGGGTCAACCACTCGGCTACCGCCTTGGCCCGGCGCAAGGACAGGTCTTTGTTGTAGGACGCGGAGCCCTTGGCGTCGGTATGCCCTTCAATACTGACGTTGCCCGCAGAAGTGGAATTGATGACGCGCACGATTTCAAGCAGCGTTGGCTCGGCGGTGGGCCGAATCGTGTACTTGTCGAAATCGAAAAGTACGTCGCCCAGCATCGATACCGTCACGGCATTCTTGTCTTGGCGCACTGACACGCCTTCGTGGCGCGCCGCCAGTCCGTCTATTTGCGCGGTCAAATCTACAACGCCACCACCCGTGTCGGAAGGAAATCCTTTCAGATCGAGGATTGTGGCCCGGAGATCCAGGACGCGGGCTTTGTAGGGAGGCTCTTGTGCGAAGACGCTGCTGGTGGTGGTCAGTAGCAGCGCTGCCACGAGCGTTGATGCATCCGGGAAGCCAGCCATGGCTATCGATCGCTGATCTTGATGGCATCGAAGGTCTCGACGCCCGGTATCGACAGGGAAACCTCTGTGACTTCTTTCGGCGGTGCGGGAAATTTCCCCTGCCAGGCGCCCGCAATCGGCGCATCTTTCGAGGTTTTTATGACCAGCTTGGGATTGGTCAGTGGTCGGTCATTGCTGTCTTTGAGCAGCAGGTGCTTCTTGTTTCCGGCGATCACGTAGAAACTGTTTTCGTAGTCGTCCTTGGTGATCTGCGAATAGAGCATTTCTGTCTTGCTTGGAACGAGCGGCTTGAATCGCACCTTGATAGACAGGATGTCGCCGCTGCGAACCGCTTCGACTACCTGGCCCTCCGCGGTGCCGGACTCGGTCAGCCCGGTTGCCAAGGGCGTGGGTGCAGACGTTGCGGCCTGGCCTTGAGCAAAGGCGGTCTGGCTGATTCCTGCCAGGATTACGAGCGTGCTGAGAGCACAGGTGGCGGCCTTCTTTCTGATCGAAGTCACGATAAGCATCCTTGGTTGTTTTAGAGCTTTCAGGGTGATATATCGGGCCAAGACTCATGCATTCAGCCTTGTCCATGTCCAGCGCACAATGGTCTGATTTTCAGAGACTTTTTTCAGTGCGTTTATTTTCCAAAAAGTTACGGAATCTGACGGCAAGCTTAAGGCGGCGTTGCGAGCCCGCCAGGCCAACCATGATGGTCTCGATAAAGTACGTGTACCTGCTGCTGTAGATTGGTTTTGTCAGCCTCCGTGGGCACCCGAAAGTGCTCTCAGGTGCGGGTCGTGATGACGCCAACGCCAATAAGAGTGTTTCGCATTCCAAATTGAGTGCCGGGGTGCTGCAAGATAATCAGAGACGGCCACCTCAACCCTGGGTCTCCATCAATGTGCGCAGGAGTGCCGCTTGCTGAATGAGTGTCTTCTCCTGCAGTCCGCTGTAGCCAATGACGAGTCCCGCCGGCATTGAAACCTGGTGGCAATGCTGTTCGACAGACTGAAACCCCACGCCCATTGTCCTTGCCGTCTTTTGCAGGGTTGGCAAATCGATATGAGGTGGAAGCCACCATACCAAGTGGAATCCTGCATGCTCACCGCTTACGCTCAGGTTCTCCGCAGCGACGAGCTGCGACAAGGTCTCCATGACCAGATCACGTCTTTGCGCGTAAACCGACCTGGCCTTGCGAACGTGGCGGGCAAAGCTTCCGTCTTCGAGGAATGTGGCCAGCGTCATCTGCTCAATGATGCTGTTTGACCGTCCGGTCGTGTAGCGTGAGCGCGTAAACGCGGGAACCCATTGCTTGGGCAGCACCGCATAGCCAATTCGCAAGGCATTGAACATGGTCTTGTTGAAGCTGCCGCAGTGGATGACCCGATCTGCGGTGTCCAGGCTCTTCAGTGCAGCCAAGGGCGCGCTGTCGTAATTGAATTCGCTGTCGTAGTCGTCCTCGATAATCCAGCAGTCGGATTGCTCGGCCCACGCGAGGAGTTCGAGGCGGCGGGATACGGGCATGGTGATGCCGGTGGGAGATTGATGCGCGGGCGTGACGTGCACCAGCTTGACGCCGCGTTGGCGTCGCGCGAGCGCAACCGAGAAGCCATATTGGTCGATGGCAATGGGAACCACTCGAGATGTGAACTGGCTGAATATAGGAAGTGCGTTCAAGTAGCCGGGGTCTTCTACCAAGACCTTGTCCTGGCTGGAAAGAAGAATTCGGGCGCTGAGGTCCAAACCGTCACGAATGCCGGTCAGGATCACGACTTGATCGGCGTCGCAAGAGATGCCACGTGCGTTCCCCAGGTAGCGCGCAATCTGCTCGCGCAACGGACGCCATCCTTGCGATTCTTCATTGGCAAGCTGAGCGGGTGTGACACGTTGCGCGCTTGCCATTAACCCCTTGCGCCACGTCGCCATCGGGAATAGCGACGCATCAGCGGTTCTCGTCGCAAAGAGCTGCTCCAGCACAGGACATGCCTGCAACTCGGTGGTTTTTTTGGGGGGCAAACCCTTCGAAGAAATCGGTACGTTCAAGAGACTGTCGTCGCCGGGTACTCCTCTTCGAAAGAAGTTGTCCGGAATGACCGCCGACACGTAAGTCCCCGAACCGACGGCACCGGCGGTGTAGCCCTCGCTGCGCAATTGGTCGTATGCCGCCTCAACCGTGGAGCGCGAGACGTTCCATCGCTCTGCCAAATTACGCGTCGAAGGCAGGCGAGCGCCAGAAGGCAGCACACCTTTCAGTATTCGCTCCCGGATCTGCCGATAAACCCAAGTCTGTTTGGACTCGTCGGCACGCAGAGCATCGACCGGGAGGTCCAGGCTGGACTCCAATTTTTTATTGCCGGAAAGTGGCTTGTTCATATTTAACGATATGGCCCTATTCGAATAGCCATCTTATCGATAAATTCCATTCTGGTGTCTCGCTGGAGGCACGCCACTTGGAAAGTTTCATGACGACGCCGTCTTTGCCGCGCCACACCATCACCCTGCAAACCGGACGCTTCACAACGGACGGTAGCTCTTCCCTGCTTGACGCGGCGCGAGCCAGTGGCACATCCGTTCCCTTCTCCTGTCAGCGCGGGGCCTGCGGTTCATGCCGGGCCGAAGTGGTCGACGGGGCATACGAGCGCATCGCCGCGCCGACGGATGGATCTTTTGTGCCAGCACACAACGAAATTCTGATGTGCCAATGTCGCGCATTAGGTGATCTGACGCTGCGATTCTCACATTGGACTGCCACCCCACGCCCACAGCGTCGACAAGTAAGTGTGGTGTCGCGCCGATCCCTGACTGCCAACGTGACGCAGCTCATAGTTCAGGTACAGGGTGAAGATGCTCTTGATTATCTGCCCGGACAGCATGTTCAATTTCTTCTCGACGATGGCAGTCGTCGTTCCTTTTCGATCGCGAATGCGCCTATGGCAGCAGGGCCGCAGACATTGGAATTTCATATCCAGCGTTTGCCTGGTGGCGTCTTCACTGATGGCGTCTTGCCGCAGGCCATGCCAAACGACAGCTTTGAGATCGACGGCCCACACGGGTGCTGCGTATGGCCGCCCCTCAGTCCGGACGCGGTTGAACATCTTGTGTTGCTGGCTACCGGTACGGGATTTGCTGGGGTTTATCCCATCCTGATGGCCGCCATGGACAGTGACAGCCTGAAAACGGTGACGCTCTATTGGGGCGCCAGGGAATTGAATGATTGCTACGCCAGCATTCTGTTAGACGCCATACAACGCAAGCACAAGAATTTTCAGTGGATCCCGGCGCTGTCGGGCAGCGCGCCCGTGGATAGCAGTCACCTACCTACCGATGCGAGCACCTATGTGCAGAACCTTGCCGCAGCGGCCGCTCATGACTGGGCTCGTACGATGGTCTATGCCTGTGGCAGCAACGCCATGGTGCGCGCAGCCCGCGAGCATTTAGGCAGCGCGGGTCTGCCCGCGGATCGCTTTCAGTCGGAAGTGTTTTTGCCGTCCAGTAAGGCTGCGCACTTCCAGATGCCCGCAACGCAAGTGCACGCTTGGGAACGGGTCGGGCAACGATTCACCATGGAAGGTATCTTGAGCGCGCGTCAGCGCTCCATGGGGGCGCTGCGGGAAATTGCGGCCTTGATGAGGCCCGGCATGAGCACGCGTGAAGCGATCACCATGGCAGACGGCCACCTGTACGCTATGGGCGCACGACACAACTGGCACCCGACCTACGTGAGATTTGGCCCCGATACGCAATCTCCCGCAGTTCAGCCTACGGACTTTCACCGCTGCTTGGGTGAAGACGATATTTTTGTTATCGATATTGGCCCCGTCTGGAACGGATACGAAGGTGATTACGGTGACACTTTTGTGATGGGGAACAATGCTGATCGCCTGCGCTGCGCTCGGGCCGCGCATGACGTATTTTTGCGCACGCGGGTAGCATGGCTGCAGGGAGTGACTGGCTCAGCGCTCTACGACCTCGCCGAAGACTTCGCGCGCGAACACGGCTGCGCATTGCTTCGCGAGATTCCCGGACACCGCGTGTCAGATTTTCCTCATGCACTGTATGGAAAACACCAACTGGCACAAGCGGACTTCATACCGAGCGATGGCATTTGGGTACTGGAAATTCAGGTACGCGACCTGGGCTCACCCATCGGTGCCTTCTATGAAGATGTGTTGTTGCGGTAAGGATATCCTGGGCTTTTTGTTGCGCGTGCTAGAAGACGCTTGCCTGTCGGGTCGCGGGTAGGGTCAGTTGAACGGCGTGCGTGCGTTGATCGTCAACGAGTTGGACTTTTCCGCTGACTTGCAGCGTGCCATCAACGGTGACGCTTCCGACGTCGTGCAGCGTCGTCGCGCGAATGGCGGTGATGACGTATGTTGTGCGTCGATAGCGATATCGCATGGTGTAGGTGTTCCAGTCTGGGGGCAGGCAGGGTTTGAAGAACAGAACGTCAGCCTCTAGTCTCATCCCCAGTACCGATTCGATAACAAAACGGTACATCCAGCCTGCGGACCCTGTGTACCAGGTCCAGCCACCTCGGCCATATTGGCTGGCAAGTGTGTAGATGTCTGCTGCCATGACGTAGGGCTCGACCTTATAAATGGCCACTTTTTCTGGTGTGTCTCCATGGTGAACGGGGTTGAGCATATGCAGCAGTTCCCCCACTTTTTGTTCGTCTTGCAGACTGGAGAAAGCCATCGCCGTCCAGATTCCTGCGTGGGTATATTGACCTCCGTTCTCACGCACACCCGGCACATAAGCGCGTATATATCCGGGGTCAAGGGCCGAAGTATCAAAGGGTGGGTCTAGTAATTGGATCAACGCGCCGTCTTTACGAATAAGGCGCTCGTCTACGGCGTGCATTGCCTGTTGCGCTCGGTCAGTGCTGGCCACACCGGACAGCACTGACCAACTTTGGGCAATAGAGTCGATTTGGCATTCCGGGTTAGAAGCTGATCCCAATGGCGTGCCATCGTCGAAGTAAGCACGTCGGTACCAGGCACCGTCCCAACCATTGGCTTCCAGTTGCCCGTGCAGACGGCTCAGCTCTGCTTCGCAGCGAGCGGCAAATTCACCATCACCTTGCGCGCGTGCCACGGGTGCGAACCGCTTCAG
>JBEBWV010000142.1:0-11724 GCA_040391965.1 Achromobacter deleyi | reverse complement strand
TCAGTCGGCGATCTGCCAATTTGCCGCCCAAGGTGTTGCCCGCAACAAGACCCACGCCGAACAACAGCAAGATGGGAGAGACGGCCTGAGCGCTGAAACCGGTCAGTTCCGTCAAGAGCGGGGCGATATAGGTGAACGCCGTGAATACGCCGCCAAAACCCAACACGGTCATGGCAAAACCCAGCAACACCTGCGGGCGACTCAGTGCACGCAGTTCCCGCTTCAAATCAGGTTGATGGTCGCCGCGGCTCTTGGGTAACCAGATGGCAAGGGCGATCATGGCGACTACACCGACCGCGGTGACAGCCCAAAATGTGGAGCGCCAGCCCCAGTTTTGGCCAAGCCACGTACCAAAAGGCACGCCCAATACGTTGGCCAGCGTTAACCCCGTAAACATAAGGGCGATGGCAGAGGCTTGTTTGTCGGGGCGCACCAGACTGGTTGCGACCACGGAGCCCACACCAAAGAACGCGCCATGTGCCAATGATGTCAGCACCCGTGCCGCCATGAGCGTGCCGTAATCGGGTGCCAGCGCACAGGCCAGGTTGCCCAGCGTGAAGATCACCATCAGGCTCAGTAGCAAGGTCTTGCGTGGCAGGCGTGAGGTGAAGATGGTGACGGGCGGTGCGCCCACGACCACGCCCAAGGCGTAGCCCGTGACCAAAAGACCGGCACTGGAGAGGGAAACACCAAGGTCTACGCCCATCTGCGGCAATAGTCCCATGATGACAAACTCGGTGGTGCCGATGCCGAAAGCCCCAGCGGCGAGGGCCCAAAGCGCAATAGGCATTTGAAACTCCTGGAATGCGATACGCGACAAATGTCGCCAAGGAGTGCATTCTGCGCCGGATGATCTTTGAGAAAAATACCTATAAACTCAAATTACTTGTGATGCGGAGTCATTAATGGCATTGAATTCAGACGCGCTACGCCTATTTTTGGGCGTGGTGGATGCGGGCACGATGAGCGCTGCGGCGGAACTGCTAGGGCAGACAGCCTCGGGGGTGAGTCGTGGTTTGTCGCGCCTGGAGGATGAGTTGGGTGTCACGCTCCTGACCCGAACGACGCGGCGCATGGAACTCACGGAAGAGGGTGAGCTGTTCTTGCAGAAGGCCCGGTTGATTGTTCAGCAACTGGACGAGGTCGAGGAAGGCTTACGCATGCGACACCAGCAACCTGCGGGCCGTTTGCGAGTGGATGCATCAGCGCCGGTGATGCTGCATTGCGTGGTTCCCCACGTGGCCGAGTTTCGTGAGCTGTACCCGGAAATTACGCTTGAGCTGACCAGCAATGATCGGATTGTGGACTTGATGGAGCATCGCACAGACGTAGCGTTGCGGGCGGGGCCACTGACGGACTCCACATTGCATGCCAGACCGTTACGTGCCTCACCACGTTATGTGGTGGCGAGTCCTGCTTACGTGGCTCGACACGGTGCACCGACGACAGTGGCCGAGATGGCGGGCCACGAGTTGTTAGGTTTCACACAGCCTGAAAGTTTGAATGTCTGGCCGTTGCGACATCCAGGCGGCTCCAGCGTGTTGATCACCCCGACGTTGGCCAGCTCCAGTGGTGAAACCCAGCGTCAACTTGCGATCAATGGGGTGGGCATAGCTTGTCTATCGGAGTTCATGGTCCGCCATGATTTGCCCGCCGGGCGATTGGTGAAGGTATTGGAAGCGGTCTACACCGATTATTTGCAGCCGATGCATGCGGTGTATTACCGGAACACGCAGTTGTCCCGACGTATTGCGTGTTTTCTGGATTTTTATGCGCAGAGGATGTGAGGGTTGGTGTCGCGATTTCAGGCTGAGTTCTTGAGCCGCTGGCACGGCCGGATTTCTTGCGCTTCGTTGTTGGTGTCAGTTTGTGTGTGGAAAATCTTGCGGGGTTGCCATTTCCTGCGGCGCGGGCCGTGCGGAAAGGGGGCTTGGGCGGCTGCCTTGGTCTTGTCGGCAAAGCGCAGCGCGCTCCGGCGCGGTCTGCATGCCGAGGACTGTAGCGTGGGTGGAGCGCGATGAATTCGAAAATAGAGGACCAGTGATGATCGCGCGTAACCCGCGATCTCGAGCAGCAAGCGCACGGGAACCCGCGCGCGATTTACGCGCTGACATGCGGCTTTACAGCAGTAATCGAATCGGGTTTTCGATTAGCGTTCGAAATGCTGCCAGCCAGCGTGCCCCGACTGCGCCATCTATCGCACGATGATCGGCGGACAGCGTGACGGTCATGAGCGTGGCGGCGCGGATCTCGCCGTCTGCGTCAACGACAGGGCGGCGTTGCGCGGCACCGACGGCCAGAATTGCGGCCTGAGGCGGATTGATGATGGCGGCAAATTGATCGACGCCATACATCCCCAGATTGCTGACCGTGAGCGAACCTCCGGTGAATTCTTCCGGTTTGAGACGATTGATGCGCGCACGCGTGGCCAGTTCGACAATTTCTGTCGCGATGACGCCCAGGGGCTTGATGTCTGCGTCGCGCACGATGGGCGTGACCAAGCCGCCGTCTGTGGCGACTGCTACCGAAATATCGGCGCCTGCGTGGAATTCAATCGCGTCGTCCTGCCAGGAAACGTTGACTTCGGGAACGTCGCGCAAGGCGCGGGCAGCGGCGCGCACGATGAAGTCGTTGAGCGACACCTTGATGCTGCCACCTTCGTTGGCTTGCGCACGCAGAGCGATGAGCGCGTCGACGCGGCAGTCCACCGTGAGGTAGAAGTGCGGAATCTGTTGTTTGCTCTCGGAGAGGCGGCGGGCAATGGCGCGGCGCATGCCGGAATGCGGCACACGATGCGAGGTATTGTTGGCGGCAGGCGATCCTGCGGCAGGCGATCCTGCGGCAGCCGATGCTGCGGCAAGCGATGCTGCGGCAAGCGATGCTGCGGCAGCCGACGCTGCGGCAGCCGACGCTGCGCCTGCCAAAGCAGTATCAGGCTGTGCGGTGGTGCCAGCATGGCGAGCCGCTTCTACATCGCCACGCAATATACGGCCACGTGGGCCTGTACCCTGAACCGTGCTCAAGTCGATTCGCCAGTCGGCCGCCAATCGGCGTGCCAGCGGGCTGGAGATCAGGCGCCGCGTGGGGGCGATGGGCTCCGTGGCTTCCGTTTGCGCGCGGGATGAGGACGGTGCGTCGAGGGAAGGCGCCGAATGGGCAAGATTTGCCGCAGCTGGCGTGGTGTTTGTGCCTGCATATTCGGCCAATGCGACGTCTACCGCTTCTGCCGCTTCCCCTTTTGTCAGCAAGACACCAATGACGGTGTTGATCTCCACCGCTGTCGTGCCAGCGGGCACGAGGATGCGGGCCAGTACACCGCTGTTCTCGGCATTGATTTCAACGATGGCTTTTTCGGTTTCGACTTCCGCCAGCGCATCACCCACGGCGACGACATCGCCTTCTTGCTTGAGCCATTGGTACAGGGTGCCGCCTGAGCTGTCTGCGGCCACGGCCGGTAACTTAATGAGGTATGCCACGATCAGTGAGTCCTGTTCATTGCGTTGGCCAGATCCGGACGGTACTCGGCTGCCCGTTCTCCCAAGTCCGCCAGAACATCATTCAAGCCTTCGATGATTTCCTCGGTGTCGGCGAATGCCGCACGCTCAAGCACTTTGGAAATGCTGGGTGAGGCTTCGCCGCCGGTTACGCGTTTGACGGGTTGATCCAGCCAGTCGAAATAGCGGCGTTGAATTTCATCAGCAAGCATGGCGCCATAGGAAGCCCCTCGCGCGCCTTGCTCCACGATCAGCACGTTATTTGTTTTCTGAATGCTGGCACCGATGGTGTCCCAATCCAGACTGGCACGATCCAGGCTGCGCAAATCAATGACTTCCGCATCCACGCCAGTTTCTTCGGCGGCTTTCAGCGCACGGCTCACCATCGAAAGATAAGTGAGCACCGTGACCTTGTTGCCTGTGCGGCGCACGGCAGCGCGGCCGAACGGAATATGGAAGTCCAGATCGTCTGCGGGTATCTCGCCGCTGGTGGCGTAAAGATCTACGTGTTCGATGACCAGCACGGGGTCTTTCGAGGCCAGCGCGGTGTTCATCAAGCCCACATAGTCGTGAGGTGTGGAGGGGGCCACGATGCGCCAGCCGGCGGCGGTGGCGAAAATGCCAGCCGGGTCCATCGAGTGCTGTGAACCGTATCCCGTGCCCATCGCCACTTTGGTGCGCAAGACAAAGGGCATATCGATATCGCCACCAAACATGTGTCGCGCTTTGCCGATCTGGTTGAAGATCTGATCTGCCGCGACCCACATGAAGTCGGGGTACATGAATTCGACGATGGGTCTGTACCGCCCATCCATGGCCAGCCCGCCACCTAAACCGGCGAAAGCATTCTCTGAAATTGGGGTTCCCAGCACACGGTCAGGGTAAGCGTCTTTCAGGCCACGGGTGGCACCATTTGTGCCGCCTTTCAAGCGGTGCACATCTTCACCTAGTACGACCACGCCGTTGTCTGTTTCCATTCTGCGGGCCAATACATCGGCGACGGCATCAACGAACTTGCGTTCCACTTTCTTTCCATGCACGTCTGCCGCTTCTTCGTAGCGCAGGCCAACGAGCTCGCTGCCATCGCTACGCAGGCCCACGTCGCGAAAGTCCGGGCGAGGCCACAAGTTGGCGCGAACACGGCGACGGCCGTCTTCGGCGGCTTCGGTCAGGCGCCCTGACACGTCTTTCATGACGGTTTTGCATTGCTGACGCAGTGCATCCACTTCTGCTTGCGTAATCAAGCGACGCGCGATCATCTCGGTGGCAATTTTGTCGAGCGGGTCGCGGCGACGCCATTGCGCCTCTTCTTCTTTGCTGCGGTAGCCAAAAGCGCTGCCAGGGAAAGGGCCGTTTTGGTGGAAGAATCGATAAACATCCACTTCCACAATGGTCGGGCCCTTGCCAGCACGCATGTGGGCTACCGCTTGCGTCATGGCCAGATGCACTGCCAAGGGATCCATGCCGTCCACCTGCCAGGAGGCAATGTTGAAGGCCATGCCTCGTGCAGACAGGCGCGGCTCGGCAGTCGACTCTTCAACCGTTGTAGATACGGCGTACCGGTTGTTCTCAATGAAAAAGCACAGTGGCGTCTTCCACGCGGCCGTCAGGTTCATGGTTTCCAGCACAGAGCCAATATTGACCGCACCATCACCAAAGTACGTGACGGCCACGCGGTCTGTACCGGCATGCTTGTGGGCCCAGGCTGCACCGGCGGCCAATGGCACACCGCCGCCCACGATGGCATTCGTGCCTAGCGCACCCGCTTCCAACCAGCGCAAATGCATGGAGCCGCCGCGACCGTGGCAATAGCCTTGTGCCAGGCCCATGATTTCGGCCAGCGTCTTTTGCAGCACGTCGTCTATGGCCGGTGTTAACGGCGCTCTCGGGTTCAGCCCCAAGGGCGCCACATGTTGCAGCGCTTTGGCCAGGAATTGGTGATGCCCCCGGTGCGAGCCGTTAATTTGATCGCCCGTGCCCAATGCCAGCACGGAACCGACTGCGCCACCTTCCTGACCTACGGAGGAGTGCACCGGACCGTGCACCAAGCCTTCTGCAGCCAACTCCAGGACAGCTTCTTCAAAGGCTCGGATCCAATGCAGCTGGGTGAGCATGTTGTCCAGTAGAGCCGGATCGGCTTGTTGCCAATCTTGTGACTCGACGATCAATTTTCGCCACGGCGCCTGGGGCGCGAGCGATTCAAAGGTGGCCATGGAAGAAACTCCGGAGAAATTGAGAGAGCTGGATTTACAGGTAGCTGTAGCGGCTCCAGCCGCCGTCGGCCACCAGCGTGTGTCCGGTGATGTAGGCCGCCTGTTGCGAGGCCAGAAATACGGTGAGCTCAGCCATTTCGGTGGGCTGACCCAAGCGGCGCAGCGGTGTGCGTTGCGTGAGGCGTTGCGGATCCAGGCGCCCGCGCGCCGCCAGATCTCGCACTAGATCGGTGTCGATGTAGCCAGGCGCCAAGGCATTCACGCGCACGCCTTGCGGTCCCCATTCAACGGCCAGCGTCTCGGTCAGCAAGACGACCGCGCCCTTGGTGGCGCAGTACGCGGCCCGGTCAGGTGCCGCCACTACGCCGTACATGGATGACATATTGATGATGGAGCCGTGGCCCTGAGGCACCATGCGACGTCCGGCGGCTTGCGCACACAGGAACACGCCGGTCAGGTTGATGTCGACGGCGCGGCGCCATTCTTCAACGGTGACTTCCAGCGTGGGCTTGTTAGCGGAAATGCCCGCGTTGTTGATCAGGATGTCGATAGAGCCAAACTCCGCCTCGGCGCTGGCAAACGCTTGTTCGACTGCATCGGCGTCGGTCACGGAGGCGACGCATGCAATGGCGTGTGCACCTGTTTTTTCAAGTGCGGCTACGGCTAGGGCCAAGGCGGCCTCGTCCGTATCCAGTAGCGCCACGTGCGCACCTTGTGCGGCAAAGGCGTAGGCCGACGCCAGGCCAATGCCACGCGCGCCACCGGTGATGATTACGGTCTTGCCGCGCAGATCGGCATGCATAACAACGGTCGCGGCGGGTGTGGATTCGGGCAGCGTCATCAGCTAGGCTCGGTCGCGGCTTGATGCGTTGGCGAGCATGGGTGCCGACACTAGCGCACGCGGGTCGTGCCGATTCCCGTCTTTGATCGCAAATAAGCGCGTAGTGCTGCTGATATTCACCAGATTGTCCCCTACTCGTTATATGGCTTTCGCCGTGTTTTTTTGATTGCGATCTTGCCGTAGCGCGACAACTGATTTACGCTTGCAGCATAATTTGTCTGATAACTTATTTAAGTTGTCCGATAAATAGTAGGGCATGTAATTTCTGCGTGTCAAGGCGGGCGTGGTGCGAATTTTCAAGATTCGAACGGCACGGTTTTGATATACGCAGGCATCTGAACGGACAGAGGGGGCACCATGATTTCCTATGAGGGACAGGTCATCGCCATCACGGGCGCTGGCAATGGCATTGGCCTTGCGACCGCGCGTTTGCTGGCTGCACACGGCGCGCGGCTGGTGCTGACCGATATTGACGGCGAGCGTCTGGCAGAGGTGGCGGCCGAGCTGGACGCCACCGGCCAGCGGGTATCCACGTATGTGTTGGATGTGTCTTCCTCGGCGCAGTGCGATCGGGTTTTTGAGGCGGCGGCAGCGCATTTCGGTGGTCTGGATCACCTGGTACATTGCGCGGGCATTTATCCCGAGAAACTGGTTAAAGACACTACAGATCAGGCCTGGAAGACGCTCATGTCCGTCAACCTGGACGGTACGTTCTACACTTGCCGCGCCGCATCGCCGTATTTGCGCCAGAACGGCTCGATTGTGTTGTTATCGTCGTTGGCCGCGCATCGGGGCAGTTATGCGCACGCCGCCTATTCGGCGTCGAAGGGTGCCGTGCTGAGCCTGACGCGCAGTCTGGCGCTGGAGTTGGCACCGCAGATTCGGGTGAATGCCGTGTCGCCGGGCATTATTGCTACGTCGATGACGCATGATCTGATCGGTCAGAAAGGCGCACAATTGCTTGAAAATACGCCGCTGCGTCGTTTCGGAACGGCGGAAGAAATTGCAGGTGTTATTGCCTTTTTATGCTCGCCGTTGGCCAGTTTCGTCACAGGCGAAGTGATGCAGGTTAACGGCGGCATTTACATCGCCTAGGTTTAAGCATGCGAAGCCAGTGGCCGTTCATGCGCACACCTATATCTTTGGTCAGCCACGAAACATGGCGAACTATTTTTAGATTTCCCTTATCCAAGGCAGGACGCCCGTCCGGGTGTCACCACCTTTTTGTTGTTTTCCCTTCGCATGCGCACCAAACCGTCACATCCTGAGTCTGTCCCGTTCGCTGGCACCACGTCCAAAGGCTCATTGTCTTCGGGGGTTGCTGATGCCTTGGCGGAACAAATCCGCCAAGGCACGCTGGCACCGAGCGCCCGCTTGCCGACCGAGAAGCAATTGACGGAAATCTACGCGGTAAGCCGCGCAGTCGTGCGCGAAGCGTTGGCGCGCCTGAAGTCAGAAGGGCTGATCACGTCGCAACAAGGTAGTGGCGTTTTTGTCGATCCCAATCCGCACAAGAATGCGTTTCGCATTCCGGCTCCAGCGCAAGGCGACACGCAAGAACTGGAACATATTCTTGAGCTGATGTTGTCTATCGAGGTCACGGCTGCCCGCTACGCCGCACAGCGACGCACGCCAGCGGACCTGAAGAAAATGCGCCAGGCGCTGGTCGGCATGGAATACGCATTAATTAACGATAAGTTGGGTGACGACGAGGACTACGCGTTTCACCTGGCCATCGTGCAAGCCACGCATAACCCCCACCTGGTTAGCTTGAACGACTATCTGGAGGCGAATGTGCGTCACTTGATTCGCAGTGCGCGCAACAACACGGCACGTCGATACGCTGAGCGTATGGCGGCCGTGCAAATCGAGCATCAGGCCATCTTTCAGGCCATCGATGATGCCAACCCGGACGCTGCGGGCCTCGCGGCAGAGCAGCATTTGCGCCAGGCGGCAGAGCGCTTGCGGCTATTCGAGGCTGAGCCTGCCCCATAAATCGGCGATTACGCAAAAGCCTGTTCCATCTCACGTCGGAATTGCACCGCCGTGGAGCGATCGTCGTATTCCACATCGCGCCAACGCAGCGCTTGTGTCTGGCGCACCGCATTCTTTAGCCTCACTCCATGTGCCAGCCCAAGCGGCAAATAGCCTTCGGCGACCGAGTCACGGGCGGGCATGAGGCGCCCAAAGACGGTGTAGCCGCCTTCACCATCCAGGATTTGGCCCGCTTCCATATCGCGTTTGGCCGTGGCAACGACATCGCCATGCCAGCCTGCCGGTGATCCGGTGGGCTCTCGGCGTATACCAACGCTTGCCACACTGATACCCAGTTCCAGACCAATCAGGTGATAGGGTTTGTACATGGCGGTGAAGTTGCCACTGGGGTCTGTCACCAGGCCATATTCCTGAAAACAGCGTCGAACATAGTCGCTGTCGGCAGCGAGCGTGACATAAACCCCCCAGCGCAAGTCACGAAATACCGGCCGACCATCCCGTTCAAGCGAGGACACCACTTCAACCTGCCCACGGTGGTGCAGCGTGCCGCCATCTTCTCGTGGGCGCAGCACACGAGCCAGGTCATCTACCCCACATGGCGGAAAATGCAGGCCGGTAGGGGCGGGTGTCAATCCGGTGGCATTGGAAACGGAGGCCATTTCGATGGCACTTTTGGTGCCATCAAGAAAGCTGTTGAACATTTGGGCGTTGAAGTCGCCAGCCGCCACCATCTCGGCTGTGAAGCCGTAATATGGCCAGACGGTATCGGGCGTGGAAGTGTGGAACTCGGGCAGGTACTTGGTGCCTTTGCCTGCGGCCACGACCTCGAACCCACTGGCGCGCGCCCAATCCACCATTTCGCAGATCAGGGCGGGTTGGTCGCCATAAGCCAGCGAATAGACGATGCCCGCTTCCCGCGCACGCCGCGCCAACAGTGGTCCGGCCAGCGCATCGGCCTCGACGTTGACCATGATGATGTGTTTGCCATATTCGCAGCAGGCCAGAACATGCTCGATGCCTGAGGCGGCGTGCCCGGTTGCGTCAATGACAATCTCGACGTCGGAGTTCGCAATGACGGCCATGGGATCATCCGTGAAGAACACTTTGCCATTCTTCAGCGCATCGCTGGTGCTGCCAGCATTGAGGGCGGTGGCGGGCCATCCCACGCGGGTCAAGGCGCCGCGGGCTCGAGCCGGATCCAGATCTGCCACAGCGATAAGCCGCATGCCAGGGGTGCGCGGGGCTTGGCTCAAAAACATGGTGCCGAATTTTCCGGCACCGATCAACGCGACTCGCAACGGCTTGTTGTCAGCTTCGCGTTGTTTGAGCAAACGGTGAAGATTCATGACGCAACCTCCTGGGGCGGGGTCCGGCCAAGTGTCCTGAATGCGCGAGCGCGCTTCCGGTCTATCTCAGAGCAGATAGACAGAATAGTCCCAATTAATGAGCTCTGGAAAGCGGCGCCGAGGTGTAATTCAATTGATCACCGTTTCGCCGTATTACAGCGCCTTATTCGTCAGCGATATAGAGCTCATTGGCCAGCACGCTGCGCCAGTTGTCCCAGCTCATGCGGGCTTGTCCGGTAACGTGTCGGTTGTAGGGAGCGTCAAAGAGGATATGTTTCCAACGCGGTTTTACGGCGCCCTCGATGAGAGGCTTGTCATCGATCAGAAGGTCGCCATAGACCAGCGTTTTATCTTTGCTGAGAATCAGCCGGTTGGTGGCATCGCGTCCCAGGTGGCGCTCGACCCACAGGTATTTCTCGGCGACGCAGTTTTCAAACTGACTTAAAGGTGATGTGCAAATGCGCACGTCCATGCCCAAGGCAAGCAGTTCGTGAACGGCGTCCAGTGCGCCAGGAACGGGCGGCAAGTTACGGATGAACCCGGGCGCGGTGTAAATGGCTTCAGCCTGTGCGCGAAGTTCAGGTGGGTAGTCTTGGCGCAAGTAGAAAGACTTTCTATCTTCGAATTCAACCGGCGGCACGTCAGGGTAGCGGATACGCCACGCATCGATAAAGGCGTGTTCGAAGTCGGCCAGTACGCCGTCTTGGTCGAGAAGAATAAGCATTGGGTCTGTGAGCAGTCAAAACGATTTTGATTGTGCCACGGACCTGGCGACTATGCGTTTCGGGGGAGTTTCGAGCTTGCCAATACGCGATATTGCGCCATACCGTTTTGCGGCTCGGACGCCACCAGCACGTAGCGGGAGTAAGCCCAATGCAACGGCTCTGGGGTAATGCCGGGCGGCGTCGCATCGGTGACATGACGCAGCAGCGTCACATGTGGACGAAAGGGATGTGGTGGTGGCTGAAAGTCCAGGGCCGATAAACGTAGCCAAAGTTGCTCGTGCAGCGTCGTCAGCGCAGCGTCTGGGTTGGCGGGGCCTGCCCAGATGAGATGCTGCCTGGCAAATACGCCGTACCGGTGAATGTGGAAGGCGCCAGGAGTAATGATGTCTTGGCTTGTGGCCTGTATTAACTGCTCGATGCGATTGGCATCCACTGAACCCAGAAACGCGAGTGTCAGATGCAGCGTGTCGGGCCGCATGATGCGACCGCCGCATGTCGTGTGTGCATGCCTGGCCCAGGTGGACAGCGCGTGGACAGTGGCAGGGTCAGGCCAGAGCGCGAAGAAGATACGCATGGCAGAGGGAGGTGAAGGGGCATGCACCATAGCGGCTTATTATCCGCGTATTCTTTTGGGCTGTGGGGTTTGGGTCTTTTAGGCTCACGTTTGACTACGCTCTTTGCGGCGTATGCGGGGTCAGATTTGTTACGCTGACTGAAAGGCGTAGCGTGGGTGGAGCGCGAACAAATCGAGACCAAAACATCACCGCATAGCGCGCGTAACCCGCGATATTGATCAGCAAGTGCCCGTGGGCCAGCACGCGGCTCACCCGCGATTCTTGAGCAGCAATGGATCTGAGCGAAGCATCGCGGGTTACGCGCGGCTATCGGCGTTTCTATTCTTCAGGTGTTGACGCGCTCCACCCACGCTACATCCTCGGCAAGCAGACAATTTGTAGCGTGGGTGGAGCGCGAACAAATCGAGACCAAAACGCTACCGCTGAACGCGCGTAACCCGCGATCTTGATCAGCAAGTGCCCATGGGCCAGCACGCGGCGCACCCGCGATTCTTGAGCAGCAATGGATCTGAGCGAAGCATCGCGGGTTACGCGC
>JBEBWV010000141.1:0-11953 GCA_040391965.1 Achromobacter deleyi | reverse complement strand
CTTCGGGTTATGAGCCCGACGAGCTGCCAGACTGCTCCACCCCGCGTCTGATGAATGAATCATACCCCAATTTTGAAGTTTGTGCGGCGCAAGAATCGATTAATGGCATGTTTTCGCTGCCTGGAGCCACTTTTTTAGAATAAAACGCCCACTTTCGGACCTTTTCCCAGAGACGCTTAGGCGCAATGCACAAAAACTCGGTGTGCTGCAATGCAGCAATGTTAATTTGGCCGCCATAAAGAATCAGGTGAGTCTGGCCCGTATGCAGCGGCACGCTAGGGGCAATGCCGGCGCGCTCGAAGCCCGCGGCGCCCTCTTTAAGCGTGATGCTGCCCGATAAGCAGACAATTAGCGTGCCGGCGCGCGCTTGCAGCGTGTGCACACCGGAACGTCCCAAACGCAGGATTGTTGGGCTTCTTTCCAGAATATTTTCGGCGTTCATCTGCGACACCATTCCAAGTCGTTGATCTGGTTCCAGACTAACGAGAACGGCTGCTTCGCAACAGCTACACAAAATGTCTTTCTGTATCGATGCAGACGGAATTTTGACGCTCTGTTATGGTGTGTTTTTACGTGATCTGTGCCTACCAATACTGATAGCTGCCAAGGCATCATCGACGCATGGAACCGCAACCGCTTTACCTCCGGCTGGCTAATCACTATCGGCGTGCCATTCAATCGGGCGCCATTGCTCCTGCTGAACGCATGCCCTCAGTGCGAACCCTTGTTCGCACGCACCGCGTCAGTTTGTCTACCGCGCTACAAGCATGCCGCCTTCTTGAAGACGACGGACTAATTGAAGCCCGCCCCCGATCGGGCTACTTCGTGCTCAAGCCGCATCGAGCAGCGATCCCCCCGGTCGCCGAGCCAGTCAGCTCGGTCGCGATGGGGGCCTCTCAATACGTCGGCATACACGACCGCGTTTCCGATTTCGTGGCGAAGTGCGACGCCCAGCCGGTCATTGCAAACTTTGCACTCGCTGCCGCTGTACCGTCCGCGTATCCTTTTGAAGAACTCAAGCAGGCAATGACCAGAACGCTGCGCCGTTCGCCCGAATTGCTGGTCAGCCCCGTGCCACCACAAGGGCACCCGGACTTGCAGGCAGTGCTTGCCCGCCGCGCATTGGCCAACGGCATCAATGTGGGCCCAGAGGACGTCATCGTGACGCATGGCTGCATCGAAGCGCTCAATCTGGCGTTACGTGCCGTGGCACGCGCTGGCGACACCATTGCTGTCGAATCACCGGCATACTTTGGATTGCTGCAAATTCTGGAAAGCCTGGGCATGCACACGCTTGAGATTCCCACCAGCCCTCAACACGGCCTGTCTATTGAAGCGTTGGATCTGGCATTCCAGACGCATGGAAATATCAAAGCAGTGGTCGTGGTACCCAACTTTCAGAACCCCTTGGGCTGCGTGATGCCAGACACAGAGAAAGCGCGACTGATTGCGCTTTGTGAACGACATCACGTGCCGGTCATCGAAGACGACACATACGGCGCCCTGAGCGATGATGATGCCCCGCTGGCGGCTGCCAAATCATGGGACACCACGGGCAACGTGATTTATTGCGCGTCTATGCACAAGACACTGGCGCCTGGCATGCGTCTGGGCTGGATGTTGGGTGGGCGCTGGAAAGCACGCATTGCCATGCTGAAGTTCGCGCAAAGTCGGCCGAACGAACCTCTGGCACAAATTGCGGTAGCGCAATACATGGGTTCTCATGCCTATGATCGGCATCTGAGCCGCCTGCGCCGCTACTTGAAAACGCAGCGCGAGCAGGTAGCTGAGGCCATTGCTCGGCATTTTCCGGTAGGTACACGCCTGAGCCTGCCGATCGGAGGCATGCTGCTATGGGTGGAAATGCCAAAAGGACGTAATGGGCTGGCCGTGTTTGAAGCGGCCCTCAAGCAAGGCATACGTGTGGCCCCTGGTGATATGTTTTCAAACACGAAACGCTATAGTCACTTCTTGCGCATCAGTTGTGGACAAAGCTATACCCCGGAAACTGCGAGCGCGTTGATCACTTTGGCAGGCATCGTCAACCAGAACCCATGAACCACTCTTTGTACGAATTCATCGCCAACTACGGTCTTTGGGCAGTGCTTGTCGGCACGTTCATCGAAGGCGAGAGTATCGTCGTGCTGGCTGGATTTTTATCCCACCAGCGGGTCATGCACCTGCATTACGTGATGCTATGCGCGTTTGCAGGATCATTCCTGGCAGATCAATTGCTCTTTTTTGCAGGGCGGCGTTATCGCGACGCGAAGTTCATACAGCGCGCGATTCAGAAGCCTGCTTTCGCGCGCGCATTGCAGGCCATTGAGAAGTACCCACATGGCTTCATTTTGAGCCTGCGCTTTCTGTACGGATTGCGCACCGTGGGGCCCATTGCGCTTGGGGTTTCGAATGTGTCGCCCGTGCGCTATTTTATTTTGAATGGCATAGCTGCTGTGATCTGGGCAGTTTGCTTCTCGCTGCTAGGCTACGCATTCGGGCAAACCATCGAGTCCATGCTGGGTCGCATTCACGGAATCGAAAGCAAGCTGGCCATCGGTCTAGGGGCGGCCGCTGTGTTTTTCATCATCCATCGGTGGTGGGCGGCGCGCGCCAACCGTCCACCAAAGCTCAAATAACATTAACGCCCAGACCCGCCAATAGCGCAGCTGCCTGCACCGTAGAGATAGTAGCGCCGCGCAATTGACCCGCGCTGGCCAGATCGATTCCACCCAAATCTGCTTCACGCAAATCGGCGCCTTCAAACCTGACATTTTTCAAGTTGGTGTTGCGCAAGCTGCCACCATAAAAAACAGAATCGCGAAAGTCAGTGCCCGCCAAATCAGCGTCGGAGAAGTCCAATTGACGCAGGGCCGTCTTGCGAAATGACATGCCACGCATCAAGGCACCCACGAGCAGACAGTCTTCCAGAGTCAGGCCCAGGCATGCCACTGCATCGAAATCGGAACCTGTCAGCTTGCAGCCCTGAAACGAGGCCGATGCCAAACGCGATCTACGCCAATTTGCATTGTTGAAATCGCAATTCGTGAAGGTGGCGTCACTTGCATCACTCGAAGCAAAAGAGGCTTGCCCACCACGGCAGCGCAGCCAACGCGTGTCGGACAGATCAGCACCTTGAAAAGACGCACCCAACATCGTGCAGGCGGTGAACTGCGCGCCTGCTAATGACAGGCGCGAAAGGTCTGCGTCGGGAAAATCGCAATCAAGAAAACTCAGCGGGACGCCGTTAGCCTGTTCAATCAGCGCTTGGACGGCTCGTCTGCCAAGGGTTTCACCAGAGATGGGATCTTGCACGGTTGTACTCACTCTACAAGCCTGCCACTTGCCCGCAAGACGCAGCGGCGGCGGGCATTGCGGTATAGCTTGCCGAAAAATGGGAAATAGACGAGATGGCGCAAAATTGGATGACGTTGGTCGAAGTCGTGCCAGGCTTTAAAGCCATGCCCCATCCGATCCCAACTCTCGCGTGCCTGGGGGGATAGTTTGCCGGGGTCAAATGCCGCCAGCTTTGCCGCTTCGGTCACGCCGGCCAATTTGACCGGGCGACTGTTTTCCAATAGATACTGATTCCGCATGGCTGCGGATATTACTCGGCTTGACGGTTGTATGGGCGGCAAATGGGCGTCCAGCGATTCAAAATAGTGAAAAGAGCGCGCTCATTGACCGCCTCATCCAAGCGCTTGTATTTAAAGGAAAAATACGAGCTGTGCTCATGCTATCCCAAGACTTGTCCACAGAAGCTGTGGGTAACCTTGGCAGAAGAAAGTCATTTCATCGCGTTCACAACCATGTCTCGCACGCTTTCGAAACCCGCTACGTACTGAGGATTTTCCGAGCGAGCCAGCAATCCGGCGTAGTTCTGCTCAAGCTGAGCCTCGATGGCGTCACGCAAACCCGGCGATTCTTTGGCAAGATGCAGCATCGAAAGCAGTGCTGAACTTAGCGCATCAATGCGCCCGCCTTGATGAGAGATCGTGTGCACGATGACAGCGATTTGCTCCTGGGTATCCATTTTAAAAGCCTCCTGGCAATGTAATCGGCGCAAATCCTAGCATGCCACAGGTGATGTGCTTTGCAAGCCCGGGCGGCTGCGCTAGCATGACGCTCATGTCTCGCACTCGCGCGACAGTTATTCGGGCATCACGCCCATGGCGATGCCCGACTTTGTCGGACAGCGCCCCATGAAAACCATTGAGCATTACGTAGCGCCGAGCCCCCTGGCCCTTTTACAGTTGCAGCGCATGCTTGGCCGCTCTGATGAGCAGATGGCCGAACTTGCTGGCCTGACGGCATGCACACCCTGGTCAAGCTATACCGGCGGCCCCGATGCCCATTCACTGGGACGCCAACGGCTGTTCTATATGGCGGCGCGTCAGGTGCTGGATGAGGCCGCGTGGCTACGGGTTCTTGCCCGCATGCAGGAAATGGGCGCTGAATTCGCTTACGAGGAGCCTGCCTCCGTCTCACCCGAGCCAGCAGTCACGGTGTCCCAGACCGAAGAGACGCTATTCGGCATGAGCTTGATCAGTCGCGCCGGTGCCTTTCACGAAATGGAGCAACTACGCGAGTTCGCCCACTTCGCGAATGCGGATAGCGTGAGTCAATTCGTACAACGTGCGTTCTATGACAGTCAGGCTGATATCTGCCGATTCACTCTGGCCCGAACAGACAAAATGACGCCCACGCAACGAGATCGGATTTTTGATGCCGCGTCCAGGACAATTACCCAGTTCGAGTTCGACGGCCACATTTACCGTGGCGGCATTCCGCCGGAATCAGACGGTTAACCTGCGTGGAACATTGACTTGTGTGTCCTGCGACCTGTACTGTCGCTCCACCCAAAGTCAAGGCTCTCTCACACGGCATGCAAGAACGACTAGACACGATTGACCGGCAACTTCTGAGCCTGCTTCAAGCCAACGCGCGCGAACCAGCCGCTATTCTGGCGCGCAAACTGGGGTTGGCTCGCACTACGGTCGTGGCGCGCATTGCACGCCTCGAACGTGAGGGCGTGGTGTCAGGGTACGGAGTACGCCTGGGACGTCGATTGGAAGAGGCCGCCGTACGCGCCTATTGTTTTATCAGCGTCCTGCCCAAGACGCCTGCGGCCGTAATGCGCGAGCTTGAGCGCATGCCTGAAGTGGAAGAAGTTTCCTCCGTCAGTGGTCCCTATGATTATTTGATTTTTCTGCGTTGCGAAACTCACGAACAGTTAGATGCGCTGCTGGATCGAATTGGCCTGATCGATGGCGTCAAACAAACGCAGACCTCCATTGTGCTGAGCCGCAAAGTAGACCGCCGCAGCGCCGTCAGCCCCGCCTGACCACGACCGCGGCGCCGTTGCATACAACAAGCCTTCCCACGCGCCAAGCTTTTCCAGTATTGTGATTCGCGCCCAAAACAGGGCGAACTGAGGAGACAATCTGTGAAAAAAATGAAGCTATTGCTGGCGGTGCTAACACTCGGCTTTACCGGCCTGGGCGCGACAGCGACGAACGCGAGCAGCGTGTTGGCTGCTGAATTCAAATCACCCACACTGGGACGCACCTGGACATATAACGTCTATCTGCCCACCGGTTACGACGACAGCAAGTTGAATTACCCCGTGCTCTATCTGCTGCACGGCAATGATGGCAGTCGCAACGACTGGCCGGTGAAAGGCCGTTTAAAGCCAACCGTCGATGCACTGATTGAATCGGGTGACATCCCGCCAGCCATCATCATCATGCCGGATGCGGGTACCACTTGGTACGTGGACCTGAAGGAGAAAATGGAAACCGCTTTCTTCGACGACATGATCCCGCACGTGGAGAAAAACTACCATGCGCTGACAACTCGGGATGGTCGCTTGATTGGTGGGCTGTCCATGGGCGGTTATGGTGCTCTTCGCTACGTGCTTGAGTACCCAGAGAAGTTCAAGGCCGCAGCCCTGCTCAGTCCGGCCATCTACAACCCGGAGCCACCAGTAGACTCGTCAGCGCGCGCAGTCAAGGTATTCGCCGCAGCAGGTGGCGACGGCAGCTATGACGCGGCGGTCTGGAAAGCCTATAACTACCCCGTACTGTGGGATGCATTTTTGGCTAAAGGCATCAAGGTACCGATGTACATCAACTCAGGCGATGACGATGAGTTTCGCATCGAAAGTGAGGCCACTCAGCTCTATTCGCTGCTGCGCAAAAACAAGCAGCCCGCAGAGTTGCGTATCGTGAATGGCCCGCATGACTGGCCGGTATGGGAGTCAACCATTGGCGATGCACTGAAATACGTGTTCCGCACCGCCAGCCGCCCTTCTGCACAATAAATTTGAATGACTGGCGAAGAGGAGCCCATGCGCCTCTTCGCACGAAGTTTGCGCATAATGTTGTAATACGGCTTACCTCTCCGTTCTGGAATGCTCATGCTCGTCCGTCTTGCTCTAACCGTCTCATTGGTTGCCGCCCTCAGCGCTTGCTCGTCGATGAGCGAAGTTACGCCAGTGGCAGGAAAAGACATGTATAGCGTGACCAATAGCTCCGGCACGCAACTGATTACCTGGGTTGAGCTCAAGAACCAGACCCTTCAGCGTGCCGATGCCTATTGCGAATCGCTTGGCCGGAAAATGACTCACCCGAAGATTGCGTCGAATCACGCAACAGGGATAGGCGCCAAGAAGGCCCAGGTCACCTTCCAATGTGATGAGCGCGTGGTCCCTGACCCCAAACCCGAGTAAGACTTGCTGGCGGGGTACCGCCGACTGCCTGCAGGGCAATCGGGTGTAGGATGAAATCGTCTCCCTAAACTAACTATCGTTCACATCTTGAATACCTCGCTGCCAGTGGGCATTACCATGGGCGATGCCGCTGGCATCGGCCCCGAGATTGTGGTTCGGGCCTACGCACAGGGCCTGAACGCGCCGTGCGTCGTATATGGCGATGCGGGCGCCATGCGCCGCGCCGTATCCATGCTGGGCGCACGCTTGAACGTTGTCGAGCTTTCCGACGTATCTCGCGCACGCTGCCAAGCCTCTGACCTGGAAGTCATTACCTGCAGTCCGGCGCTACCTGCCAACTTGCCGATCGGCCAAGTCAGCGCAGCAGCGGGCCAAGGTGCCTATGACTATGTGTGCGCTGCCATTGACGATGCCAAAGCCGGTCGTATCCGTGCCATTGTCACGGCGCCACTGAACAAGAAATCGATGCATGAGGCCGGCATTGACTACCCAGGACACACGGAAATTCTGGCCGAGCGGTCAAACACCCAAAACTTTGCGATGATGTTGGCGAACGACGAGTTGCGTGTGCTGCTCGTCACGATTCACATCCCGCTCTCTGCGGTGATGTCGAACATTACGGTGCAAGCCGAGTTGAACGCCATGCGCCTGGCAGATCGTGCCTGTCGCCAGATGGGCATTGCGCATCCACGTGTCGCGGTGGCCGGGCTGAACCCCCACGCGGGAGAAGGCGGCAAATTTGGCCGCGAAGATATCGACATTATTGAACCGGCGGTGGCCATGGCTCGACGCGAAGGCATCGATGCCTCAGGCCCCTGGCCTGGCGACACGATTTTCATGCGTGCCCGTCGTGGTGAGTTCGACATTGTCGTCGCGCAATATCATGATCAAGGCCTGATTCCGGTGAAATACCTGGGCCTGGACCACGGGGTGAATGTCACGGTGGGCCTGCCCTTTGTGCGAACCAGTGTCGACCATGGCACGGCTTTTGACATTGCCTGGAAGGGTGTGGCGGATCAGGCTTCACTGATAGCAGCGTTTGACCTCGCACTTGCGATGACACCTCAGGTCGCTTCAGAAAGAACTTGAAGGGGCCGTTGCCTGCGACGCTCAACCCTGACGGCAGATTGAAGCACCAGGCGTCTCACGCGGGACTACAATATGCCCCGTTTCCGGCGTGCTTTGCGCGGCCGCGGTTTTCATTGCTTCCCCTTCCCATCTCATGCAACGCATCTCTCGCTTTCTTCCTGACCGCTTCACTCTCTATCTCATTTGCACCGTCATCATTGCCAGCTTTTTGCCGGCGCACGGTCAAGGCGTGGTGGTGTTCAGCTGGATCACCAACTTGGCCGTGGCCGCCCTGTTCTTCCTGCATGGCGCGCGCCTTTCCCGCGAGGCCATTATTGCGGGCATCACGCATTGGCGCCTGCATCTGACCATTTTCTCGGCGACCTTCCTGATGTTCCCGCTGCTCGGTTTGGCACTCAGGCCCGTGCTTGAGCCGCTGGTCACGCCCGAGCTGTACCTCGGCATTCTGTTTCTGTGCTGCCTGCCCGCCACGGTTCAATCAGCTATCGCCTTTACCTCCATGGCGCGCGGCAACGTGCCAGCGGCAGTATGCAGCGCCTCGGCATCCAGCCTGCTTGGTATTTTCCTCACGCCCTTGCTGGTCGGGACGGTTGTGGCAAATATGGGAAGCGTGCCGATCTCGTTTGATGCCGTCGGCAAGATCATGCTGCAGCTCCTGCTACCTTTCGTGCTGGGTCAGTTCATGCGCCGCTGGATCGGTGCCTGGGTGCACAAGCGCAAAGCCATGCTCAAGTTCGTTGACCAAGGTTCTATCCTGCTTGTCGTGTACACCGCCTTCTCCGAAGCCATTAACGAAGGCTTGTGGCACAACACACCGATTCCAGCGTTGGTCGGCCTCGTCATCGCGTGCATTGTCATTTTGGCCTTGGCCTTGGGCCTGTCGCTACTGGCTGGCAAGATCTTTGGTTTCAGCATCGAAGATCGGATCACCCTGCTCTTCTGCGGCTCGAAAAAGAGCCTGGCTAGCGGTATTCCTATGGCGCAAGTACTGTTTGCTGGCCACGCCGTCGGCGCAGTGGTGTTGCCGTTGATGGTGTTTCACCAGATTCAATTGATGGTGTGTGGTGTCTTGGCCGCACGCTACGGCAAACGACCTGAGTAAAGTCGGATCCACTCAATGGGCACATCCGCGTCGTCAGCCATCGCGCAGTAGCGTGGGTGGCGTGCGCGATTGGCCCAGCCGTAGAGACACTGGCAAGCGCGCGTAACCCACAATCGGTTGGGCCCTGCCCCTTAAGAACTCAACTCGTCAAAAAAAGCACCCCAGACGTGAACTGCACCCCAAAGGTTGGACAGTAAGCCAACCTTTGGGGTGCAGTTCAATCTGCGTTCTTTTTTAATCTGCCAGCGCTTAATACTGCGGACCCGACGTGAAGTTAAGAAAGCGCGTGCTCGCACCCTGGAAGGTCAAGCGCACCGTGCCAATAGGCCCGTTACGCTGTTTACCCACAATGATTTCCGCAGTGCCCTTGTCAGGCGAGTCCGGGTTGTAAACCTCGTCGCGATAAATAAACAGGATCAAGTCGGCATCCTGTTCAATTGCACCCGATTCGCGCAAATCGCTCATGATCGGACGCTTGTTGGGTCGTTGTTCCAGACTTCGGTTCAACTGCGACAACGCGATCAGCGGGCAATTCAACTCTTTAGCCAAGCCCTTGAGCGATCGACTGATTTCCGACACTTCTGTTGCACGGTTTTCACCCGAACCGCTGGCCGACATCAACTGGATATAGTCGATGATGATCAAACCCAACTGACCACACTGGCGAGCCAGACGACGCGTGCGCGCCCGCACTTCCATAGAGCTAAGCGCAGGCGTTTCATCGATGTAGATCTGGGCGTCTTGCATAAGCTGAACCGCGTGGGTCACACGCGGCCAGTCATCGGCTACCAATTTACCCGTTCGCATACGGTGCTGGTCCAGCATGCCGACCGAACCAAGCATACGCATGGCCAACTGCACTGCGCCCATTTCCATGGAAAACACGGCAACAGGCAGACCCTGTTCAATAGCCACGTGTTCTCCAATGTTCATGGAGAAAGAAGTCTTACCCATCGAGGGACGGCCGGCCACGATGACCAGATCGCCACCCTGCAGCCCCGAGGTCATTTTGTCGAGATCGGTAAAGCCAGTGGGTACACCGGTTACGTCGGAGTCCCCTTCCCGGTGATAGAGCTCGTCGATGCGCTCGACGACCTGGGTCAAGAGTGGCTGAATTTCCTGGAAGCCAACAGAACCACGCGCGCCTTCCTGAGCAATTTTGAATACTCGTGATTCGGCTTCGTCCAGAATCTGACGCGCCTCTTTGCCCTGAGGGTTCAATGCCGCCGACGAAATTTCATCGGCAATGGTGACTAGCTTGCGCAAGGTTGCTCGCTCACGCACGATCTCGCCATACCGACGAATATTCGCGGCCGAGGGCGTGTTGTGAGCGAGTGCATTGAGGTAAGCGAGACCGCCGACATCTTCAGACTTGCCGGAAACGACGAGTGACTCGTTAACCGTAATAACGTCGGCGGGTCGAGCCAAGCCTATCAGACGAGCAATGTGCTGCCAGATCAGTCGGTGATCATGGCGATAGAAATCTTCTTCCACCAACACGTCAGCCACGCGATCCCAAGCGCTGTTGTCCAGTAACAGACCACCTAGCACTGACTGTTCAGCCTCGACCGAATGGGGAGGCACGCGCAGGTATTCAAGTTGGGGATCGACTGGATTATTCATGGCTTCAATAGTAACGGCTGCAGGATGTGGGCCATCCTAAAAAACCCTTGTATGTCGCGCGAGGGCATGCGGCCAAGCAGAGGACGCATAATCGCTGCACCGGCGCACACGAGGCGCGCCAATCGTGTCAGCTTAGCCCGAACGGCAGGGTCAGGGTTGCATTCAAAATAGGTGTCCAACGCCAATTGTCCCAACACGGGCGACACATCGTCGGGCAGTTTGCGCAACGAGACGATTGACGAGACAAATTGAAAAACATCGTAGGCCTGGGCAATGGGTCGCGACAGAGTCGAACCAATATTTTCTTCAAAATCAATGCGCCAAAGCGCATCATCACGCAGGGTCACATTGCGAATCTGGGCCCCGCCATGCCATAGACCACGTTGATGAAAGGCCGCCAGATCGGCAGCAGCCGCGCGGGTCAGGGCCACGCGTGTGGGCTGCTCTTCATTGCGAATGAGATCAGCCAGGTCTTCACCAACGTGCTCCAGAACCAGCAGATCTTGCTCTTGCCACCACACCTCGGGTACCCGGCAGCCAGCCTGCATCAGCAATGCCAAGCGTTCAGCCTCGTGGGCCAGCCCGTTGCGCAACAGCACACTTGGTCGGGGAAACTCACCCAGCACCAATTTGCAGCCTATGCCCAGAGCCAATGCACGCAGGTAGCGCAATACATAGCTCACACCACGGATCAGACTAGGTTTACGGCGTTTGACCACGCAACGCACACCATCAAGCGTGATCTCGCGTACGGACGGTTCACGCGAAGCATCCAGGCTATCCAACCAGGCACGTAAACCGGGCGGCGCGTTGTGGTGCAGGGGCGGCTGGCTCAAGTAAGACCTCTGATGAACGACACAATGGTCATGAAAAACAAACTGAACTCAGACAAGACTATACGCATGGCGTAATTTCTTGCGAGCAGTAAAAAAGCCGGCACGCAGGCCGGCTTTTTTACTTTCGGACCAGACCTTAGGCGATGTCGCCTTGGACCAGAACCGTGATGTCTACGACGACATCAGCGTGCAGCGCGATCTGGATCGGGAACTCGCCAATAGCCTTCAGGGGGCCATTGGGCAAACGAACCTGAGCCTTCTCAACCACTTCAAAGCCAGCCGCCTTCAGGGCGTCAGCGATGTCGCCGTTGGTGACCGAACCAAACAGACGGCCATCTACGCCAGCCTTTTGGACGATCTTCAACTGGTAGCCGTTCAGACGCTCGCCAATTACTTGGCAAGCAGCCAACTTCTCAGCTTGGATCTTTTCGAGTTCGGCGCGGCGAGCTTCGAATTCCTTCAGAGCGACGTCGGTTGCACGACGAGCTTTTCTCTGCGGAATCAGGAAGTTGCGAGCGTAACCATCACGCACACGCACGACTTCACCCAGGTTGCCCAGGTTGACGACTTTTTCGA
>JBEBWV010000140.1:0-12087 GCA_040391965.1 Achromobacter deleyi | reverse complement strand
ATGGATTGCGCCAGTTCGTCGTGCTCGGCTTGCGAGAACAAGTCCATGGCGATCCAGTCGGCGGGCGTGTTGCCGTCGCATATGACCAGAATTTCGCTGGGTCCGGCAATCATGTCGATGCCGACCGTGCCAAAGACGCGACGCTTGGCGGCAGCCACATAGGCATTGCCGGGGCCGACGATTTTGTCTACAGCGGGCACGGTTTCGGTGCCATACGCCAGCGCGCCGACGGCCTGTGCGCCGCCAATGGCAAACATGCGGTCAACGCCAGCAATGGCGGCAGCGGCCAGCACCAGGGGATTGCGCACGCCATCAGGTGTGGGGGCGACCATGATGAGTTCTTGCACGCCAGCCACTTTGGCAGGGATGGCGTTCATGAGCACTGACGATGGATACGCTGCTTTGCCGCCCGGCACATACAGGCCGACGCGATCCAGAGGGGTAACCTTTTGGCCAAGCAAGGTGCCTTCGGCGTCGGTGTAGGTCCAGGTTTCTACGCGCTGGCGCTCGTGGTAGGCGCGCACACGTTCGGCAGCAGCTTCCAGCGCATTGCGCTGTGCAGTGGGCAAGGTCGCCAACGCGGCCTGCCAATCGGCCTTGGGAATCTCCAGCGTATGCGCCGTGACTGACGGCATACGGTCAAACCGCTGTGTGTATTCCAGCAACGCGGCATCACCGCGATGGCGCACGTCGGCAAGAATGCCAGCGGCGGCACGGTCGATGGACTCGTCCTCAGTGGCTTCGAAAGCCAGCAGTGTGGACAAGGCGGATTTGAATCCGGTATCGCGGGAGTCGAGACGATTGATCAAGGCCATGGCGTGATGGTACTAGCTAATGAAAGCGCTCGCCGCCTGCGGCGGCAAGCTTGAAATGCCTAGTCGCGGCGGGAGGCCCGCTCGAAAGCGTCCAGAAGCGGTTGCAGTCGCTCGCCACGGGTCTTTAATGCGGCCTGGTTGACGATCAGGCGCGAGGAAATCGGCATGATGTCTTCGACAGCGACCAGATCGTTGGCGCGCAGTGTGCCGCCGGTGGAGACCAGGTCGACGATGCAGTCAGCCAGGCCTACCAACGGCGCGAGCTCCATGGAGCCGTAGAGTTTGATGATGTCAACGTACATGCCTTTCGCGGCGAAGTGTTCGCGCGCAGCTTGTACATACTTGGTGGCCACGCGCAGGCGTGCGCCTTGGTGTACAGCGGCCTCATAGTCAAAACCGTTGCGCACGGCGACGGCCAGGCGACATTTGGCGATGTTCAGATCAATAGGCTGATACAGGCCACCGGGTTGCTGGGCCGCATGCTCAATGAGCACGTCTTTGCCCGCAATGCCGAAGTCTGCCGCACCGTATTGCACATAGGTGGGCACATCAGAGGCGCGCACGATGATCAGGCGCAGGCCGGGGTCGCTGGTTGGAATAATGAGTTTGCGCGAGCTTTCAGGGCTTTCGGTGACTTCAATGCCGGCTTCCGCCAGCAAAGGCATGGTTTCTTCGAAAATTCGCCCCTTGGACAAAGCCAGAGTCAGGGGGGTGACGGGGGCATTGTTCATGCCAGTTCCTTGCCAGTTACGCGTTGAATGTTTGCGCCCAGGGCGCGCAGCTTCACTTCCATTTTGTCGTAGCCACGATCCAGGTGATAGATGCGTTCGACCAGGGTGTCGCCATCGGCGGCCAGGCCAGCGATGATGAGACTGGCCGAGGCACGCAGGTCGGTGGCCATGACGGTTGCGCCAGACAGACGCGCGACGCCACGCACGACGGCGGTATGGCCGTCGATGTCGATGTCGGCACCCAGGCGCGAGAGCTCTTGCACGTGCATGTAGCGGTTTTCGAAGATGTTCTCGACGATAACCGAGGTGCCTTGCGCCACGGTATCGAGCGCCATGAGCTGGGCTTGCATGTCCGTGGCGAAGCCCGGGTATTCGTGCGTGCGAATACCCACGGCCTTCGGACGGCCTTGCATCGCGCCGCGAATCCAGTCCGGACCCAGTTCGATGGTGAGGCCGGCTTCAATCAGCTTGTCCAGCGTGGCACCCATTGAACTCGGGGCCACGTTGCGCAAAGTGATGTCGCCGCCTGCAGCACCCACGGCGCACAGGAACGTGCCCGCTTCGATTCGGTCAGGAATGACGCGGTGCTCGGCGCCGTGCAGACGCTCAACGCCGTCAATGATGATGCGATCCGTGCCGTGGCCCGTAATGCGCGCGCCCATTTTGATGAGCAATTCTGCGAGGTCAATGACTTCGGGTTCGCGGGCGGCGTTTTCCAGAATGGTCTGGCCTTCGGCGAGCACGGCAGCCATGAGCAGATTTTCAGTGCCCGTGACGGTAACCATGTCGGTGCGAACGGAGGCACCTTTCAAGCGTTTGGCACGCGCCACGACGAAGCCGTGTTCGATGCTGATGTCGGCCCCGAGTGCTGCCAGACCCTTGATGTGCTGATCGACCGGACGCTGGCCAATGGCGCAGCCGCCGGGCAAACTGACACGGGCCTCGCCAAAACGGGCCAGCAATGGGCCCAGCACCAGGATGGAGGCGCGCATGGTTTTCACCAGCTCGTACGGTGCTTCCAGGTTGTCGACGCGATCGGCCTGCAAGGTGACGGTGTCGTTGGCGCCCCGCTCGGCACGCACGCCCATGCGGCCCAACAGACGCAGCGTCGTGCTGGTGTCGTTCAGGTCAGGCACGTTGCTCAATGTGAGGGCATCGGCCGTCAGCAAGCTTGCGCACAGAATGGGCAACGCCGCATTCTTGGCACCGGAAATCGAAACCTCACCATGCAGCGGTGTGCCGCCGGTGATACGTAGCTTGTCCATTACTTGCCTGCCTTGGTGTACTCGTCTGGCGTAAGGGTGCGCATGGAAAGTGCGTGAATTTCGGCTTTCATGCGGTCGCCCAACACGGCGTAGACCAATTGGTGACGTGCAATGAGGCGCTTGCCTTCAAACGCAGCGCTGACGATGACGGCGTCGAAGTGCGAACCGTCGCCTTGGACGTCGAGATGTTCACAGGAGAGTCCGTCGGCGATGTATTGGCGGACTTGCTCGGGGGTGGGAAGCATGGGCGTCAGTTCCTGAGTTTGTAGCCGCTGGCCAGTAGCCGTAGCGCATAGAGCGACAGCGCAAGGAACACCCCGGTCACCACGGCCAGGCTGCGCCAGGGCGACACGTCAGACATCGAGAAGAATCCATAGCGGAAACCGTCGATGGTGTAGAAGATGGGGTTCCAGTGGGATACGGCTTGCCAGAACGGCGGCAGCGTATGAATGGAATAAAACACGCCGGATAAGAAGGTCGCCGGCATGATGAGAAAGTTCTGGAAGGCGGCAAGCTGGTCGAATTTCTCGGACCATAAACCTGCAATCAGGCCGAGTACGCCCATGATGCCGCAGGCCAGCACGCCAAAGATCAGCAGCCAGCCAACGTGTGCTGGGACGAGCGACACGAAAAACAACGCTACGATCCAGACGCACACACCGACAGCCAAGCCGCGCACCACGGCCGCCAGCACGTAGGCGGCGAAGATTTCACGGTGCGACAGCGGCGGCAGCAACATGAAGACCAGGTTGCCCGTGATGCGGCTTTGAATCAGCGATGAGGATGGATTGGCAAACGAGTTCTGCAACATGCTCATCATCATCAACCCGGGAATCAGGAAGGCGGTGTAAGGCACGCTGCCATAGACCATGACACGCCCTTCCAGCACTTGTGCAAAAACCAGCAAGTACAGCAAGGCGGTGATGACGGGCGCGGCGATGGTCTGGAAACTGACCTTCCAAAAGCGCAGCAGCTCTTTGCGCAGCAAGGTCGGAAAGCCGGAACCGGCATCCAGACGGGGTTGAACCAAGGGCAGGCTGGAGGGAACGATCGGGGGCGTCACAGCGAAGCCTCTTCGGGTTGCGGGAAGGACGGCCGCGGGGCGTCGTCCTGGTGCATGATGCGAACAAAGGCGTCTTCGAGGTCTACGCCGCCGACGCGGGCCAGCAAGGCCTGCGTGGTGTCCAGCGCGACAATATGCCCACCCTTGAGCATCGCGATCCGACCACAAAGCGCCTCGGCTTCTTCCAGGTAGTGCGTGGTCAGCATGATGGTGTGCCCGGCCTTGTTCAGGCGCGAGATGAATTCCCACAGCGTGCGCCGCAGGTCGACGTCGACGCCGGCAGTGGGTTCATCCAGCACAATGACCGGCGGACGGTGCACCAGCGCCTGGGCGACGAGAACGCGGCGCTTCATGCCGCCCGACAGGGCGCGCATGTTGGCATTGGCTTTGTCGGCCAGGCCCAGGTTAAAGAGAATTTCGTCGATCCAGTCGTCATTTTTACGCAGGCCAAAATAGCCCGACTGAATGCGCAGGGTCTCGCGCACGGTGAAGAACGGGTCATAGACGAGCTCTTGCGGGACCACACCCAACGAGCGACGCGCGGACTTGTAGTCCGTGACGACGTCGTAGCCACAGACAGTGGCTCGACCAGACGTTGCGCGAGCAAGTCCGGCCAATACCGAGATAAGCGTGGTTTTGCCCGCGCCATTGGGCCCGAGCAGGCCGAAGAATTCTCCGTGCTCGATGTTCAGGCTGACATTGTCCAGCGCCTGAAAGCCTGGTTTAGGTGCGCGTCCGAGCAACTTCTGCCACCCGCGTTGATGCGGCGTGTAGATCTTCGAGACATTTTCTAGGCTAACGGCTGACATAGGTGCGGGGAGGTGACCCGTAAAAGAGCGAATTGACCATTATATAAGCGGCCCGCAGGAGGGGTCGGTCGATTCCCTTGCTGCAAAAAGGGTCGGACGCCGGGTGGGCCATGGGTAGCGTCCCTAAATATTGGCTCTGGCGGTCGTGAAAAACCAGAGGCGCTGACGCGATAAACCCGTCGCGACAGTTGCGGCGACGGGTTTATCGGCTGGCAAAGACGGGATCTCGCCGGGGCCATGACAAGGAAAAAGCGCGAATCGAAAGGTGAGCCTCAAGCGTCGCGCTGTGCCTTGTTTTACTTATTGCGCTCGTTCAATGCCTTGATCAGGCCATCGATGCCGTTTTGATTAATTTGCTGCGTGAACTGATTGCGGTAGTTCTCGATAAGCCAGATGCCTTCGACGTTCATGTCGTAGATTTTCCAGCCTTGCGGTGTTTTTTCCAGACGGTAATCGACACTGGTGGGCTGAGCGTTAGCCTGGCTGATCAGCGTGCGCACGACGACGTCGTCTGCGTTCGGGTCGCCGCGAAACGGCAGCGCCTTGACGGTGGTGCTGGGCGTGACGCGGGTCAGCGCGCCGCTATAGGTGCGCACTAACGTGCCACGAAAGGCCTCGGCCAAGGCTTTTTGTTGTTCAGGCGACGCCTGACGCCAGTTGCGACCCGCGGCGAGGCGCGTTGTCTTCTGGAAATTCACGTACGGCAGGATGTGCGTGTTGACGACTTCGTTGATGCGAGTTGGGTTACCCGCTTTGACGGAGCCGTCTGCTTTCAGGACGTCGAGCGCTTCGTTGGCGACATCGATCACGAACGCATCGGGGGCGCCAAGAGGATTGGGCTTGGCATGGGCCGCAGAGGCCAGCGCCAAGCCAAGCACGCCGGCCAGTGCCAGACGTTGCAATAGTGAAAATGGTGAAAACCGCATTGAAATTCCTTACTGATACTGATTAATGCACTGCCCGCTTATTTGATCTTAAGGTGTGGCGATGCTTCGACTGGCGTTGTGGTCGGCACGAGTTCGTCGTCGTCATCCGAGTAATTGGGCAAGTTGGCGTCGTCGCCTGAAGCTCGGTGACCCAGCACCATCGCGGCGCGGCGCTGCAGATAGGCGTCACGCACGAAGCTGTATGGGTCGAGTGCGACACGATCCACGGTGTTGGTCGTGGTGAGCAGGCTGGCACGCATGTCGATGACTTGCAGGCCCCACAGCGAATTACGCAGCGGTACGTTGTCGATAGCGCCAATGTTCACATACTTGTTCGCCTGCCAGTCGCCAACCATACCGGCCGAGTCGCGAATGGTGCTTGGGCCGAGGACCGGCAGCACAACATAAGGACCCTGACCCAGACCCCACACGCCGAGCGTGGTGCCGAAATCGTTCGGAATCTTGCGTGCGCCAGTGGTGGACGCTACGTCAAAACAGCCGCCAATACCCATGGTGGAGTTGAACAGGAAGCGACCCAGCGTGTTGACGAAGTCGTGGCCACGGCCTTGCAGGAAGCTGTTGGCAGCCGCCCAGACGTCGTCGATGTTGCTGAACATGTTGTGCACGCAACTACGCACCGGTTGCGGCGTGACAAAGGTGTAGGCCTGTGCGACCGGCTTGAACAAGGCGCGGTCGACTGTGTCATTGAACGAGTAGACCCCGCGGTTAAAGCCCTCCCAGGGATCTTCCGGATGCGGATTCTTGGGAGCGGCGCAGCCGGCCATCAATGCGCTGGCGGCCGTGACGGCGGCAACGCGGGAGAGAGCGGTCTTGTTCATGACTGAGGCATTCCTATCAATATTTTTTTATTCGCTTTACTGCACAGGTCGGGCCATAGACTGACTGCGCCCTGAAAAGCATTAATTTGCGGCTTTTGGAGGCGGTTCCGTGGCGGCGCTCGTGCCCTGTTTCTCAGCGGTTCCATACAGGAACTTGCTAATCAGTTGCTCAAGAACGACCGCACTTTGTGTATAGCGGATTTTGCCGCCATTGGCGAAATTCTCTTCTTCGCTACCCGCTGAGAGGCCCAAGTACTGTTCCCCCAATAGCCCGGACGTCAAAATGGCTGCCGAGGAGTCTTTCGGAAACTGAAAACCTGTTTCCAGGTTGACCGATACGAGAGCTTGGAAGGTCTTGTCGTCAAATGAGATGCTGGCGACTCGGCCGACCACAACCCCCGCGCTTTTGACGGGTGCGCGCACTTTCAGGCCGCCTACGTTATCGAAGTTAGCCGTTAACGTATAGGTGGGAGCAAAAGAAAAGGCACTAAGGTTGCCTGCACGCAACGCCAGGAACGCCAATGCGGCTATTCCCAGCAATACAAACAAGCCAACCCAGAAATCGGTTTTTTCGCGTGACATGATTGATCCGTATCAATTTCCAAACATCAGGGCGGTAAGCAGGAAGTCCAGTCCGAGGACTGCCAGCGAACCCACCACCACTGTGCGAGTGGTGGCCCGGGCCACACCTTCAGGTGTGGGCTTGGCCTGCCAGCCTTCATAGAGGGCTACGAGCGTCACCGTGACGCCGAAGACCACGCTTTTAATAACACCGTTGAGCACGTCGTTCCAGACGTCAACACCGTTTTGCATTTGTGACCAGAAGGCGCCCGTGTCTACGCCGATCATGAGCACGCCCACGACCCAACCACCCAGAATACCGACCATTGAGAAGACGGCAGCCAGGATAGGCATGGCGATGATGCCACCCCACAGACGTGGCACGAGGACGCGGCGGATCGGGTCGACGGCCATGACTTCCATGGCAGCGAGTTGTTCACCGGCTTTCATCAGGCCGATTTCCGCCGTCAATGAGGTGCCCGCACGGCCGGCAAACAGCAATGCCGTGACAACGGGGCCGAGCTCACGCACCAGCGACAAGGCGACCAGGAGACCCAAGGCCTCTTCCGAGCCGTATCGATTGAGGGTGTAGTAACCCTGCAGGCCCAGCACAAAGCCGACGAACATGCCCGATACAGCGATGATCAGCAGCGAATAGTTGCCGATGAAGTGCACTTGCTGAGACACCAGCCGCGGGCGTGAAAAGATAATGCCGCTGCGGGCCAGCAAGGCGCCAAAGAAACGGGCGAAGCTACCGATTCCGGTGATTTGCTTGCGCACCCAACCGCCCAGTGCGCTGACAACGTTGTTCGAGCCGCTCATGCTTTGCGCCCTTGTTGTTGCTCTAGCCATCGTGTGAATGCTGGCGTTTCGGGATACTGAAACGCCACGGGGCCATCGGGCTCACCGTGCAGAAATTGCCGCACGTAAGGGTCTTGGGAGCCTGACAATTCTTGCGGTGTGCCCGCGGCGACGAGCTTGCCCTGCCCCACCAGATACACCTGATCGGCAATGGCGAAGGATTCCTGGACGTCGTGGGTGATCAGCACCGAGGCGCAGCCCAGTCGATCTGACAGGTTTCGAATCAGCCGGGCGGTAATGCCCAGGGAAATAGGATCCAGACCGGCGAAAGGTTCGTCGTAGAGGATGAGTTCGGGGGCCAGCACGACCGAGCGAGCCAGAGCCACGCGACGCGCCATGCCGCCGGAGATTTCCGCCACGCGCAAATGGGCGGCCGCGCGCAAACCCACCGCGTCCAATGTTTCCAGCACGCGAACGGTAAGTTCGGTTTCGTTCAGTGTTGTGTGTTCGCGCAGCGGGAAGGCTACGTTTTCAAAGACATTCAGGTCAGTAAAGAGCGCGCCTTGCTGAAACAACACGCCCATGCGCTTGCGCAAGGCTTGCAGCTCAGCGGGCGTCACGGTCGACATGTCCTGACCAAAGGCCAGGACCTGACCCTGCTGGGCCTGGAGTTGGCCGGTGGCTGCACGCAGGAGTGTCGTTTTGCCAGAGCCTGAGCCGCCCATCACGGCGACGACCTGACCCGCGCGCACGTCCATGGAGATATCACGTAATACCGTGAATTCTCCGTAACCGAGCGCGACGCCGGTCAGGCGAAGAGCGAAATCCGTGCTGCGTGTTTGAGCGGACATGGGCAACGTGAGGGTGATTCGACGATGGAGCTTGCCGGTTTGCCCACCCTTGCGCCGCTCGGAGAAACCGGTGGCGCGGATGAGGCAGACTGCTACGGGCAAGCGCCCTGTTACTCAATGCCAGGGCCAAAGCGGACTTCGTTTCCCAGCGGCGAGGCGCCATTGTATCTCGTCACTCCTCGTCACACTGTTTCGGCAGCCAGGTGAAACAGTGTTTCTCACATTTAGGACAGTCGAGCGGCGCCAGCGAGCGCTGCCTGCGTTTCCTGGACTAAACGTGCAATCAGTGTGGTCGCAGATTCGCGGCGTGCCAGCGCTGCGCCCTGGCCTGCCCATAGCGACAGCACATTGGTGTCGTTTTGCTTGCCGCCCGCCGTGCGCATGGGGCGCGTTAATGCATTTTGCAGGGGGTAAGGCAGGATATCCTGGGCGATAGCGTCAGCTTCGTCCATAAAGGTGTTACTTATGCCGCGTGCCGGCCGTCCGGAAAATGCGCGTGTGACGCGGGTTTGTTCCGCGCGCGCGTTCACGATGGCGTCTTTATAGACCTCGGCGATACCGGCTTCTTCGGTAGTGAGGAAGGCGGTTCCCAACTGCACCGCTTGCGCGCCCAGCATCAATGCGGCGGCGATGCCGCGTCCGTCCATGATGCCGCCCGACGCAATCACGGGCACGGCCACCGCGTCGACGATTTGTGGCACCAGCGCCATCGTGCCAATCATTGAGGCTTCAAAACTGTCGAGAAACGTCGCACGATGACCGCCAGCCTCTGCACCGAGTGCGACGACAGCATCAACGCCAGCCTCCTCCAGCGCTCGCGCCTCGAGCACCGTGGTGACCGCGCCTATGGTCGTAATGCCCAGTGCCCGGCAGCGGGCAAGCACGCCGTCGGGCATGGTGCCAAAGGTGAAACTGAACACGGCGGGTCGCACTTGCAGCACGGCCTCGATCTGATCGGCAAAGGGCTCGGCTTGTGGCTCGGGCATGACGGGCGCCTCCAGGCCAAGTGCCGCGCAATGACGTGCCATGAGGGCCAGCATGCGTTGAGCGTCGCCGGTCATGGGAAGTGCAGCCACGGGCGCAAACAGATTGATAGCAAACGGGTTGCCCGTGTGTGCCCGGATCGCCGCCGCAGTGGCAATGATCTGGGCGGGGGTCAGGTAGGCAGCCCCCACGGAACCCAACACACCCGCTTGCGCAGCCGCCGCGACCAGTTCAACAGTCGTGGCGCCACCGGCCATGGGTGCCTGGATGATCGGGTGCGCAATATTCAACAATCGGGTGAGAGGGGTAACCATGAGCGTGCTCCTGATGTGACGTTATTGAAGCTGGATATTCCCAGCCTTGATGACTTTGGCCCACTTGGCGGTTTCGCTCTTGATGAACTCGCCAAACGCTTCAGGCGTGCCGCCGCCGACTTGGCTGCCGGTGTCAGCGATTGCCTTTTGGACGTCGGGTTCTTTCAGAATGCGATTGAATTCTGCATTGAGCTTGGCAATGATTGGGGCCGGTGTGCCGGCAGGCGCCACAATGCCTTGCCAGTTGTACGACTCGAACCCAGGCAGGCCGGATTCGGCCATCGTGGGAACGTTGGGCAGTACGGCCAGACGTGTAGCGGAAGTGACTGCAATGGGGTGAACCTTGCCGCCCTGAATGGCAGGCAGCGCCGAATAACCCATCTCGAACATCATGGAAATATGGCCACCCATCAAATCCGTGGCGGCCAGGCTGCCGCCTTTGTAGGGCACGTGCACGATGTCGATATTGCCCTGCTCGCGGAACATTTCACCCGATAGGTGATGCGCGCCACCGACGCCAGACGAACCAAACGACAGCTTGCCGGGTTCCTTTTTGGCCAGCGCAATGAGCTCTTGCAGATTTTTGACGGGCAAGCTGTTGCTGACACTCAACACAAGCGGGCTGTTTTCGATGAGGATGACCGGGGCCAAGTCCTTGATCGGGTCGTAGGGCATTTCCGGCATCAACGACGGGTTGACCGCCATGGGAGCCAGATTGCCGGTGCCGATGGTGTAGCCGTCGGGGGCGGCCTTGGCGATGAGGTTGGTGCCAATGACGCCACCTGCACCGGCCTTGTTTTCCACGACAACCGATTGGCCCACCGACTCGCTTAATTTACGTGCCAAAACGCGCACGCGCGTGTCGGCAAAGCCGCCAGGCGCGTAGGGCACGATTAGCGTTATAGGTTTGGTGGGCCAGTCTTTAACTGCCTGAGTCTGGGCTTGGGCGGTGGCGCAGAAAGCGGTGGTGGCGATCAGTGCTGCAATAAGGGGACGCAACGGTTGCATGGTTTGATGACTCCTCTATTTATCAATGCGACGGCATTTTTTTTAACCGAAGGCATTATGCACAGTCCCGTTGTGTTGCGTTATTGGTGGTGTCTCTCACTCTCCATGCGCTGACCGCCAGTAGTGCGGCGCTGGCTCCCAGTACTTCAGGCAAACCTATGCCGTGTCGGGCGACCCAGGCTGCCACTAGCGGGCCAAGGATCTGGCCTGTAGCGAAGGCGGCTGTCATGACGGCCGCAGCCCGAGGGGCGTTGGCGCCTGCGAGTCGGCGTATGGCAACCATACCGGCTTGTGTAATCACCATGAACGTCCCACCGACGAGTAGCGCCGCGATGGCAACGCCAGCAATGCTGTGCCAGAGCGCTACGGTCGCCATACCGAGGGCCATGATGAATTGCGCGGCGCTCCAGATTTGCAACGCATCCCGACCACGAGCTAACCAGGGTGTCAGCAGACAAGACAGGGCGGCGGCCAGCCCGAAGATGGGCCATACCCATCCAAAAATAGCCGGATCAGCGATGGCATCGCGTGCCATGGCAGGCAGAAAGGTGGCGGGCACGATATAGCCGATGCCGAAAATGCCGTAATGGAGTGCCAGTCGGCCAGTTTGGCGTTGTGTGTGAGCGGCTGTGACCTGCGCGGTCGAGGTGACAGCGGCGCCGCTCGGGGATATGCGCTGAGGCAAGGCGGGCCAGATCAAGAGCGTGAGTGCCAGGGCCAAGACACCAAGCGCCAACCAGCTTTGTGCGGCGCTTGCCTGGGCCGACATGAGCACCAGGCAAGCCAGCCCGGTGATCACAATGCCAGCGCCTACGCCCGCATAGGTCAAGGCGGCCACTGTTGGCTCTTTCGGATGGCCAAGCGCGACAGGCCGCGAGGCTGCCACGCAAATAAAGGCGCAGGCGCTCACGTAGCCAGCGGCCAGGCGTAGTGCACCCCACGTGACGACGTCATGTGCGCCAGCCATGGCCAGTGTCAATGCCGCCACGGCGAGCAGACTGGCAATTAATACGCCGCGCAAGCGGCGAATGGGCCAAATCACGGCAGCCAGCGCGCCCAAGAGGTATCCGGCGTAGTTGGCGGAGGCTAACGCGCCGCCTTGTGCCAGGCTAAGCCCCGC
>JBEBWV010000139.1:0-12183 GCA_040391965.1 Achromobacter deleyi | reverse complement strand
GAGGGATCGCCACGGAAATCCATGCCCAGCTTGTCGATTTCATCAAGCAGGAACAGGGGGTTACGCACGCCCACCTTGGTCATGTTCTGGACAATCTTGCCGGGCATCGAACCGATGTACGTACGGCGATGTCCGCGGATTTCGGCCTCGTCACGCACGCCGCCCAAGGCCATGCGCACGAACTTACGATTCGTGGCTTTCGCGATGGACTGACCAAGCGAGGTTTTACCCACGCCAGGAGGGCCGACCAGGCAAAGAATCGGCGCCTTGACCTTGTCGACGCGCTGTTGCACGGCAAGATATTCAAGGATGCGTTCTTTGACCTTATCCAGACCATAGTGATCGTTATCGAGCACCGTTTCCGCATTGCTGATGGAATTGTTGATCTTGCTCTTTCTCTTCCAGGGAAGATTAATAAGCGTATCAATATAGTTGCGCACCACGGTGGCTTCAGCCGACATGGGCGACATCAGTTTGAGCTTCTTCAGTTCACCATCAGCTTTTTTACGCGCCTCTTTAGGCATATGCGCAGCGATGATTTTCTTCTCAAGCTCTTCAATGTCAGCGCCTTCCTCGCCTTCGCCCAATTCCTTCTGAATAGCCTTGACTTGCTCATTCAGGTAGTAATCGCGCTGGCTTTTTTCCATCTGCTTCTTGACGCGGCCACGGATACGCTTTTCGACTTGAAGAATGTCGATTTCCGTTTCCAACTGCGTCAATAAGCCCTCGAGGCGTTCGGACGTGCCGACGATCTCGAGCATTTTCTGCTTTTGCTCGAGCTTGAGCGGCAGATGAGCAGCAATGGTGTCCGCCAGGCGACCGGCGTCATCGATACCCGCTAACGAGGTAAGGATCTCGGGCGGAATCTTCTTGTTGAGTTTGACGTATTGCTCGAACTGGGCAACGATTGCGCGGCGCAAGGCCTCGGTTTCGGAGCCTTGCACTGCGTCCGGCGCAATAGGCGTTACCTGGCACGTAAAGTGCGAATCGGCATCTTCGATTTCATTGATGCGCGCGCGCTGCATGCCCTCGACCAACACCTTGACGGTGCCATCGGGCAGCTTCAGCATTTGCAGGATTCCTGCTACGCACCCAATTTCATAAACATCTTCGGGAGTAGGGTCATCTTTGCCGGCGGATTTTTGCGCCACCAGCATGATGCTCTTGCCCGCTTCCATGGCAACCTCTAGCGCTCGAATCGAGCGCGGGCGGCCGACGAACAGCGGGATGACCATGTGCGGAAACACCACTACGTCACGTAGCGGCAGCAATGGCAGGTCAATCGGGTCAGAAGGCAGGGTCTGGCTGGCAGACATAGGGAGGTTCCTCGGTATGACTCGGCGTGTGAGGGACGGGGAGACTCGGGTGTGCCCGAGCATCCGCATCAGATACGTCTGTTATGGGAACAATAGCCGAAAATTCAAGATCCCGGCTGCCAGATAGGCGGCAGGGGCAAAAAAACCCGCCTGCTGACGGGTTTTTTTGCAGGGTTAAGCCGCTGCGTCGCGGACTTCTCCGCGGTCGGGCTTTTCCGAAGCGCTGGCCTCGTCACCATAGATAAGCAAAGGCTTGCCCTCGCCTTCCACGGCGTTTTCGTCGAGCACCACGCGCTTGACATTACCTTCCGAAGGTAAGTCATACATGGTGTCAAGAAGTGCCAACTCAATAATGGAACGCAGACCGCGCGCACCCGTTTTGCGCTTGAGCGCCTTCCGGGCAATAGCCTTCAATGCGGCAGGCCGCACATCCAACTCGGCACCTTCCATGGCGAACAGCTTCTGGAATTGCTTGAGCAAGGCATTTTTTGGCTCTGTGAGAATCTGAACCAACGCGGCCTCGTCGAGCTCGTCGAGCGTAGCCACGACAGGCAGACGACCCACCAATTCGGGGATCAGACCAAACTTGATCAGATCTTCCGGCTCAACTTCACTGAACAGCTCGCCTACCCCACGTTCGGATTTGGCACGCACCGACGCCGAGAAGCCGATGCCGGATTTTTCAGTGCGATCGCGAATCACTTTTTCCAGCCCATCGAAGGCGCCGCCGACGATAAACAGAATATTGGTGGTATCGACCTGAACGAAATCCTGGTTCGGGTGCTTGCGGCCACCTTGCGGGGGCACAGAAGCCACAGTCCCTTCAATCAGTTTCAACAAAGCTTGCTGAACGCCTTCACCCGACACATCTCGGGTGATCGACGGATTGTCGGATTTACGCGAAATTTTGTCGATTTCATCGATGTAGATAATGGCGCGCTGCGCCTTCTCGACTTCATAGTTGCAGTTTTGCAGCAACTTCTGAATGATGTTTTCGACGTCTTCGCCAACATAACCGGCTTCGGTCAAGGTCGTGGCGTCGGCCATCACGAAAGGCACGTTCAGCATGCGTGCCAGCGTTTGCGCCAGCAACGTCTTGCCTGAGCCTGTCGGGCCGATCAACATGATGTTGCTCTTGGCGAGCTCGACCTCGTCACCCTTGATTTCGCCGTGGCGAATACGTTTGTAGTGGTTGTAAACCGCAACGGCCAGCATACGCTTAGGGCCGTTCTGCCCAATCACATACTGGTCCAGGAAGGTTTTAATTTCAACAGGCGTGGGCAGCTCGGAACGAATCGCCGCGCGCGCAGTTGCCTGCGCTTCTTCGCGAATGATGTCGTTGCACAAGTCGATGCACTCATCGCAGATGAATACCGACGGACCCGCGATCAGCTTGCGGACTTCGTGCTGGCTCTTATTGCAAAACGAGCAATGCAGCACCTTTGCGTCGGCCGATCCCTTTTTTTCAGGCATATTTGTTTCGTATCTCTGGTAACAATGCGCCAAGCCGGTAAACCGACTGGCGCATTACGCTTACTCAAACGTGGCAAGTACAGGATCTGTACCCCCGCAAAGGCAAAATTACATTGCCGCGCGCGTAGTCAGAACCTTGTCCACCAAACCATACGATACCGCATCTTCCGCAGACATGAAGTTGTCACGCTCCGTGTCCAATTCGATACGCTCTACCGGTTGTCCAGTGTTAGTGGCCAGGATGTGATTCAGGCGTCCACGCAGATCCAGAATTTCTTTGGCCTGGATCTGGATGTCAGTGGCTTGACCTTGAGTACCGCCCGAAGGCTGATGAATCATGATGCGCGAGTTGGGCAAGGTGAAACGTTTGCCCTTCTGGCCAGCCGACAACAAGAACGCCCCCATGCTTGCCGCAATCCCGGTGCACAACGTGGACACATCGGGCTTGACGAACTGCATGGTGTCGTAAATGGCCATACCTGCGTACACCGACCCGCCGGGCGAGTTGATGTAGAAGGAGATGTCCTTGTCAGGATTCTCCGATTCCAAGAACAGCAACTGAGCCACAACCAGGTTAGCGGACGAGTCGTTGACAGGTCCGACCAGGAAAATGAGACGTTCACGCAACAGACGTGAATAGATATCGTAAGCACGCTCGCCACGCCCCGACTGCTCGATGACCATGGGAATGTAGCCCAGGCCCGTAGGGGTGACAGACGACCCGCCGTTCATTGCTGCGTAGAAATCGGTGAATCGCTGCATAGTTACGCCATCCCCATCAACTGATCGAAAGGAACTTGTTCGTCGATGACTTTGGCTTTTTCAAGCACGTGGGCCACGACATTGTCTTCGAGCACAATGGCTTCGATTTCCGCACGGCGCTGACGATCAGCCAGGTAATAGCTGACCACTTGAGCGGGCTCTTCGTAGTTCTGAGCAAATTCTTCGATGCGTGCGCGCACTTGTTCCGGCTTGGCTTGCAATTGTTCTTGCTTCACCAATTCGGACACCAGCAGGCCCAAGCGAACACGACGCTCGGATTCCGTTGCAAAGGCTTCGGCCGGGATCGGCACGGACTCTGCATTGGGCACGCCACGTTGCTTCAACTCTTCGCGAGCGGCGGCAACACGGGTTTGCACGTCGTTGTCGACCAAAGCTTTCGGCACGTCGAACTTACCAGCTTCAACCAAAGCGTCCATCACGCTAGCCTTGGTGCGGCCTTGCGAGCGCACTTTGACTTCACGTTCGATGTTGCTACGGATGTCGGCCTTCAGCTTTTCAACATCACCTTCGGCTTGGCCGAGGGTTTTGGCGAATTCGCTGTTCAGTTCCGGCAGCACGCCTTCGGCAACTTCCTTGACGGTGACGGTGAACTCGGCTGTTTTGCCGGCCACTTCAACGCCTTGGTAATCAGCGGGGAACGTCAGCGAGAAAACCTTGCTTTCGCCAGCCTTCAGGCCACGAGCAGCATCTTCGAATTCGGGCAACATGCGGCCTTGGCCGAGCACGAACGGGAAGTCTTCGGCTTTGCCGCCTTCGAAGGGAACACCGTCGATGGTGCCGACGAAGTCCAGCGTGACACGGTCGCCGTCTTGGGCGGCGCGGTCTGCGCGAGCTTCAAACGTAGCGCGTTGCTTACGCAGCACATCCAGCGTTTGCTGAACTTCTGCATCCGTGACCGGGGTGTCGTAACGGGTAACCGTCAGGGTCGACAAATCGGGCACAGCGACGTCAGGATATACCTCGAACGTGGCGCTAAACGCCAGCGTGTCGTCGGCAACGCCGTCGGTCTTGGGTTCCAGGTTCGGCACACCAGCGACGCGCAACTTGGCGCTGTCAATGGCTTGCTCGAATGCGAGACCGACCTGGCTATTGATCACGTCGTACCGGATGCTGGTGCCATGGCTACGCTCGAGCATGGCGAGTGGTGCCTTGCCTGGACGAAAGCCGGGTACCTTGGCAGTACGGGCCACGCGCTTCAATTGCGCCTGGACTTCTTTTTCGACGTCGGCCACCGAGACGGCCAGATCAACACGGCGCTCCAGGCCGGAGAGGGTTTCAACCACAGGCTGCATTAAAAGACCTATTTTCCGAGAAGTGAAAAGATGACGGGCGGATAAACGCGTTATTTTACCGGAAAGTTCCAGCACCATAATACGAAGGGGCGCGGACACCCAGGAAAGCCCCTAGTGTTCGCGCCCCGTTTTCCGCCTAGCGGCGACCTAAAACGGCCTTATTTGGCCTTGGCAATGCGCTCTTCAATGTGCTGAGCACGCTTGGTCGAGGACGGGTGGGAGCTCATCATATCGCTCTTGCCGCCATCAAGCGTGGCCAACTTTTGAAAAGCAGTCACCAAGCCCTGAGTATTTAGCTTCTTGGCTTGTAGCATATCAAACGAATAGTCGTCTGCTGAACTTTCTTGCGATTGCGAGAACTGCGCATTGACAAATTTCTCGGTCAAATCGCCCAATTGCGACGAATTCAGGGCTGCGACGGTGGCACCACCGGCAGCGCCAGCGGCATCACGAGCAGCTGAAACCGTGTAAGCCGTCTGCATAGCCTTCTTGCTGTGACCCAATGCCACGTGCCCGATTTCGTGCCCCACAACGCCTTGCACTTCGTCGTCGGTCATCATATCCATCAGGCCGCTGTAGACTCGAATGCAGCCATTGGCCATTGCCCAGGCATTCACATCCTTGGTGACATAAACTTTGTAATTGGCGGGCTGACCGTTCACTGAGCCGCCCAAGGCCTTTGCCAATTTCTGCAGACGCACGTCATATTTGCTGCCTGGCGCCGCGATTTTTTCTTGCTTGTCGCTTTGCGCGCAGGCCTTGTCCGACAACGTCCGGATGTCGGCATCGCTCAACGTGGCGGCTTGCACAACCTTGCTCCCTGCCCCAACCAATCCGCCGATATCAAAGGCGTGAGAGGCTGAGTACGGTGCCAAGGCAACAGCCAGCGCGGCAACGGTGTAGCGTATTTTCATGAATCAAAGCTCCTCTTTCCAGGCTCGATTAGAGCGAAAGGCGCAATTCTATCGACGCTTGCTCTGCTCACTCGCTTTCGCCACACAGTTTCGCAAATGCGAAATTTTCTTACATAAAAGGCGAGCACGACGAACATCGCCGTGCTATCAACTTTTGGGCGTGACGTAACAACTCGGGCTCGGGCAACCGACATGGTTGCTAGAATTGCGCCCGCCTCATTTTTAAACTCAACGGCTCGCGTCCATAAATGAACCCCAATACCTCTCCTGTTACTCCGCGCCTCGGCATCTTGGCCACGCTGATATTCAGCTCGCGCTGGCTTCAGTTGCCGCTTTACCTGGGACTGATCGTGGCCCAGGGCGTATATGTGATGCTGTTTCTCAAAGAACTGTGGCATCTGGTCACGCACGCCAATAGCTTTGGTGAATTGGAGATCATGCTGCTGGTGCTGGGCCTGATTGACGTCGTGATGATCTCAAACCTGCTGGTCATGGTTATCGTCGGCGGCTATGAGACTTTCGTGTCGCGGCTACGTCTGGAAAACCACCCAGATCAGCCTGAATGGCTCAGCCATGTGAATGCCAGCGTGCTTAAAGTGAAGCTTGCTATGGCAATCATCGGCATTTCGTCGATTCATTTGCTGCGCACCTTCATTGATGCGGGCTCCATCGGCTCAGCCGGGGCACGACTCACTGAAACGGGTGTCATGTGGCAAACCATTATTCACGTGGTGTTCATTTTGTCTGCCATCGGCATCGCCTATGTAGACAAACTCTCGAACAGCGGTGCGGGTTCGCAGCAAGCCCACTAAGCCGCGTGGCGGGCAACACCACTTGATCGAACTCTCCAACCGAAGGGAAAAGAGAGCAAAAAAATTCCCCGCTCTGTCAATTGCAGCGCGGGGAATTTTCGTTAATGCCAACCCAAAAGATTCGGGCCTCTGATTGCTACCGGAACGCCGGTTAGAAACTCAGGCAGAAACTGTAATGTTCTTGGCACTCGGTCCCTTGGGACCTTCGCCAATTTCAAACGTGACTCGCTGGTTTTCCTGCAGCGACTTATAGCCCTCGCTACGAATCTCGGAGTAGTGCGCGAAGAGGTCTTTACTGCCGTCGTCGGGCATGATGAAACCGTAGCCCTTTTCGGCGTTGAACCATTTGACGATACCGGTTGCCATGGAGTGTCCTCGAACCTTGTAAAAGCGATTGCTCGCGGGTGCCAGATCATCAAGGATGGGGAACTAGACAACTGCAGTACCAATGACGGCGCGACAGGAGAAACGGTAACCGCGTCGCTTGAAAATCTCGCTTCTCCAGTGTATTTGCGAACCCCAAAAAAGGTCAAATATCTGATTGGAGAATCAGTGTGCCGACTGCTTGAGCACGCAACCAAGCATTGCAGGACGCCCGAGTTTCCGCGAAAGACATATCAAATTGGTATGTGTTGACACAACTGGATACCAATAAACCTTAGCCCGAAAAGCCGCCGGAATCGAGGAATGCCTGCTCTTCAATGCTGGTTTGCCGACCGAGCGATGCATTGCGATGTGGGAATCGGCCAAAGCGTTTAATTATGTCGCGGTGCAGAATAGCCCAACGCAACGAGTCGGGATCTAATGCTTCCATTAGGGTTACCCCGCGGTTTTGCGCACTCATATTTTCAGAATGCTCAAACGGAAGATAAAAAAACTGGCGTAATTCTGGATCTACGTCCAAATCAAATCCGGCAGTAATAGATCTTTCCGCAAAATACAACGCTAACGGATCTGTCGCAAACATGTGCGCGCCCCCGCGAAACGCATTGCGGGGAAACTGATCCAGCAGAATAAGCAGCGCCAACGCACCATTAGGCTCGCCAAGCCATGAATCCAGTTCACGACGTGCAGCAGCGTAGTGCGTTAATAGAAAACGCCGACGGAAGTCGGCATCGAAGGCCAGGTCTTTTTTGAACCATGCAGAAGGCCCTGCATCACGCCAGAAGGCGATGACCTGTTGAGCACTGGCAATGGGGAGGAAATCTTGCGGAGAATGAGCAGTGCTGTTCATGGTTGGCGCCGACAGTGCTGAGTTGAACAACTGCCGCAGCTCCAGCCTGCCCTGCCGCGGCCCTGAACTCGAAGAGTATCAGTCGGCCAAAAAAAAAGCCCCACGAGGGGGCTTTTTAGAAGCGTCAGACCCTTACAGGACCTGAATCTTCGTCGCTTGCGGGCCCTTGGGACCATTGGCCGTCACAAAGCTGACGCGCTGGTTCTCTTCAAGGGACTTAAAGCCCGAACCCTGAATTTCGGAGAAGTGAGCAAACAGATCTTTACCACCCGCTTCCGGGGTGATGAAGCCATAGCCTTTTTCCGAATTGAACCACTTAACGACGCCGGTTTCCATACTGTATTTCCTAGAGATAATGGGCAAATGCCCGGAGGTCACGAATCAATCAAGGAGGGGACAGTAGAACAATAACGCTGAGCCGGAAAAGGCACGGCACTGAACGAAAATCGCAACGCTTGAGATCGTGTGCCGACACTATCGTCAGGTTCCCCTCGCCTGTCAACATAATCCTAAAAAATACGTGCCAATAATGCAACAAAGAGAAACTGAGAACACTTTTCGCACGTTTTTTTCATAAACAAATCTTCCTGCACGGGTGAAAACCACCAACGCATACAAAAAAGGGTAGTAAGGCATATTCAAATGCCGAATAAAACTGTGCACCTTTCACACCGTGTTTTATTCGGGCATTCACCTAGCCCATAAGGCTTACTCTTCGATAGGTAAACCTAAGAGATCAAGCGCCGCACCGTAGGCTGGCTCGCTTGAGCACAGAAAAACCACCACGTCACCAGGATTCATATTTTCCAGGACTTGGTCAATTTCTTCTTGAGCATTATCAATATCGTCGACATTGGCGGCGTGAATATCAGCCCCTGCTTCGACTTTCTCGCGCGGCACAATGTCGGCGATGGCATTCAAATCGGTGACGCCCATGACGACGTACACACTGATGCTTTCACCGTCCAGCGTAGTGGCGAGCTCTACACCGCCCGGCACGTCGGCAACCTGCCGGCTTACTATTTCCATGATCCATCTTCCTTAACTTGCGAGCGATGCCCGCCTGGCGCACGTTGCGCGCCTAGTGCGCGACTATACCAGCCTTCTGCTAGCCCCTCTTTGATGCAGGCCCACGTGTGGGCCGAGGCGCACCGGAAGTGGCGGCAACAGCCTTGGAACTGACTCCCGCTGCGGCCAACATGGCAACCAGCGGTTTCTGTGCGGCAATAAACAACTCTTTTTCATCTGCCGTTAGTTTACAAATGAACATTTGCGCAAGCAATTGGGTTCTACGCGCCTGACGGTTGCCGGCATCTTGTTCCAGCCACTGCCCTATCCAGTCTGCGGCAGCCTGGGCATCGCCCGTGACCTTCACTTGACCTTGCAGGTCATAGACGGTGACGCCCGCAATTTTCTCGTCGTCACTGCGAGTGAAGTACACCTTTGCAACTTGGCCCGTATAGCCCGGTATTGCTGCGAGGCAGTCGCGTTCGGCGGGTTTCTTCATGATGCTCCATCTATGTCTATTTTCCAGAATAAGAGACTTTAACCCAGCTGTCAGCCCCCACCACGCCAGCGTCACTGAACTCTGCTATCGTGCGCAATCCGTATACACACATTTCAGGCAGGCGCTATGCAACGCGACTTCGATCTGGTGGTGACAATTTTGGGCGCACTTCGCGACTCGAAAGCCACTACGCTCAGCACTCTCGACATCAAGCAGGCCGTGTTGGCCAATAACCCTGGCGACCAAGGCATTGAGCTGGTTGCACACCACATGGAAGTCCTTGGCGACGCTGGCCTGGTCAAACAAGTGGGTGCTGCAGGCGACAAGCCTGAGAACACCGAATGGCGCATCACCTGGAAGGGTTATGACGCCCTTGAGCAGGACGAAGAAGACGACGAAGATGAGGACTACGAAGAGAGCTGATCGCTTTTTTTGTAAGCCATAAAAAGAGCCCAAGACTGTAGGCAAAAACCTACAGTTTTGGGCTCTTTTCATGCATCGGTGCTGACGCGCGCGTAGCGCCAGGCATGAACCAACGCCAGCAACTGCTAATTTTTTCCCAACAGAATTCGTCGAGTCAGCAATGCTGCTGCAGTGGCGATCACCAGAAAGAACATAAAAGCGGCAATGGATAACATGGCCGCCAAATCGCTGTAGCCGCCCGCTCGCGATGAGAAAAATATGAGGAGAAATACGGCAAGCGAAAGGCACAGTACGCCTGTTAACACCCGCTTGACCGCAAGCATACGGCCACAGATGGCGCCCCCCAACAACGCCAACGCAACAACACCGGCCATGCTCCAGAACAGATTTTCGTACTGCATGCGCTAAGTCTCTCGCTAGGGATTTGAAGGCCGGCGAATTATAGGCCGCACACTTTTCCTAATCTTTATCTTTCAATTCTTGCCCTTCTCTGCAAGCACCGCCACCGCACTGATTTCGATTAATGCACCGAAATGCAACTCTCGGGTAGGCACGATGGCGCGGGCAGGACGATGTGCGCCGAATACACGTTCATAGACGGCATTGACCTCATCCCACAGCGCAACATCCGGAATGTATAGCGTCACGTTAACCACTGACGACAAGGCTGCGCCTGCCGCCTCGACAATCGCCTGGATATTGCTCAGCGCGGCCTCGGTTTGAGCCGCCACACCCTGTGCCAGCATAGGGCGCGCCCCCACCTCGGCCGGCGCCAGAAAACCGAGCTGCCCTGACACAAAGACAAAACCGTTGGCACGAATGGCTTGCGAATAATGTCCCGCCGGCGGTGTGGCCGCAGGGGTAAAAATGACATCCATGTTTTGGTCCTCACGTGAATGCGTAGATGACGTTTTACCAGCCACGAAACCGCTCCCAGTGCGCGAAAACTTCCCGTGAATCAGTGCGTACCACTTCGTAGGCATCGTGTTGCGCGCCGGTCGCGCAGGCGTGATTCGGCACGATCCGCAGCTTGGTGCCCAACGGCAGCTCAGGGAGTGTCGCACGGCTTCCCGCGCGCAGCGCGATGATGCCCTGCTCCTGGTTTGTTTCTGCCAGTAGCAGATCGGGATAGACCACTCCGTCCACATCACAAACCAGCCCATACATCTGGTCAACCGATTGCTTGGCCGTGCCCCGATCACGCGACATTGCCATCCAACCAGCATCCACCAAAATCCAGCCCTTGTCGGCTTGATGCCCGATCACCGTAGTGAGGACGGTCAGGGCGATATCGTCTACACGACACACACCCAACCCGGCCATGACGAGATCGAAGAACACATAGACGCCCGCACGCACCTCTGTCACTCCCTCAAGACTGCGCGCAAAGTGCGCGGTAGGTGTAGAGCCCACGCTGACCACCGGACAAGGCAAGCCTGCGGCACGAATGGCCTGGGCGCACGTCACTGCCGCGGCGCGCTCTTGCTCAGCCATGTCCGCAATAGCCTCCAGACTTCGGCAGCCATACGACTCTCCGGCATGGGTCATGACGCCGCGCAAGGTAGCCCCGCCTTCGTGGAGCACACGGGCAATTGCCAGCAATTGATCGGTGTTGCCCGGCGCGACACCAGCCCGATGGCCGTCACAATCAATTTCGATAAGTGCAGGGATAGGGTCTCCAGCCGCACGCGCCCGTGCAGACACCGCTTGGGCTGCCTCAATACTATCCACCACGACAGTGAGATCAATACCTTGTGCTCGCAGCGCCAGCACCCGATCCAACTTCGAGGGCGAGATACCAACGGCATAGAGCAAGTCCGTTACCCCGGCAGCGGCAAACTGCTCAGCCTCCTGCAGCGTAGAGACCGCCGCGGGTCCGTTGGGCCCTTGCATGACCCGCCGAGCGACATCAATGGACTTCGGCGTTTTAAGGTGCGGCCGCAACGCTACGTCATGCTGACGCATCAGATCCGTCAGTCGAGAAATATTGCGCGTCATGCGGGTTTCGTCGAGCAGCAAACAAGGCGTATTTAGTGTGTCCAGACTGCGGATGGCGTCGTGAGACGCTGAAAGAAGTGTCATAAGAGTCTCGCCGGTCAATGGGCTGTTCTAAAAAGGTTCTGCGGCTTACGGGATGTACGTCAGTATCCCGCAGCAGGTGGCAATCAGGTTTAATATGAACTTAATATTCAATTAATTTGGGCCTAAATGATTACAACAGACGACCTCCGGTTTTTCCTTTTTCTTTCAAACGCAACGTCTTTGGCACAAGCCGCCCGAGCACTTGATGTGACTCCACCCGCGGTCACTCAACGTCTGCAGTCTCTAGAGAAACGCTTGGGTGTCAGATTGGTTAATCGTTCAGGACGCGGCATTGCATTGACCGACGAAGGCCGCTTGCTCGCCGCGCGTGCCGAGCAGATCTGCGG
>JBEBWV010000138.1:0-12356 GCA_040391965.1 Achromobacter deleyi | reverse complement strand
CGCGCGGCCATCACCCTGTTTTTGTCTCGGTTTTCTCGCGCTCCACCCACGCTACGTTACGGCTTGCAGAAGTCATGCTGCGTGGCGTTCGTGCGCCAAGAGCCAACGCTTACGTGCCAAGCCGCCTCCATATCCTGTTAACGATGCATCCGCACCGATGACTCGGTGGCAGGGCACCACGATGGAAATAGGGTTCGCACCGTTTGCCAAGCCTACGGCGCGCACAGCAGCGGGTCGATTGATCTGGCTGGCCAGTGTGCCGTAGCTCACCGTCTGTCCGCAGGGAATCGTTCGCAGCCCGGCCCATACTTGTCGCTGAAATTCTGTGCCACCGGTGGCAACGGGCAGGTCATCAATGGCGTGTACATCGCCTTCGAAATACGCCTGTATCGCGAGTGTCGCGGCAGAGGGGCGCGTTTCTTCACGCAGTTCAACTGGGCTCTTGCCGTATTGCCGCCGCAGCAGTGTGAGCATGCGCGTTTCGTAATCTTCCCAATCCACTGCGCGTAGCCGATGCTGATCGTCTGTGAGAACAAACATGTGCCCGATCGGAGTGTTTGCGCGTTCAAGGGAAAAAATTTGGGCTGACATAGTGATAACTCCTGAATCGACGCCTTCACTATAGGTCTGATTGCAGCTCATGGCTGGCGGTTTTCGGACGTGACTATTGTGCTCACTATCGTGTCCGAAAACCGCCAGCAGACAGGCTCAGTTTGGGATTAGTATTTCTGCATGAATCTCGAACACGATGCCTGTTACCGCGCCATCACGGCCCGCGACGCCCGATATGACGGCCAGTTTTTCACGGCCGTCAAAACGACGCGTATCTATTGCCGCCCGGTTTGTCCGGCACGCACCCCGCTATCCAGGAATGTCGCGTTTTATTCCACGGCGGCGGCCGCTCAAGAGGCGGGCTTTCATCCATGCTTGCGTTGCCGACCAGAGACTGCCCCGGACATAGGCGCTGGCCAAGACATACCGCTGGCTGTGTCGCGCGCGCTCACGCTTATTGAATTGGGTGCGTTGGACGAGGCGGGTGTTGACGCCTTGGCCGAACGCCTTGGATTGGGTGAGCGACAACTGCGGCGTTTGTTTCGGGAGTCTCTGGGGGCGTCGCCGGTGGCGGTGGCCCAGACACGACGCGTCTTGCTGGCCAAGCAGCTTATTCACGAAACGCATTTGCCGATGGCGGAAATTGCGTTCGCGGCGGGTTTTGGCAGTATTCGCCGCTTCAACGAGATTTTCCTCGCGCTCTTTGGTCGTGCGCCTGGTGCCTTGCGTGTGTCCGCCAAGCCTGATGTGTCGTCTGGCCCGCGTGGCGAAATCAAGCTATTGCTGCGCTACCGGCCCCCTTATGACTGGCCCGCCATGCTGGCATTCTGGCGGCTGCGTGCCATTCCAGGCATAGAGGTGGTCACTGATGACGAGTACATGCGCAGTATCTCTATTGACGGAGAGCAGGGAACGGTGAGCGTGACCCAGGCGGCAGGAAATGCGCTGCAGGCAACGGTGCGCTTCCCCAAGCTTCAGGCATTGCCTCTCATCATTGCCCGATTGCGCCGCGTGTTTGATTTGGCGAGTGACCCATTGGCCATTGGTGCGCAGTTGTCCCATGATCCTGTGTTGGCCAAGTTGGTCCGCGCCAAGCCCGGCTTACGTATTCCGGGGGCGTGGGATGGTTTTGAAGTGGCGATGCGTGCAGTGCTGGGCCAGCAGATAACGGTGGTGGCGGCCGTGCGACTGGCTGGGCGTTTGGTTGCGGCGCACGGTGCGCCACTGGCTCAACCTGATGGTGCGCTCACGCACGTCTTCCCGCGGCCAGAAGATTTGGCGGATGCGGAACTGGCATCTTTAGGTATGCCGCGCAGCCGGGGCGCCACGCTGTCTGCGGTGGCGGCCGCTGCCGTCGCGGACAAACATCTTTTTGATGCCAGCACGGGGCTGGAAGAGGCCATCGAACGGCTGCGTCAGATTCGTGGCGTAGGCGAGTGGACCGCACAATATATTGCCTTGCGTCAGTTGCGTGAACCCGACGCTTTCCCATCTGCCGATATCGGTCTTATTCGAGCGATGGAAAGGCTTGACGGGCGAGACTTTTCTGCGGCAGAACTATTGGCCAGGGCAGAAAACTGGCGCCCATGGCGCGCCTATGCAGCGCAACACCTATGGACTGCCGACTAATCTTGTTGAAAGTGCAGGTCTGGAGTAACGCTGGTGCCGCATTACCCCAGGCCGTGGTGGACACAATCAGGATCTAAGTAACGTACTTAAGCAACCTGGTTTAGAAACTACGGGTGAGCGTCGCTTGAACGCTCTGCGCGCGCTGACCACTGGAATAACGGCCGTGGTAGGCAAGTGCGGCCTTCCAACTCTGGGCAAAGGTGGCGCTGACTCCGGTAGATAGCAGCAAGGCATTGCTGGATGGTGCTTGAATAGTTTGCGAGAAGCGTCCTGCCATGTTGCGCACATTGGCATAGACGCGACGGTTCTGATTGCGGTGCTCCGTTTCCCAGGCAACATTGACAAAGGGTTGATAAAGCGCCTGCCCCGCAGCCAGTACGGCAGACATCGTGAGCCCAACGTTAGACACCAACGAGAAACGCGTCTGTTCGGCATAGTGCAGGCTGGTGCCTGAATGGCCTCCACGCTCTTCGTTATAGCCATCAACCAGCACGCGTTGCCAACTGATGCGAGCCGAGGGCGAGAGTGTGACTGGGCCCAAGCCCCAGTCGTATCGAGTTAAGGCCGCCAGGGCCGTGTTGTTGCCTTTGGTGTTGCCTTGCTCGCGCAGGCGGGCAGGGCCAATATTGAAGTCGCGGGAGATGTCTCGGTAGTCCAGATAACCGGCACTGCCTACCAGCGCGCTTGCCCAGCCACCCATGCGATATTGCGCATAGGCAGACGCTTGGGTTTGAGCCATTCGGAAGCTGCCGCTGTCTTGCCCAAGTGAAGCGCGGTGCTGAGCGTAGGCCACGTTAGCGCCAAGTACCCAATGCTGGCCAATGCCGCGATCTGCACCCACGGTAAGAATGTTCAAGCGGTTGTCGAGCCCCGGGGCCCAGTTACTGCTGCTGTTTCGGTCATCTGTGCCGGACTCCATATTCGCGTAGACCTGCACGGTGTCATCTTTGGCACGAAGACGTAGCCGCTCTTCGAGGGAGCGCAAGGTGACGCGATTGCCAGCGAGTGGTGCTTCGGGGAGTAAACCAATGCGGGTAGGCGCTTGCAGCACCGACAGGGCATAGTCATTCAGCAGTTGATGCCCTGCGCCAGTGGGGTGCAAGCCATCGGCAAAGAGATAGCGCTTGTTGGCGGCGGCCTCGACCAGCGTTTTCCCCGTGCAAGTGCTGGCGCTGATGCCGCCAGTGAGGAAATCTTTGGAGTTGCAGGCGGGGGTGCTCACATTCGTGAGCCCAAATCGCATGGGGTGATCAATGACTTCATCGAGCATGCGCCGCACATCAAGCATGACCAATTCACCTTTGTAGCCAAGCAAGCGCTGGTTAAGCGTGTCGTTGAACTGCAAGGTAGCCATACTCAACAAGGTTTGCGCGCCAGTTTGCGCGGCAAAAGGTGTGCGGCCAATATTGGGAAGATTGAGCACCATCACTGTGCCAGCCCCGGCTTTCTGAAGCGTTGTTGCCAGGTTGGCAGCGTGAGTTGCGTCTCGCGAGGCATCTGCAAGCACGTGCTTGACGGCGGCATCACGCGTGCTGGCGCTGCCTAGCTGAGACGACTGCGAGGCCAAGCTTGCCAGGATGTCGTTGGCACCCGTCCATACGCTGTAAAGCCCATCGGCACGCAGACGAGCCTGATCCTGCAGATGTGTATCCACCTGCTTGCTTACCGTGGGAATGAAAGACGCGACGAAGCTACTGGGGTAATTGCCCTGGTTCAAACTGCGCGCACCACCGGCTGCAAAGTTGTCGCCATTCTTGCGCACCACGGCAAAGGTGCTGATGTTCCATGCCGCGTCGGCATTACCCCCAAGCGCGGCGGCAAGATGTTCGGCCCAGACCGGGTCAGGATTGGTAGTGAGTGATCGTTGAAAACCCAGCAATCCTTCCAAGTAGCCGCTGTCGGTGAGGGAGTCACCAAAGAAGACGGTTTTGCCGTAGGGACTGTTGGACGCCAGACTTGTCCCGGCGCTGGCGCCTAGTGCCAACGCCAGGGTGGTGAGCGCCATCCGGCGCACCATGGGTTTACGGATGAAATTTTCCATGCAATGAATCTCCTGAGTTATGGCGTTCGTAATGAAGAGAACACGCGCCAGAGGGGAGTGGCATGGAGCAGTTAAAAAGAAGACAAAGTGCCGTGTGCGGACGGCAACAGGTCTGTGTTTATGCGTCGTTAACTCCCTGTGTATGGGTTCCAAGGCGGGAAGACGCGTCAGAAGTAGGTAGAGGAGCGAAGCAACAGACGCCACTTAGTGCGAGGGGGTAGGGCGCGAAGAGTCGATTTCTGATTTCTTGCACGAACATGATGTTCCTTGACGGACCTGCCGGGCACAGGTACTCGCTTGGTGCTGAAGGTGATTCTTCGGGGATGGCGAGTCTCTGGCTTGCCGGTTTTGGCTATTGCGGCTGTTCGCCAGGCCCGGCTACGGGTAAGCACGGAGATGGCCCTTTGGCGGATTTGTCTTGGCGCTTAGTTTGACGACCCTGTGGGTAGACCGCCTGCAATGCCAGGAATTTCAGACTGGATAACGTGTCGCGAGGCTGCTTGCGAGCGTTTTGCAGGAGCGAGGTGCAAGCATGCATAGTCTGGATATAGGGAATCCCCTTGATTGTCGCGAGACGCAGCTGCGCCTAAAATTGGCGCCAATTTGGTTGATTATCCGTTTACGGATGGTCCATTCGCTACAACGATCCGTTCACCCGGCTTTTCCGGCGCGCAGCCCAAGAGGCAAGCGCCGACTCGAGGAATTCATGCAGGCCACTACCGTTCAACCCCACGAATCCGCCCGCGCACGGGCCATTTATGACCTGGGTCACAGCACGATCTTTGCCGCTCGCTCAGACCCGCGGTTTTCGTATTGCATGTATGTGCCGCCGAATATTGACCAGGCCCGTCATCCGATGGAACTGGTGGTGATTACTCACGGCACGGGTCGCGCATTTGTTGAGTATCGCGATGCGTTCGCGGAGTTCGCGCGTTGGAATGATTGCATCGTGCTGTGCCCCCTGTTTCCGGTTGGGGTATTGGGCGACGGCAACCGTGATGGCTTTAAGCAATTGCGCGAAGGCGACATTCGCTATGACGCGGTGTTGTTGGACATGGTGGCCGAAGTGGGCGAGAAGTTCGGTTGCGATGTCAGCCGCTTCGCGTTGTTCGGCTTCTCAGGGGGCGGCCAGTTTGTTAACCGCTTCACCTTGCTCCATCCCGAGCGATTGTGGGCAACGTCGATTGGCGCACCAGGTTCGGTGACCTTGCTGGATCCGGACCAAGATTGGTGGGTGGGAGTGCGTGATATGGAAGCACGCTTTGGCAAGGCTCTGAACCTGGACGCATTGCGCCAGGTGCCTGTGCACATGATCGTGGGCAAAGCAGATATTGAGACCTGGGAAATTACCCATCGCGAAGGCGGTAAATTCTTTATGCCAGGTGCCAATGATGCAGGGGCCACGCGTCCTGAGCGTCTGGATACCCTGCGCAAGTCGTTTGAAAAGGCAGGCGTGAACGTGGTCATGGACGTGGTGGATAACGTGCCGCACGATGGGTTGAAGTGCTGCGGCCAAGTGCAGGACTTCTTGGCAGCCGTGCTTGAAAAGAAGCGCAATGCCAAGGGTTGATGCCTTGTTGCGTTCGGTGGTGGACCCGCTTGGGTCCGCCTTCGGCTTTCCACTGTAGGAGCACGCCATGTTGCGTTTCGCACTATCGCGTATCTTCATGGCGATTCCGACACTGCTGATTGTGGCGGTGACGGTGTTCGTGCTGATACGACTCATCCCAGGCGACCCGGCGCAATTGCTGCTGGGCGACCTGGCGACGCCGGTTGCGCTGGCTGACTTGCGCGCGACCTTGGGGCTGGATCAGAGCTGGTTTACGCAGTTCGGTATCTGGTTCGGCAATATGCTCCGAGGCGATCTGGGCAGCTCCATCACTACCGGACAGCCTGTGCTGCCTTTGGTCTGGGAGCGCTTTCTGGTCAGCGGACGCGTCGTGCTGGTGGCGGTCGTGTTCGCCAGCCTGGTGGCAGTGCCTGCCGGCATGATCGCAGCCTGGAAGCAAAACAAGACGCCGGATTTGCTGCTGGTAGGTACGGCGACCTTGTTGGTCTCCATTCCCACGTTCTGGCTGGGCCTGTTGCTGCTGATCTTCTTTGGCCTGAAGCTGGAGTGGTTGCCGGTCGTTGGGTATGTGTCGATTTCAAGCGACTGGAAAGCCGGACTGTTGTATCTCGTGATGCCGGTTCTGACCTTGTTCCTGCATGAGATCGGGGTGTTGATGCGCATGGCGCGCGCCAGCACGCTGGAAGTGCTGCGGCTGGATTACATCACGCACGCACGTGCCAAGGGCTTGTCGGAATCAGCTGTGCTGATCCACCACGTATTTCGCAACGCATTCGGCCCGACCTGGACCCTGATCGGCCTGGTGCTGGGCAATTTGCTGGGCGGTATTGCCGTCGTGGAAACGGTCTTCACGATTCCCGGCTTGGGGCGCTTATTGGTTGACGCCATTTTTGCCCGTGACTACCCCGTTATTCAGGGGTGTCTGCTCTTTGTCGGTGTGGTCTACGTCATCGTGAACCTGTTCATCGATCTTTGTTATCCCCTTTTTGATCCGAGAGTGGCCGCCGAATGAAAAAGCGAATTGCAGCGAATGCGCTGATTGGAGGCGTGTTGGTCGGGGCAATGGTTATTGCCGCGATCTTGGGCGTAGTCTGGACGCCACACGACCCACTCAAGATCAATTTTGTCGCCCGCCTCAAACCGCCTGGCGGGGCGTTTCTGCTCGGCACGGACGAGTTTGGTCGAGATGAGTTGTCGCGCCTGTTGGCCGGAGCATCGAGCAGTGTCTGGATCAGTTTGTTGACGGTGCTGCTTGCCATCACGGCTGGAACCATTATTGGCACGCTGACCGGGTTTATGCGTGGTTGGACAGACCGGATCATCATGGCGTTCAACAATGCCTTGCTGGCTTTCCCGGGCTTGCTGCTGGCCTTGGGTCTGTTGGCGGTGGTGGGTGCCAACAAGTACGGCATTATTCTGGCGTTGGGCTTGGCGTACACCCCCTCTGTGACACGGATTGTGCGAGGCACGGTGCTGTCGTTGCGGGAAAAAGAGTTCATTGAGTCGTCCCGCGTGTTGGGCAACTCAGAGCTCTACACCATGTTCCGACACGTGCTGCCGAATTGCGTTGCACCTCTGACAGTATTGGCTACGTCAATGTTTGGCTGGGTCATTCTTGCCGAGAGCGCGCTGTCGTTCTTGGGTCTGGGTGTGCCACCACCGGCGCCAACCTGGGGCAATATGCTGGCATCTGCCCGACCGTTCATGGCGCAGGCCACGTATCTTTCCATTTTCCCTGGGCTGTCGATTGCGCTGGCGCTCTTGGGTATTAATTTGCTGGGCGATGCGGTGCGCGACCGTCTTGACCCCCGTATGAGGGGTGTGTCATGAGCGCACTGGTATCGGTTTCGCATCTGACCTTGACCGTAGGCGAGGGGGGGCGGGAGATCGTCAGCGACGTCTCGTTTGAGGTGGCACCTGGCGAAATGGTGGGTATTGTTGGTGAATCAGGCAGTGGCAAAACGCAGGCTGCGCGCGCCATCATGGGCCTGACGCCACCGCCATTGGTGCGCGCATCGGGCGATATTCTGTTTGAAGGCGTCAATGTGGCCACCGCCACACCAACGGTCTTGCGTGGTTTGCGCGGGGCTCGAATCGGGATGGTGTTTCAAGAGCCCATGACGTCGCTGAACCCATCGATGCCGATTGGCAGGCAGTTGGAAGAGGGCTTGGCGCTACACCGCAAGAAGCTGAGCGCGGCAGAGCGTCGCACTCGTATTCTGGAAATGCTTAGTCGCGTAGGTATTCGGGATCCGAAGGCCGCGCTGACGGCTTGGCCGCATGAGTTTTCCGGTGGTATGCGTCAACGCATGATGTTGGCCTCGGTGATGTTGCTGGAGCCTGCGCTGTTAATCGCGGATGAACCCACGACGGCGCTGGATGCCGTTGTGCAGCGCGATGTGCTGGAACTGATGGTGGCACTGACCCGTGAGCACAACACGGCCGTGCTCATGATCAGCCACGACTTGCCCATGGTGGCTCGCTACACCGAACGCATGGTCGTTATGCAGCATGGTCGCGTGTTGGAAACCGGGCAGACGGTCGATATTCTGGCGCGTCCTCAGCACCCCTATACGCGCAAATTGCTGGACGCAATGCCCCGGCGTCAGCCCGCGCGTGCTTTGCCTGTAGATGCGCCTATTGTTGAAGTAAAGAACCTCGTTATTGATTACGCGGGTCATCAACGCTTGTTCTCACGCACAGCCTCCAAGCGTGCCTTGAGCGGCATCGACCTGCATGTCAGGCCGAAAGAAGTCGTGGCGGTGGTGGGCGGATCTGGCTCGGGCAAGACCACTTTGGGACGGGCCATTGCGGGTTTGATCAAGCCCACGTCCGGAGACATTCTTTTTCGGGGTCAGGCCGTGAACCGCAAGGCGGCAACATGGCTGGACTACCGTCTGAATTGCCAGATGGTATTTCAGGACCCGTACTCGTCGCTGGACCCCCGCATGACGATTGGTCAGCTCGTGGGTGAAGGATTGCGTTTGATCGATGGAATGAGCACCGCAGACAAGCGCCGCCGCGTCGATGAAGTGCTGACCGAAGTGGGGCTGAATTCGAGCTATGCACCTCGTTATCCGCATGAGTTGTCCGGTGGGCAACGTCAGCGCGTGGCCATTGCCCGCGCACTGGTGCGTCGCCCGTCTTTTGTGATTGCAGACGAACCGGTGTCGGCCCTGGATGTAACGGTACGTGCGCAGGTGCTGGATTTGTTCGCCGATCTACAAGAGCGTCACGGTTTTTCATGCCTGTTTATCAGCCACGATCTGGGCGTGGTTGAGCAGGTGGCGGACCGGGTGGTGGTGATGCGCGACGGTGCCATTGTTGAGCAGGGCACTCGGGATGAAATTTTCGATAACCCGAAAGAGGAATACACCCGCTCGCTGCTTAGGGCTATTCCCGCCTTGGAGTCTACGGATACCGGGGGCGTGCGTTTGCGCTGGCGCCTGGACGGGGCGACAAGAGAGGCGGCCCTCGCGTAAGCTTTGGCCTTGGCCTGAAGAGTGCGTACGTGGTCAGATGTTGTGACCGGGTACGCACTGTTTCGCATTTGCATAAAATACGCGCTTTAAAACCGCAAGAGAGGATCCCATGCCGAAATCGGTCACTGCACAGCCGAACCTGGTCGATCGACTTGCCCAGGATATTCAGGCTGGCGTGTTCGGGCCCGGGGCCTGGCTTAAACAGATCGACTTGCAGGAACGCTATCAGGCGAAACGCCTGGAGATTCGGCGCGCCCTGGATCAATTGGTGGCAAAACGGGTTATTTCGCATATCCCGAATCGGGGTTATCACGTGTACGTGGTGGACCCCTCTGCGCATGATCAGATCCGAGATATTCGTGTCTTGCTGGAAACTGGCGCGGCGGCGGCCTTGATGCCGCATGTGACTGACGCGCGCGTGCGCGGCTTGCGGGCGTTGGCAGATCGTTTTGCGGCGCTATTGCTCAATGGCACCTTGCTGGAGCAGTACGAGGTGAACCTGGCCTTTCACGCGGCCATGTACGAGATCTGTCCTAATAAAGAGCTGGCCGCCTTGATCCTGGAAGTGCGTGGACGTGGGCCGTCCGCACTGGCCCGAGACTGGGTGACGCGCGCGCGCATCGAGAAATCAGCCCAGGAGCATTTCGATATGGTCGATGCGCTTGAGGCTCGAGACGCTAAACGCCTGCAGAAGATTATTACCGCCCACATCAGCAAGGCAGATTCGTAACAATAGGCCAATTCAGGGATACCCCGTATAGCGATTACGGGCGTACCGTCGATAATAGGCACCTGTTTTGGCGCCAATATATTTATCAATTCTGCGTCTATTGTCTGGAGTCTGTTGCATGAGCCCCGTTTTCTCACTTCGCGCAGTGGCTATTGCCCTGGCGTTCTCTTCCACTTTCGCCGCCCATGCGGCTCAGGTGACGATCGCCCAGCCGGCCGATATCCGTTCGACCAATCCGGGCGTGAATCGTGACAACACCACCGATGGCGTGGTCCTTAACATTGTGGAAGGGCTGGTCGGCTACCGCGAAAACGGTACCGTGGGCCCGTTGCTGGCCAAGACGGTCACGCTGTCCGATGACGGCCTGACCTACACGTTCGCCTTGCGTGAAGACGTGAAGTTTCACAATGGCGCGCCGCTCACCTCAGCAGATGTGCTGTGGAACTGGCAGCGCTATATGGATCCGAAGACTGATTGGCGTTGCCGTAGCGACTTCGACGGGCGCAATGGCTTGAAGGTTACTGACGTGAGTGCACCTGATGCACATACGGTGGTGATGAAGGTTGACCGGAAATCGGCCATTTTTCTGGATTCCATGGCGCGCACCGATTGCGGCATGACGGCCATTTTGAGCAAAGATTCAATTGCGGCGGATGGCTCCTGGGACAAGCCGATAGGCACTGGCCCATTTGAGTTCAAGGAGTGGAAGCGCGGCGAGTATGTGCTGCTGACGGCCTACAAGGGTTATGTGTCGCCTCCTGGTGACAAGGTAGACGGCTACGTCGGGAAAAAGGAAGCTTTGGTCGACGACGTGAAATTCCTGGTGGTGCCTGACCCATCTACGTCCAAGGCGGGTTTGATGTCTGGCGCGATTGACGCTGCCCAGATTACGAATACCGATGTGGGCGAACTGAAGACGAATGCAAAGCTGTCGATCTTTACCCCGCACGACGCCACCAAGCACACGTTGTTGTTCCAGACGCGCGACCCCGTGCTCAAGAACGTGAAGTTGCGTCAAGCGATTGCGGCAGCCCTGGATTTTCCGCAAATCGTGGCGGCAGCATCGGAAGGGTTGGGCGAGCTGAACAATTCGGCCGTGTTTACCGGTTCGGCGTATTTTGATGCCGAGCAGAAAAAGGCCTACAAATACGACCCGGCGCGCGCACAACAGCTGTTGAAAGAGGCTGGCTACAAGGGCGAGCCGATTGTGATCTACGCGAACAAGCGTGCCCATGTGCCCAGCTATCAGGTGGCGGTGTTGACGCAAGCGATGCTGCAAGCGGTGGGTATCAATGCGAAGATTGAAGTGTTGGAGTGGGCGACTCAACTAGACCGCTACAACTCAGGCAAGTATCAAATCAGTTCGTTCAGCTTTTCCTCGCGCCTGGACCCGGCACTGAGCTATGAGCAGTTTTCGGGTGACAAGGATAAGCAGCCTCGCAAGGTGTGGGACGATCCTCAGGCTCAACGCTTGATCGATGAGAGCTTCCTGGAATCAGACCCGAAAAAGCGTCAAGCCTTGTTTGATCAGCTGCATGTGCTGATGATGGAACAAACGCCTTTGCTGGTGCTGTATAACGGCGCCGATGCATGGGCCGCGAACAAGCGTGTCAGTGGCTTTTCCGTATGGGAAGGCAAGCCACGCGCATGGGGTTTGAAAGTGATGTGATGAGTGCGCGCACGGCGAAGCAGTCAAAATTGCGGCGCCGAGCATCCCCACACTGAAAACGCATCGCCGAAATACAAAAGCCCACGGCTTGAACTGCACCCTAAAGATTGGACCCCTGTCCAATGTTTGGGGTGTTTTTTTTTGCGATCGCAATAGAACCAAACCAGGCGTGGGTGGGGTGCGGGCAGTCTGCGGGAGGAAGATTATTGTTAAAGGCGGGTAATCTGCGGGAGGAAAACTACCGTTAAACGCGTGTAATCTGCGGCAGGAAAACTACCGTTAAACGCGGGTAATCTGCGGCAGGAAAACTACCGTTAAACGCGGGTAATCTGCGGCAAGAAAACTACCGTTAAACGCGTGTAATCTGCGGAAGAAAACTATCGATCAGCGCGCGTAACCCGCGATGCTTGCACAGCAACTGCGCAGGATTAAGATCGCGGGTTACGCGCGTTGGCCATTGCCTCAATGCTTAGGTCAATCGCGCGCTCCACCCACGCTACAACTCAGCGTGGTGCTGATGCAGGGCCGATTCCGAGCTGGTCAATTGACCTGAAGGGCAAGAACAGCAGCCGTGCCACGGAGAGTTGTCGTAGCGTGGGTGGAGCGCGAACAAGCTGCGGCTAGAAAGCTACCGCTAAACGCGCGTAACCCGCGATGCTTGCACAGCAACTGCGCAGGATTAA
>JBEBWV010000137.1:0-12466 GCA_040391965.1 Achromobacter deleyi | reverse complement strand
GTTCCATGACTTCACGGTAGTGGCCGACCAGCCTATCCGTTATAAGGGCGATGGCTCGGCGCCAGGTCCTTTCGATTATTTTCTGGCCTCGTCCGCCTTGTGTGCAGCTTATTTTGTGAAGTTGTACTGCGTGACGCGCAATATTTCTACTGAAAATATTCGCCTGTCGCAGAATAATATTGTGGATCCGGAAAACCGGTATCAGCAGATTTTCAAGATTCAGGTTGAGTTGCCGGCGGATATTTCGGAAGCGGACCGTCGGGGTATTTTGCGCTCTATCGAACGCTGCACTGTGAAAAAAGTGGTGCAAGCTGGGCCTGAGTTTGTCATTGAAGAGGTAGAGAATTTAGATGCGGATGCTCAGTCGTTGCTGACATTGGCACCGGCTGCCGATGCCAGCACTTATATAGCAGGCAAAGATTTGCCGTTAGAACAAACCATCGCCAATATGTCGGGCATTCTGGCGGGTTTGGGCATGAAGATTGAAATTGCTTCGTGGCGCAATATCGTTCCCAATGTGTGGTCGCTGCATATCCGCGATGCGCACTCGCCGATGTGTTTTACCAATGGCAAGGGAGCAACCAAAGAAAGCGCGTTGGCATCGGCGTTGGGGGAGTTTATTGAGCGCCTGAATTGCAACCATTTCTATGCCGGTGCGTTTTGGGGCGAAGACATTGCTAGCGCGGCGTTTGTGCATTATCCGAACGAGCGCTGGTTCCAGCCTGGCCCTGACGATGCGCTGCCAGCGGAAATTCTGGATGCGTACTGCCTGCAAATTTATAATCCCGATGGCGAACTGTATGGCTCGCATCTGTACGACACCAACTCCGGCAATATGCAGCGCGGTATATGCTCGCTGCCCTATGTGCGGCAGTCGGACGGCGAAGTGGTGTATTTTCCATCCAACCTGATCGAAAACCTGTTCGTCAGCAATGGCATGAGCGCCGGCAACACGCTGGTTGAAGCCCAGGTGCAATGTCTGTCCGAAATTTTCGAGCGAGCGGTAAAGCGCGAAATTCTGGAAGGTGAAATCGCATTGCCTGATGTGCCGCAAGAAGTGCTGGCGAAATACCCTGGCATTCTGGCCGGGATTCAGGCGTTGGAAGAGCAGGGTTTTCCGGTGCTGGTGAAGGACGCGTCGCTAGGCGGAATCTACCCGGTGATGTGCGTCACCTTGATGAACCCGCGGACAGGTGGTGTCTTTGCCTCGTTCGGTGCGCACCCAAGCTTCGAGGTGGCGCTGGAGCGGAGTCTGACGGAATTGCTGCAAGGGCGCAGTTTTGAAGGCTTGAACGATTTACCCAAACCCACCTTTGTCAGTGACGCCGTGTCTGAGGCAAATAACTTTGTCGAGCACTTCATTGATTCCAGCGGTCTGGTGTCGTGGCGCTTTTTTAGCGCCAAAGCGAATTTCGAGTTTGTTGAATGGGATTTTTCTGGCCAGGGTGAAAACTCCAATGCCGAGGAAGCATCAGCATTGTTGGGCATTCTCGAAGACATGGGCAAAGAGGTATACATGGCAGTGTATGACCAGTTGGGTGCCGTGGCCTGCCGGATTTTGGTACCCGGCTATTCGGAAGTCTACCCGGTAGATGATTTGATCTGGGATAACACAAACAAGGCGCTATTGTTCCGCGCCGATATTTTGAACTTGCATCGCCTGGACGATGCCGAACTGGAAGCTCTGCTAGGGCGCTTGAATAATAACGAGCTGGATGATTACTCCGATATCGCCACGTTGATCGGCATCGAATTTGACGAGAATACCGACTGGGGGCAGTTAACTGTTCTTGAGTTGAAGCTGCTGATTCATCTTGCCTTGCAGCAATTGGAAGAGGCGCAAGAGCTAGTGGGAGCCTTCCTGCAATACAACGACAACACGGTTGAGCGCGGATTGTTTTACCAAGCTTTGAACGTCGTGCTGGAGGTACTGCTCGATGACGACCTGGAAATGGACGACTACGCGTTTAACTTCCGGCGGATGTTTGGCAACGCTCGGATGGACGCAGTAATGGGAGCCGTGGACGGCAGCGTGCGCTTCTTTGGGCTTACGCCAACGAGTATGAAACTTGAGGGTCTTGATAGGCATCATCGCCTGATCGACAGCTACAGAAAATTGCATAAGGCGCGAGCCACTGCAGCAGGAAAATAGCAAGAAAACACTTAAGCCCGCTTATATGCGGGCTTTTTTTGTGTTGATTCCGGCATTGATCAAAATCCACTACCCTGACGATGCTCTGAACACTCCCAAGGGATAGAGAATGACTGAATTGCGTTCTGGCCTTCCGATAGTTTCATTTGTCGATCAAATCGCATTGGAAGCTTGGTTGGCGGAACAGCCAAGCGATTCCAACGGCGTATGGATTAGATTGCGCAAGAAGGGCTCGTGCGTTGCCAGTGTCACGAAACCTCAGGCGATTGACAGTGCCCTTTGCTATGGCTGGATTGATGGCCAACTCGACAAGTACGACGCCGACAGTTGGTTGCTACGATTTACCCCACGCAGACCGCGCAGCAAGTGGTCGGAGCTCAATCGGACGCGCGCGCTTGGGCTGATTTCAGCTGGGCGCATGCAGGCATCTGGACAATTGGAAGTTGATAAAGCGAAAGCTGATGGCAGGTGGGAGGCTGCGTATGCACCCGCTAGCAAGGCTGAGGTTCCTCCGGATTTGCAAAACGCGCTCGATGCGAATCCGAAGGCCGCCGCTTTCTTCGCTACGCTCACGGGCGCTAACCGATATGCCGTCTTGTATCGGATTGGTGCGGTGAAGAAAGCTGAGACCAGAGCCCGAAAGATTGGGGAATTCGTTTGTATGCTGGAGCGTGGAGAGACCATTCACGGTTGAAACGATCGCTATGGAACCCGCCTTCTTGTGCTTCAGGTCTTACGGGTTCTTTTACTCAGGACGCTCGCACGCCATGCAATGGTCCGATGGACTCCCGCGACAGCCCCAAGACCGCTTGCAAAATGGCCACACGTGCCTGCCCCAAAATCATTCCTCGCCACACATCGTCTTCACAATAAAACGCCGCCCGAATCTCAGATCGAATAGCGTCGATGGTTTCTTGAGGCGCATGCGGGTTCTGTCGTAGCCAGGAATCGGCGCGCAGCATGTGCAGCATATCGATAAGCGGTACGGTGCCGTACTCGATGGCTATCGCGGTTATCTGCGCTGGAGTATTGATTCCACGCAGCGTATCGAGCACGGGCCCCGCGACGTTGGATGCGACCGTGGTGCTATCAAGGGGGCTTGCCAGGTCTGCGCCCCACCATGCGCGCGCACGCTGCAACTCGGCTTCACTGACCTGCCCGACACAGATTTTTTCACCATGACCGTATGGCCCCAGACCAGTGTGAAAGTCGATCCACCCGATGTGTTCAGAGCTTGCGGCGTGTCGGCTCAGCAAGGTATGTAAAAGCTGGGTACTCCACGAACGTTGTCGGCCGCCGTAGAACATTCCATCCGCGTGCTGATACTGACCCGTCGTGAGCGCCTTTTGATAGGCGCTTTGTCCATGGCGCGCGATGTAATCGGTGATGGCGTGCGTATTCTTCTCTGACGGAGGCCATTCAGGTGGTACGAGCAGCTTGTGCAAGTCATCGTAGGCGGCGTTGACTGGCAGCGCTTGGGTGAAATCAACACTGTTGCGATTGAGGTCGATATTGTCTTCATTCGTGCGGCTCAGATGAGAAAAACCGAACGGATTGACGGCGTGCACGAGCAAGATCGCGACGTTCAGTTTGTTGAGCAGCGCATGCATCGGGCGGTCGTGCAGTAAGGCAACTTGCGCCGCCGAACCACAAAATCCTTCCACGCCGTGAGTGGCTGACGTTGTCACCAGCAGTCTGCGAGCGGTCTCGGGCCCAAGGCGCGAAACGTCCGTGGCGAGCGCCTCACCGTGAAGGCCGACGTGGCCTTCAATGTAGTAGCTATCGACAGGGGCGCGGGCGGCTAAAGCCGCCTGCATAAATTGCTCGCGTGCGTCTGTGTAGTGGGATGCGAAAAAAGGAATCGAACTCACGGCGTTTCTCGTTAAAACAGTTTTTGCTGTGGGCAATGGCTTACTTGGCGATTGGCATGAAGGACTCCACCAGACGTACCCAATAGGTCGACCCTAAGGTCAACACGTCGTCATTGAAGTCGTAGCTGGTGTTGTGCAGCATGCAGGGGCCAAGACCGTGCCCATGCTCGCGATGCGCGCCCAGGCCGTTGCCGATGTAGGCATAGCAACCCGGCTTCTCGTCGAGCATGAAAGAGAAATCTTCCGCACCCATGGTGGGATCGATATTTGTCTCGACCTTATCGACACCCACCACGGCCTGCATGACGCTGAGTGCAAACTGGGTTTCTTTTTCGGTATTGACCGTGGGCGGGTAGTTGCGCTTGAATTTGAACTCGACGCTGCAGCCATAGGCCTGTGCGGTCGATTCGGCGAGCTGCTTCATGCGCGTCTCTATCAGGTCGAGCACGGCGACCGAGAAGGTGCGCACGGTGCCACCGAGCGTTGCCGTGTCGGGAATTACATTAGTCGCTCGGCCTGCTTGCATCTGTGTGATGGATAACACGGCGGCATCAATAGGGCGCTTGTTGCGCGTGACGATGCTTTGCAGGCCAGTCCCGATTTGCAAGGCCGTGAAGACGGGATCGATGCCGTCATGGGGCAGGGCGGCATGCGCACCGACGCCTTTGACGATAATTTCGAACTCGTTGCTCGAGGCTTGTGTAGCGCCCACCCGCGCACCGAATTCGCCAGCCGCCATGCCGGGCCAGTTATGCAACGCGAAGACGGCATCAACCGGAAATTGCTCGAATAAGCCGTCCTGGATCATTGCCTTTGCGCCGCCACCGCCTTCCTCTGCAGGCTGGAAAATGAACACGACCGTACCCTCGAAATTTCGATGCTCGGACATGTATTGCGCCGCCCCAAGCAGCATGGCGGTGTGTCCGTCATGACCGCAGGCATGCATTTTTCCGGCATGGCGTGACGCGTGCTCAAACGTATTGAGTTCTTGCATGGGTAGCGCATCCATATCTGCGCGCAAGCCTATCGACTTCGAACCCTTGCCGTGTCGCAATACGCCCACGACCCCCGTCTTGCCCAACCCTCGGGTGACTTCCAAACCCCAAGATGCCAGTTTTTCAGCAACGATATCCGACGTGCGGTTTTCTTCGTAGCAGAGCTCGGGATGTGCGTGGATGTCGCGACGGATGGCTTGAATACCGGGTGCAGCTTTCGCGATTTCAGAAATGATTGCCATGGGTATACCTTGCTTTCGTGGGAGGTCGGGGGTGCGCCACACGCGTGGTGCACCCATTTTTAGCCGTCAAGCGCGTTACAAGAGGGGTTGCCGGGATCGGTCTTTCAGGATGGCGATCGTGATGAAGCCAATGACGCTGCCGAACAGACCGTAGTACACGACCGCATGGTTGTCACCCGTCACCTTGATTAGCAAGGTAGCAATCGCTCCTGCGAATCCGCCGAATATCATCACTGCAAAGTTATAGCCAATCGACATGCCTGTTGAGCGTACATGTGAGGGGAACAGTTCGCAGACAAATGCGCAATAGGAACCTTGGAAGAGGCCGAGGATGGCCATCAGGCAGCACTGAACAAAAATCAGCACCGGCAGGGTGGGGTGGTTTGTCAGCAAAACAAACAAGGGGTAGGTCACGATCAGGCTGAGCACGGTGGACGCCAGCATCGGCTTTTTGCGGCCAATGGCGTCGGAGATGGACCCAGATGCGAATGTCGCGAAGATATACACCACGGCGGCAAAACACGAAGCGATGACGCTGTGCGCGAACGACATATTCAAGGTGCGCGTGGCGTAGCTGGGCATGTAGTAATAGAAAATGTACGTGCCGATCGTGCCGTAAACCGTCAGGCCGAAACCGGCGAGAATGGAGCGCCAGTGCGTAGTGATGGATTCCACGAAAGGTGAGCGCTTTTTGGGCGCGTTCTGTACTTGTTCCTTGAATACGGGCGACTCATCCAACTTTGCCCGCACGTACAGACCCACAGGCACAATCAACAGTCCCAACATGAACGGAATGCGCCAGCCGAAGCTGTCGAGCTGTTCCGGGCTCAATACTTGTGTCAGCACAACGCCAGTCACAGCACCGAGCAACATGCTCATGGCCTGCGCGATCATCTGAAAGCTGCCATAGACGCCTCGGCGTTCGACTGGCGCATGCTCCACTAGAAAAGCGGTCGCGCTGCCGACTTCGCCGCCGGCGGAAAAACCCTGCAGGAAGCGTCCCAGCAGCATGAGAATCGGCGCGAAGATGCCAATCTGCGCGTAGGTCGGTGAAAAAGCGATGATCGCGACCCCGAGGGCCATGACTGAAATCGTTACCAGCAAGGCAGATTTACGTCCGTGCCGATCCGCGTAGTTACCCAAGACAATGCCGCCAAGCGGGCGAGTCAGAAAGCCCACGCCGAACGTGGTCCAGGCCGCCAGCAAGGATGCCGTCGGGTTATCTATCGGGAAGAACTGCTTGGCAATAATGGCGGCGAAGAAGGTGAAGACGGTGAAGTCGTACCACTCCAGGGCATTGCCTATGGTGGCAACAATGATCACCCGCTTATTGATTGCTGGTTTGACCGTAGCCTTTGACCCGGCTTCCGGTTGGCCGATGCGTTGAACTGAACCGTCCATGTGTATTTCCCTTGCCTTTCTTCATCGTTATAGGGTGACGCGACAACTGCGACCAGCGCCAGGCCCGAGCGTTTGGCTTCGGACAAGGTATTGCCGCCCGTGCATGCCATTCAATGCATGCAAGACATTGTCCATACCGGGGAAAGACAAGAAAAGCTAAAAAATGTGCGACGGGACATCAATAAATTTGATGAATTGCCGATTGGATCTATGCTGCACAAGTTCCGGCATTTTGCTGTTCGAGGTTCACTTGAGTACGCTGCGTTTTCTCAGAACTTTCGTCACCGTTGCGCGCTATGGCTCTTTCGGCCTGGCGGCGAATCAGCTCGCGTTAACCCCATCAGCGGTCAGCATGCAAATGCGTGCGCTGGAAAGCGAGTTCAAACATGATCTTTTCGACCGTTGCGGACGTAGCATCATGCTCAATGCCATGGGCAAGAGTCTGCTGCCGCAGGCCCAACAAATGCTGGCGCTCTACGACGGTATGCGCGCAACTTCCAGTGGCGTGGAAGATGTGGTCGGCCCGGTGGCGATAGGCGGTGTGGAGTCCGTGATCGGCTCGCTCGGGCAAGCGGTGGCGCAATTGAAGTTGGCGCGTCCCAAGCTGGAGGTGCGCATCATTGCTGCGAAGAGTGCAGAGCTTGCGCACAAGGTGGATGCAGGCGAGATCGACGGTGCCGTCATTGCCGACGTTCCGGGGCGGCTGCCTGCCAGCGTGCAATGGACACATCTCTATAACGAGCCGCTTGTGCTGCTCGCGCACGTGGACATGCCCTCGGGCTCAATGGCTGAGCGTCTGCAATCTCAACCTTTTATACGCTTTGACCGCAGTCAGTACACAGGCATCACCATTGACCGCGCATTGCGCAAACTGCACGTCAACGTGGATGAGTTTCTTGAACTCAATTCACTGGAAGGTATTGCGGCGCTGGTACGTCAGGGTATTGGGGTGTCGGTCGTACCCTTGTTGCGGCATGCGCTATGGGCACAAGATGATGCCTTACGCGTCTTGCCGCTAGGTAAGAAGGGGCCAACTCGCAGCATTGGTCTGCTTGAACGTGCTCACCACGACAACATGGCTGTAACAGCGGAAATCGCAAAATTGATGCGGGTATAGGGGCCTGGGCGGGGCAAGCGATTGGTAGCGGCGCGTAGCCTTGTGGAGTATTCAGAGAATGGTTAAAGGCGCCTGCTGGATGCCTTCGCAGGTTCAGCATGCGTCTCTAGCCAAGCGCGCTCAATTTTTCTGAGTAGGTGCACGTCCTCGACGATATCCTGTATTTCGCCCATGCATAGACCTTGCTGTCCTGAGTGAGATGAGATCAAAACGCACGGCGATAGGCGAACAACCCCGGCAATCCACCAGTCATCACGAAGAGGAGCTTGGCATCGTTTGCGAAGGTGCCAGTGCGTACATCTTGCAGTAGTCCGGCGAACGCTTTGCCACCGTATACGGGATCAATCAGAAGCCCTTCCAGCGACGCCAGTAGTCTAACGGCTCCTCGCATTCCGTCAGTAGGTATCCCATAGCCCTCTCCAATCTGGCCATCAACAACGACGACACCATCTTGTGGCACCAATCGGTCTGCTTGCAATCTGTTGAGTGTCTCTTGGGCTAAACCTAATGTTGCTATTTGAGCTTTTTCTGCTTGGGCCAATACGGTGTAGCTTTGGACGATCTTGGGGTCTTGATTCAAGGCGAGTAGTCCAGCGACCAGCCCGGCCTGTGTCCCACCGCTGCCATTCGGGACAATGATGCGATCGAAGCTTGTTCTGATTTCTTCGGCCTGTGCCAATATTTCGGCTGCGCAGACAGCGTAGCCGAGACATCCAACGGACGACGAGCCGCCAAACGGTGCCATGTAGACCGTGTGTCCACGTTCTCGAAGCTCGGCCATTCGGTGTTCCATGAATGGCATCGCCATCGTTGGGTCTGCTATCTGGTGCACCGATGCGCCGAGCAAATTATCCAGCAATACATTGCCGTTTTTAAGGAAATCCTCATCGTCTCGTGGCACCGAACGAGTGAGTACCAGTTCGCAAGCCATGCCTGCTTTTGCAGCGGCCGCCGCAGTGAGTCGTGCGTGGTTCGACTGCATCGCGCCGACGGTCAAAATAGTATCGGCACCCGCTGCTCGTGCTTCACCGATCAGGAACTCGAGCTTGCGCAGCTTGTTTCCACCACCCCCAAGTCCCATCAAGTCGTCGCGTTTGACGAAGATGTCTGCATTGCCAAGATGCTTGCTGAGTCTAGGTAAATGCTGAATCGGTGTCACGTTATCGAGAAGTGGATAACGTGCGCAGTTGCCTAGATCAAGGCTTGGGAATGGTGGCATGAGCACTTCCTTTGCAGAGTGGTGTTGTCGCTTTGGTTCATTGGGGTCATTCACCGGAAAGACATCACCGCCACGGCGGCCAGTGTCAATAAAGTGACGCCGGTAAGCGCGTAAGGGATCAGCAATACATACGCTCCGCGCTCTTGCCCGCGTCCGTTGGACAAGCCCGCGGCAATCGACATTCTGACCGGTGAGAAGAGGCTCATTGAGGTGCCTGATACATGCTGGATTGCCGCCACCGCCAGCACACTCAAACCAGCCTGGATTGCCAACGCAAGCTGCGAAGGCATGAATAGGCTGTTGGGAGCATTGCCGCTATTTGAGATGATGCCGAAAATACTGGACAGCACGGGGGTGAATAAAATTGCCTTGTCGTTCAGGCTGGCGAACATGACCGTAGCGAAGGATTGGGATATCCCTGCCGCAGACAATACTTCCGCCATCATGGCGAATAAAAATACAGTCAGTACGGCATTCTTTCCCGTGAGCCATGCCGCCAGAAGCTCCTTGCCAAGGATACGGCGCTGTCCACGCAAGATGGCAGTGATGATGCCACCTGCGACCAACCAGGAGCCAGCATGGAAGAGGGGAGACCAAGCGGGCAGATCAGCAAAGGGTGCCATCCGACCGATGGCTTCGAGCAGGTGCTTCAACCCGGGTAGCAGACGCGTCATGACCAGTGCGCCGATGAGTACGACATAAGGCAGGACCCGTTTGGCCGTCGTCAGTAACTGCTTTCTATCCGGGTGTTGATCAAGCAGGTAGCGCAACACAATGAGCGGCCCGAAAGCCGCGAGCAGGGCGGTTTCCGGCCCCAAGTAAAAAGTGGTGGCGGTGAGCAGTGCCAGACTGGCCACAATCCAGCCCGCTTCGCGCGCGCATTCTGTCGCTGGCGCCGGGAGTCCGGCCGAGGTGGCGGTGCGCCAGAAGAGTGGCAGCCACACGAGCATCAGCAACGCGACGAGCGGAATGGAATACAGCGCCAGCTGTGAGGGTGGCATGCGCGTATAGGCAGCGGCGAGCATCGTTCCACTGCCCATGGCGCCCCAGGGGATGAAGGTTTGACTCATCAGGGCGAAGATCATGAGATAGCGTGGTGCTATTCCCAAATGGCGGATCAATGCCACCGTACCCAGCATCCCGACGCCAAATCCCGTGGCAGACTCCGCGAATGGGCCAACCAAAAAGCAGGAAAAAAATAACAGGCGGCGTTGCTCAATGGCATTCCCTCGCACAGTTTCCGGGACCGCGAGTGAATCTGATGCCGAGCGATGAGCGGCAATCTGCCAGAACAAGAGGCCTCCCAGGATGTAAGGCGCAATCGTCAACCCTATCCACGCGCCACGGACTAATGCAGAGCTCAATTGACCCGTACCGAACTGAGGGTTGGGGCCAGAGAACAGGGCTACTGCGGCGGCCGCCAGCAAACCCAGTAATGCTGCATAAGTGGTATTCACACGACCGCTGGCAATCGCGGCGATGACAATCAGCGTGGGTAATGACCAAATAAGATAAATCATTCGATTGCCCTGTAGTACAGCATCAAGATCGATCGGGTACCGCGTACCGGGCACCGCGCATTGTGCGCGCAATACGCTAATGTCGACGAGGTTCTGGCGCTCAATTCGCCGGAAGATGTTGCGACCCGGCCAACGGAGGATAAATCCATGCAGGATGCAACTTAACCAACTGTCGGGCCGCCGCACGGACTTCTTTCAGAGCTTGCTCGATGATGGGAGGCAAGGATGATCCCTTGCGTCTGACGATGCCCACGGAACGGATGGGGCCATCCTCGATCTGGCACAGACGCATGCCCTTCAAATCCAGCAGGGGCAGGATACCCAGGTAAGGTTGAATTGCAATTCCCACTTCTTGGCGCACGAATCCCGCTGCTGTAGCTACCTGGTCGAAAGAGAGCTTCGGTCGGAAGACGATACCTCGCTGCAGAAAGGCCGCACTTACGTATTCCTTGGCGGTGCTCGCGTTAGTGCCACTGATCAGCGGCAATTCGGAAAGCTCATCCATGCGCATAGTCGCTCTAACTCTCGTTGTCCAGGCTGCTGGCGCCAGCAGGGCGAAGCGGTCGCGCATGATTTCCTCGTACTCCAGTTCGGGGTGGGACGGGGCGGCCGAGGCCAAGGCGAAATCCACCTGATAGTTGATCAGAAGTTGAATGGTGGACGCGTTGGTGCCGTCATAGATGGTGAAGCGCGTACCCTGAACGCTGGCCTCCAGCTTGGCGCATACGCCTGGAAGCAGGGCGTTGGCCATGGATGGGATTGCCGCGATGGGGATATGGTGGGCCTGCGTTTCCGCCAGACCTTGCAGATGTTGAAGACCACTGTCGAATTCACCCACCACGCGTCTGGCCAGAGACGTCATGCGTTCTCCGGCTGGCGTCAGCCGCACCGAACGTGTCGTGCGTTCGAAGAGCACCACGTTCAGTGCTTCCTCCAGATCTTTGACGGCCTTGCTTAGCGAGGGTTGCGTCACAAAGAACTGTTCGGCTGTGCGGCTGAAATTAAGCGACTCAGCCAGGGCCAGGAAAATTCGGAGCTGGCGCGGTGTCACATTCACTCTGTCTTCCTTTTCGTTTTTCCGATCTGATTGCGGTGCGCAATGGCAGATGTGTGAAGTTGGTAGTGCTCGGTCGATTGATTCCAAAATCCTATCATTTTATAGAAACAAAGAATTTCACTTATCAATTGTCGCTCCTTAGAATTTGCCTCAAGTTGGCGGAAATTGCTGCCCGAGACGGCATACAAGGAGATAAGCGCAATGTTGAAATTGACAGGCAAGGTCGCCCTGATTATGGGGTGTGGTTCTGTGGCTCAAGGTTGGGGAAATGGCAGAACCATGGCGGTTCTCATGGCTCGCCAGGGAGCCTTGATCTATGGCACCGACCTGAATTTGAGCAACGCAGAGGATACGCGCAAGATCATCGAGGAAGAGGGTAATAGGGCAACGGTGGTGCAGTGCGACTCCACCAAGGCCGAAGACGTGGAGCGGGTGGTGAGTGCTTGCCTGGAGCAGTACGGGCGCATCGATATCCTGGTCAACAATGTCGGCTTGTCGCAGCCTGGCGGACCGGTAGATATGACCGAAGCCGTCTGGGATTCGCAGTTCGAGGTGAACTTGAAAGGTGCGTTCCTGGCTTGTAAATATGTGCTGCCCGCGATGCGCAAACAAGGCGGAGGCTCAGTCATCAACGTGTCGTCGGTAGCCGGCCTGCGCTACGTAGGCAAGCCACAAGTCGCTTACGCGGCCGCCAAGGCTGCACTTATTCAGTTTACGAAGACGACGGCGGTGATTCACGCCGCGGAAGGTATCCGGCTGAACTGCGTGGTGCCTGGGCTGATGCACACGCCATTGCTCGATAACCTGGTTCAAAAGTACGCGCAGGGTGATCCCGACGGTTTTCTTGCGCGTCGGAATAACCAGATTCCGATGAAACACATGGGCGACGCCT
>JBEBWV010000136.1:0-12493 GCA_040391965.1 Achromobacter deleyi | reverse complement strand
CGCCCACGCCTAACAACCCGGACAAGAATCCTGCTGCCACGCCGGTGCCACCCAAAGCCTTGGCACACGGGGTTGTCCAGCTAAGGCGGCCAGTGTCTGCATTCAACAAACAGGGAGCCATGTCCGGCACTGCCTCGTTTGTAGTGCTTTGGACCTCGCTTACGTGTTGAAAAGCCTGCTTCAGCATGCGCCAGGACACATAGCCTAAGACGCAAGCAAAGACGATCGACAAGGGTGCGTTGGGCAGACGATGCGCGGCCCATAAGCCCAGCGGCGAAATTACAATGCCGATGACCGCAATAAAGCCTGCCGCCCGGTAACGCACTTTGCCCGCGCGTAAGCCCAGCAAGGCACCCAAGGCCGCAGACAGGCCGACAGCAAGCAAGGCAATGGGTGCGGCTTCAGCCACGGCCAAATGCAGGCCAAATACCAACAGGGGTACGGCAAGAATGGCGCCGCCCGCCCCCGTCAGCCCGAGGATCAAGCCAACGAAAAGCCCCAAGGCCCCACTGATTGCGACAATGGAATCCATGGTGGCCTCATTGTCCCTTGGGTCGGGCGAACCATTCGCGGCCCTTGAGCATGCCGTTCCAGTAGATCCAGGGCAACATGGACGCTTTGAGGAACCACGCGCTGCGACGCGCAAGCGTCGGGTCAAGTGGGAAGGTCGGCAGCAATGTCCCGCCATACCCGAATTCCGCCAAAATAATGCGGCCCTTTTCCACGGTAAGTGGGCAAGAACCGTAGCCGTCGTATTGCACGGGCATGGGCTTGCCGTCGCGTGCAGCCAGGAGATTCTCGGCCACCGTCACGATTTGCTTGCGTGCCGCTGCGGCGGTTTTAGCATTGCTGGCGGAGATGCAATCACCCAGCCCGAATATGTTCTCGTAACGCACGTGGCGCAGCGTGGCGGGGTCGACTTCGCACCAACCTGCCGCATCGGCAAGCGGGCTCTCGCGCAGAAAGTCGTGCGATACCTGAGGCGGCACTGCGTGCAGCATGTCGAACTTTTTTTCTATGCGTTCGACTTGACCCTCTGCATTTTTGACATCAAACCAGGCCAGTTTTCTCTGGCCATCCACCGCTACCAAATTCGCGTTGAAGGCAAGATCGATGCCGTAGCGTTCGACGTACTGCATCAGGGGCGGCACGAAGGTGGCCACGCCAAACAGCACACCGCCTGCGTTGTTGAACTGCACTTTTACGCCGTTCAGCACGCCCTTTTGACGCCAGTAGTCGCAGGCCAGGTACATGGCTTTCTGTGGCGCGCCCGCGCACTTGATAGGCATGGCTGGTTGCGTGAAGAGTGCCGTGCCGCCTTTGAGCCCACGCACCAATTCCCAGGTATAGGGTGCCAGGTCAAATCGGTAGTTGGACGTAACGCCATTTTGGCCCAGCGTCTCGCTCAGGCCCGCAATTTTTTCCCACGCCAGACGCAAACCCGGGCACACGATCAGATGCCGATACGACACGGGATTGCCGTCATCCAGATGCACCTGATTTGCCTCAGGCTCAAAGCCGGCAACAGAGGAACGCAGCCAGGACACACCCATCGGCATCACGCTTTCCATGGGCCGCACTGTCTTGGCGATGTCGTAAGCGCCTGCTCCCACCAAGGTCCAGGCGGGCTGGTAATAGTGTTTGTCGCTCGGTTCAATAATGGCAATGCGCAACGAAGCGCGTCGGCGCAACAGACTGGCCGCCACGCCTATGCCTGCCGATCCTCCACCTACGATGACAATGTCGAAATCGCGTTGATCTGACGTATTTGGCAGCATGCCTGTCTCCTCGGGCCGTCAACGGCCTCATCATTGTTCAAGTCTGGGTATGGGATTCGTGGTGCCGAATGCACGCTGCGGGCACGGTGCTGGCAAAACGCGCAGGAGGAAGTGAGAGACACATCACGCTAACGATGCCAGCGCTTTGCCGCAATAAAGGCTGGACAGCGTTTTCATGACCTGACTGACCTCAAAACTGGCCATTTGGTAATACACGTACTTGCCATCGCGACGAGTGGACACCAGGCCTTCGTCGCGCAGGACACCCAACTGCTGTGACAAGGTGGGTTGGCGAATGCCGGTCAGCGATTCCAATTCGCTGACATTGCGCTCAGCCTGGACCAATTGGCACAGGAGCAGCAGACGGTCTTCGTTGGCCAGCGCTTTCAGTAAGGCGCATGCCTGCGAGGCTGACTCGCGCAACACGGCAACTTCGCATTCGGTCAGCGGGGCATTCATATGTGCGTCGTCAATACAAGTCGGGAATTCGGATCATTATATTGACACATAAAATATCAATCAATATTATAGAAAAATATAGATTGTTAGCGCGCCAGCACTCCGCATCGGTTTTCCGCGCGCCTCTCAACCCGACCCGCGAGCCGCTATGTCCCCGCAGATACAAACCTTCTTCGATCCGGTTACTTCCACCGCCACGTATGTCGTCTATGAGGCCGCCGGTAGCGCGTGCGCCATCATTGATTCGGTGCTGGACTACGATCCGAAGTCAGGCCGCACGAGTACCGCGAATGCGGACCGCGTGGTGCAGTTTGTGCAGCAGCAGAATCTCCAAACACAGTGGCTGCTGGAAACGCATGCCCATGCGGATCATCTTTCTGCCGCGCCTTATCTGCAAGACAAGCTGGGTGGCGTGATTGCCATCGGCCAGGCCATCCAGACCGTGCAGGGCGTGTTCAAGAAAATTTTTAATCTTGAGCCACAATTTCAGCTCGACGGCTCGCAATTCGGGCATCTATTTGCGCCAGAAGAAACGTTCATGATCGGGAATCTTCATGCCCGCGCCATTCACGTACCCGGTCATACTCCGGCCGACATGGCCTATCTGGTCGGTGATGCGGCGTTTGTGGGCGACACGCTATTCATGCCAGACGTTGGCACGGCACGCTGTGATTTTCCCGGTGGCGATTGCCACATGCTGTATCAGTCAATCCAGCGCTTGCTCAAGCTGCCGGATGCAACCCGGCTGTTTATGTGCCACGACTACCCACCCGCCGGCCGGGAAGCCGCTTGGGAATGCACGGTGGCAGACCAGCGCCGCGGCAATATACATGTGCGCGACGGGATCAGTGAAGCCGATTTTGTGGCCATGCGCAGCAAGCGCGACGCCACGCTCTCCATGCCCACCCTGATTCTGCCCGCCATTCAAGTGAACATTCGTGCGGGGCACCTGCCGCCCGCCGAAGACAACGGCGTGCGCTATCTGAAGATTCCTGTCGACGCGCTGTAGGGCCATCGCCTTCTCTGCCAAGCACGCCGCACTTGCACGCACCTTGGATATCCCTCAAGATCGGCCGATTGAAAATCGCGCTCTCTCAGGGATTCCTTCATGTTCAGCGAAGCCGAAACAGACCCCGTACTGCCCAAAGAAGAATTCAAAAAACTGGAGACTCGGCTGCGCGTGGCGATGCTCAACGCGCAGTACGACCGCCTGGCCCGGGCACAGAAATCGCTGCTGATCGTTGTGGCAGGCATTGATGGCGTCGGCAAAGGTGCCACCATCAACATGCTTAACGAGTGGATGGACCCGCGCCATATCCGCACGCTGGCCTTTGGCCCGCCACAAGGCGAGGAGCTGGATCGTCCCCCGCTCTGGCGCTACTGGAACGCCCTGCCGCCCAAGGGCACGACAGGCATTGTGTTTGGCTCCTGGTACGCGACCTTGTTCAAGGAAGCCATGGGCAAGAAACCGAAGCTGACCACTATTGAGGCGCATTCGGCCGGCATACGCCGTTTCGAGTCCATGCTGGCGGCGGAAGGCGTGCAAGTGCTCAAGCTCTGGTTTCACATGTCAGACGACGCACAACAGGCGCGCACCAAACGCCTGTTGGACAGTCCTGAAACGTCGTGGCAGGTTTCCAAGGGCGCTCGCAAAGTCCATAAGCACTACGACCGCATTTGCGATGGCGCGCAAGTCGTCATGAACCACACCGATAGTGGTTACGCCCCCTGGATTGTCATTCCCAGCGCTGACGAGAACATGCGCACTATCCGAACCGCCGAGGCGGTTTTGCTCGCGATGCGTCGCCATGCCTCCACCCGCATTCCACAAACGTTCATGGCCCATGCCCACAAGACGGTGCGCGTCGTGGATCGTCTGGGGCAACTGGACTACGAAGCCAAGATAGACAAAAACGATTACGACACCGAACTGGGCTTGTTGCAAGGCCGCCTGGCTGTCGCGGCCAGATCCAGGAAATTCGCCAATCGATCTCTCGTGCTGGTGTTCGAAGGCCAGGATGCCGCCGGCAAAGGCGGTGCCATTCGGCGCGTCACGCATGCGCTAGATGCACGACAGTATGAAATTACACCTGTGGCGGCCCCCAACGCGCCAGAGCTGGCCCGACCTTATCTTTGGCGATTCTGGCGACACATTCCGTGCAAGAAACGCATTTCGATTTTTGACCGTTCCTGGTATGGCCGCGTGTTGGTGGAACGCGTCGAGGGCTTGACCACACCTGCGAACTGGCGCCGTGCCTACGCGGAGATCAACGATTTCGAAGAGCAGTTGGCGGAAAGTGGCGCCATTGTGCTCAAGTTCTGGCTCGCCATTACCGAAGACGTGCAACTTGAGCGTTTTCAAGAGCGCGAAAAATCGCCGTTCAAGAATTTCAAGATTACGCCAGACGACTGGCGCAATCGCGAAAAATGGAAGGAATATGCGGCAGCAGCCAACGAGATGTTTACGCGTACCGACACTCGCGCCGCACCTTGGCATCTGGTGTCCGCGAATGACAAGAGGTACGCTCGACTCCAAGTGCTGCAGCATATCGTCACAGCCATGGAAGATCATTAATTCACTATTGCGCGAGGAGATTCCGAGTTATGAGCACCGCCGACATCCGACCCATCGTTTCTGCCGAATTCGACGTATGGCTGCCCCTCTGGAAGGGTTACCAAGCTTTTTATAACGTCGACATCGACGACGCCGTCACGCGCAACACGTGGGCCCGCTTTCTCGACCCGGCCGAACCGATGCATGCCGCCCTGGCCTATGAAAACGGACGTGCCATCGGATTCGTCCATTGGATCTATCACCGCTCCACCTGGACCGCAGGCGACTACTGTTATTTGCAAGATCTGTTTGTGGCGACCGATGTGCGCGGCACGGGTGCTGGTCGCAAGCTGATTGAACACGTTTACGCCCAGGCCGAAGCCACCAATTGCGCCCGGGTGTATTGGTTGACGCACGAAACGAACGGCGTGGCCATGCAACTCTATGACCGTATTGCCGATCGTTCCGGCTTTATTCAATACCGCAAGGTGCTTCCGTGACGACGCGCGACCCAAACTGTCCGCTCTGCCAGACGGTTGGCGGCACGCTCTTGTGGCAAGGGCCACACCTGCGTGTCATTGAGGTTGAGGATGCGCAACATCCCGGCTTCACGCGCGTGGTCTGGAGCGCCCACCTGGCAGAAATGACGAATCTCTCCACACATGGCCGTGACCTGCTGATGCGTGCGGTCTACACGGTTGAAGAAGCGCAGCGCAGCGTGCTGGGCCCGGACAAGGTCAATCTTGCCAGCCTGGGCAATATGGTGGCGCACTTGCACTGGCACGTCATTCCGCGCTGGCGGCTCGATCCACAATTTCCGAATGCGATCTGGGCGCCAGACCCTGTCGCAGACGCAGGTCGTTCTGCTCAATGGGCCGAACAGCATGCACGGATCACTGAACGTTTACCCCGCTATCGGGATCGGTTAGTAGAAGGTATGAACGCTTTGCTGTGGCATTGAATCGCCCGCTCAGGCGGGTCTGTTAACGCAATCCCGCCGGGGCGTGCACCCCTCCTCGGCGTTGCCGGAGTGACCCATGCCCCCGTTACTTGACCCGACCTCGAACGAACAAAAGTACGGCAAGCTGAGCAGCGCTGCCATCATCGGTGCCATCACCGCAAAGAGCGTGCGCCTGTGGATACGTGTGTATCAACCCGGCAACTGGACATTGGCCGTCACGACCTTGCCCCTGTCTGGCGACTTGATGCGTCTGGACGAAAAAACGGTGCTGCAATTCCTCACGGCACAGCCCACCACGGTGATCTACCGCGGCACACATGCATTCACCCAAGACACCAACCTTACCCACGTTTTCGACGTGACAGGGCTCGCGCCAGGTCGCCGGTATTACTACGCGCTGTTGGCTGAAGAACGAGACCCCGCCGTCGTGTCTCGCCGCACGGAAATTGGCATCGACGCACCCAAGTGCTTTCAAACCATTCCTCCCGATGCAGAGCCACTGGTCTTCGCGTTCTATAGCTGCCATGACCACATCAGCGCCAACGGCGACGTGGGAGCCTGGCCACATTTGCTGGAGCAGATGCAGGATGCCAACGCACATTTCTCCATTGGTGGCGGGGATCAGATCTATGTAGACACCAACGGCCGCAATAATTTTCTGGATATCTGGGTCTGGCTGAAAGACAACAAAGCGGATTTGCTGGCCCAGTTTTCATTGGGAAAGAAGGGCTACGACACGGCGGGAATTGAGCAATATTTGCTCAATATTTACCGTTGGTACTACCGCGTCTACTGGAGCGTGCCACCGTTGCGCGCGGTGTTTGAACAGTTCCCGCAATACATGATGTGGGATGACCATGAAATTATGGACGGCTGGGGCTCGCTCACCAATGACGAACGGCTAGCTCGTATTTCACGCCTGTTTGAAGACAAAAACACCGCCGCAAATCAGATGCTGGTGGACTTAATGTGGAAGGCGGCCTGCCGGGCGTATTTTGAGTACGAACACAGTCACAACCCCGACACCGGCGTCAATGATGCACAGCTTGCCAATCCAGACACTTGTCAGTGGGACTACGCCTTCGCCCAAGGCTCTGCGGCTTTCTACATGCTGGATATGCGCGGCCATCATGATGTCGAGAAAAATGTCGGCAAGGCAAAGAAAGACAACTATCTGATTCTCGGCAAGGCGCAGTTCTCACGGTTTAGTGCATGGCTTACGGCAAGTGTGAAGGCCGGCGTCAAAACGCTTTTCGTGGTGTCTCCCGTACCCGTGGTTCATTGGAACGACACCTTGGTCAACTATGCCGACTGGGGTGGTTCGAAAGACGACTTCATGGACGAGTGGGGTCACGAGTCAAACTGGTGGGAGCGCGACCAACTCCTGTCCACCCTCTACACCGCGCTCGGCACAAGCGACACGAAGCTGGTTTTTCTGAGCGGCGACGTGCACTGTGCTTCGGCATTCCAACTGCGCCACGCGAAATATCCCCAGGCCCGGGTGTTCCAGATCACTTCAAGCGCCATCTCGCGCAAACCCGCCCCCTCCTTAAGCATGCTGGGCATAGCGCCAACCGGGCCGATGCACGGCAACGCCGAGGTGTACTGTGAACGACTCTATGCCATGGCGGGTTCAAAGAACTTCGCGATGGTGAGAGTGCAAGATGCTGGCGCACGCGTGATCGTTGATTTGCACTGGCCGGAAGGTAACGAAGGGGCGGTCACGAAAAAGCGCTTGGAGTTGAAATGAACGGGCCTATCAAGCCCGGATAGGCATGCATATTTCGATCATTTATTTGAAGAAATTAGGAATAATTGCCATCGTAATGGGCGAATATAGCGGCAGTTGATATCTTTTCATTTTTCAATTTCAGCTAAAATTCAGCTCTGTTTTCCGCTGTCCCGCAACAGGAGTTTTCTTGACCATTCCCGCCCGCCCCACTCGCCCGTTCTCATTTCTCAAAGATTTTCTACAGTCTGAAGCTATCGGCGGGTATGTCCTGATGGCGGCGGCGGTGCTGGCGCTCTTTGTCGCCAATTCGGCATGGGCGCCCGTCTACTTTGACACCTTGGGCACCAAGCTCGGATTTACGCTGGGGCCTGTCGTCCTGAAAGAATCTGTCTTGCACTGGATCAACGACGGCCTGATGGCGGTGTTCTTTCTGTTGGTCGGGCTGGAGATCAAACGCGAGGTGCTGGACGGCCAACTGCGCGGCGTATCGCGCATCGTGCTGCCAGGCATTGCGGCGTTGGGCGGCATGATTGTGCCGGCCCTTATTTACGTAGTCGTGAACCTGTCCAACCCCGACGCCCTGCGCGGCTGGGCCATTCCTGCGGCCACAGACATCGCATTCGCGCTGGGCATTCTGGCGCTGCTGGGCAGCCGCATTCCCACGTCGCTAAAGATCTTCCTGACCGCGCTAGCCATCCTGGACGACTTGGGCGCCATTGTCATCATTGCGCTCTTCTATACCTCTGATCTGAACACCTTTGCGCTCGGCATGGCAGGTGTGCTGCTGGTCTGCCTGATTGCGCTGAATCGCATGGGGGTGTTGCGCCTGACGCCGTACCTGCTCATTGGCGCGGTCCTGTGGTACTTCGTCTTGAAGTCAGGCATTCATGCCACTCTGGCTGGTGTAGCGCTTGCAATGACCATTCCGCTGCGCCCACAAACGCAGGGCCATAGCGAGGGACATTCGCCCCTGCATTTCCTGGAGCATGCCCTGCACCGCCCGGTAGCCATGTTGATCGTGCCCATCTTTGGCTTTGCCAATGCAGGCGTGTCGTTTGCTGGAATGGGTCTGGCAAGCCTGGCGCAACCTGTGCCACTTGGCGTCATGCTGGGGCTTTTCCTGGGCAAGCAGGCAGGGGTGTTTGGGTTTTCCTGGCTGGCCATTAAGGCCGGCATCGCGACCATGCCCCGCCATGCCAGCACCTTGCAGTTATATGGCGTGGCATTGCTCTGCGGCATCGGCTTCACCATGAGCCTGTTCATCGGCGCACTGGCATTCGATGACCCGGCCAGCATTGATGCCACCAAAATTGGCGTACTGGCAGGCTCCGTCATCTCTGCCATCGCGGGCTTTCTGGTGCTGCGTTTAAGCAGTCGCCAGGAGCCGTAAAAATACGGGGCTGCGGCAGTGGTAGCGTGGGTGCAGCGCGACATGCTCTCTGCTTGAACCTGACTGCTGGTCGCGCGTAACCCGAGACTCATGAACGGCAATTGCTGGGCAAACATCGCGGGTTACGCGCGCTTAACGGACACTTTCTTGCCTCAGTATCGTCGCGCTCCACCCACGCTACGCTTCGAATGGGGCGCTTTTCCGCTCGTACCCGCGACCTCACAAGCCTCGTCATAGGGGAGCGCGGTCGCCCCCCTCGACCTGCCTTGCAAGAACGCAACTACCTCACTGCCCGCCAATCTTCGAATCAACGCAGCCCGTGCTGGTGCATTCACGCTCACGCGCCTTTAGAAACGCCATACGCTCTTGCGTGTACCTCACCGCGCAGGTCAGGTTCACAAAATAACCGCTAGGCTTTTCGTAGCTGCACTCGTCGTCGCGCTGCTTGATCCAGGCCAACTGTCCTTGCTTGAGTTTCTCTTGCTGCGCTGGCTGCAATTGCTTGCGCAGGCTGCCATAAGCTTGATTCAAATCACGATCCGCCTGCGAGAACAGATTGCTCGTGCAATAAACCTGATCGAACGCATTACGCGGCGTGCCGCAGCCTGCCGCTTGAGCGCCCATGGACACGCCAGCCAAGATCAATGCCAAGCCAATTCTTTTCATGATGGTTTCCTGATTAAGAGACGAAGAACAAGTGCGGATTAAGGCTTCTGACACGCTTGCACGCCCTGGGCAATGGCCCGGGCCAGCAACTTGATGGTTTCCGGCTTGGCAATACGCGCTTCATCATCCGGATTGGCAATCACCCCCGCCTCTACCAGGACGGCAGGCATCGTGGCGGTTTTCAGCACCATGAGGTCGTCAAACTGATGAATGCCCAGGCGGCGGTCGATCAACGGCCGGTTTTCCCCAGGAATAGGCGTCTGGTGATACAGCGACGGCTTTTGCCCCGCCGCCAGCAATTGCTCGCCAATAGCTTCTGCGCAGCGCAGACTTTGGGCGTAATTCGGGTTTTTCTCCGACACAAACACAGAAAACCCGGACACCTCGCGGCGACGCCCAGCGTCTATCCAGGCTTGCTGCATAGAGTCATGGTGAATCGAAATAAAGAAATCAGCCCCTGGCGTACTGGTGGCGCGCTGCTGCAGCGCAATTTCCTGACCATCTGCCGAAATCCGGGTCACCCTATTACCCAGCGCAGTGAGGTCTTGCGCCACGGCTGCGCTCAGATCGAGGTTATAGAGATACTCCACCCGTCCGCTGGCGCCAGTGGCACCAGGGCGCTTGGGCGTGTGCCCGGTATCCACCACAATATGCGCGGCCAAAACAGGCCCGGCGCTTGCCAGCGCGAGCAGGCCAAGGGCGCAACACCGCCACCATGTTGCGGGCTTCGCCCAAACTGAAATGCCGTTCATTGTCGCCATGCCGCTGTGGAAACGCAGGTTGCCCGGTCCGTGCCACCCTACGATGCACACTCTCAGGAATGCCGCGGATTCTGCCGAGTTTGCCTGCGACCAGCAATGAAATAAAACACCTTGACCTCGCCGTACGTAACAATTTTCACCATATCACTACGATGTAACGACGCAAAAGACACAACAAGTTACGTTGCGTGTGCGTTGTCCTGATCCGACCTTAAATTTTCACGCTATTCAGCCTATGCTCAATCTCGCGGCCCTACCATCTTGGTAAGCGCTTTGCGGCGAAGCGAAGGAGTCGTTGGTCTATACCGGCACCCTTCACAAAGCGAACCTATCTGGAGCACGTCCGCACGACACCCGTGCGCGGCGGTTGGATGCCCTTTACCGGAGGTCAAGCATGTCTAATCTGAATGGAAAAGTTGCTGTCGTAACGGGTGCCGCAAGCGGCATTGGCAAAGAAATCGCACTGACGCTGGCGAAAGCCGGCGCCGCTGTAGCCATCGCCGATCTGAATCTTGATGGCGCCAATGCCGTCGCCAAGGAAATCGAGCAAGCCGGTGGCCGTGCCATGGGTGTTGCCATGGATGTCACGAACGAAGATGCGGTCAACCAAGGCATTGATAGTGTTGCCAAGGCCTACGGCAGCATCGATATCCTGATCTCGAACGCGGGCATCCAGATCGTGAACCCCATCGAGAACTATGCGTTCTCCGATTGGAAGAAAATGCAGGCGATTCACGTGGATGGCGCCTTTCTCACGACGAAAGCTGCCCTCAAGCACATGTACAAAGACAATCGCGGCGGCATTGTCATTTACATGGGTTCGGTCCACTCGCACGAGGCGTCGCCATTGAAATCGGCGTATGTGGCCGCTAAACATGCATTGCTGGGCCTGGCCCGGGTCTTGGCCAAAGAAGGAGCGGCACACAATGTGCGCTCGCACGTCATCTGCCCCGGATTCGTACGCACGCCTCTGGTGGAAAAGCAGATTCCTGAACAGGCCAAGGAACTTGGCATCAGCGAAGAAGATGTGGTCAAGAAGGTCATGTTGGGCGACACCGTGGATGGCGTATTCACCACGGTAGAAGACGTCGCGCAAACAGCGCTTTTCCTGGCGACCTTCCCCAGTGCGGCACTGACCGGCCAGTCCTTCGTGGTCAGCCACGGTTGGTATATGCAATAAGACAGGTGCCCGGGGGAGCTGTGCCAAAATTCGAGGCATGCCTATCGATAATCGCCTTCTCCCCCTCACCCTGGCCGACCAGGCAGCTCAACTTCCTGATGCCTGGCGCGATGCGCTAAGCACCGAGCCGGTGGCCCAAGCCCTGGCCGCCATCACGGCGCATGTGGAAAAGCGCTTGTCGGAAGGTGCCGTGGTCTATCCGGCAACCCCTTTTCGCGCATTGCACGGTTTGGCACCCTCAGATGTTCGCGTCGTCATTCTTGGGCAGGACCCCTACCACGGGCCCGGGCAGGCACAGGGCTTGGCCTTTTCCGTACCTGACGATAGCAAGCGCCCCCCCAGTTTGCGCAACATCTTCAATGAAATTGCGCAGGAATACCCCGGAACCGTCGTGCCTCAAGGCAATGACCTCTCTTCCTGGGCTGATCAGGGGGTGCTGCTGCTGAATACCGCCCTTACCGTAGAAGACGGCCAACCCGCGTCTCACGCCAAGCGCGGCTGGGAGACGGTGACTGATGCGCTTTTTGCCCGCGTTGCACAAGATCCCGCGCCAAAGGTCTTCATGCTGTGGGGTGCACATGCGCAGGCCAAACGCGCGTTGCTGCCAAACAACAGCGGTCACTTAATCCTCTGTTCCAACCACCCTTCCCCTCTGTCAGCCCGCCGACCTCCGGTGCCATTTCTGGGCTGCGGCCACTTCATTCAAACCAATGAATGGCTGGCAAACCAAGGGAAAAACCCTATTGATTGGATGACGGTCGGAAAAATAATTCCCCCACAACGCGAATTTGGGTTATGATCGCTGCTCTGCACAAACCAAGTTCGGCATCTACCGCGTGATTTCGCGGAAGTTTTCGCAGTCTGTCGGTTGTTTTTTATCCGACCCCATGCCGAACATCATCGATTCCTGACCTCCTTTCCTTTCGCCCAGCGTCCCACGTTTTTTTACGGGAATGCACCACGCGCACGGTTGATTCGGTCGGCACGATGCTCCATCAACCGTCGCCTGGAT
>JBEBWV010000135.1:0-12644 GCA_040391965.1 Achromobacter deleyi | reverse complement strand
AAAGGCCGAAAACGGGGTCTGACACGTGTCAACGGGCGCGCAGATGTCATTTTCAAGCAAGTCGGCTTTGTCACAAAAGCAAAGGTGGGAAATTATCTATATCCGGCTACACTTAGCCGCCGTTTTGATCTTAAGTACGAATATTCAATGATTTCAAATGCATGCGGCGTCGACTTCGGCACGTCGAACTCCACGGTAGGTTGGAGCCGTCCCGGACAGAGCGCTCTGTTGGCACTAGAAGAAGGCAAGGCCACCTTGCCGTCTGCCATTTTCTTCCATGATGAAGACGCCGAGGTCAGCTACGGCCGCGCCGCTATTTCCGATTATCTGGCAGGCTACGACGGGCGCTTGATGCGTTCGATGAAAAGCTTGCTCGGCAGCTCCATGATCGACGGCCATACGGAAGTGCAAGGTCGTTCGCTGCCTTTTCGCACCCTGTTGACCCGGTTCATCGCCGAATTGAAATTGCGCGCCGAACAGGCGGCAGGTCGAGATTTCACGTCAGTCGTGCTGGGCAGGCCCGTGTTCTTCGTGGACGACAGCCCCGGTGCTGATCAGACCGCCCAAGACACGCTTGGCGAAATTGCGCGCTCGGTTGGTTTCACGGACATCGAATTTCAGTTCGAACCGCTTGCTGCCGCGTTTGACTATGAGTCGCAGATCACGCGCGAAGAGCTTGTGCTGGTCATCGACATCGGCGGCGGTACCTCTGACTTCTCGTTGATTCGTCTTGGCCCCGAACGCGCGGCCAAAGCGGATCGCCGGGAGGATATTCTGGCGCACGGTGGTGTGCACATCGGTGGTGTGGATTTTGATAAGCAGCTTAGCCTGGCGCGCGTCATGCCCTTGCTGGGCTTGGGCAGCCAATTGCGCAGCGGCAAAGATGTGCCGTCGACGCAGTATGCAAACCTGGCTTGCTGGCACACCATTAACCAGGCCTATACCAAAAAATCTGCAGATCACTTCGCCTACATTCGGGCAGAAGCCTGTGATCGCACCAAAATTGATCTATTGCTCAATTTGGTTAAAGAGCGCTCTGGTCACTGGCTTGCCTTGCAGGTGGAAGAAGCCAAGATCGCATTGTCGGAAGCGCCAGAAACTCGCATTGACCTTGCTCGCATTGCCGCTGACCTGAGCGTGGACGTAACACGCCCGCAGTTCGACGATGCCGTAGGCCGCCTGATCGAGAAAGTGGAAGTCACTGTGGCTGCATTGCTGCGCGACGCGGGCGTGGCCCCTGACGCCATCGATACCGTGTTCTTCACCGGTGGCTCCAGCCGCGTGCCGCGTCTTCGAGAAAGTGTCTCGGCATTGGTGCCGGGCGCACGCAGCGTCGAAGGCGATTTGTTCGGCAGTATTGGTGCCGGCCTGGCCTTGGACGCCGTGCGAAAGTTCGGCTAAGGCTCGAGTCTTTTCGCGAGGCTGCAGCGTGGTTGCAGCCTGCGAGAGGCCGTTAGCCGATGGTAAGCTCCAAGCTTCGCAGGCTTGCCGCTCATCGGCGCGCCTGGCCCCGTCGGGTCAGCCATGATCCGACGCCAGCCCTCATCTTGTGCCGCCATGATCCAAACCACCGATCCGCATCTTGTCGAAGAAAAAATCAGCAGTGAGTTGCTGTGTGATGGCGACTTCCTGAAAGTTCGTCGCGACATGGTGAGCTTGCCCAATGGCAACACGGCAACGCGTGAATATGTGGTGCATCCGGGGGCGGTGGTGGTCATTCCCCTGCTGGACGACGGTCGGGTATTGCTTGAACGTCAGTTTCGCTACCCCATTGGCCGTGTCATGACGGAGTTTCCTGCCGGCAAGCTTGACCCGGGTGAAGACCCGTTGCGCTGCGGTCAACGCGAATTACTGGAAGAAACAGGCTACACCGCCTCGCAGTGGGCCTATGCCGTGGGGCTTCATTTGGCCATTGCCTACTCCACCGAGATCATTCACGTTTTTTTTGCACGCGGCTTGCGTGCCGGCGAGCGAAAGCTGGATCAAGACGAGTTCCTTGATGTGCACAGCATGACTCCACAGGAATTGCTCGATGCGTGTCGTCGCGGTGACGTAACGGACGCCAAGACGCTCACCTGCACGCTCTGGATGCAAAACGTACTGAGCGGTGCGTGGCCCCTGGAGTGGCGCGACGCCTGACGCGTCATATGCCAATTATTACCAGTCAGGCCTGAGTGTCTTCATGACGTCCTATCCGGTTGTGTTGCTGCCCTCGCTATCCACATTCACGACGGATGGTGAGACGTCTGTTCTGATGGCGGCGCAAGCTGCCGGGATCAAACTGCCCAGTTCCTGTCGGAATGGAACGTGCCGAACCTGTATGTGCCGAATGCTGACCGGTGCCGTCGTTTACCGCATTGAATGGCCTGGCTTGAGCCGCGACGAAAAAGAAGAAGGCTGGATTTTGCCGTGCGTGGCTCATGCCACGGCACCACTGGAGCTGGATTGCCCCGAGGCCGGCCCTTTGGAACAACGTGCTGCGCCGCCCGTCAATGTGACGGGTGCCAGACGATAAGTTAAGGGCGCATCTGACGCGCCAAGCGCCGCGCACCATCAAACAAGATCAGCGCGCAGGCCATGCCTACTGTCATCGCCATAAGTAGCCCGAAAAAAGGTGCCAGGTTCAGGTGAAGCACCATTTGCGACGCATATCTCGCCCCTAGCACCATGCCGACAAACATCAGTAAACCGCAGAATATCTGCTGCACAACGACCCGTCGATGTTCAGCCCTTGCCTGATCAGCCACGGCCAACGTGAGCCGACGAGGTTTGAATCGAGCGGGGGTGAGCCAGGGCGCCAGCAGCATCAGCAAGCTGGTGGCCGGCATCAGCGCCCCGTGCAGAAGAATCGCCTGCACCCAGCCACTTGACTGCGTACAGCGGCTGATAAGCACGGCCGCTGGCATATCGCGCGTGTCAATCCACAAGCCCACGCTCATGCCCAGCATGCTCACCAGCAGCAGTGTCAGCATGGACGCAGACCGCTGCTGGCCGGGTCTCGCAGGCGCGTCAACATGTTTACGCGGCGTGGCAGGCGTGGAGGGCCGGGCCTGCCTGATTTTCGTAGCGGTCATGGTGCCTCACCCAGTCACCCAGATTGAAATTCGGGCCACGCTCGTTGCGTCCGAGGGGGGCGAGCTCCAGGTATTGGTAGGCACCTACCAACGTTTCCACGCCGCGTTCAAAGGCAGAGTAGGTGTGAAAAATCTCGCCATCGGGGTCGCGATAAAAGACGCTGATACCTGAGCGTTCTTGTATCTCCGGTGTTCCCTCATTTGTCTTGCGTGGCACAGACGCTTCATAGTCGGCATTGAAGTCGCTGCCCAAGGAAGACAACCATCTGACCTGCCAGCCCATGCGGTGTTTGAACGCGTCGAGTTTGTCGAAGGCAGCGCGTGACACGGCAACGATCGACACGTCATGGTGGCGCAGATGCATTTGAGCGTTGTCCAGATGATCCACCAGGAACGAGCATCCGACGCATCCTTCTGTCCAATCCGGGCCGAACATGAAGTGATAGACGATCAACTGGCTCTTGCCCTCGAAAAGCGAGGCGAGTGTATGTTGCCCCTTGGCATCGGTAAACCGGTAGTCGCGCTCGACCATGACCCAAGGTAGATCGCGCCGCGCTTGCGCCAGTGCATCACGTTCCCGGGTGAGTGATTTTTCACGCGCTAAAAACGTTTCTCGGGCTTGATTCCATTGTTCACGAGACACCACTGAATGATTGGTTTGCATATCGGACTCACTGTTCAATAGGGCGGGCGCTGAGGTGAACCGCGTGACGCGGGTGAATGCGCCAGTGCTTAGCCCTTGTTTTCCAATTCGCGTGCCAACCGGGTCAAACAACCGCCCCAGCCGTCCGCGTGGCTGTCCACCGTGGCCTGATCGACCAGCGGTGCTTGATGCAATTCGAGCGCCGTCCCATGTTCGGTCGGCGTGAGTGCTACGGTCACTATCGATGTTTCTGTGGGTGTCTCGCGCCACGTCCAGGTAAATGCAAGCAAGCGATGCGGTTCCACGACTTGATAGATGCCACTGGCGTAATGCTCGGTCTGGTCGTGCATGGCGAACCCGATAAGGTACTGACCGCCCACGCGAACATCTGCTTGCGCTTGCAGCACTTCACGCGTGTCAGCGGGGCCAAACCATCGAATCAACGCTTGCGGGTCGGTCCACGCGCGCCAGATCCTTTCGGGGCTGGCAGTGAAGTGTCGGTTGAGTCGGAGTTCGAATCCGGTCTCTTCTCGGCTAACCATGGGTTGGTCTCCTCTTCGTGGTACAGATAACGGGCCAGCGCATCCAGGCGGCCGCTCCAGAACTTCTCATACTGCGCCAGCCAGTCAGCGGCGCTGCGCATGGGCGCGGCGGACAAGGAACAACTCACCACGCGGCCATCTTTGTTTCGCGCTATCAAGCCTGCATTCTCAAGTACCCGCAGGTGCTTCATGAAGGCGGGCAAAGACATGGCGTGCGGGCGAGCCAGCTCGCTGACGGAAACAGTGCCTTGTTCAAGATCGGCCAGAACCCGCCGACGCGTGCTGTCAGACAGCGCGGCAAATACACCATCCAGAACATCATCATTAAACTTAACCATAAGGTTAAGTGTCGGCGTGAAGAACAAGCTTGTCAACGGATATTTGAGGCCGTTACAAGCTTGATGTGCTGAGAAAAGACCAGGTGCTCAGGCAGCGTTGCGCGCTTCTTCCTCTTGCATCGCCGATTTATGTTTCGTATCGCGCATGGTGGCGTACACCAGCAAGGAGAGGAAGATCACGCCTGCAAGATAGAAATAAAACCAATCTTCGTGACCCTGCTGCTTGAACCACAGCGCAATGGCCGGGGCCGTGCCGCCAAAGATGGAAACGGTAATGGCATACGGCACCGCCACGCCGGTTGCCCGAATCTGTGTGGGGAAAAGTTCTGCCTTCACCACCGCATTAATCGAGGTGTAGCCCGCCGTAAATATCCAGGCGGCACAAATCAGCAAAAAGGCGTTGAAAGGAGAGGTCGTGTGCGACAAGGTGGTCAAGATGGGCACAGTGAGGGCTGCGCCTGCGATGCCGAAGAACACCAAAAGAGGCTTGCGACCGATTCGATCGGAAAGCGCGCCATAGATAGGTTGCAGAATCAGCGCGAAGATCAAGGAACCGGCAATAACGTAAGTGGTCACGTTGTCGGAAAAACCAGAAGTTTGACGCACAAACGTTTGCATATAGGTCGTGAAAGTGTAGAACGCGGCCGTACCACCGGCCGTTAAGCCCACCACAATGGCCACTTCGCGCGGGTACTTCAGTAGACCGCGCAAGGAACCGGTTGTTGGCTTGCTCTGGCTCTTCATCGATGCCTTGAACGAATCCGTTTCCGGCAAATGGCGTCGCATCAGCGCGGCTGTGACGGCCAACATGGCGCCAATGACAAACGGAATGCGCCAGCCCCATGCCAACAGTTGTTCGTGAGTCAGAAACACGTTTTGCAAGAGCAGCAGCACAACAATGGCGCACAACTGACCGCCAATCAGCGTCACATACTGGAAGCTGGAATAAAAGCCCCGGTGATTGGGGTCTGCAATTTCTGTCAGGTAAGTCGCGCTCGCGCCATATTCACCCCCCAGACTCAAGCCCTCAATTACACGAGCAAGTGCCAACAGCGCGGGGGCGGCCAAACCTATGCTCGCGTAGGTAGGCGTAAGCGCAATGATGAGTGAACCCACACACATCATCACCACGGAAATCATCAGGGAAAGGCGTCTGCCGTGGCGATCGGCAATGTGTCCGAACAGCCAGCCGCCGATAGGCCGCACGATGAACCCGGCCGCAAAGAGCGTGGCGGCATTCAATTGCTGGACGACAGGGTCGTGAGAGGGGAAGAATGCAGGCGCGAAATAGAGCGCAAAAGCGGTATAAGCGTAGAAGTCGTACCACTCGACCAGGTTGCCGACTGAGCCAATAAAAATGGCTTTGATACGGCGTTTGGCGTCGAGAAAATCGATAGGCGTCGATTGCGTCATTCAGGCTCTCCTAGACGCGTGAACTCCGGCCAGGTCCCGTTCGTTGCGTGCAGTGGCACGCTGCCAGGCGTGTGCTTGACTCCGCTTGACCGCGATGGTCGGCGCTTGCGCGCCGAGCCGCGCTGGACGGGGTTCAAGGCACCTGCAACAGGCGCGAAGGCGGTGACCTAAAAAGCAGGGACACACGCTGTATCTGCGTAATCTTGCGCCTGCCCGAGCAAATAGGCTGGCTTTGCCACTGATTGATACAGAATTTACGGTTCCGGGCAGACTCGTTGAGTCATGGCCCAGTTCTGCGGATCAGCGATGCAGAGCGGCATTTCAGTGCTTACTCGACGTGTGTGCTACTTTTTTTCAGGTGGAATCGGGGTGCATTTTGCTCCCCCCTGAGGCGCACGTGCCGTGTCGCCAAACAGGGCCTGAATGCCGCATTCGGAGCCAAATATGCCTTTGCTGTCGTGGCCGATGCCATCGACCTCAAAACTGCTGCGATGCAAAATGACGGGCTTAGCGCCACGCGATGCAAGCAAACGCTCGTATTGCACGTAACCCGTGCCTCGCGCCAGACGCGTGGCGCCTTGTGCCTCGGCCCCGCAGGTTTTATCAAGCAGGCGATGTTCGGGATTATTGTCGGCACCACCGAGCAAATAGGTCAGGTTGCGGTCGGCGTAGCGCACAAAAAGTTTGCTGTCTTCTGTTGGCTGCGCATACGAGGGTAGATTGTCCGTGCCGTACTTATACTGGTTGTAGGTTGGACAAATGCCGCGTTCATAGCGCGCATAGCCTTTGCCGTCTGCACGAGGGCGCTCGGGCGTCAGATATAAGTAGGAAGACGGATTGGCCACCACGTATCGCACAGAAATTCCGTCTCGATGCAGAGGCCCGTCAATACTGTTGAGCACGGCGTAACGCTGCGTCAACTGCCCACCCGCAGAATGACCAGCCACCACAATGCTGCTTAACACTGGCAGACGCTTGCGGTCGTCGAGGCTGCGCAACAAGTCGTCCAGCACTTGAAACGCGCTGACGGGTGCTGGCCTACCGGTAGCCTGCACGCTATCGGCACCTTCTGACCAACTGGATTTATGCCAGGCGGCCATGCCGCCAAAGCCCGAATCTATGGTGCCGGCGAACTTGGGTGCCAGCACTAGCGTTTCCGAGGCCAGGGTAGGGTTCGCAGCCAGCAAGGCCGCTACCGTAGCGTAATAATGATCCGCATCGCGCTTGACGCCATGTACTACGACGAGGACACGTTTGATGCCCTTTAGGTTGTCGCGAGTGAGGTTGCGGTTCGAATACACCGCGATTTTGTACTTATGGCCCGGTTTTCCCAGCTCTACAGGCTGCCAGCGCGGGGTCGCCACTTTTACCGGCGCTGGCCTGGGCTCGTCGTAATCGTATGGGTCGGGCAGAGGCGTTTGTGCGCGCGCGGTACACACCGCGCCAACCCCGGCTGCAGCGGCCACGAGGGCACCGAGCAGCACGCGTTTTAATAGGTGAATGCGCAGCACCCCATGGCGCACGCCCAGCGCGCGCTGGGCGGGGTCTGGGGGGGCGCTAGCAGGGCGATCCGGATGCGACATGAGTGTGCGGATCGCTCTCAATTAGCAGCTTTCCTGGCCCAGTAGTAGCTTGAGTGCAGGTAGATCAAGCAAGCGAACTTCACGCTGATTGATCTTGATCATGCCTTCACGGGCGAAACGCGAGAATAATCGGCTTACGGTTTCGAGTGTCAGACCCAGGAAATTACCGATTTCTTCACGGCTCATGCGCAGCATGAATTCCGTCGACGAATAGCCGAGTGCGGCATAGCGTTGCGACAGATTCAGCAAAAATGCGGCAAGACGCTGTTCGGAACGCAGTGACCCGATCGAGGCCAGCATCTGGTGCGAGCGGGTGATTTCCCGGCTCATGAGGCGACGAAACTGTTGTTGCAACGACGGCAGATGCACGGCGACCCGGTCGACCTCAGTCAGGCGAATGACGCACACCTCTGAGTCTTCCAGCGCCATCGCGGTGGAGACGTGTTTGCCATCGAGCATGCCATCCATGCCGATGATTTCACCGGGCAAGTGAAATCCGGTGATCTGGATTTGGCCTGTGGCGTCTTCCAGCTGTGTCTTCATGCTGCCGAAGCGAACGCTGTAGACCGCATCCAACTCATCATTGAGCGCATATAGCGGTTTGCCCTTCTCCAGGCGCACGCGTTCTTTGACAAGCTCATCCAGCTTTTCCACTTCGGCGGCTGCCATGCCCACGGGCACGCAGACGTGCCCGAGCATGCAGGTGGAGCAGTGGGCGGATTCCAGAGCAACGGGGATCCGTTTTTGCATAGATAAACCTCATTTTGGCCAGGCGCGCGAGCGCATCCTGGCTTGCAGAATTACGTGAGCAGAGATAAGCATTGTAGTCCGTTGTTACTTCAGGTGGTTTACGGTGCCGCCGCGCCCTTTCCTGTGCGGGCTTGGAAATAGCTGATCCAATCTCCACCTTCGATATCGATAGCTTGGCCCCGCAGCGCCTCATCTATCGGGTAATACTGGCAATTCATTGGGCCATCTGGTGTGGTTACGGTGACGCTTCGGCGTACAAAACAAGACGCCCGTCCTGGCTCGAAGCCCTCAATTTCGTCCATCATTGCCAGCACGGCGGGGCTGATTTCGTAAATGTCGCCCACGACCAGCGGAGCATCTGGGGCCTCAATGAGCCCCGGCCAGTCGCCAAAATCCACAAGTCGTCCAGGCACCGTGCCGGACGCCACCTTGATGGGTGGCTCCAAACCGCGCGCGGCGGCTGCTCGAACGATATCGTTGGATTGGCCAGCGCGTAGCGTTCCGTAAAGAAAAGCGTATATGCTCATAGGTAAGTTCAGAAAGGCGAAGTTTTCGCGATTAGCCATGTGGCCAGTCGGGTCTTGAAATGTACCCGCATGTCCGCATATGTAGATCATCGAGCCCTTTTGCGGATCCATGCGTCGGGCTCTCACAACTCCAACGACTATTATGCGATTCGACAAACTGACAACTAAGTTTCAGCAGGCCATTGGCGACGCCCAAAGTCTGGCGGCGCGAAACGATCATCCTTACATTGAACCGATACACGTGCTTTCTGCACTACTGTCCGACCCCGATAGCGGGGCGGGTAGTCTGCTTGCGCGAGCCGGTGTGGCAGTCAACCGGGTTCAGTCCTCCATTGATACGGCACTGAAAGCGCTGCCCCAAGTGCAGGGCGGCGAGAACGTGCAGATGGGGCGTGACCTGCAATCCGTTTTGACCCGTACCGACAAAGAAGCTGCAAGACGCGGCGACACCTATATTGCAAGTGAATTGTTCCTCTTGGCCTTGGCTGACGACAAGGGCGAGGCAGGACGTATCCTGCGCGACGCTGGTCTGCAGAAAAAGGCACTTGAGGCTGCCGTTGATGCCGTACGAGGCGGTGAAAACGTGTCTGGTGCCGAGGGCGAATCCAACCGCGAGGCCTTGTCCAAATACACCATGGACCTGACCGAGCGCGCTCGCCAGGGCAAGCTTGACCCAGTGATCGGGCGCGATGACGAAATTCGTCGCACTATCCAGATTCTGCAACGTCGCACGAAGAACAACCCGGTCCTGATCGGCGAACCCGGTGTGGGTAAGACCGCCATTGTGGAAGGTTTGGCTCAGCGCATCATCAATGATGAGGTGCCAGAGTCCTTGCGCGGAAAACGCGTGCTTTCGCTCGATATGGCTGCACTTGTTGCAGGGGCGAAGTTCCGCGGTGAGTTCGAGGAACGCCTCAAGGCAGTTCTGAAAGAGCTTGCTCAAGATGACGGCAGCAATATCGTCTTCATTGACGAGTTGCACACCATGGTGGGCGCAGGTAAAGCTGAAGGTTCCATGGATGCTGGCAACATGCTCAAGCCTGCGCTTGCGCGTGGCGAGCTGCATTGCATTGGCGCCACTACGCTTGATGAATACCGTAAATATGTGGAAAAAGACGCTGCGCTTGAACGTCGTTTCCAGAAAGTGCTGATCAATGAACCCGATGTGGAATCCACGATCGCCATCTTGCGCGGTTTGCAAGAGCGCTACGAGATTCACCACGGCGTGGAGATTACCGATCCGGCCATTGTGGCGGCAGCGGAACTCTCGCACCGTTACATCACGGATCGTTTCCTGCCGGATAAGGCTATCGACCTGATCGACGAGGCGGGTGCTCGCATCCGCATGGAAATCGACTCCAAGCCGGAAGTCATGGACAAGCTGGCTCGTCGCATCATTCAGTTGAAGATTGAGCGTGAAGCGGTCAAGAAGGAAACGGATGACGCATCGCTGCGTCGCCTGGCCGCCATTGAAGAAGAGTTGGAAAAGCTCCAACGCGAGTACAACGACTACGAAGAAATCTGGAAAGCCGAGAAGGCTGCTGTGCAAGGCACACAAGCCATCAAGGAAGAAATTGACGCCGTGCGCGCCGAAATGGCTGAGCTGCAACGCAAAGGCCAGTTCGACAAGCTGGCGGAGCTGCAATACGGAAAATTGCCAGAATTGGAAGGTCGGCTGCAATCGGCTGAAGCGGGCGCTGAGAAAGCGGCTGCCGACGCAGAAGGCGGCACTGGCAAACCACGTTTGTTGCGCACCCGAGTCGGCGCCGAAGAAATCGCCGAAGTGGTGTCGCGTGCAACGGGTATTCCAGTCAGCAAGATGATGGAAGGCGAACGCTCCAAGCTCTTGCAAATGGAAGACTACCTGCACAAACGTGTGGTGGGGCAAGACGAGGCAGTACGTTTGGTGGCCGATGCCATCCGGCGTTCACGCGCGGGGCTTTCGGATCCCTCACGGCCTTACGGCTCCTTCCTCTTTTTGGGCCCGACCGGCGTGGGTAAGACGGAACTTACTCGTGCGTTGGCCGAGTTCTTGTTTGACTCGGAAGAGCACTTGATCCGCATCGACATGAGCGAATTCATGGAGAAGCACTCGGTGGCACGTTTGATTGGTGCGCCGCCGGGATACGTGGGCTACGAAGAGGGCGGTTATTTGACCGAGCTCGTGCGTAGAAAACCGTATAGCGTGATCTTGCTCGACGAGATTGAGAAGGCGCATCCGGATGTGTTTAACGTGCTGCTGCAAGTGCTGGACGATGGACGTTTGACGGACGGCCAAGGCCGTACGGTCGATTTCCGCAATACCGTCATCGTGATGACGTCCAACCTTGGGTCGCATCATATCCAGAGTTTGGCCGGTCAGCCTTACGAGGTGATCAAGGAAGTGGTTTGGGATGAGCTCAAGCAAACGCTGCGCCCGGAGTTCCTGAACCGTATTGACGAAGTGGTGGTCTTCCACGGTCTGCAAGCGGACCAGATCGAATCCATTGCACGGATTCAACTGCGCCGACTGGCAGAGCGTATGGAGAAGATGGAAATGCAATTGGAAGTCACGGAAGCTGCTGTAGCAGAGCTTGCGAGAGTGGGTTTCGATCCGGTGTTTGGTGCGCGGCCTTTGAAGCGCGCTATTCAGCAGCAGATCGAGAATCCGGTCTCCCGCCTCATCCTGGAAGGCCGATTCGGCCCCCGCGATGTGGTGCCGGTAGATTGGCAAGACGGTCAGTTCATCTTTACGCGCACCTTGCAGTAAGGGTCAGGCCGGGCTTTCGAGTCCGGCCTGCGTAAAGCACTGGCGGCTTGAACAACACCCCAAAAATTGGACTTTGATCCAAGTTTTGGGGTGTTTTTACGTGTGGAACGGACGCAATAGTGCGCTGCCGCAGCGTCGGCTGGCGGAGCATCGGCTGCCGGAGCGTCGGCTGGCGCAGCGACGGCTGCCGCAGCATCGGCTGCCGCAGCATCGGCTGCCGCAGCATCGGCTGCCGGAGCATCGGCTGCCGGAGCCATTGTTTATTGCGGCGGTAGATGTTCTTTTGACGCCGTGCGAGGTGAGGCAAGGCCGTGCTCGCTCCGTCGGCCGGTTTGGCCCGGCCGGGCCAAACACCACTTCCTCCTCCTCGTACGCCTGCGGCTCCCTACGGAGTCCGTCGTTCGGCCTCCAAGTCGCGAGCACGGCCGTGCCTCACCTCGCACAGCTCGCAATGGCGTTGGTATCACCATCGCTGGCACGGGTGAGGTTCTCGTGTTTCGAATGGTGCGCTCTTATGTTCGGAAGATCTTGCCGGGTTGCCAATATCGGCGGCAGGGCCACGCGGCTCGCGCCGCCGTCACTGGCAACACAGGCAGATCTTTTGAACCAGAGCCGTTCAAACCTACGAAGCGCAATAACACCAGCCGGGCCATGGAAATCGTAGCGTGGGTGGAGCGCGCGATTGCCTTCATCGTAGAAATAGTGGCGAGCGCGCGTAACCCGCGATCTTGATCCTGCGCAATTGCTGTTCAGGCATCGCGGGTTACGCGCGCTTGGCGATGGTTTTTCTGTCTCAGTTTTCTCGCGCTCCACCCACGTTACGACAATGGACAGAAAGCCTACGAAGCGCAATAGCACCAGCCTAGCCATGGAAATCGTAGCGTGGGTGGAGCGCGCAATTGCCTTCATCGTAGAAATGTCGGCGAGCGCGCGTAACCCGCGATCTTGATCCTGCGCAATTGCTGTTCAAGCATCGCGGGTTACGCGCGCTTGGCGATGGTTTTTCTGTCTCAGTTTTCTCGCGC
>JBEBWV010000134.1:0-12864 GCA_040391965.1 Achromobacter deleyi | reverse complement strand
TCGCTCCGGCCAGCACGCCAGATGATGTCGTTAAAAAATTGAACAAGAAGATCACCGAAATTGTTCGCAGTGACAAGACACGTAAACGTCTGGAAGAGATGGGTTTGAATCCTATTGGAAGCACGCCAGAGGAGTTCCAGGCGCTATTGGACAGCGAAAAGATCAAGTGGGCCGACGTCATTAAAAATAGCAACGTCAAGTTCCAGTAATCACCCGAATCTCGACATCAGGAGCGTAGCAATTCCATGCCTATTATTGAGTCTGTTTCCGTTTGCATTGCCCGTGTGCCATTAGATAAACCGGTCACGTTTTCTACCCGTCGAGTGACATCACGCGAATACTGTCTGATTCGTATCCGTGCCAGCGACGGGCAGGAAGGCCTTGGATACTGCTATGCCGTCAATAGTGCCGGACGTCTGCTGGCCGTAGCCGTCACGGATTTGCTCGCTGCAAAGCTAGTGGGTCAGGATTCCCACCGCGTGGAAGGACTTTGGAACGAGATGTACCAAGAAGCGCTGCTTCTGGGTCGCGCGGGAGGTGTGATGCGCGCGTTGTCGGCGATTGATATTGCGCTCTGGGATCTGAATGCAAGGTCGGTCGGGTTGCCCCTGTATCGCTATCTTGGCGCGGTCTCGCTTGACCGAGTGCCCGCGTATGCCAGTGGTGGCTACTATCTTCCAGGCAAGACCCTTGATCAGCTTGGCCAGGAAATGGCGGATCACGTGAAGGACGGTTTTAAAGCCGTGAAAATGAAAGTTGGCTTGGAAAGTGTCGCCAACGAACGCAAGCGGCTGGCTGCGGTGCGAGAGGCCATTGGCAATGACGTCAGGCTTATGCTCGATGCCAACAACGCCTGGAAAGACCTGCCCACGGCACTTGAATATGTACGTAGTTTTGAGCCGTTCAATCCGTTCTGGATAGAAGAACCTTTCTCGCCAGATGACATTGACAACCATGCCCGCTTGGCAAAGGCGACTCCCATTACCGTTGCCACAGGTGAAGTCGAGGCTGGTCGGTGGCGATTTAAAGATTTAATCGTTCAGCAAGCGAGCACGCTGCTGCAAGCAGATGCGACGGTGTGCGGCGGCATAACAGAGTGGCGACGCATTGCCGCCACCGCCGCCAGCCATGGACTGACGGTGGAGCCACACGCCTGGCACGACGTGCACGCTCACCTGGTCGCCTCGACACCAAATACGACCTATGTAGAGTGGATGCCGGACGATCACATCGTTAATTTTCGTCGTCTTATTGATCGCCAACTTGTCGCTGAGAATGGTGATCTCCTGCTGCCGCAGGGACCAGGTCTGGGCTTTCAGTTCGATGATGCCGCCGTTGAGAAATATGGCGTTGTTTATGCAGGCGAGAAGGAACGGTGGATTACGGTTCGATGAAGGACGCATTGTCCGGGCCTGTTGGCCTGCTGCTATCAGATGCGGTCTATGCGCAGGAAGGGTCTCGCCTAGACCGCATGGCCCGCGATGCGGGATTGACGCTGCGCAGTTGCACGCAGGAGCAAGCGCGGGAAAATCCGGCGGGTATTCGCGCAGCTTTCTTTTCGCGTGATTTGTACGAAGGCAGTTCGTTGCGAAAGCCGGGCCCTCTGTCCGACGCCTTTTTTGCCATCGTAGACTCGGCCTGCGACCTGAGCTGGCTCCATGTGTGTTCTTCTGGTCTCGATCTTCCGCAATACACCACGTCCCTGCAACGTGGCGTAAGCGTTACCTCATCTTCGGGCACCACTGCCGTGCCAATCGCGCAAACGGTACTGGCAGCGATTCTGGCGCAATCGCGGGGTTTTGATCATTGGCTATCGGCACAATCCAGAAAAGAATGGGCACCCCTGACGGGACGGGAAAAACCTGAAGAGATTGGCAAGCAGCGTGTGATTGTGATTGGTGCGGGGATGATCGGTCGTGAAATTGGCCGTCTGCTCCACGCCGTGGGCTTTCACACCACGGTGGTGCGACGCAGCGCCACGCCGACGCCGCCCTTTAATGAGGTCATCGAATTTTCTCAATTAGACGCGGCGCTGCCGTTGTGTGACTGGCTTGTCGTTGCTCTGCCTCTGACGCCAGAGACCCGCAATCTTGTGGACAGCCGACGCTTGGCACTTTTGTCTCGCGATGCGCGTATTGTGAACATCGCACGCGGCGAGTTGATTGACGAAGCCGCGCTGACACAGGCACTGAGCAGTGGCGCCTTGCGCGGCGCATACCTTGACACGTTTCTGGAAGAGCCCTTGTCACACGATTCTCCGTTGTGGTCGTTGCCTAATGTGTGGATCAGCCCGCACAACAGCGCTGCCTCGCAGGGGCATGAAAAACGTGTCGTTGAGAACTTTATTCAACAATACGAGTTGCGTATTGCGAACCGCTCTATCTGAATTCTTGCGCTATTGAAAATTGGCACCCTTCGCTCTCGTTCTGCTCGCTTGCGTAAATGAGGGGTGTGGGCCGAGCTGCGCCGCGCGCAGTATGGAGAACCCTCGTTACACTAACGAGATTCCTACTTGTCTCGCGGCCCATATTTCCATGTCACACGTCACTAAGTTCTATATTCGTACCGCCATTGCCGCAACGGCTCTCGTTCTCATCGTGTTCGCGCTTCTTTCCAGCGAACCCTATGCCAATAATGGTTTTCGTTTTTCAGAGATCCTGACCACCTTGACGGGATACGTCGTTTCAGGCGTTGTCCTTGGCATCGTGTACGGGGCTTGGCGTGTCATGCTTAAGTCGGCTCAGGCGCGGGACGAGGCGCAGTCCACAACGCCTGGCCGCAAGCGTTCGATCTAGGGTATGAACAGCGGGAGGCAGCCGACCACGCGAACGTCATCCGGTGGCTGCGGCTCCATCACGCGGGGCTTTTCACGGCAATTGGGGCAGCTTTGCTTGCCCGTCCTCCATGAATCAGCGCGTGCACCGTCAAGCCAGCTACCAAGCCCCAGAATGCGCCGCCAATACCCAGCAGGGTCACATTGGCGGATGTCGCCAGGAAAGTAATCAAGGCGGTCTCGCGCATTCGAGGGTCGGCCATGGCACTGGCCAGGCTGCCGCCAATCGCGCCCAGCAACGCCAAACCTGCCAAGGTGGTGACAAACGTGCTCGGCAGCACCATGAACAAGGTCGCCAGCGTCACGCCGAAGACACCGACCACGATATGAAAGATGCCGCAGGCAATGCCTGCGATATAGCGTTTGGATGGATCGCGGTGGGTATCTGGCCCTGTGCAGATGGCAGCAGTAATGGCAGCCACGTTGAACGTGTGCGCGCCAAACGGTGCCATGATCAGAGATCCCAGCCCCGTCACCGTCAAGATAGGATTGGCACTTGTTTTGAAGCCATCATTGCGCAAGACCAGCATGCCAGGCATGTATTGCCCGGTAAGGGTAATGATGAAAAGAGGCAAGGCCACGCTCAGCAGGGAACCGAGTGAAAATCTGGGCATTTCAAACACGGGCGTCGCAAAACTTAAGTGAATGCTCTGTGTATCAATGCGCCCCTGCGCCAAGAGCAGGGCTAGACCGATCACGAGAATACCCACGACCGCAAAGCGCGACGTGAAGCGACGCAAAAGGGCGTACGAGAGCACCAGGGTGACCACCAGCACCGGATCAACGCTGGCACCCCCAAATGCATTCACCCCAAATTGCAGCAAGATGCCAGCAAGCAAGCCAGCGGCAATGCCACCCGGTATCCAGCGCACCAGACGCTCGAACGCGCCTGATAGGCCCAGCAGGATGAACCCAAGGGCACACAGTACATAAGCGCCAATAACTTCGCCGTAAGGCGTGAATGGCATGACTGTCGCCAGGAACGCCACGCCAGGTGTTGACCACGCCGTAATGATCGGCTCGCGATATCGATAGCTAAGCCATGCGCCGGTTACACCCACGCCTATGGCAATTGACCAAACCCAGGAGGCGGTTTGTGCCGGACTAAGGTTGGCGACTTGCGCGGCCTGGAACACCAGGACGAAGGTGCCACCATAGTTCACGAGCACGGACACAAAAGCCGCAACGGTCGGGCCTACAAAGTCGGCAGGGCGTAAACCCGCCAGCGTTCTGTTCATCTTGAATATGCCTTTTGCAGAAAGCGACTCGGGTCTGCATGCCTCATGCAAAGTCCCTTGTCTGAAGTGCAAAAGCGTAGAACGCATATGGTCTGTTAGAGCAGACCAATTTTATGAAACCTGACAGACCACAACTTGCGAGGTAAGCCAGGCTAGCGCCATGGCACAGCCACCCTCTCAGGTAATCGCCTTGGCCAAACGACGCATGGCGTCTTCAATTTCGTGAGGGGTGAGCGCTGAAAAACCCAGCAACCATCCCCCGCGCGTCGGTGGCGTGTCGTACAGGCGGCTGAGTCCGGGCAAATAAATGCCGGCACGGGCTGCAAGTTTTATTGTCTCTGGTTCAGACCAATGCTCAGCGAGCAGACACGGCATTTGCAAGCCACCGGGTGGCAGCGCGGCCGTCACGACATGGGGCAGATAACGTGCCACCGCGTGTGCCATGGCTTCACGTCGAACGGCATAGACCTTTCGCATGGCGCGGATATGCGCAGCAAAATGACCCGCGTCCATGAAGCGAGCCAAGGTGAGTTGGGAAATTTGTGGCGTATGCCCGTCCAAAATGCTGCGGGCATAGGTCATTGGCTTGATCAACTCATGCGGTAGCACCATATAGCCCATGCGCAATCCGGGAAAGAGCGATTTGCTGAAGGTCCCCAGATAGAGGGTTCGCTGATACGCATCCAGCCCTTGAACGCAGGCAGTTGGCATGCCTTCGTAGTGAAACTGACTGTCGTAGTCGTCCTCAATGATCCAACCTTGCCGTTCGGCAGCCCACGCCGTCAGTTCAAGACGGCGCTCTAACGCAAGGGTGGCACCGGTTGGATACTGATGGGACGGCGTGACGTAAATCGTGTTTGCGCCGCTCCGATCCGCCTTGAGGACATCTGTGCGCAAGCCCTTTTGATCGACCGGAATCGGCACGATCTCAAGCTGTGCCAGTTCAAATGCTTTTCGAGCACCGAAATAGCCGGGGTCTTCCATGAGAATGGGCTGGCCCGCATCAACCAACACCTGAGCGCAAAGAAAAAGGGCCTGACGTGTGCTGCTTAACACCAGCACCTGGTCTGCCGACACTTTGGCACCGCGCTCCAGATTCAAATAATCTGCAATTGCCTGGCGCAAGGGAGCTGCACCCTGGGGGTCGCCATGCAGGAGCACATGCTCTCGGTGTTCTTTCAAGACCTGTTTCTGCAGGCGCTCCCAGATACCCATGGGGAAGGTACGTGTCTCAGGCAAGCCGGTAGCAAAGGCCTTGACGACTTGATGATCGGCTACGCCACCACTTGCCAGAATGTTCTCGCCCCGTCGACTGAGCGCCGTCGAGGCACGAGGCGAGAACGGATTGGGCGCAAGTGATTTTCCCTTTTTACGTGGCGTACCCAGCAGATTCGGTCCAATATTCTCGGACACAAAACTACCGGCGCCTTCTTTCCGAGTGATGTAGCCATCCAGCCGAAGCTGCACGTAAGCTGTCTCAATGGTGTCTCGCGACACCGAGAGCGCCGTCGACAGCGTACGCGTGGCCGGCAAGCGTGCGCCGGGTGCGAAGACACCATCCAGAATCAATTGGCGTAACGCGCGCTGTACGCGCATGCGCAGTTCCAAGGCAGCGAAGCCGGGGTCGGCAATACGTATTTTTAGCGTGCCTAACCAAGGGTAGTTTGTCATGCGGTCTGCGCCAATCCAGTCATTAATGCTAATACGGCGTCAGACTACATTTGAACCCGTCGGATGCACACTAAATTCTCACGTGAAGGCCAACAATGCTTCGCCGCTACCTCACACCACCCGAGTCACCACCTGTTCCCGCGTGAACCACGCATCCAGATTCTTCACGACCAGGTCGGCCATGGCTTCACGTGTTTCGACGGTGCCGCTGGCGATATGCGGTAGCAGCACCACTTGATCCATCGACATCAGCGCCTCGGGCACCTGTGGCTCGTGTTCAAAAACATCCAGCCCGGCACCTGCAATCCGCTTTTCTTGTAGCGCTGACACCAAGGCTTGTTCGTCGACCACGGTGCCTCGCGCGACGTTAATCAATACGCCCTCGGAGCCCAATGCGTTCAGCACAGCCGTACTCACCATGTGTCGTGTCTGTGCGCCGCCCGGTACTGCCAGCACCAGAAAATCGCTTGTCTGTGCCAAGGTCAGGAGGTCTGGACAATAGCCATAATCGGCCGGTACATCTTCTCGCGCTTTTCGGTTGTAGTAGCTGATGTCCATACCGAAGGCTTTTGCGCGCTGCGCAATCTGCAGGCCGATATTGCCTAAGCCCGCGATGCCGCAGCGTTTCCCGCCCAACTTTCTACCCACGCCAAAACCCTTCGTGGGCCAGTGTCCCGCGCGTACAAAACGGTCGGCCTCGCAGATCCGGCGCGATACCCCCAACATCAGGGCCAATGCCGTATCCGCCACGCAGTCGTCCAGCACGCCTGGTGTATTGGTCACGACGACGCCGCGAGCTTTGGCAGCGTCAATATCGATGGAGTCATAGCCCACGCCGAAACTGAAAATGCCTTCCAGCGCGGGTAATCCGTTGATCAATGCGTTGTCTGCGCCAAAGCGGCCGCTCGTGACAATGCCGCGAATCGATGCACCTTGCGTGCTGAGAAACGCCGCTTTATCTTGAATTTCCCACCAGCGGTGCACGCGATAGCGGCTTTCAATGTCGGCCATCAGCTCAGGCAGCAAAGGGCCGACCATCAGCAATTCAATCGCTTTGGTGTGATTCGTGTTCGTCATGAGAGATAGAGTTCAGAAAAAAAGCGCCGACCCGATAGGCGTGTCGGCCAAAAGAGACTCATCGCCAGGCGACGAGTCAGTGCGAGCCACGCGTGCTGCGTTATTCCAGGCGCAGATTGCGTGTCTTGATAATGTCGCCATAGCGTGCGCGCTCGCTGGCCGCGAGTTTCGCTAGTTCATCGGGTGTTGAGCTGTGCGCGACGGCGCCTTGTGCGATCAGTTTGTTCTTCACATCCTCATTGGCGGCCACCTCGCGAATGGAGGCAGCAAGCTTGTCCACCACTGCTTGCGGTGTGCCTGCAGGAGCAAGCACGGCGGTCCATGAGCCCGATTGAGAATTCTTGACGCCAGCCTCGTCAATGGTCGGCACATTGGGCATCGCAGGGGAGCGCACAGCACCAGTCACGGCAAGCGCCTTCAGTTTGCCCGAGTTCACATAAGTCGTGGTTTCCAGCACCGATGCGGTCATGATGTCCACACGTCCGGCCATCAGGTCTGTCATCGCCGCGCCGCCACCCTTATAGGGCACATGCATTAATTGGGTATCTGTGGCGCTTTGAAAAATCTCGCCCGACAAATGGGGGGCACCGCCTGTGCCGGAACTGGCAAACGTGTGCTTCCCAGGTGCTGCTTTTGCCAACGCGATGAATTCTGCCACCGTATTCGCGGCTAGTGTCGGGGCTGCCACCATCACAAACGGCAAATCACAGAACATCGATACCGGCGCAAAGGCGGTGGCAGGGTCGCTTTGCAATTTGAAGAGCCACGGGTTGATGGCCAACATGCCCGAATTGGCAAACAGCAGCGTGTAGCCGTCTGGATTGGCCCGTGCCACATAGTCCGCCGCAATTTGCCCGCTGGCTCCTGGCCGGTTCTCCACCACAACGGATTGGCCGAACTTCTGCGTCAGTTCAATGGCTAGGAGGCGTGCAGCTATGTCCGTACCTCCTCCGGGGGAGAACGGCACAATCAGATTTACCGTTTTTGACGGGTAACTATCGCCAGCATGCCCCGCAAAGGGCAGCAACGCCGCAACAGCAACGACGGTGCCCAACATGCGCATGCGCACGCTGGATTGTTTTTTTGTCTCCATGGTCTTATCGCTTTCTTCAGGTACTGAAGCGGTCGTAACCGCGATGCCGCCGGAAGGCTCGCCTCAGGCGGCGCGACACTTTATTTTTCTCAATCCAGGTTGCCCACGGGCACCTTGGAATGGTTGGGGTCAGTATAAAAATGAATCGCCATCAATTCCGCTTAAAGCTATAAATAGCATTAATCGATTTAATAATTGAATCGTTGGAAGCGCATTGATGGAACTGAGACAACTCGAATGCTTTATTGCTGTAGCTGAAGAATTGCACTTCGGCCATGCCGCCGCGCGTTTGTGCATGACTCAACCACCGCTCAGCCGCCAAATACAGTTGCTGGAGCGTGACTTGGGCGTTGTCCTCATCGAACGCAGTAGTCGGCGGGTTGAGCTGACAGCGGCAGGCCGAAGTTTCCTGCGCGATGCGCGCCACGTACTGGAGTTCTCCTTGCGCGCGGCGGCGACGGCCAGGCGTACTTCTGTTGGCGAGGCCGGTCACATTGCGCTGGGCTTTACCGCCGTCGCGTCCTTTCGATTGATGCCGGCGCTGGTGATGCGTGCTCGCAAGCTCTTACCGGACGTGGAAATCGAATTGCGCGAAATGGTGTCCATCGACCTGGGCCGCTCGCTCATTGCGGGTGAGCTAGACCTGATGCTGGCGCGGCATCTGCCCCGTCATGACGGTTTGGAGTGCCGACTCATTGAACGCGAGCCACTGGTGCTCGCTTTGCCACAAGACTCACCATTGGCTGAGATGAGCGCCGTGCCGCTGCTTGCGCTGCACCGCCAGCCTTTCATCATCTATGCGCCAAATGAAGGCAAATACTTTCACGACAGAATCGTGGGTGCGTTGGACCTGGCTGGCGCCGAGCCCCGGTTCGTGCAACGCGCGGGCCAGACCCACACCGTGCTTGCTCTTGTGCGTGCCGGGCTGGGTGTGGGCATCGTGCCGGACTCGGCGAAAGAGCTGCGACTGGAAGGCGTGGTATTTAGGCCTTTGGCGCAGAAGAATCTGCACGCCGAGATGTATTTGGTGTGGCAGCAGAAGCACGACAATCCGGCTGTCGATGCATTTCTAAGGCGCGTGGCGGAGGTCGCGCAATAAAGCGGACGGCAGCTGGTTCAGGCGCTTGACCGCGCCCAATCTCTTACCGCCTCAACGAATAATCTGAGTGCTGCGGGTGGGTGTCGGTTGGCGGGGTAATACAGACTCAGACCAGGAAACGTGGCACTCCATTCAAGTAGCAACAGAACCAGTCGGCCCGAGGCCAGATGCTCGCTGACCTCTGATTCGAGGACCCACGCCACACCAATTCCCGCGAGTGCCGCGTCAATCACCAGGTGAACGCTACCGAGCGTGATCTGACCATCCACATCAATGCTCAGATTTTTGCCTTGTTGTTGAAGTTCCCAGCGATAAAGTGCACCGCTATCGAACCTGAACCGGATGCCGCGATGTTCAGCCAAATCTGGTGGCGACTTCGGCGTGCCGTGAACCGACAGATAGTCCGGCGAGGCGACCAATACGAATCGCAGGTCTGGCCCGTATCTGACGGCGACCATGTCACGGGGCACGGCTTCGTGAATTCGTATGCCCGCGTCAAAGCCATCTGCCACGATGTCGACCAGTCGAGTGTCCACCACGAATTCAACATGAATATCGGGATAAGCGGCCAGGAACGCGGGCAGCACATGACGAACAAGCGGCGCTGCGCCGGACTCAGATGAACTGATCCGAATCGAGCCGGAAGGCCGGTCGCCGGTCGAAGCCGCTTCGTTTACCGCATCTTCCAGATCGGCCATGGCTGGCCGTACACGGAGAAGTAGCTGCTCGCCGGCGTCGGTGAGCGCGACTGACCGGGTCGTGCGGTTAAACAGCCGCAGCGCCATTCGCGCTTCCAGGCCACGTATAGCGTGGCTGAGCGCCGAGGGCGACACCCCGAGCGTGCGCGCTGCTGCTCGGAAGCTCCGTTGATCTGCAATAGCGACAAAGGCAGTCAGTTCAGACAGGCCAACTTTCAACATAGATGAATTTTCCTCAATAGCGTATGCAATTCTAAGGTGATTGTTGAGCCAGGTGCAGCTAATTACACTCAGTCGCTCGGGACGGAACGCGTTGATGGTGCAGACAATTCAGCTGTCTGCGCGCTTTTCTATCTACCGGCGCCGCCGTCCGCAACATTTTTTGATGCCGCAAAGGACAAGACTTGATTGATCGAATTCAAGCGATGCGACTTTTCATGCGCATCGTCGAGACGAATAGCTTCTCTCGCGGCGCTGAGTCGTTAGACGTGCCTCGCACCACGGCGACCTACACCGTCCAACAACTTGAGGCTGCATTGGGCACGCAGTTGTTGCTGCGCACGACGCGTCGTGTCAGCGTCACTGCCGAGGGCGCGGCTTACTACGAGCGCTGTGCGCAGATTCTGGCGGAGCTTGATGAGCTGGAGGCCACCATGCGCCAGGGACTGGGTAGCCCACGTGGGCATTTGCGCGTTGAGATGCCGGGCGCTATTGCTACGGCGATCGTGCTGCCAGCGCTTGGCGACTTCTTGCAGCGCTACCCCGAGATAGACGTTGAAATCAGCGTCAATCATCGCGCAGTTGATCTCATCCACGACGCCGTCGATTGCCGTATTGAACTTGGAGATTTACCTGATTCCGGACTTGTTGCAAGGCGCTTGGGCACGCTCGAACTTCTCACTTGCGCAAGCCCCGAATACCTGACCCGCCGTGGTGTGCCAAACAATGTTGATGATTTGTCGGAGCATGTTGCCGTGAACTGCGGTACGCCAATCCATGGCGGCGGTGCCTTCGAACTCAATATTGACGGGCGTTCGCAGGTCGTTGATGTCGCCGGAGCCGTACAAGTTAACGATGGGCATGTGTATTTGACGTGTGGACTACAGGGACTGGGTTTGATTCAACCCGCGCGCATCGTGGCTCAGCCATTGATTGACGCAGGTCTTCTGCGAGAAGTGCTGCCGCACTACAAACCGACGCCCATTCCGGTGTCAGTCACGTATATCAAGCATCGGCATCTTTCTGCGCGCTTGCGGGTATTCGTTGACTGGTCAGTCGAAATTTTTAGTCAAGCCGAACACGTGGAAGCAGACATGTTGCGCGTTCGTCAGTTGATGCAGGTGGAACTCAGTTCAACCTGAGTGCAATGCCAGCACTAGCAACGAATACACGATATTGGTTCGGGAACAATCCACGAAAAATAGTTATCTGTGTCACGCGAGAAACACCACGTTTTCTATCTGGAAATACGCTTGTTCGCGACGCAAGACCAATGTTAGGATTCTTCTCGCACGACCTCTCACCGCCTGTTGAACGTCATCACCATCAACGTCGAATTGCACTCTTACCTGAATAGACACCAACCATGACAATTGGAGTAGCCGCCTGCGGCCCGAATGCTGGCGCAGCCGTGCGCGCGGCAGTACTTGGTGCAGAGCTATTAGGGCGAGGGGCTATTGGAGGCTTCGCGGTATTCGCCATGCTGGATGGCAACGGTGTCCTCCACCATTGCGTCACGCAACGCGGCGGCATTACACAACTAGCGCTCCCGGAGACGTGGCTGCGCGCACGCATTGCGGCAGTTATTTCCAGCGGTCCCGATCGTCCCGAGCCACTCGCGCAATTTTTACCCGGTGCATCGGGTGTTGGACTTGTTGCCGGGCATCGGCTACCAAATAGGCCCGGTCTCGACGGCACTCCGCTTAATCGTGCCACGCTTGCACTGTTGGCTAGCGGTGTGCCAGCTCAGCAAGCTGTAGATACTGTGCTTGAGCAAGCTGCCGAGATGGACGCGGGCTTGATCGCCATTGATGCGCTCGGCAATATTGGAATGGGAAATAGCGCACGCGTGACACGCAGAACAGACCTGGGTAGCCACTATCGTGACGAAGGCTCTTGCCGGTTGGCGCTTTTGCACAACTCCATTGAATATCAGGGCGACCTGTCCGATGCGATTGCCGACTTGGCGTGGTCGCAACTGTCAGGGAAAGCATCGCGTCTGCAGTTTCTAACGCTCGCGCATCCGGTCCCGTTGGGGCGTGCCACATGTGATCGCGTGCATGTCGACGCGAACTTTGTGGTTACCGCGCTGGAGACAGCAGATCCTTTTCTTTTGTCTATCAATGGCCGTAGCACCGCCATTTATTTGGCGGCCGAAGTCTGCCAGGACGGGCGCGTTATCGGCCGAGTCACCACAGAGATTTTTGCGCAGGTGGCGAACGGCGTCGTACGCCCAGGCGACCATGTCGCGCAGAATACGGTTCTCATGCGGCCCAACGCCGCCTGAGAGCACCGAAAGTTGAGAGGGCTAAGACCCGGGCCATGCTGCGAAAGCGCGATATCGCCGCGTATGGTCTCGTAGCGTGGGTGGAGCGCGAAAGCATTTGCACAAATGAGCGCCTGCTGAGCGCGCGTAACCCGCGTGCTGAATCCTGAGGTTTTGCTGGTCACGAATCCCGAGTTTTTTGTCGGTCACGAATCCCGAATTTTTGTCGGTCACGAATTCCGAATTTTTGCTGGTCACGAATTCCGAATTTTTGCTGGTCAAGAGTCGCGGGTTACGCGCGCTCGATGGGCGTGTTCTTGTCGTGGTGTGCTCGCGCTCCACCCACGCTACGCACGTCAACCGCCCCATGCTGCGAAAGCGCGATATCGCCGCGTATGGTTTCGTAGCGTGGGTGGAGCGCGAAAGCATTTACACAAATGAGCGCTTGCTGAGCGCGCGTAACCCGCGTGCTGAGTCCTGAGTTTCTGCCGGTCACGAATCCTGAGTTTTTGCCAGTCACGAATTCCAAATTTTTGCCAGTCACGAATCCCGAGTTTTTGCTGGTCAAGAGTCGCGGGGGGGGGGGGGGGGGGGGGGGGGGGGGTGGGGGGGTGTGGGGGGGGGGGGGTGGGGGGGGGGGGGGGGGGGGGGGGGGGGGGTGGGGGGGGGG
>JBEBWV010000133.1:0-13173 GCA_040391965.1 Achromobacter deleyi | reverse complement strand
CTTGTGCCGCGCCGGGCAACTCCACGACATTCTGTACGCCCAGAGCTTGCGCTGCCAGCGCAACAGCCTGCCGCGCGTTGGCGTCGGCCCAGTGGTGGAAATGCCCGCCCAGGATGCCTACGCGCAAGCCCGGGTTTGTTGCTTGAACAGCGGGCAGCGTCAGCTCAATGGGGCGTGCTGCGCACGCCGCGTCAGCGCTGTCAGGCCCTTGCATGGCGTCATAAACGGCGCAGAGATCGTTCACTGTGCCGGCGAATGGGCCCAGATGGTCCAGGCTGCCAACAAAGGGGAAAGATCCGGTGCGCGGTAAGCGGCCGTAGGTCGGTTTCAAACCGAATACGCCGCACAGAGAGGCGGGCACGCGAATAGATCCGTTAGTGTCGGACCCCAGGGTCAGCGGAACCAGACCCGCCGCAAGCGCCGCGCCGCTACCCCCTGAGGAGCCGCCAGCAACTCGCCCGATATCGTGCGGATTGCGACAAGCTCCGTAGTAGCTGTTTTCGGTGGTGAAACCGTAGGCGTGTTCGTCCATATTCAGTGAACCCACCAGCACTGCGCCTGCATTATGCAAACGCTGCACGAGGACAGCATCTTGCACGGCAGGCGCATTGTTTGCATTGATGTGCGCGCCTGCCAACGTGACATGTCCGGCCACGTCGAACAGGTTCTTCACAGCATAGGGCACGCCCGCCAAGGGGCCCAGGGTTTCGCCGCGGGCGCGTTTCGCGTCGACCTGCGCCGCTTCAAGGCGTGCACGTTCCTGCGTGATTTCGGTGAAGCAGTTATAGCGAGGGTTCAGTACGCTGATGCGCGCCAGAGTCTCTTCCAGTACGGCACAAGCGCTGCGTTCACCGGAGCGAATCTGCTGGGCAATGTCCAGGGCGGTGGCTCTCATGGGCGAAACACCGCAGCGGCGTCCAGATGTGCGGGCAAAGCCTCGTCGACGAACGTGGCGGCAATTTCCTGGATACGGCTGAACTGCTCAACGACCTCATTCGTGGCTGCTTCGCCCAGCGAATAGCCTTGCAGCGTTAGGGCGCTGCGAACATAGCGGTCAATCATTTCCTGAGTCATGAAGCACCTCGTTGGTGACGTGTAGATGCAATGGGCGTCGCGCGCCCCTTGCCGGGCAAGCCAGACTTACTTTCGCACTTCGCGCTGGAAAATTTCCAGGCTGAGTTTCTTTGCGCTGATAAAGCTCGGTGCCGTCAGCGTTTCAATGCTGCGGGGGCGGGCATCGCCATAGTTCAGAATTTCCGCCACCTGCGTCGGACGTTTCGTGAGCAGCAGAATCTGGTCGGCGAGGTATACCGCTTCTTCGAGATCATGCGAGACCAGCAGCATGGTGGTGCCGGTTTGCATGAACACTTCCTGCAGCTTTTCTCGAATGAATAAGGTCATCTCGAAGTCGAGCGCCGAGAATGGTTCGTCCAGGAACAGCACCTCAGGTCCGGGCGCCAGGGCGCGCATGATGGAGGCGGTTTGTTGTTGTCCGCCAGACAGTTCATACGGGTAACGATTCAGGTCAAACTTCACGTCAAACGAGGCCACCAACTCGGCCACGCGTTTGTCGACCTCTGCTTTGCTTCTGCCTTCCAACCGCAAGGGGTAAGCGATGTTGTCGATGGTGCGCAGCCAGGGAAAGAGGGCTTCGCGATAATTCTGGAAGACGTAGCCGATCTTGGTTTGCGCGAGGGACTTCCCATCGAACAGAATCTCTCCGGAATCAATGGGGATCAGGCCGGCGATCATGTTGATCAGCGTCGATTTTCCGCATCCATTGGGGCCGAACACCGAGACGATTTTCCCTTTGGGAATATCCAGATTGAAGTCTTCGTATAGCGGTGCACCCGCAAAATATTTGGTCAGACCACGAATGGTGACGTGGGTGCCCAGGGGGCCGGGTTCGAAGGGGGCGCTCAAAGGATCTGGCGCAATAACAGGATTTACGACGCTAGCCATGGTTTATCTGCCGCTCCAATGGACCACGCGCTTTTCGAGCACGAGAAAAAGAATATTCAAGACGTAGCCCAACGCGCCGGCCGCAATAATGGCGGCGTACATGTCACGCACGTTCAGCACTTGCTGAGCGTTGATGATGCGATTGCCCAGGCCGGTTTCGGAACCGATGAACATCTCGGCCACAATCACGATGACCAGAGCCATCGATATGCCGCTGCGCAAGCCCACGAAGGTGGCTTGCATGCTTTCCCAGATCAGCACGTCTTTAAAGATCTGCCAGCGTGAGGCACCCATCACGCGGGCGGCCATAACGCGTTGCTTGCGCGCGTTGATCACGCCATAAGCGCTATTGAACAAAATGACCAGCACGGCGGCGAAGGCGGCGATGGCAATCTTGTTCAGGTCTGTGACGCCGAAGATCATCAAGAACAAGGGAATCAGCGCGGACGAGGGTGTGGAGCGAAAAAAGTCGATCAGGAACTCGACGCTGCGATAAGCGCGCTCATTACTGCCCAGCAACACGCCTAGCGGCACGCCCACTACAGCAGCCAGAAAAAACGCTTGCAAGGTACGGCTAAGCGATGCGAGAAAGTCGGCAAGCAAAGGTCCGCCTGCAAGTCCTTTCACCAGGGACACCAAAGTGGCCGCCGGTGTGGGCAGCAACACCGGGCTGACCAGTTGCAGGCGCACGACCAGATCCCACACCACAAATAAGGCTAGCGGCCCAATCAAGGGCAGCCAGCGCGAGTAATTCCATTTACGCGCGAGCGTCGCGACAGGAGGCGTCATGGCTTAACCCTTGTAGAGCATGGAAGCCACGTTTACGGGTTGGGCAAAAATGCCTTTCTCTGTGAAGAGATCGAAGAATTTCTGGAAGTAAGCAATGTCGCTCGGCGTGAATTCGTTGTAGAGCGTGTAGGCGGCCAACGGAACTTCGTCAGTCATCGGACCTTCAATGGCGGTATAGCCCTTCATGAAAGGGCGGGCTTCGGCGGGGCTGTTGCGAATCAGTTCAATGCCGCGTGCATAGGCGGCAATAAATCGCTTGCTCTCATCGGGATATTTATTGAGAAAGGCCGTGGTCAACGATGCGGAACCGCCGAACCAGGGGGCCATGGGATCGCCCAACACGTACTTGGCAATGACGCCCGATTCCAGCACGCGTGTCGTGCCGTTCAAACGACCCACCGTGCCAGTGGGCTCCAAGGTATAGCAAGCATCCAACTGGCCGGCGGCAATGGCAGCGATGTGCTGGCTGATTGCCAGTTCGACTACCTTTGCCCCGGTTGCGCCGGCGCGCTCCAGCACTGCTTTGGCCAGCGTGGCATTCTGGATGCCGGGTCCAGATCCGACCTTTTTCCCCTTGAGGTCTGCTATTGATTGAATGGCACTATCTTTTACGACGATGAATTCATCCAGCACGTTTTTCGCGTTGCTGGGGTTTGCCGCAAAAATCTTGAACAGGCCGGGCGAGGCAATCTCACCGATAGCCAGGTTGGCCGAGCCGGTGCCATTGGCACTTCCATCTGCGCGTCCGGCAAGCATGGCTTCCATCACTTGTTGGGCACCTGCGAATTTTTGTGGCTCTACATTCAGGCCCGCTTCCTTGAAATAGCCTTTCTCTACGGCCGCGTAGAACGGCAGGCCTGCAGCCACTGGCCAAAATCCAATGCGAATGGTCGGACCGCTTTGCGCCCGCACTATTGACGGCGCTCCTATGACCGCGAGCGACGCGGCACCCAGAGCAGCCCCTTGGATCAGGCGACGGCGGGAGGCATTAAAGGAAGGCGGCGCGTTGCGGTGGCTCATGAGTGACTCCAGGATCAGCGTGAATGTTTGGGCTTGTAGACAAGCTTGCATACCAGTCATAAGCAAACGTCGTGCCAGCTTTCATGGCCCTGCCGAAATAAACAGGGCCGACGTGATGGCGCCCTATGTCATACGCCCCGCAGGACGTGTCCGTAGGACGCTGCGCGCACGATCATTGCGCCTTCGCCTGGTGCCCGTGAATGAACCGTACTGGTGCATGGCGCACCAATTTGTTACGCCCGTTGTGCGTCGGAGGTGCTCGGGCGACAGGCAATCAGGGTTTGGATTTAGCCTCAAATCTGACTGTTTTCTGAATGGAGAACGAAAATTGTTTACACTCGCATCTACAAAATTTCGAATCAGATAGTGTTGCCAGCGGGGCAATACCGTCGCAAACGGGAGAGATTGATGCGTAAGTTGCTTTTGGGGGGCCTGTTGGCTGCTGCGGTATTTGGCGGGACGGCGCTAGCCAGCGTCGCACCCAAGGCCGTGGTGACGACCTACTCCGATATGGCGTTGGCCGGTTACGAAGATTCCCTGACCACGGCACGCAACTTGCGCGATGCGGTCAATGCCCTCATTGCCAAGCCCAGTGAAGACTCGCTGAAGGCCGCTCGCCAAGCCTGGTTGGCTGCGCGGGTGCCATATCAGCAAACCGAGGCGTACCGCTTTGGTAACCCTATCGTTGACGACTGGGAAGGACGCGTCAATGCGTGGCCATTGGACGAAGGATTGATCGACTACGTCGATGCTTCATACGGCACGGGGAAAGACGACAACGCGTATTACACCGTGAACGTCATCGCCAATTCGAAGATCTCGGTGGGCGGCAAGACAATCGATACCAGCACCATCACGCCTAAGTTGCTGTCTGAAGTCCTGCATGAGGCCGACGGCAACGAAGCGAACGTGGCCACTGGCTACCACGCCATCGAATTCTTGCTGTGGGGCCAAGACCTGAACGGCAGTGGCCCAGCGCCCGCTGATCGCAAGGGCACGCCCCAGGAGCGCCACGCAGGCAACCGTCCTTATACCGATTTCGACCCCAAGCAATGCACGGGTGGGAATTGCGAACGTCGTGCGCAATTTCTGCAGGCAGTGACGCACTTGTTGGTCACTGATCTGGAAGAGATGGTGGGCAACTGGAAGGCAGATGGCGCGGCACGAAAGGTCGTGGAGCAAGATCCGAAGGCGGGATTGATCGCCATGCTGACCGGACTTGGCAGCTTGTCTTATGGCGAGCTGGCGGGTGAGCGTATGAAGCTGGGCCTCATGCTGCATGACCCTGAAGAAGAGCATGATTGCTTCTCGGACAACACGCATAACTCGCACTATTACGATCAGATCGGCATCCGCAACGTGTATCTGGGTTCATACACGCGCCCCGACGGCAAGATCGTCTCGGGGGCCAGCCTGTCCGATTTGGTGAAAGCCAAAGATCCGAAGCTGGATGCTGAAGTGCGCGCCAAGCTGGACGCTACGGTCGCGGCAATGCAAGTCATGAAGACCCGTGCCGAAACGGTTGAAACGTACGACCAGATGATCGCCGACGGCAACAAGGCCGGTAATGCGGTTGTGCAAGCCGGAATTGATCGTCTGGTTGACCAGACCCGTAGTCTGGAACGTGTCATTGCTTTGCTTGAATTGGGCAATATCGCGTTGGAGGGTTCTGACAGCCTGGATAAACCTGACGCCGTATTCAAGTGAAATTCGCAGCCGTTTTAGTACTGACGGCGCTGGCGCATGCCAGCGCCGTCGCGCAGCCTCTGCGTGACGATCTGACGCCGCAAGATCGCGCCCGTGTGTCGGGTATTACTGCCGCCACTAATGATTTTTCGACAGCTGAGCCGTTCGAGCCGATGCAGGCGGGTGCGGCCACGGTGAAAAAACTCATCAATGCCGACATCTTTTCGCAACCTTCCGCCAACATGACGTTTGAGGGCCGCCAGCAGTTCATGGTGGGCAACGGGCTATTTCGCAAAGACTGGGTGTCGGCACCCTCCTCGACGCAGGCCTCCGACGGCTTGGGCCCGCTGTTCAATGCACGCTCCTGTCAGGCTTGCCACACCAAAGATGGCCGAGGAACCGTGCCCGGATTCGATCCACTCGAACGCACCGATGCCGTGGCATTGCTGCTGCGTCTCGCGGTGCCCTCGGGGCCTGATTCCGGGCGAGCCCAGTTGCTTGCGCATGAGGTGGCGGCGTTGCCAGAGCCTGTGTACGGCGTGCAATTGCAGAATTTCGCCGTGGCGGGCTTGCCCGTTGAAGGGCGCATGACAATTGAGTACGAACCTATTCCGGTGAAACTCAATGGTGGAGAAACTGCCACGCTCATGAAGCCCACCTATGGCATCGAAGACCTGGGCTACGGGCCGATGCGAGCAGATACGCAGATTTCCCCAAGGCTGGCGCCACCCATGATTGGCCTGGGTTTGCTGGAAGCCATTCACGAGGCAGATATTCTGGCCAACGTGGGCGCAGACAAGCGCGATGGCATTGTCGGCCGAGCGAACTGGGTCACTGATGTGCGCACAGGCGAGCGTAAGCTGGGTCGCTTCAATCTGAAGGCTGGTCAGCCCACGGTGGAGCAACAAAGTGCTGCGGCTTTCTCGAACGATATGGGCTTGTCGTCCCCGCTGTTCCCCAGCCATTTCGGCGATTGCACTGTCAATCAGCCCGAGTGTCTGAAAATGCCCCATGGCGCGCAACCGCGTTTTGGTCCGGAGGAAGTGCCCGCCAAGTTGATGGACTTTGTCACCATCTATTCCAGCAATCTTGGCGTGCCGGCCCGGCGCGATACCGATGATGCGCGTGTGCTCGCTGGCAAACGTTTGTTCTACGAAGCGAATTGTGTGGCCTGCCATGTGCCGAAATACGTCACGCGTCGCGATGCGGCGCAAGCCGAACACCAGTTTCAATTGATCTGGCCATATACGGACATGCTGGTGCATGACATGGGCGAGGGTCTGGCAGACGGTGTCACGGATGGCATGGCGACGGGGCGCGAATGGCGCACTCCGCCACTCTGGGCCATTGGCTTGACGCGAACCGTAAACCCCAACGCCACTTGGCTGCACGACGGCCGTGCCCGCTCATTGCTGGAAGCCGTGCTGTGGCATGGCGGCGAGGCACAAGCTGCACGAGACCGCGTGGTGGCTATGACGCCTGAAGACCGTGCGGACTTGATTCGCTTTCTAGAGTCGTTATAGGCGGCCCGGTCCGCCCCTCCGGTTTTCATTAGGAACCCTTCTTTCCATGCATGTACTAAAGCACTCCCTGGCCGCGTCCCTGTTGCTGATAGCGCCGCAGCTGTCTTGGGCAACGTCCTCGCCAGACCTGGGTGAACGACTTGCCCGAGATTATGTGCGACCCGCCTTCACGCAGCTGGCGCAAGCCTCTACCAGCATGCAGAAAATGCTGGGCGCTTGGTGTGCCAAGCCAGACGCCGCGGGTTCAGGTCACGTCAAAGAGGCATTTACGCAATTGGCCCTGGCCTGGTCTGGTGTGGAATTTTTGCGTTTTGGTCCCTTGGTGCAGGCCAACCGCTACGAGCGTCTGGCGTTCTGGCCGGACACGCGTGGCGTCATGCCGCGTCAGGTGCAAGCGCTGTTAAGTGCGCAAGATGAAGCCGCATTGGCGCCGGGCGCGCTGGCGAGCCGTAGCGTGGCAGTGCAGGGGCTGCCCGCGTTGGAGTTTGTGCTCTACGGTGAGCCTGCTTTGTTAAACACTATGGCGGCTCCCACGTTTGCCTATCAATGCCAATACGCGCTCGCGCTAGCGTCGAACGTGTCGGACATTTCAAAAGACCTTGTACTGGCCTGGAGTGAACAAAGCGATTTTGGCCGGCAGTTCACGACACCGCTTCCTGAGAATGATCTCTACCGCACGCAGCAAGAGGTCGCGGCGGAGTCCATCAAGGCCTTGTCCACCGGTCTGCAATTTGCGCGGGACATCAAACTGTTGCCGGTGTTGGGCGACAAGCCTGACGCGGCCCGGCCCAAACGCGCTGCATTCTGGCGCAGCGGCTTGACGACGCGCACGCTGGCTGCCGGCCTGACGAGCATGCGTGCGTTCTATATTGCGGCAGACTACAAATTGCCCGCCGGCGGTGAATGGATTGACACCTCAGTGCGTAGCGAATTGGCTCGCGCGGCGGCTGACCTGAGCACGATGTCGCTGCCGCTTGACCAGGTGTTGGCGCAAGCAGAGGGCCGTCGCCAACTGGAGCTGGCGGCGTTGACGATTAAAAACGCCAAGGCCATTGTTGACCAGGACCTGGCACCCGCGCTGGGTGTGACGATTGGATTCAATGCGCTCGATGGAGATTGATCGTCGTCGATTCCTGGCAATGGCTATGGCGCTTGGTGTTGCGCCTGCGGTGGCGTTCGCCATGCCGGGTAACCCTGCTGCGGCGTATTACCTGAGCGCGCGCAAGCGGGAAGGGCGCGATGAAGTTGCCGTGCTTGATGAGCGTGGGCAAGATCACTTGGTATGGCCCATGCCCGCACGCGGCCACAGTTTTGCGATTGACCCCGCTCACAAACGAGCCGTCGTCTTTGGTCGGCAGCCCGGCTTTTTCGCCCTGGCTATCGACCTGGACGGCGCTGCCGCACCCGTGGCCCTGGCGGCCGCCTCGGAGCGGCATTTCTTTGGTCACGGTGTCTATTTCGACAATGGCCGCCTGATGGCCGCCACCGAAAATGATTTCGAAGGTGGACGTGGGGTGCTCGGGCTCTACGATGCGTCGGTGGGCGGTGGGTACAAACGTATTGGCGAGTTCGACACCGGCGGAATCGGCCCGCACGAAGTGCTGCTGATGCCCGATGGGAAAACGCTGTGCGTGGCGAATGGTGGCATCCTGACCCACCCCGATTATGGCAAGCTGGAATTGAACGCCGACACCATGCGGCCGTCGCTCGCTTATATCAATGCAGCAGATGGCAAGCTGCTTGAACGCGTTGAGCTGGAGCCGGCATTGCATCGCCTGTCGATCCGGCATTTAGTCATCGCGGCCGATGGATCGGTCTGGTTCGGTTGCCAGTACATGGGGCCAGCGGCAGATCGTCCCGCACTCGTGGGGAGGCATCGACGCGGGGAGGCACTTGAATTATTTCCCGGGCCAGACGAAACGCTGCGGGCCATGCGCAATTATGTGGGTTCCGTGGCTGTTGATGCGTCAGGCCTCGTGGTCGCGACGTCCAGCCCGGTGGGTGCGCAGGTGGCGTATTGGGATACGGCGTCGGGTAAATGCCTGGGCGTGACGCCACTGGCCGATGCTTGCGGTGTAGCGCCTGCGCATGAGCACGGCTTTCTCATCACCAGCGGCCTGGGTGCCATGGTGCACGCCGAGCCGACGGCCGCCGAGCGTGCCTTGCTTGCGCCGTCAACGAACGTTTCCTGGGATAACCACTTCCGACGCATACCGTCACCCTCGCAGGTGTAATTCCGCTCGACTCCTACTTACAATGCTTGACACAACCGGGGCCTTGAAGGGCCCTGCCGCTGGCTAGGCTCTGATAAAGTGCCCGGTCGTTTTTTGCGCATTGCGCGTTGAGCAGGAGTCTTTCGTGAAAGAAACCATAGACGGTTTGTATGAAGCAGCGCCTATTGTGGCTGATTGGGCCATAAACCTTGGTGTTGCCTTGCTGATCCTGGTTGTCGGCTGGTGGATATCAGCCTTGCTGGGCGGATGGGTTCGGCGTGCGGCTCAGCGTTCGTCGCGTATTGATCCGACGATTGTGCCCATGTTCTACAGCACGGTCGTGTGGTCTGTTCGAATCTTTACGATCATCGCCGTGCTGGCGCGCTTCGGGGTACAGACAGCAAGCTTGATCGCGGTGCTGGGTGCGGCGGGTCTGGCTATCGGCTTGGCTCTGCAAGGCACGCTGCAGAACATCGCGGCAGGCATCATGCTCTTGATGCTGCGACCGATTCGTGCGGGTGAGTACGTTGGCCTGAGCACGGGTGTCGAAGGCACCGTCGAAGAAGTGGGTCTTTTTCTGACCCGGCTGGTTCAGGCCGATGGCATACATCTGACCTTGCCCAACAGCACGGTCTGGAATGCCACGATCACCAATTACAGCCGCAACAAGACGCGTCGCCTCGATATTCCCGTGACGATTCGCTACAGCGACAATTTGGGCGAAGCCGTGGCCAAGCTGACGGCAATCGTTAACGAACAGCCGCTGGCATTGACGAATCCGGCACCCTTGGTGAAAGTCACCGAGTACAAGGAACACGGTGTGGTGGTGAACATTCGCGTCTGGGCCGAGTCGGCAAAATACTGGGATCTGCGTTGGGGTCTGTATCAGCAGATTCGCCAGGCGCTGGATGAGGCAGGTTTTCAGGCACCTATTCCGGTGCGTGAAATTCAGAACGCCAAACCGGCAAATACTGTCCAGTAATCCGTATTAAGGTCCTGCATCATCGGGTGGCGCGTTGTCACGCAGGCCCACCCCATGATGCAATCAGCTTTGCAAAGCCAGACGCGACAGCTCGGCTTTGATCCAGCCAGCAATCTCGCGCTGGCGCTGCGCGGGCATCCGGTCAATGATGGCCGTGACACTCACCGCCAGCAGTGGCGCACCCTGTGCGTCGAGCAGGGCACATCCCACCCCAAGCGCACCACGCACGGCATGGTTGCCTACGACGGCATAGCCACGGGCGCGCGTATTTTCAATCAAGCGGTACATCTCGTGCGGCGTCATGCCGCCGTATTCATCGAGCAGTCCGGAGTTGCGGTCCACAATGCTGCGCGCCGTTTCGTCGGGTAGCGCTGCCAGCAACGCCATGCCGCCCGAGCCCACACCCAGGGGTTGCCGTTTGCCAGCGTAGGTGGCCAGAATCTGCACGGGATAGCTGCCTATCTCACGGTGCAAACTGACAGATTCATCGCGTTCGCGCACGACCAGAAATACGGCGTCGCCCGTCCGGTCGGCCAAACGCCTGAGCACGGGTAGCAACTGACGCACGCGAGGGTCCCGGGAACGGGTGTCGGGGTCGGCAGTGAGTTGGGCCCGATACTTCTTGGAGCCGGCCACAGGCAATACGAGCCCGGCATCCAGAAGGGCGGCCAATAGGCGGTAGATGGTGGGGCGTTGAATGCCCGTCAGGCGGGCAATATCGGTGACGCTTAAACCTTCTGCGCCTTGGTCGCGCAATGCGGCCAATACCGCCAGGCCGCGGCGCAACGTGCGCGGGCCGGCGGCCGCAGTATCGCTGTCGTGCATAAAGTCTCTGATTTCTCTCGTTTTTCTGGGCAATTCAAGGGAAAAATTGTCCGTAGGGTGGACTCTACCTTGATGCGTATAGGGTGTATAGCGCAAAATAGCGCAATCAAAAATTCTAAACGTCCACTCAATGGACATCCTGCTTGGAGACAATCAATGACTACAGGTCATAAACCTGGTTTGCGTCGCGTCGCGACCGCCTTTGTGGCAGGCCTGGCTGGTGCTTTTGCAATTGGCTCGGCTCAAGCTGCAGCCTATCCGGACAAGCCCGTTCGCATCGTGGTGGGCTTTTCTGCTGGCGGTACGACGGACGTCATCGCTCGCATCATGGCCAAAGAACTGACTGAGGCCTTGGGCCAGTCGTTCGTGGTGGAAAACAAACCTGGCGCCGGCAGCAACATTGCTACCGATCAGGTCAAGCGTGCCACGCCTGATGGCTACACCTTGTTGTTCGTGGCGGTGACCAGCGCAATCAACCAATCGCTGTACAAGAACGTCAACTTTGACTTGACTCGCGACTTCGTGCCGGTTGCTCTGGGCGCCAAAGTGCCGAACATCCTGGTGGTGAACCCGCAAGTGCCCGTCAAGACGGTGCAAGAGCTGGTCGCCTATGCCAAGGCCAATCCGGGCAAGCTCGCGTTTGCCTCGTCGGGCAGCGGCACCTCCATTCACATGGCGGGTGAGTTGTTCAAAATGCAGACGGGTATTGACGTCTTGCATGTGCCGTACAAGGGCAGCGCACCGGCTGTGACCGACCTGCTTGGCGGCCAAGTACAGTTCATGTTCGACAACATGCCTTCGGCATGGCCGCATGCCCAAAACGGCAAGCTGCGCGCGTTGGCTGTTACGACCCTGGAACGCTCCAAGAGCGCACCGGACGTCCCGACAATGGCCGAATCGGGTTTCCCGAAGTTTGATGTGTCGTCGTGGTTTGGTTTGATCGCACCTGCCGGCACACCGCCTGAAGTGGTTGAGAAGCTCAACGCTGCCATGGTCAAAGCGTTGGACAAGCCCTCCGTGCAAAACAGCTTCGAGAAACTGGGTGCCGTTGGCCAAAAGATGACCTCGGCTGAATTCGGTCAGTTCATCAAGTCGGAAGTCGATGGCTGGGCACCCGTGGTCAAGGCTTCGGGCGCGACCGTCGAGTAAATGCGCTTGCGCGCTGCCGTCCTGATTTAGCCTGCTGCTGATTCGAGAGGGTGGCTCGCCGCAAGAACTAGACCCATGTTTGTCAAAACGCCCAGTGCAATGCACTGGGCGTTTTGTTTGGGCAGAGCGTGTGTGGGTGCACCAGTCCGTTCTGGAGTGCTGCACAGCGCCGCTGCGAGCGTATCGCCCGGTGCCTGTGGGCTACTAGGCCTCAGGGTCTTTTTTTGCCATGCGGACGGCTCTAAGCATGGCAGTGCATACGCCACGCATCATGTCGACCTCGTCACGCGTCATTTGCTGACGATTAAACAAGTGGCGCATGCGAGGCATCAGTTTCTTGGGATGGGCCGGGTTCAGGAAATCGACGGCGACCAGGGCCTCTTCCCAATGGGTGAGCAGTGACTGGACGGCTACGCCCGAGGCCGGCTGCGCGCCAGGGTCTGGCTCATGGGCGGTGGACACCGGTAATAGTGGTTTCCCTTCGGCCAACAGCAGGGCATAACGGACTTCCCAGGCAGCGAGTTGTAGCGCCTGCGCCACATTTAACGAGCTGTATTCCGGGTTCGCCGGGATATGGCAAATGCGGTGGCATAAGCCGATCTGCTCATTCGTAAGGCCTGCACGTTCCGTCCCTAAAACGATGGCGGTAGTGCCGTTGGCATTCTCAGCGAGGTGATCACGCCCCAATTCGGCAGCCTGACGGATGTCGCAAGACGGTGGTCCCAGGTCGCGAACACGGGCCGTCAGGGCGAATGCCAAGGTAACAGGGGCTAGCGCTTCTTCCAGGGTGGCGTAGACTTGCGCACTCTCAAGCACATCACCCGCACCACTTGCCAGCGCAATTGCTTCTGGTTGAGTGGTTACATCTGGAAACTTTGGCGCCACAAGGACGAGATCCGAGAAGCCCATTGTCTTGATTGCACGCGCAGCTGAACCCACATTTCCGGGGTGGCTGGGGTGCACCATGATGAAGCGAACACGTGAAAATGCTTGAGTCATTTAAAATGGCACGTTTGGCTTAGTG
>JBEBWV010000132.1:0-13202 GCA_040391965.1 Achromobacter deleyi | reverse complement strand
CGCCCCCAAGCATGATCATTCTTATCGACTCCGGCAACAGCCGCCTCAAAGTGGGCTGGTTAGATGCCGGCAACCCCGCGCAAGAACGAGAGCCCGCCGTCGTGGCCTTCGAAGGCGTGGACCTGGACGCGCTGGCAGAGTGGCTCACGACCTTGCCCAGGTCGCCGCAACTGGCCATAGGCGTCAATGTCGCCGGTGACGCAAGAGCTGCGGCCATTACCGTAATTCTTCAGCGTCATGCTTGCCCAGTGCGCTGGGTACGCGCGCACCTGGAAAGCCTCGGCCTGATTAACGGATATAAGCAACCCGAACAGTTAGGTGCCGACCGCTGGGCGTCGCTGCTCGGCGTGCGCGCCAGGTTGCCAGCGGTGCATCCCCCCTTTCTGCTGGCGAGTTTCGGTACGGCAACCACCATCGACACTGTCGGTGCCGACAATGTCTTCGCTGGCGGGTTGATCCTGCCCGGCCCGGCCATGATGCGCAACGCGCTCATGGAAGGCACGGCGAACTTGCCGCTGGCGAACGGTCAGGTAGTTGCCTACCCCACGGATACCCACGAAGCGATTGCCTCGGGTATTGCAGCAGCCCAGGCGGGCGCTGTCGTACGACAATGGCTAGCCGGACGACGACGCTTCGGGCAGGCACCCAGCATTTTTGCAGCGGGCGGCGGTTGGCCTGAGGTACAACAGGAAATTGAACGTTTACTGGCAGACGCGGGCGACGCCTTTGGCGACGCACCTGTCGCGATTTACCTGGATCATCCGGTACTTGATGGCTTGGCGGCGCTGGCACGCAGCACGCAAGCCCTTCTGCCGTAACCAACCCAATCTTCGGACATTCCGGCCAAACCGTCATGCGAGTGCTATTTATCTTGATCGTGTTGGCAAACCTGGGCGTCTATGGCTTGGGACAAGGCTGGCTGGGCGTGCGGCCCATTGATGAAGGTCGCGACGCCCATCGAACAAGCCAGGAACTCAACGCCGCGGCGTTCAAGTTGAAGCCGTAACTGCCACGCGGCTATACGCAAAAGCCACGTAGCGTGGGTGAAGCGCGTCAATCCCTCACATGGAGAAACGCTGAAGAACGCGCGTAACCCGCGACTCTTGAGCTGGCATTGTGCTTGCGCATAGCGGGTGATGTGCGGCTTTTGGGCTCGCGTTGTGCTTGCGCATAGGGTTATGCCCGGCTCTTGGGCTCGCGTTGTGCTTGCGCATAGGGTTATGCCCGGCTTTTGGGCCCGCATTGTGCTTGCGCGTAGCGGGTTAGGCCCGATTCTTGAGCTCGCGTTGTGCGGGAGTCTGCATCGCGGGTTACGCGCGCTCAACGAGCGTGTTCTTGTCTCAATTTTCTCGCGCTCCACCCACGCTACGCCCACCTTCTTGCACAAACTTCAGCGCGTCAACCACGGTTCCAGCGCCTGCAATGTACGGGCCGTGGCGCCCGTATGTGATGCAGACCAAGCTCTTGCGGCTTCACCCATCGCTTGGCGCCTCGGCGTGTCTGCCACGAGAGCCCGCGCCTGATCTATCGCTTGAGCCGCATCATCCACCCGCAACGCAGCGCCCGCTCTCACCGCATCTTCAGCAGCTTGTTTGAAATTGAAGGTGTGGGGGCCGACAATCACCGGCACGCCTGCCGCGCAGGCCTCAATCATGTTCTGGCCGCCCAGTGCCGCGAAACTGCCGGCCACAATGGCGACATCACTGGCTGCGTAATAAAACGCCATTTCGCCCAGACTGTCTCCAAGCAAAACAGACACGTCGGAGGCAGGTGCACCGTTGACAGCCGAACGTCGCACGTAGGACACACCAGCCTGCTCAAGCAGGGCCGCAGCGTCGTCAAAACGTTGGGGATGGCGCGGAATCAGCAGGTACAACGGTGCACCAGGCTGTCCTGTATTGCGACGAATAGCATCGATAAAAAGCGCATCTTCGCCCTCACGGGTGCTTGCCACCGCAATGATGGGACGGCCGACCTGGGTACGCCACGTGTGTCCGGCCTGGATTTGGTCAGGCGGCAAGCTCAAATCGAATTTCAGATTACCGGTGACTACCGGCTCTCTCGCGCCCGCTTGAACCAGGCGCTCGGCATCTGGCTCCGATTGCGCGAGGATAAGGTTCAAACCTGCAAGCGCCTCCCGCATGACACTTCCCATCCGAGATACCTGACGCAGCGATGATGACGAAAACCGGGCACTGACCAAGGCAACAGGAACGTGTTGCTTGCGTGCCGCTGCCAGAAGATTGGGCCAGATTTCTCGTTCTATCAATACGCCACAGCGAGGTGCATAAGCACGCAAAAAGCGAGCTGTAGCACCCGGAAAATCGTAGGGCAGCCAAGCTTGACGTAATTGCCCACGCGCCACGGCATCGGCAAAAAGTCGTTGCCCCTCGGCGCGCCCGGTAGCGGTCGTATGCGTCAACAACACGGGCATGCCCAAATCCAGCAGGCCTTGCACCAAGGGTTGTGCGGCGCGGGTCTCGCCCAGACTGACGGCGTGCACCCAAACGGGAGATGCCTGAAAAGGGGTTGCGTCCGACGCCGCATGACCAAAACGCTCGCCACTGAAAATACCCCACTCTCCGCCAGCACGACGGGCGCGATGTCCCATCCATAGCCAGATCAGCGGCGCCAGCGTACGTAACGCCAGGGTATAGACGCCGCGATTCATCTCAGACCGCCGCCAATGCCTGCTCTACCGAGGCCATCACGGCTTCGCGCGAAGGTGACGCGCCACGGTCGCCCAGGCTGGCCGTGTAATTCGCACCGACCAACGGCGTACGCACAGGCGTGGACGCTCGATAAATGCCGATGGTGGGGCGGCCTAACGCGGCCGATAGGTGAGTCAGGCCACTATCAAGGCCCACCATCAAGCGTGAGCCAGCCAAGACCCGTGCAATGGACGTCAGGTCCATGCGTGACAAAACTTCGACACCTTCCATGCCGGCCACAAGCAGGCGCGCGCGCTGCGCTTCCTGATCATTACCTGCCAGCAGTTTTAACGTGCAGCCCGCATCGCGCAGGCGGCGAAACACGGCACGCCAATCTTCCTCGGGCCAGAGTTTGTCGTCGCGACTTGCCGACGGCATGATGACCGCATAGCCTCGATCTGTGCCAATGTGATGCAAGCGCGGCAAATCGGAGAAGGCCAATTGCTCGCCCTTGGGCTCGTTACCTTGTTCACGCGCTTGCGCCACTTGGCGCGTAAACGCCTGCAGGCCAAAATCGGGCGCACCGCCATAGGTATAACCAAAGGTCAGTGACGCCAATTTGCGCTGACGAATAACCGCCGGCTGCCAGAACTCGACGCGATGACGCACGTTATAGAAGAGCGAGGCCAATGGTTCTCTTGCAGAGCGCCAGTCCAGCCCATGACGCACGCCTTGCGCTTGACGCACCAGCCAGGCGGATTTCAATAACCCCTGCATGTCCAGCACCACGTCGTATTTGACGGAGCGAAGTCGCTCGGCCAATGCCCGCCGTTCGGCCTTTACCTCAGCCGACCACCACGCCTTGCGCCAGCGCCGATGAGCCACTTTGATGACGTCATGAACGGCTGGATGCCACGCGGGAATCTCGGCGAACGCCTCTTCAACCAGCCAGTCGATCTGCGCTTCTGGAACGTGACGGGCAATATCGGAGATCGCCGGCAACATGTGGACGAGGTCGCCAAGCGAAGAGGTACGGACGATGAGGATTCGTGTGGGCATAGGCAAAATGGAACGGCCGGGCGATGCCAATCGACGATAGGCAGGCAGCCGCTGATCAACGCAGTCCCGAAATGTACAACAAGCTTACGATCCGCAGGGACTTCTACTTAAATGCACCCGACGCGAAGTGAGGGATCAAGCTGGCCGCGGGTCTAGCGCCGCCGTTGTTTCTTTTTAAGAATCATCCACTTAGGCATCCGAAACAGCACCAGATTTCGGTATAGGACGATATACGTCACCGAGAACATCCCGGTGAATGCCATCAACACATAGGGCATTTGCCAAAACAGTACGGCGGGAATAACCGCCATTGACGACAGCAGCCACAGATACGGGGACGTCATGGCATTGCGTTGCGTTTGATGCCGCATTTCCTGCGAGCCGACAGCCCAACGCACCAGGCGCTTATAGATCAGCATATGGAGATGCACGCCGTCGGGCGCACCAGGCGATCGTCCACGCAACCACTTTTTTCGATAGACAGAAAAGAGGGTCTCGAAAACGGGATAGATGCACAGCAATAATGGAAACCAGGCCGAGACTTGCGGATGCCGTGCCAACAACAAGACAGAAAGCACTCCGATAATGAAGCCGAGAAAATAAGCTCCGCCATCGCCTAAGAAAACGTGGCCGTGTGGATAATTCCACAACAAGAAGCCAAGAATACTGCCGAGCGTGCTCAACGCAATAATCAGCAGAAATCTGTCGCCCAGATAAAACGATACATAAGCGAACCCAGCCAATATCATTGCGGAAACTACGGCCGCCAAACCGTTATATCCATCGATAATATTTATCGCGTTTGCCGCACCACTGATCGCGATTGCGGTAAACACCAGAGAAATCGCACTGAACTGCAATAACCAATCTATACCGATAATGTCGAGCCGTGTGACGGCGGCGCCCAACCACATATAGGCCAAGACGCCTGACAGCATCGCGAGCAGCAGTCGCACCAATACGCGCACTTTTTTGGTGAGATCTTCGGCGAAGCCACCCAAGAATGCCGGCAACGAAGCCGCCAACAGCAGCAACATGCTCGGCAGCACATCTGGTTCCCGAAACGCCACCACGACGCAGGTGGCGACCATGGCAACAACCAGGGACAAGCCGCCTACCCGCGGCACAGGTTGGACGTGATACTTCTGCACACCGCTCAGGTCGCTGTCCGCAGTCAAACGCCCGTGCCACGTCCGGTAGCGAACAATGAGCATGGTGAATACAAGCGAAACGAGGAACGCGACCAGTACGTACAGCATGAACCGTTTTCAGACCCGGGATTAAGGCAGGGATTGTAACGTCAGGTGCTCATATTCATACGTAACTAAGTGGGTGTGCCAAAACATAAGCGCGGCGGATGTTGCGGTTTTTCATCACAACTGTATCTCTGGCCGTTTCAATAACTACCAATAAAATCCGATATTTACGCGGATGCTGCGTTATTCTCGCGCACTAACGCAGGCTCAACAAGCCAATGGTTTGATTTGGCCCGCTATACTTTCAGTCAAATCGCCCCATTAAATATTAAGACGCATTCTCGCCTTGTATGAACTCCGTTGCGACTAGAACAAACTGTGCCAGCCTGACCGCCATGCCTGAATGGCATGCGTTTTCGACGGCGGTTAAACAATCATCACGCCATAGCGACGAACTACGTCTACTGCATGCTGCGGGCATCGCGGTCGATTTGACGGCGCAGACTCATTCGCAGGCTGTCATCGATGCAGGCAAAGCGTTATTGCATGCACGTGCGTTCACGTCAACGCGGGCAGCCCTCTTTGCAGGCGAATGCGTCAATGTCACTGAAGAGCGCGCAGCGTGGCACACCATGTTGCGCGCTGCGGCGCCCACTGCAGAAGTCGGAAACGAGCGTGCCCGTGTGCGTGAATTCGTGCGCAATGCCGATCAAGCGGGTCAATGGCGTACTGTCGTGCATATTGGTATTGGCGGCAGCGATTGGGGCGTACGACTGGCGAGCAGTGCTTGCGTAGACATTAAGCCAACTCGCAAACTGAAACTCGTATCGAATATTGACGGACACGCGCTGGACAACGCGCTGATGGGCTTGGACCCTCACACCACGTTGATAATCGTGACGTCCAAATCCTTCACCACCACGGAAACGCTGACTAATTTGGCGCGCGCCACGCAGTGGTTAAGCGATGCCGGCATTGAGCGTCCGTTGGATCAGGTCGTCGCCGTCACGGCTCGTCCGGCTGTCGCGCAGAAAATGGGCATTCTCCCGAAACATATTTTCCTCTTCTGGGATTGGGTCGGAGGTCGGTTCTCGCTCTGGTCGGCGGTCGGCCTGCCGGTCGCCCTCGCGTTAGGCATGGAAGCGCTTGATGGCCTGCTTGCTGGTGCCACCGACATGGACGCGCACTTTCTTGAAGCAGACATTAGCGAAAATGCGCCGGTGCAGCTGGCCTTGGCCGGTGTTGCCAACCGCAGCGTGTTGGGTTTCAGCTCATTAAGCGTGGCCGCTTATGACGCGCGCTTGCACCATCTGGCACCTTATCTCCAGCAATTGGATATGGAGTCATTAGGTAAGTCTGTCGATATTTCTGGCCAACCGGTCGGTGTACCTACCGGACCCTCCGTATGGGGCATGCCGGGCACGGACGGCCAGCACACCTTCTTTCAGTGGTTGCATCAAGGCACAGACGGCGCGGCGGTTGATTTTATTCTGTGTCGAGAGTCAGACCATTGCTGGCCAGACGAACACGCCTTGCTCGTCGCCAACTGTCTGGCGCAACGTGAAACCTTGCTGCGTGGCACTAATTACGAGACCGATCTTGCTGATCTGCTGAGTAAAGGCGAGCCCCAAGAAAAAGCCGAATGGTTGGCCCATCACCGTAACCATGTCGGTGGTCGGCCCTCCAACCTGATTGTGCTGCCACGCTTAACGCCCTATACCTTGGGTGCGCTGCTTGCAATGTACGAACACAAGATTTTCGTGCAAGCGCTCATTTGGGGCATCAATCCTTTTGATCAGTGGGGCGTGGAAGCGGGCAAGAAACTGGCCACTGGCATCGTGGCTGAATTGCACGGTTCGCCTGTGGACACGAACCATGACGCCTCAACAGGATATTGGATTACGCAGTTGGCAAACAAAGCCACGCCTACCCAATAGGCAGCTCGCAGGCACCGCAATAGGCAAATGCTTAGGTAGCCAATGGCGGAGTTAAGGGCCACAATGGGCATGTAAGGCTTCTACAAGGAGACAACCATGCGCATTGCCGATGCTCAATGGATTCCAGCTACCCAGCACCAGACTTGGGATGCACTTACCGATCCAGCCGTACTTCAACACTGTATTCCGGGCTGCATTAAGGTCGACAGAAAGACGCCCACCGAATATGCCGTCACGCTTCGCGCCAAGATTGCAGGATTGGAGTCAGACTACGAGGGCGAAATATTGCTCTCTGACGTCAACCCGCCTGATAGCTGCACGCTAGTGTTCGAAGGCAAAGGGCTTGCTGCCTGCCTTGCCATCGGAACCGCCCAGATCAATCTCACCACCAAAGACGAAGGCACTCGGCTGGCCTATACCGTGGCCGGCATGGCGGGCGGGAAGTTGGCCGAGTTTGGTGAGGGCCCCGTGCTGAAAGCAGGCGAGCGGATTATCGAGAAATTCTTCTGCGCGTTTATTGATTACATGGCCAAGCAGCCTCGCTTGGCCCCCCCACCGCCTCCGCCTGAACCGCCGCTACGCGGACTTTCCAATTCGCGCTGGTCGTGGATCATGGTCTTGCTGGTTGTCGCGGTTTTTTGGAGTTATCACGCGTTTTATAAGTGAAAGCCCTTATGCGCCAGTGATATCCTTGGCGGCATGAATACGCCGCCTCCGCCATCGCCTGCTGCCGCCGAAACCGAGCATAGTCGTCGTGAGCTGTTGCTGGCGATGGCGGGGGTGTCGGCCACAGTGGTGGTGGTCGCTTTTGACTCCACCATTGTCACGACCACCCTGCCTCGGGTAGCTGAAGCGCTTAACGGCATGGCGCTTTACTCATGGGTAGGCACGGGCTATTTGCTCGCCACTGCGGCATCCATCCTTATTTTTGGACGCCTCGGTGACATCTTCGGCCGCAGGACCCTGATGTTGATTTCGGTGTCCTTGGTGGCACTGGGCTCCATTGCCTGTGGGCTGTCTCAATCCATGGAGCAGCTCATTCTTTTTCGAACCCTGCAGGGTGTAGGTGGCGGCATGATGGCCGCCACTGCTTTTGCTGCGCCCGCCGATCTCTTTCCCGATGCGCGCCAGCGCGTACGCTGGATGGCCCTGGTATCCGCCGCATTCGCGATGGCTAGCGGCATTGGTCCGGTGTTGGGCGGAGCGGCAACGCAAGCCCTTAGTTGGCGCGCCGCGTTTTTCATCGCCCCTATTTCCGCTGTCGTGGCCCTGTTCTTGTTGGCCCGTTATTTTCCGCGCATTCGTCCCGTTCACACCGAGTCGCGGCGCATCGACTGGATCGGTGCATTTCTGCTGGTGATTGCCGTGGCGGCACCGCTTGCCGCTGTGGAACTCATCTTCGCACCGGGCGACCATGCACAACCCAAACTAGGGCTCGCTCTGGCGGTGGCCGCTGTAGCGGCCATCACGCTACTAATTCTGCATCAACAGCGTGTTGCCTCGCCAATTTTCCCGTTGCGCATATTGGCCCCGAGTGAATCGCGTCTGTTGAACATCACATCACTCATTGTCGGTGCGGTCATGTTTGTGCTGATTTTCTACAGCCCATTGCTGCTGCAAGCGTCGCTAGGTTATACGCCGAGCGAAGCGGGCTTGCTAATGACACCGTTAGTCGCCGCCATTTCAGTGGGCAGCATTCTCAATGGCCGCCTCTTTCACAAGCAAAGTGAGCCGCAGCGTTTAATGGTATTTGGAAGCGGTTTACTGGCCGTCGGCTGCCTGATGGTGTTGTTGATTTCTCCTGGTACCTCGGCATGGTGGATTCTGGCGGCGTTCTTTATCAACGGCACGGCGCTGGGCTTTTTGCTTCCCAATCTCACGCTTTTCATGCAGATGCTGAGTGAACGGCGTGACCTGGGTGTCGCCTCGGCGCTGGTGCAAACCACACGTGCCATCGGTAGCGCCACAGGCACCGCCGCCGTGGGCGTGTTGATTACCCGCTTGTCAGTTCTCGACGGCGTACGAGCGGGGCTTGTGCTTTGCATCGCGCTCTCGATCCTCAGCGCGGTGCTGTCGCATCGCATCAAAATGAAGAATCTGGTCACGGCCAGGAAACCTGGCTAATCCTGGAATTACTATGCGTCGTCGTGATCTTGTCGACCTGCTCCTGCTGGCAGCGGTCTGGGGTGGTTCATTCCTCTTTTTGCGCATTGCCGTGCCTGAGTTCGGCCCCATCGCGTTGATCGAACTTCGGGTAGGCATCGCCGCCCTCGTGCTCCTTCCGGCGGCCGCCCTGCGCGGCAAGTTACCCATCATTGCCCGGCACTGGAAAGCGATTCTTGTGGTGGGCACCCTGAACGCGGCATTGCCGTTCCTGCTGTACGCCTACGCCGCCCAATCACTGGGTGCCGGCTTCTTGTCGGTCGCTAATGCGGTGACCCCTGTGTGGGGTGCGGTGGTGGGCTGGCTCTGGCTGAAAGACAGACTGCCATGGATGCGCTCGTTGGGCCTGTTCGTAGGCGTCATCGGGATTGTTGTGCTGGTGTGGGACAAGCTCACATTTCAATCCGGTGGCACCGGGCCCGCGGTGCTCGCCGCGATCAGCGCACCCATTTTCTATGGCTTGGCCGCAAATTGGACGAAACGCTACCTCTCGGGTGTGGATGCCTTGGCCAATGCAACGGGCAGCATGATTGCGGCGTCATTGGTGTTGCTGCCTTTCGCAATAGCCGCTTGGCCTGAGGCACCCGTGTCGTTCGCAGCATGGCGCGCCACGGTGCTGCTGGCGACGGTGTGCACAGGCGCCGCCTACATTGTGTTCTTCAGATTGATTGCGAATGTCGGCCCTACTGGCGCGGTCAGTGTGACGTTCCTGGTACCGATATTCGGTGTGCTCTGGGGAGTCTGGTTCCTGAACGAGGAACTGACATCTTCCATCCTGATTGGCGCGAGCATCATTTTGGTCGGTACGGCGTTGGCGCTCGGGTTGGTGCGCAAACGTGTGGCAACCCCCGCCTAGTACTTGCCGGAGCTTCCTGTCAGTGCCACGCCAATGCGCAGCATTGTGTAGGAGGCCGCGTCGATCCAACGTCGAATCCACCCACGGCGCTTGTATTCAAGCGGACGAATAAAATGGCCACCCTCTTTAATGGCTGTCTCCAAGCGTTGCTGCAGGTCGCAGGCAAACATTTGATTATCAACCAGCACATTGGCCTCGCGCGCCAGGAGCAAACTGAAGGGATCCAGATTAGACGAGCCCACGGTCGCAAAGTTATCAATGACGGCGACCTTGGCATGCAAGAAACCTGGCATGTACTCGTAGATTTCAATGCCGTCGTTGAGCAACTGTTCGTAAAGCGATCGCGTCGCGTGATACTGCATGCGGTATTCGACTTTGCCTTGCAGCAATAACCGTACCCTCACCCCTCTTGCCGCCGCTTGCGCCAAAGCATGACGGAATTGACGGCCCGGAAAAAAATACGCATTGGCAATCAGAATTTCCTTACGAGCATGCATGATGCCGTAGAGATAAGACTGTTCAAAGGTTTGACGAAACCGTACGTTGTCGCGCAACACCAGCACCGCACGCATGCTGCCGCTATGCTGCTCGGGCGCACGTCTGGGCTTACGCAGGCGTAGCCTGCGCCAGTCTTCCGGGTGGTGGCGCAGACGCGCCCAATTCAGCCTTACCCAAAGCAGATCTTGCGCATACATGGCGTCAGCCACGACAGGTCCGCGCACTCGCACAGCGAAATCGAATCGGGGGGCCAGCGTTGATGTCTTGGGGTCCAATCCATCGTAATCGTCCACGATGTTAATGCCGCCAATGAACGCAATACTGGAATCAACAACGGTCACTTTGCGGTGCAGGCGTCGAAGACGGCTACGTGATGGCACCAGGCGACCCAGCCATCGTGGTTCGGGCCGGAAAATACGACACTGCGCGCCGCCCGCGATTAAGCGTTTACGTACTTCGCCTGCTGTCTCTGCGCTACCAAATCCGTCCAGAACCACGCGCACTTTCACGCCCCGAACCGCCGCGCCAATCAGATGCGCCAGTACACGCTCGCCCGTGCGGTCCAACATGAATATGTAGGTTTCCAGATGCACGCTGACTTGCGCCGCATCAATGGCTGCGCACAGTGCAGGAAAGAAATCTGCCCCGTTTTGCAGTAATTCGACCGTATTGTCTGGCGTCCAGTCTAAGTGGACAATCTCTGCCTTCACGGTAATTCCAACTCGGCCAACAAGGGGGAATGATCCGACAAACGCGCCCACTCACGCCCCCGCAGCACACGCGCACTGCGCACGGCAAAACCGCGCTGATAGATGCGGTCCAAGCGAAACCAAGGGAATACGGCAGGGAACGTGCGCGGCGGCGGTGCAATGCTTGCCAGGCCACCCATACCCAACTGATTCGTCCGTTCATGAACGGCAAGCCCGTTGGGCAATCCACGTAATACGTTGCTCATGCGTCTGACTGACTCGCGCAAGCGGGGCAGTTCTCCGCCATGACTGCGTGGGGCGTTTGAGAACACTTCGTAGAGCCCAAGTTGCTGCACGAACAGCGGCGCCAGATGATTGCCCCAGTCGTTGAAATCTCCGGCGATCAGAATCGGGGCGCCATCAGGTACCAGTCGGCCTATGCGCTCGGTAAGCGCCAGAATCTGGCGAGTACGGCTGCCGGCAAATAAGCCCAGGTGCACCACGAAGCAATGAACATCACATCCGTCTATATCGACGCGCGCGTGCAAAAGCCCACGCTGCTCAAGGCGATGATCAGAGATATCCTGGTTTTCGTGGTCAAGAATAGGGTAACGCGACAGTAAGGCGTTGCCATGGTCACTGCGATTGCGAATGGCGTTGCGACCATAGGCCACTTCGAGCCTCAACGCGGCCGCGAGGGACTCGTGTTGGGCATCAAGCACTGAGGCGTGCTCATTGCGACCCTGCACTTCTTGCAAAAAGACCAGATCGGGGCGAAGCCCGTACAAGCCCAGTCGCAATTCATTCAAAGATTCCAATCGGCCCAATGCCGAACGGCCTTTATGAATGTTGTAGCTGACGACGCGGATAAGCGACATCGCGCCTCCGGATGCAATGCGTGACAGAAAGCGCAGTGAATCTGTTGCCGCCAAAACGGTCACAGACTCACTACGCTGCACTCATCCTACTTCACTTCGACATTACGCAAGCGAATGTGCAATTCACGCAATTGCTTTTCGTCGACTTCAGACGGTGCTTGGGTCAAGAGACACTGAGCACGCTGAGTCTTGGGGAAAGCAATCACATCGCGAATCGATTCAGCGCCGGTCATCATCGTCACGATGCGGTCCAGACCGAATGCGATGCCACCGTGCGGAGGTGCGCCATATTGCAACGCATCGAGCAGGAAGCCGAACTTGTCCTGGGCTTCTTCAGCACCGATCTTGAGTGCACGGAAGACCTTGCTCTGCACTTCTTCGCGGTGAATTCGAACCGAACCACCACCGATTTCCCAACCGTTGAGCACCATGTCGTAGGCCTTCGCAATGGCCTTGCTCGGATCGGTTTCCAGGAAGTCTTCGTGACCATCCTTGGGGCTGGTGAACGGGTGATGTGCCGCGGTGTAGCGACCATCTTCCTCGTCGTATTCGAACATCGGGAAGTCGATCACCCACAACGGTTTCCAGCCGCCGGTCATCAGACCGGACTTCTTGCCGAATTCGCTGTGACCGATCTTCACGCGCAACGCGCCGATGGCGTCGTTGACGACCTTCTCACGATCAGCACCGAAGAAAATGATGTCGCCATCTTGTGCGCCGGTACGCGTGATCAGTTCAGCCAGGGCCGCATCGTGCAGGTTCTTGACGATGGGCGATTGCAAGCCTTCACGGCCCTTCGCCACGTCGTTGACCTTGATGTAGGCCAAGCCCTTGGCGCCGTAGATACCAACGAACTGTGTGTAGTTGTCGATTTCGCTACGCGACATTTCGGCACCACCCGGCACGCGCAACGCAACCACGCGGCTGCCTGCTGCGGTTGCGGCGGCGGCGAACACCTTGAAGTCGACATCGCGCATCACATCGGTGACGTCGGTGAATTCAAGTTGAACGCGCAAGTCCGGCTTGTCTGAGCCAAAGCGACGCATCGCTTCGGTCCAGGTCATGCTCGGGAATTCTGTCGGCAGATCGACGTCTTGCACCACTTTGAACACGTGACGAATCATGTTCTCGAAGATTTCGCGAATTTCGAATTCGTTCAGGAACGATGTTTCGCAATCGATCTGCGTGAATTCGGGCTGACGATCGGCGCGCAAGTCTTCATCGCGGAAGCACTTGGTGATCTGGTAGTAGCGGTCAAAGCCCGACACCATCAGC
>JBEBWV010000131.1:0-13233 GCA_040391965.1 Achromobacter deleyi | reverse complement strand
GCGTGGGCATGGTGGCCTCGGTTTCCGAGCGGCATCAATGGCTGATGCAGATCCATAAGCCCTTGGGCGTGGCGCTGCTCATGCTGGTATGCATACGCCTGGGCACGCGACTGTACAAAGGGGTTCCGGCCTTGCCAGCCGACCTGCCGACCTGGCAACGCTACGCGGCGCTGGCCTCGCACGCGCTGTTGTATGTGCTGATGTTTGCAATGCCGCTTATCGGCTGGGCAATGGTGTCGGCCGGTGGTTATCCGGTTACGGTGGGCAGTTGGCAATTGCCGGCCATTGCGCCCACCAGTGCACCCTTGTTTGCCTGGCTGCGCGGTGCGCATCGCTATCTGGCCTTTCTGCTGTTTGCCACGGTGTTGCTGCATCTTGCAGCCGCGCTGTTCCATGGCTGGATACGGCGTGACGATGTATTGGAATCAATGACACGCGGTCGCTGAGCGAACCCCTCGTATGGGCCTGAGGTTCAACGGATTTCCTACCTGCCGGGCTTCATTGTTGGGGCAATGAATCGTCCGCATCGATTATTCGCCGTTAACGTGGGTGCGTGCGGCCCCGATGCTCGGGAATGCGGGTCGTCGCTATAGCCCCGCATATGAAGCCGCAGATTGAATAACCCACCCATGGGTAAGGTGTGAGCCTTGCCACAAATCTCGCTCGTTTTTCGGGCGAGATTGGCGCCTTGTGTATAGCGGGAGGCATGATTCCGTCACACTATCTTCTGATTAAAGACCGACTCTGCAGATATGCAATCGCCTCTCGGACCCTGAAGATAAGGTCAACAAACAGCGGGACGAGCTTCCAGGCCAGCGACTTTAGGCATCCAAACCATTACCAAAATTCCCGCCAAAAAGGTCACAAGAACGCCGACTCTCATTATGTAATATATTTTCATATCAAAATATTCACCCAAAAAAATCAACAGGCCGACAACTGGTAAAACACTCTGATTAATTACAATAATTATTGAAGAAGTACTTGCGAGCTGGCTTTTCGGCACAAGCAAAATACGAGCCACTCTGGAAAAATTTCCGATAAACACCTTTCCAGCAATGCTAATCGAGTAAAAAAACAAGAATGCGGACACATTCGATAAAGATAGAGTCAAGAGCCAGGATGCAGCCACAACCGCAACTAGCCCACAGACGAACAAGGTGGACCGACGAAGCGCTTTAATCATCCTTGCATAAAAATACGTCGCAACAAAACCCGACAGCCCCGCGCATATATCAATTAATGCAAAATTCTGTACAGACATATTCATTAGCTCTTGCATAATAGACACACCCGCAGCCTCAACGACTCCATCAAAAATATTATTCCCCATTGCCATCGCAATCAGAAGCAGCAGAATCGGAAATCTCAACACCACCAGCAAAGCCGAGCAATCGAATCTATCTGGACCTGCGTCATTTTCAGGAGCAAGAGCAGACCATCTTTTCTGCCTCACAAAATATAAGCAATTAGCGGCATAAAGCATCGAGACAAAAAATATAAGATATCCAGAGCCGAGACCATACATAGCCATACCCACAGCTGGCCCAAGTACCATTCCTAGAAAATCCATCCTGGAAAGGATGTTGGCATCTTTATCGAGGTTTTTACTGTAGACCGACATCAGTTTTTCGTAGGAAATCAGCGTTTGTGAGTTACCGATGGATATCACGCCACCTAATAAACCGCTCGCGATGGCTATGAGCAACGGGGAGTCTGTTAGTGCAAAAACCAAAACGACGGAAATGCATCCGACAATCTTTGTAATGTCCGAAATAATGGATACAGGCCTAACGCCCACTCGATCAATGAAGGAGCCTATAAGTGGGGTCAACACCAGTCGAGGCAACCACCACAGAGCGAAGGCGAGGCCCGAGTACGTAATATCTGCGGTTTTCGCATAGACGATGACCGGAATAAGGAAAATCATAATTCCATCAGCGACCAGCACCAACGCCAACATGCACACTAAAGACCGAGGCATAAATCAACGCATCCTAGATTAATCTACAGTTATCCGCTTTCTCAGAAGAACTTTTACCTGCCTTCCTTTCACTGCATCCATCACCATGACAGATCTTGGCGTCGATACTGAAACCTTATTTTTAGCAAGTTCACGCTGACGTTCGATTAACATTGAATAATAGTCTAACGTAGCCGGGATTTCATTTACTTCGAAAATCGAGAATTCCCTGTCCGCAATTGGCCAATCAATAATATCGTTTCCCGGAAAATAGTCCTTATCTGGATCCAAAAAAGGTAGGGTCGATTAATAGTAAAAACCATCCCCATATTAAATAGGGCGTGCCCCACCCCGCGTGGTATTGCTAGCTCCACGGTAAGTGCCACTATCTCACTTCTTGATCCTGTAATTATTCTGGGAAGATTTCTGAATACGACTCCAGATATTCCGCTGATCGGAAGGGGCGAGGCTACTGCCTGCGTTATTTTTTCTCGCAACAGTATCGTGGCACTGGAGCCATCGGCTAGACTAAAAGTCCGAGTCTCCGGATGCTGGTGTTGGATATTAAATAAAGATTCATTCTGCCGATCTGCAATTTTTTGATAGACGTAATCGTATGCTTCATATTCCATAGGAACGAACCCCGGACACGAAGAAGGATCGATATCTTCCGATATATTAATAATGTCATTGCCAGGAGACCATGGGAGTTTTTTTCTTATCAGAAGATCTGCTGACGGCAGGAATATTGAATAATCATTAATCGTATATATACCCTCCAAGTTTTCAAAAGTATGCGCAACACCAGGAGGTATGATCAGAGTTCTGCCCGAACTAGGTGAAAACTCCAGCTCGAAATACGACACTAACAGGCTTTATCGTTGGATACGGAATAACATACGAATCTTTCTTTCCATTATTTAAGCGGAATCTAGGAACCCATTTCAATCCTGAAATACCCCCTATGTCATTCCAACCATCAGACATATAGAACTCCAAAAAAAAACACCCAATTTGGGTGCCTTTACCTCGGTGATTAGATCGTCAGAACCTCGACGTCGTATCCGGCTAATTGCGCACTTGCCAAGAGGGATTGAAGGTTTGTCGTGTCCAAGCTATTGCATTTGGAGTCAGCGTGCGCAGACTTAATGCCGGCAATGTAGGCCAAGCTATCAAAAACATGCCCCACTTTTTCGTTAAATAACAGAGTTAGCGAAGTAAAACTGTTTTCCTCCACCTCCGCTATCGGTTCAATATTAATATTATTTTTATATAGTTTTTCCAAATCGTAAATTTTTCTTATGACAACTCCAACTGTATTTATGAAGAATAAGTTAAATAAAACATCTATCGGAGCATAAAGAAAATCCGTATGTTATTTTCACACGGAGAGCTCTGAATAAGAACTAAAGCCAATCTTCGCCTATGTTCATCCACACGCGCAACTACCGGAGAAGATAGCTTACCGCCCCTTCCTCTTAACTAGAAATTTATGACCATGGAATACAAAAAAACCCACAGAAGCATCACTATATAAATATAAATATTAAGAAAGCATTTAATATGCAGAAACAAACCTGCCCTACTTAATCCCGTGATTACAAAGCAAGCACCAACACTGGCAGCGGGCAATCCTCCAATGACCAATTTTCACGGCGTAGGGCCCGCATTGATCATCGAAAACAAACTACCGGTCTATCAACGAGATCAGAAATCATTGATCCCGTTTCCAGGGATGTGGGATTTACCTGGAGGCGGTCTCGAAAACAATGAAAGCGCTCTTGACGGGGGATTGAGGGAGCAGCGCGAAGAGTTTGGGCTATCGATATATCCGAGCAAATTCATTTGGACGCGATTACTCAAGCAAACAGCCTGCCGGCAAGTCTGGAGCGTTCATGGGTCCAGGTTCGCGTAGCGACGCACGACCTTCGCGTTAAAGCTTCATTTCAGGAGGAGATTCCGGAGATTTTCCGAGAGCCAATTGCCTCCTCGGCCTAACGGCCGATCGCAGACATGCGCGGCGTATACCGATAGCGTTCGGTTTGGGGAGATGCTCTCGTCTGCGGGCGGCGATGGCCCCGAAGCGATCTGCGCTGGACAAGAACGTACGAGCCTGGTCGACGAGCACCGGCCCAACAGGCGTTAGCGTCGGTCTTTGCCGAGTGCGATCAAACAGCTCGACCCCTTGGATCCGAGCTGCGATCTACGTCCAGAGCTGCGCAGCGCCACCGCGATCTATCCCTGCCAAGCGGCAGTTGCCACGCCCGCCGCCAGTAGCAGACACAGCGGCGAATACACCCGTGTGTCCAGCCGAGCGAAGGGTTCGTCGCCCAGTCGCTTGAAGAAACCTACATAACGGAAGTCGCCAATGGCCCGACCCAGCAGGGCCAGCACCACAGCACCGCCCGCCCAGCGTAGCCAAGCGGGCGCGGGTTCGGTGCCCAGCAAGCCCGCGTTAAACGCCACCAGGCCCGCGAACGCCATCAACGCGATGCCGACAAAAAACGTGCCTACTGCCGACGGCTGGAACAGTGGCTTACCGTCTTTGATGGGCAGCGCCGCTTGATGGGCCAGCCGACCTCCGAGTGCCCAATAAACATGCCAGAGCGAGAGCACAACAAACACGGAAGAGGTCAATACGGCGGCGACGGCTTGCATGGCGAATCCGGGGAATGAAAACGAGGTCATTGTGCCTGAAGCCAGCCCTTGCGAGTGTCCACTGCCTTGCTCGTGACCTTCGGGCCGCTCAAGTCAGAAAACTTCTGATTAGGCGCTATCAATCATGGGCATCACTTCCTGGATCAATCCGCGAAGGCTACACTGCCCGCTGCGCCGGGAGACCGACCTAAAAGATTGACTTAACTTGGTAGGCACCGTCCTGCTGATCAAAACAACGAAGCGCATCAGATCAACCAGCACCGTCTGGATGCGGTTCGCGACTTTGCAGGCAGAGACTCTACGATGAACGATATCGCCGATCACGGTGTCCGGTTCGGACGAATTGCGGCCACGCTCCCCGTCACGGAGATGAGCCACGCCCATGCGTTTTATACCCAGGTTCTTGGGTTCAAGAAAATCTTCGAGAACGGAAATCCTGTTGGCTTCATGATCCTGAAGCGCGATCAAGGTGAATTGCATCTGAGCTTACAGCCCCGCCACAAAGCTGCGGCTTTCACGGTGGCTCATTTGATGGTGGACGACATTGATGCTCTCCACACTGTCTGCAAGCACCACGGAGTGAGGATCATCAAGCGTCTTCAAGACAAGGATTACGGCTTGAGAGCGTTCGTATTTGAAGACCCGGATGGAAACCGTATCGACGTAGGTCAGGTGATTTGAAACCTTCACACGCGTTGGGGCGCGGCAAACGCGAAGCCCCCGCGAGGACGGTTTTGATTAGCCCGTGAGGCAAATCTTGCCGCGCCCCTTCTTAACATTCCCCGACACAACGGAGAAAGACAAAATGAGAATTGCGATTGCGTCCGACCACGCCGGATACGTGCTGAAGGAAACGCTGAAGAAGCTGTTCCAGGACGTAGAGTGGCTGGATCTCGGAACCCATAGCGAAGATTCCGTCGACTACCCCGATTTTGGTTTTGCAATGGGGGAAGCAATAACGGATGGCAGAGTCATCAAAGGCGAATCGACATGTTGAGTGCTGCAGGAAGGAGCTAGGACACACCCAAATGGACTTGAGTCGGGTGCGCGACGATAAGCATTGTCGACCTAAAGGTATACGAGAATGAGGCCATTTTCGTCGACGGAAGTCTCACCGGCAGATCTGAGTCGGCGGGTATTTGCTCCGAAGGGCTTGAGACGGTGACGCGCCCCCCGTATTCCTAGTAAGGTATAGAGCAGAGGCCTTGATTGCCCGGCACTTCGGCCTGTGCCGCCAGCGGAAACCACAACATCATGAAGACCTTTCGTTTAGCACTGCGGCCAGTCCTTGTCGCGGTCGCGTGCGCATCGATTGCCGCCTGCGCGGATAATCCGCCCCGGCAAACCGATACGGACTATCGGAACCAGCCATCTTCCACGACGCAGGGCGCGAACAGCTCCCCTGGCTCCTCGGATCAGCGTTTGACCATACAGTCCGGCGAAGGGGAAAGGTTGAATCTTCCCTGGTTCATCCAGGATACAAAGGACTGGATCAACCGCAACTGACGCCAGCGCAACGCGTCAAGAGCCCCGGTAGATGCCTCAACACTCGCCGCGCGGCCAGTGTCATGTCGAAAAAAAAGGCCAACGTTACGTTGGCCTTTTTCAAGCGCTTGAAAACACTAGGGTATCGCGTTGAACCAGACGCTCACGAGGACGCTGCCTGATAACGGGATGCGACTTCGCTTTGCTTGATATTCGAAAGCAGCGCTTGCCGCGCTGCATCCAGGACGTCCCAGCTTGCGGCATCGTGCAATGGCGGGATAGTGATCGGTTCGCGGCGATCGAAGCCCACCAGTGCGGCATCTACCAGGTCACCCACTTCCATCACTTCGTCCATTGCAGTGACGTCGATGCCTGCGCGTTCCCAGATCTCGGTGCGAGTGGCGGCGGGCAGCACCGCTTGCACGTACACGCCGCTAGGCGAAAGCTCCAGGTGCAGGCCCTGCGACAGGAACAACACAAATGCCTTGGTCGCGCCGTAGATCGACATACCGAATGCCGGCGCGAGGCTGACCACCGAGCCAATATTGATGATTGCGCCCTCACCCGCCTTGGTCAGTCGCGGTGCGATTGCACTGGCGAGTCGAGCCAGCGCCGTCATGTTAAGCGCGACGAGCTGCTCGATTGCCTCGGGTGATTGCTCAAGAAAGCTACCGGATTGGGCAACCCCAGCGTTGTTGATGAGAATTCCAATCCGAGCGTCGTCGCGCAGTCGAGCCTCGACCGCCTTGAGGTCGCCCTCGCGGGTAAGGTCCGCCTGAAGGACATCGACGGCGACGCCGTTCTCCTTCCTCAGGCGAGCCGCAAGCGCTTCCAGCCGCAAGTTGTCGCGAGCAACAAGAATAAGGTCGTGACCTCGACCGGCGAAGCGTTCGGCGTATGTCGCGCCGATTCCGGACGATGCGCCGGTGATGAGGACTGCGGAACGACTAGCCATACGTTTCTCTCTTTATAAACTTGAGTGCAAGCGGTAATGCGAGGGCTGTCAGGCGAATTCGACCAACGCCGGATAATCGATGTATCCCGTCGCGCCGCCACCGTAGAGCTTGGAGGAATCGAGTTTCGCCAATGGCGCTCTTGTCTTCAATCGCTCGACCAAGTCTGGATTGGCGATGAACGGACGCCCAAAGGCGATCAGGTCTGCCTTGCCCTGGGCAAGCTGGGTGGTAGCCAAGTCCAGGTCGTAGCCGTTATTCGCGATGTAGGTATTCTTGAAGCGTCGGCGCAGCGAATCGTAATCAAACGGCGCGACATCGCGCGGACCGCCAGTTGCTCCCTCGACTACGTGCAGGAAGACGATATTCAACGCGTTGAGCTGATCGGCAATGTAATCAAACTGCGCCTGAGGATCGCTGCTTGAAATACCGTTGGCAGGCGACACCGGCGAAATACGGATGCCCGTGCGCTCAGCCCCGATCTCCTTGACCACGGCCTCCGTTACCTCAAGCATGAGCCGCGCTCGGTTTTCGATAGAACCGCCGTAGCCATCATCGCGGTGGTTGGCACCATCCTTCGCAAACTGATCCAGCAGATAGCCGTTGGCGCCGTGGATTTCAACGCCATCGAAGCCAGCGGCGATCGCATTGGCAGCGGCTTGGCGAAAATCGTTAATGATGCCCGGCAACTCGTAGGACTCCAGCGCCCGGGGTTCGGAGACACTCACAAAACTGTTATGGACAAACGTCTTGGTCTCGGCACGAATGGCCGAGGGGGCCACGGGCGCTGCACCGTCAGCTTGGAGGTCAACATGCGAGACGCGTCCCACGTGCCAGAGCTGCAAGAAGATGTGGCCGCCCTTGGCATGGACGGCTTGCGTGACTTGGCGCCAACCGTCAATCTGTGCCTGCGTGTAGATACCCGGCGTGTCCTGATAACCCTGCCCTTGCTGAGAGATCTGCGTCGCCTCGGCAATCAACAGCCCGGCCGATGCACGCTGACTGTAGTAGGTAGCGGCGAACTCGCTGGGCACAAAATTCTCGTCCGCGCGGTTGCGCGTGAGCGGCGCCATGACGATTCTGTTGGAAAGCGTAAGAGATCCCAGCTTGTAGGGTTCAAACAAGGTGTTGTCGGTCATAAGTACGTTCATCCATGTTGATTGACTGCCGTGGCAAGGAAGGCATGTTGTTGTACCCGACAAGCCCATTCCAGCGTTCTTAGGGTGCTATGATGATGACCATAATCTAATTCGTCAAGTCATTTGATGATGATCGACATCAATATAAATTGCCGCCCTGAGAACGGCATACACATGGAGGCGTACAGCTATGAGGGTCACTAAAGCGCAAGCGCAGGCGAATCGGGCGCGAATCGTTGAGACGGCTTCTGCCCTGTTTCGCGAGCATGGCTACGACGGCGTGGGCGTGGCGGATCTGATGGCGGCCGCCGGTTTTACACATGGCGGGTTCTACAAACACTTCCGGTCCAAGGCCGACCTGATGGCGGAAACTGCCGCGACCGGGATGTCGCAATCAGTTGCCGCCACCGGCGACGTGGACCTTGCCCAGTTCGTCAGACATTACATTTCGCGAGAGCACCGCGATGCACGCGCTGAAGGCTGCACGATGGCGGCCCTGTGTGGCGACGCCGCGCGTCAGTCCCAGGACGTCAAGGCCACTTTCGCCGCCGGGATAGAAGACATGCTCGCGACCCCGGAACGCGCGGGAACGGCGCTCGGCGATACGGAACCGCATCACCGGCGAGCACAGCGGATTGCCATGCTTGCCCATGTGGTCGGTGCGATCGTGTTGTCCCGAGCCTGTCCGGATGACGCCCCGCTGGCGGACGAAATTCTCGAGGCCTGCCGCGCAGAACTCCTCGCCTCCTTGTCGCCGTCAACGGCTGAATAGCAGTACCGGATAGCGTGTCACCCTGGGATGGAGCAGATGAACATGGACCTGTATTACCTGGAAGACCTGGAACCCGGACAACGATTTACGGGGAATGCACGCGTACGTGTGGGCCCCGAGCGCATCAAGGCGTTCGCGTCCGAGTTTGATCCTCAGCCATTTCACCTGGACGACGACGCGGCTAGCTCGTCGATCTTTCGTGGCCTCGCGGCCAGCGGCTGGCACACCGCGGCACTCACGATGCAATTGCTTGTCGCCAGCGATTTCAAGCCGGCAGGCGGTATTGTTGGCGCCGGTGTTGACGAACTGCGATGGCCGCTGCCTGTGCGGCCGGACGATGAGCTGCGGGTGGAAAGCGAAGTGCTGGAGGTTCGGCCGTCGAAATCGAGGCCGACGCAAGGAATGGTCAAACTTCGCACCACGACGTTCAACCAGAAGCAGGAAACGGTGCAGATCTTTGTCAGCAATCTCGTGATTCCGTGCCGTCCGAAACCATAGCGCCCACGAGATCACATAGCATCGCAACGCCTCAAGCCGGCAAGCCGTTTTCCACTCGAATGGCCTGGATCAGTTGCATGAGGCCGGGGGCCAATTGCCGTCGACTGGCGTAGTACATGACCAAGGGAGCGCCCATCACCGTCCAGCGGCTCAAGATCGGCCGCAAGCTGCCATCATTGAGATATGGCAAGGCATGCCGCTCAAGGCAATACGCCACACCAACGCCCTGCACAGCGGCATCTATCGCCATATCTGTTTCGTTGACGATCAAGGAGCCAGGCACGTCAACGCGTTCGGCATGCGGCAACTCCCCTAATTCCCATTCATACATGGCGTTATCGCCCAAACGCATGCGGATGCAGGTGTGGTTCAGCAGTTCCTTAGGAGAGTGGGGCTCGCCATGACGTGCCAGATATGCCGGAGACGCCACGACCACCCACCGCAAGGGCGGCGTCAGCGGCATCGACACCATGTCTTTCGCGACGCTATCGCCATAACGAATGCCGGCATCAAAGCCCGCCTTCACAATATCGATCATGTTGTTGTCGACCACGACCTCGATCTGCAAACGCGGATATGCCTGGAGAAATCGTCCGAGGATGGGAGCCAGCAACAATCGGGATGCATCGCGCGGCACGTTGATACGCAGCCCGCCGACAGGCATATCGCGATTTCGATGCAACTCGGCCATTCCCGTACCGATTTCTTCAAAGCCCATTTCCAAACGAGCCACCAACCGGCCTCCCGCTTCCGTGGGAGAGATGGACCGGGTTGTTCGGTTCAGGAGCTTGACCCCCAACCGTTCCTCCAGATTGCGCAACGCGTGGCTTAATGCCGAGGTGGACGTGTCCAGTTCGAGGGCGGCCAGGCGAAAGCTGCGATAGCGGCAAATGACGGCAAACGCATTGAGGTCGGCCAGATCATGACGACTGAAAATGGGCATAGAGCATAGGCGCTCCCGTCGCCAAGAAAAAACCTAGGGTTACTACCTGTACGTAACGTTGAATTCTACACAACAATTGGTGAACTACTATTACAAATACTAATATTTGGAGTAGTGCATGCGGGTTCAGACCATGCGTATTGAGGGAATCCCGACGCCAGTGTCTACAGTGGGAATAGGTACGCGGGCCTTCGGCGGCCCCACTTGGGGTAGAACCGATGAGCCGGGCGCCATACAGACACTGCGCGCTGCGGTGGAGCGCGGCATTAATCTGATCGACACGTCCCCGACCAAGGGGCTTGGCTATGCGGAAGAACTTGTTGGGCGCGCATTGGCAGGCCTGCGAAACAAAGCGGTTATTGCCACGAAAATGGCAGACCTTACTGGCTACGCGCAACTAGGTCACCCTACCGGGGCGCGCGACATTCAACGCGAAGTGGAAGATTCCTTGCGTCGCCTGCGCACCGATCGTATTGATCTGTACCACGTGAGCGAACCCAATGCCTCGCGCCCTGTTGAAGAGACGGCGATCGCGCTGGAAAGGCTTCTGCGCGACGGCAAGGTTCTGGCCGTTGGATTGTGCCATTTCTCTACCACTCGAACGGATGCCATGCGCGCCGTCCTGCCTGTCGCCACGCTGCGGTCGCCGTACAACCTGTATGAGCGCAACATCGAGGCAGATGTTCTTCCTTATGCCAGAAAAAACACGCTCACGGTCCTTGCGCACGGCTCCCTTTGCAGAGGCCTTTTGTCCGGCCGCATGACGCCCGACACCACTTTCGGCCAGGAAGATCGGCGCCGGACGGACCCCAAGTTTCAGCGACCTCGTTTTGATCGGTATGTCGGTGCCACCAAAGAATTGGCCGCCATGGCCTGCTATATGTTTGGCAAACCGGTGCAGGCACTGGCCATACGCTGGATTTTGGATCAGGGCCCCACCATCGCCCTCTGGGGCGCTCGTCGGCCGGAGCAGCTCCTTGATATCGACAAGGTGTTTGGATGGAAGCTAAGCGCTGCTCACCTCGGCGAGATCGAAGATCTGATCAACAAAAATACCCACACCGCTCACAAACGTGTCTGCGCCAGACAAGCGGTGCTGCCTGCGTCACCCGACGTGTCACGCTTTCCTCAAGCGGCGTAAGCGCGCCGCTGCGCCAAAGCGCGAGTCCGCCGGGCACGCGCCCTCCTCACTATTTTTCACTGCGGAACAAACCGCGTGGGCATCATGAATTTGAACGATTTGAAGATTTCCAGCCGATTGGGCCTGGGCATTGCCACGGCCGCTGCATTGTTGGTCGCCATGATCTGGGTGGGCGTGAACAATATGCAAACCATCAAGATGCATCTTGATGAAAGTGCGACAGACCGGCTCCCCAAGATTCTTGCGGCGATGGCTATTAAGGACGGTCTGCGCGAACGCGCGAGCGTCATGCGGGACGCCATGCTCAACCAGGATGTCCACGGCAGCCAACAGGCCGACGCCCACATGACGGCACTGCGCAAGCAATACGCCAACATCAGCGGGCCGTTGCATACCAGCGTCACCAGCACGGAGGGCACCAAACTGCTCGTGGCCATGGATTCGGCTGTCGCGAGCTTGCGCGAACCAACAGATCGAATTTTGGAGCTGGCCTCAACAGGGAGAACCGACGAGGCCAGAGCCGCGTTGACAACAGCGTTGGGCCCGCTTCAAACAGAAGCTATCCGAGCCGCTGATGCCTTTGCGCAGCGGCAGGTCGCGTATGGCGAGCAAGCCCAGCAAGCCGCTCAGGATGCCTATCTGAACTCCATTTACGAGCTGAGTGGTTTAGGTCTTGCCGCCCTATTGTTATTGGTGATTTTCGGCGCGCTGTTGACGCGGTCAATCACCCGACCACTTCGCCGGGCGGTGGAAATGGCTCGCCTGGTTGCGTCGGGAAATCTCAGTCACACGATTGCGGCACAAGGCAAGAATGAAACGGCGCAGTTGCTTGCCGCCATGGGAGATATGCAAAGCAGCCTGAGCCGGGTGGTGCAAAACGTCAGGCAAAACGCCGAAAGCGTGGCTGTTGCGAGCGAGCAGATATCTCAAGGCAATACCGATCTGAGCGCACGCACGGAAAGCCAGGCTGGCGCGCTAGAGGAAACCTCGGCGTCGATGGAACAACTGGCCGGCACGGTCAGCCTGAACGCGGATAGCGCGATGCAAGCGGATACCCTGGCGCAAGCGGCGTCCACGATTGCGGTACGGGGTGGTGAGGTGGTCGGGCGCGTCGTTGACACGATGCAAGCAATCAATGAAAGCTCGCGCCAGATCACGGAAATCATCAGCGTGATCGACAACATCGCCTTTCAAACGAACATCCTGGCATTGAATGCGGCAGTCGAAGCGGCTCGCGCCGGGGACGAAGGCAGAGGATTTGCCGTTGTCGCCGCCGAGGTCCGCCGCCTGGCACAGCGCAGCGCCGAAGCGGCCAAACAAATCAATATATTGATCCTGGCTAATGTGCAGCGGGTAGACACAGGCACGCATCTGGTTGGCGAAGCTGGCGAAACCATGCGCGAGGTAGAGAGCGCCATTCAGCGGGTCACACAGATCATGGGGGAAATCAGCGCGGCAAGTGCAGAACAAGCCGCCGGCGTTGCACAAATAGGCCAAGCCGTTTTGCAAATGGACCAAGCCACGCAGCAAAATGCGGCTTTGGTCGAAGAAAGCGCATCAGCCTCGGAGAGTTTGCGAGAACAGTCGCGACAACTGATAGACGCCGTCGCTATTTTTACCCTGCCCAGGACCTTTGCAATTCAGACTGACAGTGCTGTGGCGCCCATTGTGTCCGGGTCCC
>JBEBWV010000130.1:0-13316 GCA_040391965.1 Achromobacter deleyi | reverse complement strand
TTCGTACCCAAAAACTTCTTTGGCTGCGAAGGGACGAGACTATAGCACAAGATTTAGGGCAAACCCTATGACTCGCTACTTAAAAGCATAACGAGCTTCAAGTCCGGGTGCGTTGCCAGGCGGAAGGTGATCTGCTGGAAGCCTAAACGCCCCTTTCGTGGGTGTTGGAACTCTCGCAGCCCCCCTTCTCTCTCGACTACCGCATGCCGTGTCCACCAATGGGCGAACACCTCACTCTGCCTGTTCAGGGTATCTATTAGCGCGAGAACATCAGGTTCATCCAGATGCGCGCCTGCGTCGGCACGAAACTCTGCGACGACGCGACGCGCACGTTGGTCCCAGTCGACCACCAATTCACGGGCAGCGGGGTCCAGGAAGATATAGCGCAATAAATTAGGGTGGGCGTCGCGCGTAGGCCAGTTGTCGAAGAGTTCTTGCATGGACTGGTTGCAGGCCAGCACGTTCCACGCTCTATCTAATATATAGGCGGGGGCACCAATGGCATCGACGCACTCACTTAATAGACCGGGCGCGTCGCCACTCGCATCTCGGGGATGCTGGGGGTCAGCACATTCGGCCAGATCAAATAGATAAGCGCGTTCCGCGCGCGCCAACTGCAGCACGCCGGCAATGCGGGACCACACTGAAGGAGAAACAGAGACTTCTCTGCCCTGCTCTATCCAGGTGTACCAAGTGACGCTGATGCCGCAGAGCTGGGCAACTTCTTCGCGGCGCAACCCTGGGGTGCGTCTGCGAGTGCCGTCTGGCAATCCCGCCATCTGGGGAGTAATGCGTGAACGGGCGCTACGAACGAACTCTCCCAAGGCCTGGCGGCGTAAGGGTGAGCCGTCGTGGCCCGGGGCGGATGCGGGTGCCGTGGCGATAACGTGGGTAGGATTATTCATACCAGGATAAGCAATGGTCTTGTACTCGTATAGAGAGCAGCCTATCTTACTGCCATACCTGGCTTTCGAGCCGCCCCACCCACCATCCTCAGGATGCTTTATGACTTCCCCTACTCACGATGCCGCCGTCGATCGTCAATTCAGCCCACAGGCAACGGCTTATCTTAAGAGCGCCGTGCACGCCCAAGGCGAAGATTTGCAACAGATGGCCGATATTGCCCGTGCTTACCCCGGGGCCCGCGTACTCGATCTGGGTTGTGGCGGCGGGCATGTCAGTTTTTTCGTGGCTCCCCATGTGGCGCATGTCACTGCCTATGATTTGTCGCAACAGATGCTGGACGTGGTGGCGGGCGAAGCGGCGCAACGTGGACTGAAGAATCTGGCGACCTGTCGCGGCAAAGCAGAGCAACTGCCTTTTGCCGACGGGGAGTTCGATCTGGTGATGTCGCGCTATTCAACCCACCACTGGCAAGACGCCGGAATGGGTTTGCGCGAGGCGCGTCGAGTGTTGAAGCCGGGTGGCACTGCGGTATTTGCCGATGTCGTGTCGCCAGGAGAACCCCTGCTCGATACCTGGCTGCAGACGATTGAAGTATTGCGAGACACCTCGCATGTCCGCGATTACTCCCCTTCGGAGTGGACCCGCATGCTGGCCGAGGCCGGATTCGTGTTCAAGGCTTGCACGGCTAGACGCCTGGCGCTGGAATTTTCTTCATGGGTGACCCGCATGCGGACCCCGGCCCCATTGGTCGACGCCCTGCGGGAGATGTTTGCCATTGCCCCGATTCCCGTGCGTGAGCACTTTGAGGTGCAAGAGGACGGCTCGTTTACGAGCGACACCATGACGATTGTGTTGCAGCGTCCGCTGGGTTGATGCTTTCGGCGGGCATGGCAGAGAGTACAAGGCCCTCTATATATATAGAGGGCCTGTTTTGTAGCTTGGGGGTAGCGCGAGCAAGCCGAGACCAGATCATTTGCATTGGGAGCGCGTTACCTGCGTTTTTTTGTCCAGCAGCGGCTTGAAAAGCTGCGGCTCCTGTCCAGTGACGGCTCGAAAATCTGCGATTCTTGTTCGGCAACGGCTCGAAAACCCGCGATTCTTGTCCGGCGACGGCTCGAATATCAGCACGCGGGTTACGCGCGTTCACCGGGTGCGCAATCGTGTAGATGATTTCGCGCTCCACCCACGCTACAAACCTCTCGTTGATATGTCCAACTTTGTTGGCGGACAAAGGCCCCCTCTATATAGAGGGCCTCTGTCCGGAACGACTATCCCAGGTTGGGAGCCAGGGTGCGGCGCAAGTCTTCTTCGGTTCTACCGCTACGGCGGGCGTAGTCGGCCAACTGGTCTTCCCCGATGATGCCGACGTTGAAATATTGCGACTCGGGGTGGCTGAAGTAAAAGCCAGACACGCTGGAGGCCGGGAACATGGCATAGCTATCCGTGAGCATCATGCCGATTTCCGTGCCGTCGAGCACCTGGAACATGTCTGTTTTGACGACGTGTTCCGGGCAGGCCGGATAGCCGGGTGCCGGACGGATGCCGACGTATTTCTCGGCAATCATTTCCTCGTTGGTCAGTTGTTCGTCTGCCGCATAGCCCCAGAGGTCTCGGCGCACGCGCGCATGCAGACATTCGGTGAAGGCTTCGGCCAGGCGATCTGCCAGTGACTTGAGCATGATGCTGGAGTAGTCGTCCATGGCGGCTTCGAACTCGGCTTCTTTCTTTTCGATGCCAAGACCTGCCGTGACCGCGAACATGCCGATGTAGTCCGTCACGCCACTGGATTTCGGCGCAATGAAGTCTGCCAGGCACTTATTGCTGACGCCTTCGCGCTTGACGCCTTGCTGGCGCAGGTTGCGATAGGTGAAGAGCACTTCGCTGCGGGTCTCGTCTTTGTAGATTTCGATGTCGTCATCGTTAACGGTATTGGCCGGATAAAACGCCATGACGCCATTGGCCGTGAGCCAGCGGCCATCCACGATGCGCTTCATCATGGCCTGGCCATCTTCAAATACCTTGCGGGCCTGCTCACCCACGACCTTATCATCAAGAATGGCAGGGTACGGACCAAACAGGCTCCAGGTCTGGAAGAAGGGTCCCCAATCGACGAATTTGGCAATTTCGGCCAAGTCGTAGCTCTTGAAGGTACGGCGCCCAATGAATTTCGGGCGCGGGGGCACGTAGTTCGCCCAGTCGATCTCAGGCTTACCCGCCCGGGCCTCGGCCAGCGGAATGAGCGGCGTGGCCTTGCGATTGGCGTGACGACGGCGAACTTCTTCGTATTCCTGAGCCAAATCGGACAGGTAGACATCGGCCTGATCGGACATGAGGTTGGCAGCTACGCCCACGGCACGGCTGGCGTCCGGCGTATAGATAACCGGGCCGTCGTAGTGAGGCGCGATTTTCACAGCGGTGTGGACACGGCTGGTGGTGGCACCGCCGATCATGAGCGGCATTTTGCGGCTGCGGAAGTATTCATCGCGCTGCATCTCGGCCGCCACATAGGCCATTTCTTCCAGGCTTGGCGTGATGAGGCCGGACAAACCAATGATGTCTGCGTTCTCTTCCTTGGCTTTGGCGAGGATCTGCGCGCAAGGCACCATGACGCCCATGTTCACGACTTCGAAGTTATTGCATTGCAAGACCACGGAGACGATGTTCTTGCCAATGTCATGCACGTCGCCCTTCACCGTAGCGATGACCATTTTGCCTCGGGCGCGAACGTCGCCCCCGGCGGCAGCGATCAGGCGCTTTTCTTCTTCGATGAACGGAATCAGGTGAGCCACGGCCTGTTTCATGACGCGCGCGGATTTCACGACCTGCGGCAGGAACATTTTGCCTTCACCGAAGAGGTCGCCCACGACATTCATGCCGTCCATGAGCGGGCCTTCAATGACCTCGATGGGTCGGCCACCACGGGCCTCGACTTTCTGGCGGACTTCTTCCGTGTCTTCGACAATGAAGGCGGTGATGCCCAGCACCAAGGCATGCGAGAGTCGCTCTTCCACGCTTTTGGTGCGCCAGGTGAGGTCTTCTTCGCGTTTGGCACCGGAGCCTTTGACGCTATCGGCAAATTGCACCAGGCGCTCGGTTGGCGTGCGCTCGTCGTCCGCTTCGGTTTTGCCGACCGGTTGGGGACGATCCAGGATGACGTCTTCGACCAGATCACGCAGTTTGGGGTCCAGGTCAGCGTAGACGCCCAATTGCCCGGCGTTGACGATGCCCATGGTCATTCCTTCACGCACGGCGTAATACAGGAAGACCGTGTGGATGGCTTCGCGCATGGCGTCGTTGCCCCGGAACGAGAAGCTGACGTTGGACACGCCCCCCGAGATGCGGGCATGCGGCAGGTTGTCGCGAATCCAGCGCGTGCCTTCAATGAAGTCGACCGCGTAGTGGTTGTGCTCGTCGATGCCGGTGGCTACCGCAAAGACGTTGGGATCAAAAATGATGTCTTCCGGAGGGAAGCCTTCTTCTTCGACCAGAATTTGGTAGGCGCGAGCGCAGATTTCCTTGCGGCGCTCAAGCGTGTCGGCCTGACCGAGTTCATCAAAGGCCATGACCACGACGGCCGCGCCATAGCGTCGGCACAGGCGGGCATGGTGGCGGAAGATGTCGATGCCTTCCTTCATGGAGATGGAGTTGACGATCGGCTTGCCTTGCACGCACTTCAAGCCGGTTTCAATGACTTCCCACTTGGAGCTGTCGATCATGACCGGCACGCGCGCGATGTCAGGCTCGGAGGCAATCAGGTTCAGGAATCTATGCATACAGGCGACCGAGTCCAGCATCGCCTCATCCATATTGATGTCGATGATCTGGGCGCCGCTTTCCACCTGCTGGCGCGCCACAGCCAGGGCCTCGTCGTACTTTTCCTCACGAATCAGGCGGGCGAACATTTTGCTGCCCGTAACGTTGGTGCGCTCGCCCACGTTGACAAAGAGGCTGTCTTCGTCAAAGTTCATGGGCTCCAGGCCGGACAGACGCGTCATGACCGGAATTTCTGGCACAACACGCGGCGGCAGAAACGCGACCTTGTCGGCAATGGCTCGAATATGTTCTGGCGTCGTGCCACAGCAACCACCGGACATGTTCACCAGGCCGGCCTTCGCAAACTCTTCGAGCAATGCGGAGGTGTCGGCCGGAGTTTCGTCAAAGCCGGTTTCTGCCATGGGGTTGGGCAGACCCGCATTAGGGTAGACGCAGACGTAGGTGTCGCTGATCTTGGAGAGTTCCGCCACGTAGGGGCGCATGAGCGCCGCGCCTAGCGCGCAGTTCAAGCCGACCGTGACAGGACGTGCATGACGGATGGAGTTCCAGAAGGCCTCGACGGTCTGGCCGGACAAGATGCGACCGGAAGCGTCGGTGACGGTGCCGGAGATCATGACCGGCAGACGCACGCCGCGGGCTTCGAAAACTTCTTCGACGGCGAAAATGGCCGCCTTGGCGTTCAGCGTGTCAAAGATGGTTTCTATCAGGACGATGTCGATGTCGCCATCAAGCAAGCCGTTGAGCTGTTCTATATAGGCGACGCGCAGTTCATCAAAGGTGATGTTGCGCGCGCCCGGGTCGTTGACGTCCGGAGAAAGAGAGGCCGTTTTGGGCTGGGGGCCCAGTGCGCCCGCCACGAATCGGGGTTTATCTGGGGTGCTGTAGGCATCACAGGCTTCGCGCGCCAGTTTGGCCGATTCCAGGTTCAGTTCGTAAGCCAGCCCGGGCAGATCGTAATCACCTTGGGCAATTGAGGTGGCACCGAAGGTGTTGGTTTCGATGACGTCTGCGCCGGCTTCCAGATACTGGCGATGGATTTCAGCAATGATGTCCGGACGTACGAGGGACAGCAGTTCGTTATCGCCTTTGACGTCTTTGCCGTGGTCCGCAAAGCGTTCGCCGCGGAAGTCTGCCTCGCCCAGTTTGTAGCGCTGGATCATGGTGCCCATGGCGCCATCCAGAATCAGGATGCGCTCGCCCAACAGACGGGCAAATTCGCCACCTCGGGTAAAAGCGGATGGCGGATAGGGCAGGCGAGGATAGGACACGATGAATCCTGAATTGTGGCAAAAAGGAGAAAAAGACTTAAAAATCAAGCTGTGATGGTAACAAATGGAGGCCGCCCGCGCCCTGCAGTGATACAGTTTGCGCCCCGAACCGGTGCTTTCGGCGCAGACAGGTGTTGCAGCAATGCAAAACCGCTTATTGCGTGCGTAAGGTAAACGGGAAACAGGAAGATGCCTGAAAAGACACGACGCGCCGCTCAAAAAGCGCCGCTCGCGCCCTCAGCTCCAGCCTGTGCTGCCCCCGCAACGGTCCCCATGCCGCGCTCTGCGCCGCATGGCAGCCCGATACCGGCCTGTTCGCCAAGTATGGATGCCTCTGTGCAGGATGCCACTTATTGTGGCGACCGCTGGGGCGTCCTCGTTATCGTGAACGACGTGCGGGGTCGCGCGTCACACTAAGGCCTTTTCGATGAAATCCCATTCCATTCGGCGTTACGCCGGTCTATTGGTCTGTTCCGCTCCGGTTCTGGCGAGCGCACAACAGGCATCCACGCCCCCCGCTCCCGTTACCCAACTCGACACCGTTGTCGTCACTGCCAGCCGTATGCCGCAAGATCTGCATAACGTGCTGAGCGACACGACAGTCATTGACCGCGAGACGCTTTCGCGCTCGGGTCAAAGCAGCCTCGCGGAAGTGCTTTCGCGCACCCACGGCATTGAGTATGTGAATAGTGGCGGCCCGCAAACAGCAACCAGCCTGTTCATGCGCGGGGCCAACAGCAACCAGACCCTGGTGCTGATTGACGGCCAACGCATCAATACGGCAACGAGCGGCGTGCCCTCGTTAAATGCCATTCCGACCGACAGCATCGAGCGCGTGGAAATTGTACGCGGCGCGGCCAGCAGCCTGTATGGCGCGGACGCTATCGGTGGCGTGATCAACATTATTACGCGCCAGCCAAGTGACAAGCCCTTGTCGGCGTATTCGAATGTGGGCTTTGGCACCTACGGCACAAGCATCTATAACGCAGGCGTGTCAGGCAAGTCTGACGGCTGGACATATGCGCTGTCCGGTGGCTATGCACAAAGCCACGGCTTTGACGCCACCACCGACAAGAACCTGTATTCGCGCAATCCTGACAAAGACAGCTACTACCAGCGCAACTTCTCCGGCCTGCTGGGCTACGAATGGAAGCCTGAGCAAAAGTTGACGCTGCAGATGTACCAGACGCGCATGAATGGTGGCTTTGACAATGGCCAGCCTTACTTCAATGACCGTAGCATCCAGGAACTGGGCAATTATTCGCTGACTAGCGAGAACCGGATTACGGATTACTGGAAGAGCACGTTGCGCGTGGGTTATATGGTTGACGATAACGAGTCGCGCAATGCGCCTCGCGATCTGTCGCCCAGCAATACGCCCGACGGCAAGACCACGTTCCGCACACGTCAGAACACGTATTCGTGGCAGAACGAGTTCAAGCTGGCCGAGAACCAAAAGTTCACGCTGGCTTATGAGCACCAGGAACAGCGCGTCAATGGTGACATCGCGAATTTCACCGACTACATGGACGTGACTTACGGCAATTTCTCGCAAACGCGTCGCCACACGAATTCGTTCACGGGTGTTTACCTGGGTGATTTCGACCGTCACCATGTGCAGGCCAGCTTGCGCAATGACAATGTGTCGGACTTTGGCAACCACACCACCGGCGGCCTGGGCTACGGCTTTGACCTGACCGACAAGTGGCGCGCCACGGCGAATGTGAACACCGGCTTTCGTGCCCCTTCGTTCAATGATCTGTACTACCCGGACATTGGCGGCTATGTTGGCAACCCGAACCTGAAACCCGAAGAGTCGCGCAATGGTGAAATCGGCCTGAAGTACCAGGACGACGCCAGCGAATTCGGTGTGGTGTACTACCACACGCGTGTCAAGAACCTGATTCAAAGCCAGGCGATTGACCCCAGCAATCCGTATAACTCGTCCTTGTTCAACGTTGGCCGCGCCACGCTGCAAGGCTTCACGGTGTCGGGTTCGCACAACTTTGGCGATACACGTATTCGCGCCAGCCTGGACATTACCAATCCCAAGGACGACGACACCGGCAAACAGCTGTTGCGTCGCGCCAAGAATGTGCTGCGCGCATCGGCTGATCACCGTTTTGGCGATTTCCTGGTCGGCGCAGAGTGGTACGCCACGGAAGAGCGCTATGACGTGGGCAATACCAAACTGGCTGGCTATGGTCTCTTTAACCTGACGGCATCCTATGACGTGACACGCAATGTTCAAGTGCAACTGCGCTGGAACAACGTGTTCGACAAGGACTACACGCTGGTTGAGGGCTACCGTACCCCCGGTTCCAACGCGTTCGTCAATCTCGCCTGGCGCATGTAAGCTAGGTTGGCGGGAGGCGTAATGGCCTCCCGCCAAACTCTGACATGACTGTTCATATGCATGCTTTTTGTCGCGTCCTGCTTGTGGTGGCCACGCTGTGTTGCCTGCCTGCGACAGCGGCGCCCATCAGCGTTGTGGATGATCATCAACGAGAGGTGACGCTGGCCTCTCCTGCGCGCCGAGCCATTGCCTTGGCGCCACACGCCGTGGAACTGGTTTACGCCGCCGGTGCCGGACACTATCTGGCGGGCGCGGTGCGCGGTGCAGATTACCCGCCAGCCGCACGCGATTTGCCCATTGTTGGCGATGGCACGATGCCGGATGCAGAGCGTATCGCGGCGATGAAGCCTGATTTGCTGATTGCCTGGCAAAGCGCGGCGACCGAGCCCATGACACGCGTGATGCAGAAACTGAACGTGCCGGTGTACTACAGCGACCCGCTGACGCTGGCTGCCATTCCTGAGGCGGTGGAACGCCTGGGTGTGTTGTTCGGCACGCAAGACCAGGCCCAGCCCGCCGCCGACGCCATGCGCAGCCGCTTGGCCCGGCTTGCCGCCCGATACGCCAGTCGCAAGCCCGTGCGCGTGTTTATCCAGGCCGGACTGGACCCGACGTTTACGCTGAATAACAGCAGTATTGTGAGTGACGCCGTGCGCCTGTGCGGCGGCGTGAATGTTTATGGCGATGCACCGATTGTGGCGCCGCAGGTGTCCATGGAAGGCGTGCTTGCCGCCAGACCCGATGCGGTGCTGGCAGGGATCTCACACCCTGGAGACACCGAGAAATATTTACGCGCCTGGCAGAGCCGCAATCTGCCTGCGGCGATGCAAGGCCACGTGTTCGGCATTGATGCCGACGCCCTTTACCGCCCGGGCCCCAGACTGATCGATGCCGCCGAGCAATTGTGCGCGGCGCTGGATAGTCTGCGCTCCTGAGATCGCCACCGCTGGCATTTTGCAGAAAGTGCTATTAGTGAAACACCACGTTCCATCTATAAGCCTGCGCGCATCGCGCTGTGCTTTATCATTCGTTCACAGATTCGCCATGTCCACGCGGGCAGCGCAGCCTGCGCACCCGCCTTTCCAAGCATCGCCATGAACACTCAAGATACCCTCACCATCGCCGGCCGCGCCTATTCCTCACGCCTGCTCGTCGGCACCGGCAAGTACAAGGATTTCGAGGAAACGCGGGCCGCGCTGGACGCCAGCGGCACAGAGATCGTGACCGTCGCCATCCGCCGCACCAATATTGGCCAGAATGCCGGTGAACCGAACTTGCTGGACTACGTGCCAGCATCCAAGTTCACCTTGCTACCCAACACAGCGGGTTGCTACACCGCGGACGACGCCGTGCGCACGTTGCGCTTGGCACGTGAGCTACTGGATGGCCACGATCTGGTCAAACTGGAAGTGCTGGGTGACTCTCAGAACCTGTTTCCCAACATGCCAGAGACCCTCAAGGCTGCCAAAACCTTGATCGACGACGGTTTCAAGGTGATGGTCTATTGCACGGATGACCCTATTCAATGCCGCATGCTTGAAGACATGGGGGTCGTGGCGGTGATGCCGCTGGCCTCCTTGATCGGATCGGGCATGGGCATTTTGAACCCCTGGAATTTGCGTCTGATCATTGATCAGGCCCGCGTGCCCGTGCTGGTAGATGCAGGCGTAGGCACTGCCTCCGATGCAGCCATTGCCATGGAATTGGGCTGCGATGCCATTCTGATGAACACCGCCATTGCCGGGGCGCGCGACCCCATTCTGATGGCCGGTGCCATGAAGAAGGCCGTGGAAGCGGGGCGTGAAGCGTTCCGCGCCGGCCGCGTGCCCAAGAAGCTTTACAGCGGCGCGCCGAGTTCGCCAACGGAAGGCTTGATTACCTCAGCTGCGGCCAGCAAATGAGTGATCGACGCGGGGAAGACAAGACAGAGCGCCAGATTCCCAATGCGCTGACCATCGCCGGGGTGGACCCGTCGGGTGGCGCGGGCGTGCTGGCTGACATCAAGGCCATGAGCGCGCTTGGGGCCTACGGTTGCGCGGTTATTGCGGCGTTGACAGCCCAAAACACCCAAGGCGTAACCGGCATTTCTGCCATCTCGCCTGATTTTGTTGGGCTTCAGATCGACACCTTGTTCTCGGATGTGCGCATTGATGCCGTCAAGATTGGCATGCTGGGCCAGGAGAGGGTCACCGTGATGGTGGCTGAAAAATTGGCCAAATGGAACCCTGCGCATATTGTGCTGGACCCGGTGATGGTGGCCAAGAGCGGCGATCTGCTGCTTGAACGCGCCGCCGTGGGTGCTTTACGCGAAACGCTATTGCCAATTACGACGCTGCTCACACCAAATTTGCCGGAAGCGGGCGTGCTGCTGGATGAGCGGCCCGTCGAAACCGTCAAGGAAATGCGCCGGGTGGCTGAGCGGCTGCGCAATAAGATGGCGCATTCGGGCCAACGCTGGGTCTTGGTTAAGGGCGGACACTTGCCCGGCAGTGAAACCATTGACCTGCTGCACGACGGCGACCGGATGATTGAACTGCCCGGCCACCGCATCGAGACAAAAAATACGCACGGCACGGGTTGCACGTTGTCTGCTGCGTTGGCGGCCTTGTTGCCCCAGGTTGAAGATGTTCCGGAAGCGGCGCGACGCGCAAAGGCCTACCTCACCGAAGCCATTCGGCATAGCGAGCGCTTGAGTGTCGGTTCGGGTCACGGGCCCGTCCATCACTTTCACCACTGGTGGTAAACAGCCGCTGAGTTGCCTTACCCGACGCTCTCTTCGGCCCATTGTGTGGACGGGGAGGCGTCGGATTGCCAGGTGCGCGACCCGAGAACTCGCTATCGATCATCACAGACCGCTACGAATCGGTACAATGATCGGTTGATTCCCTTGATTTCGTATCTTGCCGTCATGAACGCTTCGACCTTGCCCGACGTAGAACAAGCCCGCTTCAATATGGTGGAACAACAAATCCGCCCCTGGGATGTGCTTGATTTAAAAGTGCTGGACGCGCTGTTCGCCGTTCGCCGCGAACTGTTTGTTCCGCCCGCGCTACGTGCGTTGGCGTTCTCCGATCTGGAAATTCCGTTGGAGATCAACGCGGTCAATACGCGTCAAACCATGCTGGCTCCGAAAGTGGAAGCCCGTCTGGCTCAAGAGCTGCAACTGACCAAATCGGATTGCGTGCTGGAAATTGGCACCGGCTCTGGCTATCAAGCCGCCTTGTTAGCCTATCTGGCCCAGCAAGTTACCTCCGTTGAGATCGACAGCCGTTTGGTCACGTTCGCCCAGCAGAATCTGCAGATGAACAATGTCACCAACGTCAAAGTTGAAACTGGCGATGGCCGTAATGGCTGGGGCTCTACAGAATATGACGCGATTTTGGTCACAGGCTCGGTGCCTGTTGTGCCAGACGCGCTCAAGTATCAATTGCGCGTAGGCGGCCGTTTAGTGGTTGTGGTCGGTCAGACACCAGTCATGACAGCCTGTCGCATCACTCGCACAACGGCTGCCAGTTTCGAAACAGTGAATCTGTTCGAAACGGTGATCAAGCCGCTGCGCGGCGCCACGGTCTCCCAATTTAAGTTCTAAGTTATGCGCGCTAGTTCGTTTGCGGCTTTACTGGTTTCCACCTTTGCCGCAAGCGCTGGCATGCCCAGCCTAGCCGCGCAGGACTTACTTCAAACATGGCAAGCCGCACTGGGCAATGACCCGGTATATTCGGCTGCGCGCGCCAATTACCGCGCAGGCCTGGAAAAATTGCCGCAAGCGCGCGCCGGGCTCTTGCCCAAGGTGACCGCAGAAGCCGGTGGCGCCTATCTCGAAGACCGAAGCCGTAACTGGAATTCATCGGTCGGCCGGGGTCGAGGCACGTGGGACCTTGCACTGACGCAGCCTCTCTTTAACTGGGCAAGCTGGCAGAACTTCGAACAATCGAAGCTGACTGTCACTGACGTTGAGGTGCAGTTGCAGCAGGCCTATCAAGACCTGTTGCTGCGCGTCTCGGATGCTTATTTCAATGTGCTTGCCGCGCAAGACACCTTAACGGCGACCGAAGCCGAAAAGGCCTCGATTGCCGAGCAGTTAGCCTCTGCCAAGCGCAATTTCGAGCTGGGCACGGCAACCATTACCGATACGTACGAAGCGCAGTCGCGCTATGACTTGGTGATGGCGCAAGAGTTGTTGTTCCAGAACCTGTTGGAAATCCGGCGCGATCAGTTAGCCACCATTATCGGCACACCGCCTGGTGCGCTGGCTGTGTTGCCCTACTCCGTGCAATTGCCGGCGCCCCAGCCTGCGCGGCTGAAGGATTGGTCGGTTCAGGCCGAGAGCGCCAGCTTGAGCGTACTGCGTGCGCAACTGCAGACTCGAATTGCTCAGCGCGATATTGAGATTGCCAAGAGCGGGCACTACCCCACGGTGAACTTGCGCGCCTCTAGCGGTAGCGCGAGCGACGCCACCATGCCTGGCCCTTACACAGGGCGAGCCATTAACAATTCGGTGGGTGTGACGCTATCGATTCCGCTGTATTCCGGCGGTGGAGTGTCTTCTCTCGTCACCGAGAAAGTGCAGTTGGAGCAGAAGTCTCGCTACGATTTCGAAACCGCGCGACGCCTGGCAATTCAATTCGCACGCGAGCACTACACCGGTGTGATTACGGGGCTTGCCCGTGTACAGGCGTTGGAAGCAGGCGAGAAATCCAGCCGTGCATCGGTGGAAGCCAACCGCATTGGCTATGAGGTGGGCGTGCGTATCAACCTGGATGTGTTGAATGCGCAGCAGCAGTTGTATGCCACGCAGCGAGATTTGGCACAGGCGCGATACAACACGGTGATCTCGGGATTACGACTGAAGGCCACTAGCGGCATCTTGTCCGAATCGGACCTGGAGTCGATTAATCGCTTGCTGCGTGAGCCGCTTTAAGCTCTCGCATGTAGCGTGGGTGGAGCGCGAGCAAACTGAGGCAAGAAAACCACCGTTGAGCGCGCGAAACCCGCGATGCTCGAACAGCAAT
>JBEBWV010000129.1:0-13448 GCA_040391965.1 Achromobacter deleyi | reverse complement strand
CGGATTGTGATTCCGGTTGTCGTGGGTTCGAGCCCCATCAGCCACCCCAAGAATTTCAAGTAAAAACAGACGCTTAGGCGTCTGTTTTGCATTTCGCAATGTGAAAATTAGAACAAAAAAGCGAACTTTAGAACGGATCACTCAGTAGCTGACGCCCGTTTTACCCTCCTTCGGTCATAGTTTTTGTGCGTGGTTGCAGGGTTCGCATGCGCCGCAAAGTCATAAGCGTCTTCTGCACGCTCCTTGAATTTTGTCGTAATTGCCGCTGGGCGCGCATCCTGAAGCGAGAAATAGAGTGGGTGCCAGTTCACCAGCTCATTTTCCTTCACGGCAGTGTCTCGTGAGCGAATCCATGCATTCATTGCATCCTGCCATGACGCTCCCCAGCCTGATCGCGAATAGCACGCGGTACGCTTGGATGGCGCAAATAGGTACTTCTTCGTCGCATTGTCCTCGCGGTCCAGCGCCCGCTTGACGACACAACGCAATCGGGGCGACCAATCGCGCAGCTTTTGGACGGCGGCCTCGCCTTTCTTGCGCTTTGCTGAGGTGACGAGCTCACCCTCATCAGTCAGCCCAGATTTTAGAAAAGGGCGAACCTCGGCGGCACGAAAGCCTGTTAGATACGTAAGCCGGCTTTGCTAATGGGCCGCTCCCCACCCAAAGCGGATATCCAGATCAAGAATCTAGAACAGATTTGGCGCAGAGTCGACCAAGACGAGGGGCAAGGATCACTCCGGGGTGCGCGACCAAAGCAAATAAGCCTTCGATCTTTCCCACATAGCCGCAGAGTGGTCTGCCGTCGGCCGTCATAGGACGTTGCGCAGCGCTGATTGAGAGAAGGGTAGGTGCCATTGCGATCCCAATCAGTTGAGCAATTGTGTCGCCAGTGAGCGCTGCAAGAGCGGGGAAGCCGTTTTCACCGTTTTCTGGATAGTCGGCCGCAGAAACAAGCCCCCCCCCCACGGATGGTCGTAGCTCCATTTCCTGCGCACAAATGAGGTGACGAAGGCCATATGCTTCACTACCAAATCGAAGCAACACTGCTGGCGACTGCTGGATGGGAAGATCTACGCCTACTGTCAAGGCGAGCGCGCGTGCTCCATAGCCATTGGCGAGCACGACCGTGTCGGCGGTAAGTTTCTGCCCTTCTACTACGACACCCACGACCCGGTTACCAACCACTTCGACAGCGTATGAACACATGAACTACCTCCTGGTAGTCCAAGTTTTTGTCCGCATCCCCCGGTGGTCAAGATTGGATCGGCTCTAACACCATGCCGGCTTCCTTCATCACGTCAGCAACACCAGTGCCGCGAAAGCCATAACGACGCACTTCCCGGGAGGCTGCTTCCAGGATACGTTGATGCGAATGGGCTTTCTTGTCGAGAAATTTTGAACTCATATAAAATATGACGATCATCATATTTTTTATGAATACGAACGGGATTGCTCAGCTCTGACCGACCAAAAACCTCAGAAAGCTCACAATGGACCAAAAACACATGATGACAGCCGTAATTGACGAATCCAAGCAACTTACTCGGGCTCTCGTTTTGGGCGGCGGCGGACCCGTTGGCCGGGCTTGGCAAGCCGGACTTGTTTTGAGCCTCGTCGCCAAGGGCGTGGCGTTGCGAACAGCGGATCTGATCTTGGGCACCTCTGCCGGGGCGATCGTAGGTGCGCAACTTGCGCTAGACCTCGCTCTTGCCATTACCGCCCCGGGACCGGGGGCACCCGCGCCTGGTCCTGTGCCCGCACCTTCCAACGGCATGGGTGAATTGATCAGGGCGACCGCTCAAGCCTCGCGGGCTTTTGCTCCGGAGCCTTTCCGTCAAACGATAGGGCAATTCGCCTTGAACGCGGCGACGCCGAGCGAAGATCAATCAATACAGAGGCTAGGAATCTTAGCGAACCGAGATTGGCCTGCCAATTTCCGGGCCACGGCGGTCAATGTGCGAACAGGAGAGAGCATCGTTTGGCATCGTGGTTCGGGAGTGCCGCTAGATCGCGCTGTTGCTTCCAGCTGCGCGCTTCCAGGTGTCTGGCCGCCGATCATGATTGGCGGCGAACGATACATGGATGGTGGCATGAGGAGCATGCTCAACGCCGATCTGGCAGCGGGTCAATCTGCCGTGATCATCGTGTCTTGCTTCGCCTTGGTCCTCCCAGAGGGTGTTGGGAACGAAGACCGGGAAGCGCTGAACGCGCAGCTCAATGCTGAGATCACTGCCCTTCGGGAATCGGGGGCTCGCGTCAATGTCATAACGCCGAGTGAAGAATTTTTAGGCCTCACGCAGTTCGGCGCCAAGATGCTTGATCCCAGTCTTATCCCCGACGCCTTCCAATTGGGACGTCAGCAAGCACTTCTGGAAGCGGCCCGTCTCGATCATATTTGGTATCACAATTGAATACTGACGGTGTGGATAATTGTCTGACGTACCGCGAGCGAGTTGATTTGATGCCGTCTTGAACGGGGGCAACTTCACTCGTCGATAGCGAAGGCGGGGCGACGAGGTCGCCGCGCCTTCGCGTCTTGGAGGAATCGTGAACCACTTATTTCGTGGCGTAGAGTCGGGTTCGGGATCCAGGTCATGAACGTCAAGAGTGTGGATTTCAGGCTTCAATATGCTGGCGAGTTCGCTTCCCAAGGAACCAGCCATTCGGCCTCGTTGAAGCTTGTGATGCCATTCTAGAAGAACCGGGAACAATTACCCTGGCGAAAAAGCCCGTAAGACGTGGATGCTTGCGGGTTTTTTATATTTCCAGCGCGCTCTTGATTGTTGGCACTCAAGGCTTGCCAAGTAGCACACTGATCTTCGTATGTAGGCACCAGGTGCGTAACCGATTCGGATGATGGCAATTTCTTCCAGTAATTGATGGACGTCACTGATGAGAAATTTACTGCTGTAGCCGATTCGATACGCTCCGTTTCCTGCTTGGTAATTCGAAAGATTCGCGGAATAGAGATGATTTTGTAAAACGAATCAGGTCCGCAAAATGCGGGCCTTATTGTTCAATCTAAGAGAGTCATTCCACACCGATAAAGCGTGGCATTCCTTCCCCTATTCCGAGAGCATCAAGCGTCGCCGGTACAAGCAGTTAATGGCGCAGGGCGTCACCGAAGTCGGTTGCCTGACCATGCCCAGCGCAAATTCTTTGACCTGCACGCCGCTCACAAGAGCCCGGTTGCGCAACGTGCGCTTGAACAAATTGCGCAGGTCTACGAAATTGAACGAGAGTTCAAGGCATGCAGCGCCGACGAGCGTCAACGCGTGCGTCTGGAGCGCTCAAGACCGAATCGATGCGCTGCACGCGTGCTTGCTGCTGACCCGGTAGACGATAACGGATGGCACCGCCACCGCCAAAGCCTTGGACTACAGCCTGCGGCGTTGGCAGGCGCTGACTCGGTTCGTGAGTGACGGGCAATTGCCCCTGGACAACAATCACATCGCGAACCAAATCCGGCCGATTGCCATCGGCTGCAACAACAGGCTGTTCGCTGGCTAGCTTAGGGCGGGCCAACGCGCCGCTGCGATGAGCCTGATTCAAAGTGCCAGGCCCAATGGCCACGACCCATACGCCTATCTCCAAGACGTGATGACGCGGTTGCCAATCCAACGGGCCAGCCTGATTCATGAATTGCTGCCGCAGCACTGGACGCCTCTGTGCCAGGAGGGCTGAGTTAATACAGGGCCATCAGTGCCTTCCGGCTTTACGTCTTCTGTGCGAAAATCGCAGTTCTATGACCGCGAAAAACGGTTGCTTGCATGTCGCTCGGTCACAGCGCAGCACCATCAGGCAATCGCGTACACGCCACCTCCTATCTCTTGGAGGTCGGCCAGCGTTTCCCCGACATCTGTTGGACTTCTACGAGTTGCCTTGCTTCAGGGCCCATGCTCGTAGTACCGGAACACGCCATGTACAGCCACCTCGAATCATCGACGTCCTCGAACTTCCATCGCATCGCCATTGTGGGTGCCGGCCTTGCAGGATTGACGCTTGCACGTGTTTTGCACGTCAACGGCATATCCGCGACCATCTACGAAGGCGAAGCATCGCCAACAGCGCGAGCTCAAGGTGGTTTGCTGGACATCCACGAATACAACGGGCAACTGGGGCTCAGGGCTGCCGGTCTCTACGATGAGTTTCTGGCGCTCGCGCTTCCCGGTGAGGATGCCAAGCGCGTGGTCAACAAACACGGCGCCGTCTTGTTCGACAAACCTGGCACGGTCAGCACGGCCAAGCCCGAAGTCGACAGGGGTGCACTACGGCGGCTTCTCATCGAGTCCTTGCCGGTTGGCACCATTCGGTGGGGCTGCAAGCTCGTGCATGCGAGTCGTCTTGAGCAGGGACAGCACAAGCTGGTATTCGACGACGGTTCGACAGTCATTGCAGATTTGCTGGTGGGCGCAGACGGTGCGTGGTCGAAAGTCCGGCCGCTGGTCTCTCCCGCGAAGCCGCAATACGTCGGTACGGTCTTTATCGAGACCCAGCTCTTCAACGGCCCCACCCGGTACCGAGCCTGCGCCGAGGCCATTGGTACCGGTACGCTGATGGCCGTCGAGCCTGGCAAAGGCATCCTGGCGCATCACCACGCGAACGGCACCTTGCACACGTATATCGCGCTGAACAAGCCCGAAGCATGGATTGACGCCGTCGACTTCAGCAAGCCGGCGGCTGCACTTCAACAGCTTGCCAATGAGTTCGCGGGTTGGGCTTCACAGCTCCGTGCATTGGTCATCGCGAGCGATACGCCGCCCATTGTGAGGCCTATTCATGCACTGCCGACTGACCATCGATGGAAGTGCACGCCTGGCGTCACGCTCGTGGGTGATGCTGCACACGTAATGTCACCGTTCGCCGGGGAAGGTGCCAATCTTGCTATCTATGACGGTGCAGAACTGGCCAGTGCGCTCTGCGACCATTCCGGCGACATTGACGCGGCTGTAGCTGCATATGAGCGCGCGCTGTTCACACGAAGCGCGATCTTTGCAAACCAGACGGCCCGGAACCATCAGAGCTTCTTCGGCAAGGATGCGCCCCGGAGTGTGGTTGAACTCTTCTCGGCACATTGATTTTTTACCAAGGGTCGCCCCTTGGTAACGGTTATCTCCTCATCAATCACGATGACTTCACCTTCTTTCGACCCTTGACGATATTTCCCCCAGAATTGGAGGTGTTGGTACGGCGGAATAACCGCGAAATTTGCTGGCCTCGATGTCTTGCGATGCATCGCGTGATCGCAGGCTCGGCCAGGAACGAAAAAGCCACCCTGTGAACTGCCCCCCAGAAGTTGGACACCGATCCAACCTTTGGGGGTCAGTTCACTATCGCGGCCTATTTCTTTGGTAGTGACGGTGGAATTGATGCGGGGCGGTATCCCCCCCCCTTAGATCATGGCTTCCGTGTAGGAGCAGGCTTTGCATGCGCTGCAAAATTGCGGGCATTGTCCGTGCGCGCGTGCACCTTGCTCGTAATTGCCGCAAGGCGCCCATTCTGAAGTGAGGAAAAAGTGTGCACCGGAGCTGAGCGCCTGCTTCGTCACGTTCAATCTCCCGTGGCATGTGTCAGACTCTATGGCTTTGATGCCACCCGAATTGCCTGAAGAGGCAAATCGGTTGGTCTGTTCCTGCTAGCACTTGGAATGAATTCCATTGGCTTGCTATCAGCATCTATGTAGGGTTAGGGAAAATGTCCATTAAAACGTTGAGCCGCTGCGGTGCGGTGATCCTGCTTGTCACGATGGTTGCTGGGTGCTCCTTGACCCGCCCCTCGGCTCCGGGTCGGAATGCCACCTCTGCTCGGAGCAGCAGCGAATGCTCTTGGTTTCGCAGCAGTTGCCTCTATGACGGAGCGTATGAGCCAGGGGAACGGGAATATGCCGAACAGGAAGCACAACGCCTGAATCAGGCCGAAGCCCAACGGATACGCCGCAGCTCTGGCAATTAACCGAGGATTGGGCGGTGCCTTTCGCGCACTGCACGAGCCTGGTCTAACGGCGGCGTCGCAAGCAATATTTCGATGGTTTGAATCCTGCCATTAAGGTCCAGCCTTGCGCGGCGTCTGCCAACATTACGTCGGGAATTTCAGTTTCCAGGCTTGCGACCGCCAGTTCGTTTCGACACAGATAATGAGGCGGGTGCAACGCCCCAAGATGTGGCACCCCTTAAATAAAGTAACCCTGCCAATTACACGCCAGGCACCCAAACTCCGTAAGGGGAGCTGGTCTGATTTCTCATACGTAGTTCTACGTACACCCGCACCCCAGCGCTAGAATTTCCCTATGCATCAACTAGGGAGAGGCGCACATGAGTAACCCTAGCGATTGGTACGCTGTGTTTAAAGAGTGGCAGCGTGCGCGTGACGATTTGAGTGCAGTGGTGGCCTCGATGCAATGGCCGAATCCAACGCCGCAAAGCCTGGAACGGTATTCCAGAGCCTATGCGCGTGAGCAAGCGAAACGATTGCGTATGCAGGCCGTTTGTACACAGATGCGCGCAGCAGGCACCGAGCGAGTATGCTTATGACAGTTCCCTCAAGACGCGTTGCCTCGCTGCATTCGCCACTAAGGAGCACATTGATGGAAAAGAAAGCCAAACCCCCCGTCCATACGCCCACGGGCGATCATCCCGCTGAAGCGCACGACTGGACTCGCTCCGCCCCTCCGGCGCCGCATGGTCAAGTTAATAAACACGACCCGGGTAATCGCCCTACGCATCGGCAATCGGCCAGAAAGCGTTAGCCTTTACCAAGTTTGTTGATCTGGCGGGCTCGCCCTGCGGATAGTCCGGGCGCACGACCAGTCGCCGTTTTCTCAGAGCAAATCAAGCCCACTTAGTCTCACTAAGTGGGCTTCACGACGTCTTGTGCAACAAGCCAGTCCATGCTGGCTCTATGAAAATAGGAAGGATTGGCTCTGTCGCCCAGGCTATCTACACGCTATCTTTGCGGCAGTCGTTCATTCCACTTAAAACAGAGTCAGCTACTCATGTATTTACCCAGCGCGTTTCGTGAAGAAAATCAGGATATCCAGCACGATTTCATACGTGCTCACCCGCTTGGCGTGCTGATGACAGCGGGCGAGGGTGGGTTGATGGCGAATCACATTCCCTGTTTGCTCTATCCCGATGGCGAGCATGGCGTGCTGCGCATCCATATTGCGCGCGCGAATCCCCAGTTGGCCGCGTTGTCGGCATCGCAAGATTGCATGGTGGTATTCCAGGGTGAGCAGGCCTATATCTCGCCTTCCTGGTACGCCACAAAGCAGGAAACGCACAAGGTTGTTCCCACCTGGAATTTCACTGCGGTACATGTATGGGGTACACCAACAGTGATGGACGATGCCGCGTGGCTGAGGGCCCAATTAGAGGCCCTCACGCTGTCTCAGGAGCACAAGCGCGCGCAGCCCTGGGCCGTGGGCGACGCACCGCCCGATTTCATTGCGGCGCAGATGCGCGCCATTATTGGTGTCGAGATTCCCATTTCCCGCATTGAGGGAAAGTGGAAAGTTAGTCAGAACCGCAATGAGGCGGATCGCCAGGGAGTAGTTGCAGGCTTGAACAATACGGATGGCGGGCAAGCCATGGCAGCTTTGGTGGCAGAGCGCGGCGGCCTTCGTTGAGGCGGCATGAGGTCCCACGCTTCTTGCGTGCGACCTCATGCCCAAAAGCACTCACGCCATGTTCGAGCTGCAGTCCCATGACGCCTGTGGATGATGTGTTGACTACCTGCGGACAACCACTGGCGCCGTGACGCCTCGTCCCATGGCAAAGCACAGGATGGCCATCAATTGCAAAGTGGCCGCCACACCAAAAAAGACAATCGTTGAGGCGGCACCCGCGGGCAAGGTGGCCCGGATGATCCCAAACAAGGCAGGCGCAAATGCGTAAGTGCCTTGCGAAATCGCCACGATAAGGGGAACGACGCGTTGGGTGTCTGCACGAATGAACTCTGCCTGAGCAATCAGTGGGGGTAGCGACGTGGCGTTGCCGATACCTGATCCAAACAGCAGAACACCCAGCCAGACGCCCCAGAGGTTGTCGCCACTCATCATCAATACCAGTGAGCCGGCTATCTGAATGGCATAGGCGAGGCAGGCCACGTTACGTCGGTCGGCTGTTGGCGGCATTAGCCATCCAACCAGCGTGCGTCCTGCGATTGCGCTTAATGTTGCCAGGCCCATGGCAATGCCTGATTGTTGTGCGCCCAGAATCGGTACCAGCATTGACAGTAAATGGGCGATCAAACCAATTTGGGCGAATAGGCCGATGGCCATGCCCGCTGACAAGCTGAGAAATCGTCGATCACGCCACAGATTTTGCACGGGGAGCAAGGTGGAGGCCGAGACACTTGCTGCTTGCGTGGGCGAGGCGTTTTGCGCACCATCCGGGAGCTGCCCCAGTTGTTCGGGAGTACGTGCAAAGATCGTGAACGACAACATCGTAATGACGGCGACCAAAATCAGGCCGACTGCGATGCTGGCTGTGGTGAACCCGTAGCGCGCAATCAAATAAACCCACAGTGGCGAAAATATGATGCCGCCCACGCTGGCACCGTTGTACGCCATGCTGAGCGCTGCGGGTCTGCGAGTGACGAACCACGGGGAAATCAGGGCGTTGACGGCGGCGGCCCCCAGCGTCACCCAGCCCATGCCACTTGCCAGCGCGGCCACAAATAATTGCCATGGTGCATTGGCCAGCGCCCAACCGCATATCCCGGCGGCGAGCAGCGCGCCGCCGCAAGCAGTAACGCGCGCCACCCCTGCTCGGCGATAAATCCGTGGCAGGTTTGCCACCACAACGGTTCCCGCCAGAAAGTGCAGGGTGACCGCGGCTGACACCAGGGCCACGCTCCATCCCGTGCGCTGGACGACTGCGAGCAGATACACAGGCGGCCCATAAAAGCCCACGCCCCAACCAAACGCGGCCAAAACAAAGGTGGCGTATAGAACTTTCCAACCGAAAAAGGTGCGACTCTGAGGCATGGTTTTTTCTGATGAGGTGCGCCTGAAGCGAAGGCGTGGAATCCAGAGTATGCTGATTTTTACACGCAACACTTTGAGTTGGAGCGAACTATGGATGTCGGGCCTGCAGATATGAGTTTGTCCGCCGTTGCGGGTGCGATAGCCGATCCGGCTCGAGCGCGAATGCTGTGTAGCTTGCTGGATGGCCGAGCAAGAACTGCCACCGAATTGGCTGCCGTGGCGGATATTGGGGCGTCCACTGCCAGCGGCCATTTCCAGCGCTTGCGCGAAGAGGGGCTGGTAGAGATGGCTGTGCAGGGCAAGCACCGCTACTACCGTTTGTCTGGCAGTGATGTCGCTAATGCCCTGGAAGCCTTGCTAGTGGTCGCTGGCGTGGCACGAACGCCGTTCAAACCCAATACGCCCTCCGCACTGCGCGAAGCACGCACGTGTTATGACCACATGGCCGGCACGTTGGCGGTGCAAGTTCACGATGCCATGTTGGTAAAAGAATGGTTGGACGCAAGTACCAAAGACTATGTGCTGACGCCGGCCGGAGAAGACGCCATGGCGCAGCTCGGCATCGATATGGCTACCACGCGAGCACGTCGACGCAGGTTTGCCTGCGCGTGCCTCGATTGGAGTGAGCGCCGCTCGCACTTGGGCGGCGCGCTCGGGGCGGCGCTTCTTGATGCTCTTACCCAGCGTACTTGGGTGGCGAAAGATCTCGATTCCCGAGCGCTTCGACTGACGACGAAAGGCGCCAGGTTACTGCCTGATTTTTTTGATTTCGGGCACCTCTCGGCGCTTGATTTGGGGAAGACGGGATCGGCCGCGGACATTTCTGTGCGTAAGGCAGCCTGACCGGTCAGGCGTTTATCCGGGGCACGAATTTAAAGGAACGGTGCAGTGCGCGATAGGAGCATTCAAGGGTTACGGACTATAAGGTAAACCCTAGGATTTCAGGCGGGTGGTGTGTGTGAGCGGCAGATTCGCAACACCCTCGGGTTATTCCCAGGTTTGGCCAGAATACCGGGCACCTCGTTGCGTGTGGCTCTCTTGTACGCCTACTGCCAGCTGAATAATAGGGGTGAGCTACCTGCCAACGCGGTGCACATTGTGTTTCTATCTTGTACCGTCGTTACAAAACATATCGAATCTGTCATCGATATGCGAGGTATGCTCGAATGGATAAAGAGGGCTTCCGAAGTGCATCTGAACAATTCGATCTACAAGGGATACAGGCTCACAGCCAAGGTGTCTAGAAACGTACTGACTGAGGTAGAGGCCGAGCCTAGCGGGCCAGCTTTCACCGCTTCAGTGTTTGTCATCCAAGCCGATACGGTGCGTGAGACCGGCGACGAGTATCCTGTACCGCGTTTTGCGGAGGGTGGGCATGTCTATAGCCCCCGTGAGGCGGTGCATGCTGCGATTTCTCACGGACGTGAAATCGTTGATGGCTTAATGGGCGTGCTTTCCGCCTGATTGAAGCTACTGTATCGGCCAGAAAATTAGAGGAAGTCTGCGTGGCGTAGCAAGCGCCACGGCAGGCATGCTTAATCTTCGGTGGCGAATACCTCAAGCCAATCGCGTGTCTTGCCCAATGTGCGGACCGTGGCCGATGGCTCCAGAATGGCCAAGGCCTTCCTGATGTCTTCACCGCTCGCGCCATCTTCCAGAATGACCATGCGCGCATTGCGTGAGTCGACCATTTTCACGTCGGACATCTTGCCGTGTGTCTGATAGACCTGGGTCCAGTCCATCTTCTTGCCGGCCTTCAAGGCAATCGGTTCAATGTAGGTGAGCGCCGTGGACGCAGACGCCCTGACCGCGAACGCAAAGTCTGCGGAATGACCGCTGCTGCCCTTGGCTCGTGCACTTTTCACGATTCGATTCGCACCCAGGGCTTCGATCAATGCCCGGCCCACCTGCGCCCGAAAACGCAACTGGCTGAATCTCGGCATCCATCTCGCGCATTGAAACGAGAGCGCCATTGCCAATTTCACCGCATCCCAGAGGGCATCTTGCAATTGTTCGTTAGGACCGTGCGCGACGATGGCACCCGTTTTATCGAAGCAAGCCAGCATGACACCCGGTGTCTCATTGAGCACGTCAATGCGCTTGGCAGGCAGATCGATTCCAAAGGTTGACGCGTGCATGGCGCTCTCACAGGCGTCGGTGAGATAAAACGAATGCTCGTCAGGTCGCGCGATGAAAAACGCCGCGTGCTGACCGTCCAATCCCAATGTGAAGGGGGCGATGGCACGGATGGTGTGCTCGCCGGCCGGCAGCACGGTCCAGCCTGAAGCTTCAAGAAAATGGCTCATAGAATGAATTCGATTTGGCGGCCCTTGAGCGGGTGCGCGAATCCGCCTGTCAGCGTCAAGTTTGCCTTGGGCAGGAAGTATGCGATCAGGGAGGCAATAGTGGACAGGGCAGGCACCACCGGTTGCGCGTAGCCTTCGCCCTCATCGACCCAGATGTGCTCGTGGCTGCGCTCAGGCAAGGGCTTGCGAAATAGCGGTCGGCCTGCACCTACCAGACTGGTGTGAACTGCGTCGTCGGTATCCACGCCATAGACGCGGTGCGGACCCACGAACAAACTTGCACAAAAGCTCTCGGGCAGGAGGATGGTGGCCTGTCCGTGCACGTCAGTGCGCGCATGACGAAAGGTCATGCGGAAAATGACGTCCTCACGCACTTCACCTTTGACGCGGCAGGGGCTGGCAAAGTCCATCCATTGCACGTTGCCGCCGACAGGCTTGGGTGCCCAGGAAATGGGCTTTACCGTTTCCTTGTGTTCAGCAAGGACTTCCAGCACCTCGGCCACAGTAATTAAGGGTTCTAACTTGTTGGCCATGGGCCCTCTGGTCTTTTAATCTTGGAATGCACTGCCGCTCGCGTGTCGCCAGGCGCGGGAAGCGCCAGCGGCAGTGCGAGGGGGCGTCATCTTACAAGATGAGAGCAGAAACGCGTTTTTACTGGATACGTATCCAGTTTTTTTCGTTGATTTACAGGGTGCTCGCGGCAAACGTATCGCACTGTTTGACATCGCCCTTGTCCAGGCCACGCTTGAACCAGCGCACGCGTTGTGCCGAAGATCCGTGCGTGAATGCGTCAGGCACCACGTAACCTTGGCTTTGTTTCTGCAATCGATCATCGCCAATGGCGGTTGCGGCATTCAAACCTTCTTCAATGTCGCCGCTCTCCAAAATGTTGCGAGCCGCGTTGGCACGATTAGCCCAGACGCCCGCGAAACAGTCCGCCTGCAGTTCAAGCCGTACAGATAATTGGTTGGCTTGTGCCGGGTTACGGCGGCGCAAGTTATCAACCTGCTCGGAAATGCCGAGCAAATGTTGGACGTGATGGCCAACTTCGTGCGCAATCACATAAGCCTGCGCGAAGTCGCCAGGCGCTTTAAACCGATTTTTCAATTCATCAAAGAACGTCAGGTCGATGTATACCTTGCTGTCGCCGGGACAATAGAAGGGGCCCATTGCTGCCTGGCCGGTGCCGCAGGCAGTGGGTGTGGCGCCTCGGAACAGAACCAGTTTTGGTGGCACATATTGGCGTTTGAGGCCGTTTTGAAAAATCTCGCCCCACACGTCTTCTGTCTCGCCTAAGACCTTGGACACAAAACGGGCCTGCGGATCGTTCGCTGGCGGTTTGGTGGCAGGTGCCTGTTGCGTCTGAGGGGCCACGCCATCGGCCATCTGCAGCACAACGGCCGGGTCTACCCCGAAGTACATAGCCACCAGCGCCAAGACGATGGTGCCGATACCTATGGTGCCCTTTCCGCCCAGCCGGGGACCGCCTGAGCGGCGGTCTTCAACGTTATCGCTTTCGCGCGAATCGTCCATGCGCATGATGTTCTTCTCCTGGTGACGAGCCGTCTTAGCTGGTATTTTGGATTGCTCGCTATATACCGAGCGGGCTTCAAGAGTGTTAGGATAATCTCATGGCACTGTTTTTATCTATCCATCCAGCAAACCCGCAGCCGCGTCTGCTCAAGCAAGCCGCTCAATGGCTAAGCGATGGGGGCTTGGTAGCCATTCCCACCGACTCCAGCTATGCCGTGGTTGCTCGTCTCGATGACAAGGAGGCAGCCGATGGTCTTAGGCGGTTGCGCGGTCTTGATGACCGACACCACCTCACTCTCATTTGCCGCGATCTGGCAGAAATTGGTCACTTCGCTCGCGTTGATAATCGTCAATATCGATTGCTGAAACTGGCTACTCCCGGGCCCTGGACTTTCATTCTGGAAGCCACCAAGGAAGTGCCACGGCGCGTCTCACATCCGTCGCGCAAAACGATCGGCATTCGTGTGCCTGATCATCCCGTTACGCTGGCGTTGCTGGAGCAGGTGGGTGGTCCGCTGCTATCTACGACCCTGATTCCCAAAGATGAGCTCGACGCGCTAAACGACGCTGAAGTTATTCGCGAGCGCTATGACCACGAACTGGCCGCTGTCATTGATGCTGGT
>JBEBWV010000128.1:0-13519 GCA_040391965.1 Achromobacter deleyi | reverse complement strand
TCAGCGCTTCGGACTTCAGGCCGGCGTTGACGACGACGAAATTATGGTCGACGCGTACGACTTCAGCACTGATGACCTCGCCGGACTTCATGTCCTGGCTCTTGAGGCTTTGTGCAAATAGGTCGGCGAAGCTTTCACCGCCGGTGGCGGTTGTGGAAACGGAAGACATGGGGTTTGAAATCCATTGGGCCAAAATGGCCAGTTATATACACACCGCAGCGGATTGCCCGCCACAGTGGAGTCTGAATACCTATCAGCGATGCTTACCCTTGCGGGGTGGCCCGTGGGGGTGTCACAAAGGGCCGACAGGGCCGGAAACTTTCCATAAATTTAGTATTGCTTGCACCGTTTGCGCAACCGTCAAATCAGACGAATCAAGCACGTGTGCGTCCGCAGCAGGAGCAAGTGGCGCGGTTAAACGCCCCATGTCGCGAGCATCTCGCTCACGCATATCTCTTAGCAGATCGTCTAGCTTAGCAGGAATTCCCTTTTCGATCAACTGCTTACACCGCCTTTGCGCACGGGCAACGACATCAGCAACCAGGAATATTTTCAGGGACGCATCCGGGAACACAACGGTACCCATATCGCGACCGTCTGCCACCAGCCCCGGGGGCAATCGAAAGGCGCGCTGGCGCTCAAGCAGCGCCTGGCGAACACCCGGAAATGCGGCGACGCGGGAAGCGAAGTTACCCACCGCTTCTTCGCGGATTTCGTGCCCGACATCCATGCCTTCCAGGTAGACATGCGGCCCTTCGAATCGGACATCCAGCGCCTGCGCCACCTGGGCCACGGCATTCTCGTCGTCAGCGTCCAACCCTCGATTCAACGCCGCCAAGGCGGTCAGACGATAGAGCGCACCACTATCAAGCACATCCCAGCCAAGCGCTTTGGCAACGCGATGCGCCACCGTGCCCTTACCGGAAGCGGTGGGTCCGTCGATGGTAATTACCGGCGCAAGCGCGCCGGCCGGCACTAAGGAGTTTGTCATTTGTACCTACCCCCCGCTCAACCGGCGACGAGTCCTGCGTAAACATCAAAATAATCTGGGAAGGTCTTGCTCACACACGCCGGGTCGAGCACGCGTACTGCGGCCGGACCAAAGGCAGCCAGTGAAAAACACATCGCCATGCGGTGGTCATCCCAAGTACCAATGTGGGCATCACGCCACGCACCGGGTAGTGGTGGCGTCACCTGCAACCAATCAGGGCCGGCACTCACAGTGGCTCCTAATTTTTCCAACTCGACTTGCATGGCGTGGATTCGGTCTGTTTCCTTGACGCGCCAGCTACCAATATTGCGCAAACGACACGGACCATCTGCGAATAGCGCCAAAGCCGCAGCCGTCATGGCAGCGTCCGGAATCAGATTGAAATCGGTATCGAATGCTTTGAGCTTACCGCCACTGGCGACATTCACACCGCTTGATTCGATCCAGCCCGGCCCATAGGAAATCTGAGCACCCATATCCGCCAAGGTTTGCGCGAACGCGACATCACCCTGGATGCTATCGGCGCCGACACCTGTAACCCTTACTGGCCCCCCACCGATGGCACCGAGCGCCAAAAAATAGGAAGCAGATGAGGCGTCGCCCTCGACCTCAATGTGACCGGGACTGCGATAGCGTGCGTCATGCTCAATCGTGAAACGGCGCCAACCATCGCGCTGCACCTTGACACCAAAACGAGCCATCAAATTCAGCGTGATCTCGATGTACGGTTTGGATATGAGCTCACCCACGACTTCGATAGCGACGGATTGTCCGGTGCGTTGGGTTTGAATCGGCGACGCAAGCAGCAGAGCCGTCAGGAATTGACTGGACACTGAACCTTGCACGCGCGCGACTGCCTGTGGTTGCGGCTTGCTTTGCCCAATAGAAAGGGGCGGATAGCCAGGCTCGCCCAGGTAATCAATCTGAGCCCCCAGCGAGCGCAAGGCATCGACGAGGTCCCCGATGGGCCGTTCGTGCATACGCGGCACGCCCGATAGCTCATATTGCCCACCCATCAGCGCCAACGCAGCGGTCAGAGGACGAAAAGCGGTGCCAGCATTACCCAGGAACAATTGCGCTTTTTCGTTAGGAAAAATTGTCACACCATCGACTGCCACGCTACCGTCGTCTTGCACAAGCACGGTGACGCCCAGTTGACGCAGGGCAGCGAGCATGACTCGCGTATCGTCCGAATCAAGAAGCCCGGTAATACTCGTGCGACCTTGCGCCAATGCAGCAAGCAGCAGCACTCGATTCGAAATGCTCTTCGAGCCCGGCAGTGCGACAACACCACGAGCCTGTCGTACACGAGGAAGATCCAGGTAGGGCACTGCACTCATGATGACTCCTTGGGCCAGTGGCGACGCGCCTGGGCGGCCTCGTCAAGCAGGGCAAGCAACGCCACGCCATCGCCATCAAGCATGGCGCGTTCCGCGCGATCCAACACAGCACGCACAGCTGCCAACTCTTCTTGCATGGCAGCACGATTTGAAAGAAAAATGTCTCGCCACATCTCCGGCGAACCTGCCGCGATGCGGGTGAAATCACGAAACCCACTTCCCGCCAGGGCAAGACGTGTAGAGGCATCCGACGCACCGGCAACCTGGGCCATGTAAGCCGCAGACAGAAAATGAGGCACGTGACTAATCGATGCCAGGACACGATCGTGCGCCGGCGCATCCATTTCTACCAGATGCGCTCCGCAGGCGCGCCAGGCATTGCGCACCAACTCGATCGCAGCAGGCGGGTTCTCTGGCAAGGGGGTCAGAACGACGGTGCGATGGCGATATAAAACGGGGTCGGCGGCATCGGGGCCGGTGCGCTCTGCCCCGGCAATTGGATGCCCAGGCACAAACTGAGAAATGCGGCTGCCAAGCGCATCGCGTGCGGCCAGCTCGACTTCGACCTTGGTACTGCCGGCGTCGGTTAAGACCGTGTGTTCGCCCAGTTGATCGCGCATTTGCGCCAGTACGGCACCGAGCCCGCCGACTGGCGTGGAGAGCAGCACCAAATCTGCTTGTGCTGCCGCTTGCTCGGCGGTCACCGCCTCATCAATGAGGCCTAACGCCTCGGCACGCGCCAATGATTGCGCATTGCGCCCCACACCAAGAACCCTGCCGACCTGACCAGCTCGACGCAGCGCTGCCGCAAACGAGCCACCGATCAAGCCCACGCCAACCACCGCCAGTACAGGAATCAGGGGGCCAGCGGCCCCCTGATTAGCTTGAGTCAGTACGCGGCTCATTCTGAGAGAATTTCAGTCAATGCATCAATAAAGCGTGCGTTTTCTTGCGGCAGCCCAATGGACACTCGCAACCATTCTGGCAGCCCGTCACCCGCCACCGGACGCACGATAACGCCACGCTTGAGCAATTCCAGATTGATTCGCGGCGCATCGCCCACGTGCACAAGGACGAAGTTGCCGTAGCTACGCACATAACGCAATGCCAAGCGCGTGAAGGCGTCACACAGTTGCTGCTTACCCGCCTTGTTAGTAACGTATGCCTGCTCTAAATAAGCGGCGTCACCCAAGGCAGCGATAGCGGCGGCCTGTGCCAAGGTATTCACGTTAAAGGGCTGGCGTACGCGGTTCAACAAGTCAGTCAATGCGGGCTGTGCCACCGCAAAGCCCACGCGCAACCCTGCCAGGCCATACGCCTTGGAAAAGGTGCGCGAGACAATCAGATTTGGGTAGCGGCGCACCAGCGCGGTACTGTCGAAACGAAATTCCGGATCAAGGTACTCGTTATAAGCCTCGTCCAGTACGACCGTCACGCGATCACCGTGCGCCTCGTGCACGCGCGCCAAAAAGGCCGCCACGGCGTCGCCGGATACAAAGGTACCGGTCGGATTATTCGGGTTTGCAATAAAGACCAAACGCGTGTCATCAGCAATGGCCTCGAACATCGCATTCAGGTCATGTCCGTACTCAACAGCCGGCACCACGATATGACGCGCACCACGAGCCTGCGTCGCCAAACGGTAAACCGCAAACGAATGCTGTGCGTATACCGCAGACGCGTTAGGTTCTAACAGGGCCAGGGCAGCGATTTCGAGAATATCGTTCGAGCCATTACCCAACGTGATCCAATTCATGGGCACGTCATAGCGCTTGGCCAACGCCGCCTTCAACTCAAACCCATTAGGGTCGGGATAGCGAGCCAAGGACTCGGCGGCGGCCAGCATCGCCTTGCGTGCCGATGCCGGCATTCCCAAAGGATTTTCATTGGAAGCCAGCTTCACGATGGATGCCGGGTCCAACCCAAACTCGCGGGCTAACTCGTCAATAGGCTTACCTGCTTGATACGGCGCAATGGCGCTCACATAGGCAGGAGCAGATAAAGGCTTGGATGCGGAGGTCATGGAAAGGACTCACTGCGCCGGGTAGGAACCCAGCACCTTGAAATAGGCAACCTGCGCCTGCAGGTCGTTCAGGGCGCGCTCGACGTTGGCATCACCACGGTGACCCAGAACATCGACATAAAAATAATATTCCCACTGACCAGTACGGGCGGGCCTTGATTCAAAACGCGTCATTGAAACGCCGTTCGCCGCCATAGGGGCCAACATTTCATACACCGCGCCGGCACGATTAGGCACCGCGAGAATCAAGCTGGTCTTGTCCTTGCCGCTGGCGAAGGGCTCAATATTGCCAATCGCAAGAAAGCGCGTACGGTTTTGCGGATCGTCCTGGATCCCTGCCGCCACAATCTGCAGACTCCAGGCCGGGGCCGCAACTTCGCCAGCAATAGCAGCCACCGTTGGATCTTCCGCTGCCACTCGAGCGGCCTCAGAGTTGCTTGACGCCGCAACGCGATGCAGATCCGGATAGTGACGCGTAAGCCAGCTCTGGCATTGCGCCAACGCTTGCGGATGCGCCGAGATGGTCTTAATGCCGTCCATTGAACCCGACTGCGTCATCAGGCAGTGGCGAATCACAAGCGACCGTTCACCCAAAATTTTGAGCGGAGTGTTCAGCAACAGATCCAGACTTCGGTTCACTGCACCTTCCGTGGAGTTTTCCACCGGTACCATGCCGACGTCAGCCTGACCGGCTTCGACAGCGCGAAAAACCTCATCAAACGATGCGCAAGGAAACTTCTGCACCGAGTGGCCGAAATGCTCCAGAGCCGCCTGTTCAGAGAACGAGCCTTGAGGACCAAGAAAAGCCACGGTCATGCCGCGTTCAAGCCCTCGGCACGCAGAAATGATTTCCGTCCAGACAGATGCAACGGCAGCCGTAGGGAAAGGCCCCGCATTATTTTTCTGAAGCCGTCGAATGATTTCGGCCTCTCGCTCCGGGCGAAGCACAGGACCGTCAGCCTGCACGGCGTGCTTGGCCTCGCCGACTTCCAGTGCGGCCCGTGCTCGCTGGCACAGCAGATCGAGAATCTGCTCATCGAGCGCGTCAATACGTACGCGCAATGGGCCCAACTTGCTTTGCAAGGAATCATCCATAGCGACGCTCGAATTCCTTCAGATAGTCCACCAGCGCCTGCACGCCCTCGAGGGGCACGGCGTTATAGATGGAGGCACGCATGCCTCCGACACTTTTGTGCCCTTTGAGCTGGGTCAAACCTGCCGCGTCAGCGCCCTTCAAAAAGGCGTCATTCAGCGATTCGTCGCGCAGCACAAACGGCACGTTCATGCGCGAGCGTACTGGCGCATGTATAGGATTCTTGTAGAACGCACTGCTGTCGAGAAAGCCATAAAGCAAGTCGGCCTTCGCCTTGTTGGCGATTTCCATTCCTTGCACGCCACCATGCGCTTTGACCCACTTGAACACCAGACCCGCCACATAAATGGCGAAAGTGGGAGGTGTGTTGTAGCGCGAGTGATCCCCCGCCACGTTGGCGTAATCAAAAGCCGACGGGCAGATAGGCAGTGCGTGACCAATCAGATCGCGACGAGCGATCACCATGGTTACTCCAGCCGGGCCAGCGTTCTTCTGCGCACCCGCATACATCATTCCGGTGCGGGTCACGTCCATCGGACGCGACAGAAAATGGGACGACGCATCAATAACGAGCGGCACATCTGGTGCACCAAGCGTGGCCGTGTCAGGCCAATCCATGAATTCGACGCCACCAATAGTTTCATTGCTGCACAAATGCAGATAAGCAGATTCCTTGCGAACCTGCCAGGTCTGCACTGGCGGCACCCAGGTCCATGGCGACTGCTCATTGCCATCGAGCTGGGCTGGCACACCGCTACTTGCGGCGATGTGCGTGTTGCCATAGCGGCCTGCTTCTTTGTGGGAACGTACCGACCAGTGGCCGGTCAGCACGAAATCAGCAGCCGGTGAGCCGCGACGTCCCATCAAATTCATGGGAACGATCGCGTTTTCACCAGAGCCCCCGCCCTGCATGAACATCACGGCATAGTCAGCCGGCAAATTGAGCAGGTCGCGCAGATCTGCCTCAGCCTCATCGCAGATCTGCACAAAGTGCTTACCGCGATGACTCATCTCCATCACGGACATCCCGCTACCGTGCCAGTCGAGCATTTCTGCAGCAGCCTGCTGCAACACCACCTCAGGCAACGCCGAGGGACCAGCCGAGAAATTCCAGGGGCGAGCCATTTTTACTCCGTAGGTTCCGTCGTATCGGCGTCACCGCCTTCGTTGCTTTCGTTGCTTTCAACGCCGTCGATGTTCTCATCGTCTTGCGATTCGAGTTCACCGTCGTCATCCGCATCGCTTTCCACGACACGACGAACGCCCGACAAGGTGCTGCCGTCGTCAACGTTGATGAGTGTGACGCCTTGTGTGGCGCGACCCATTTCACGAATCTCGGAAACACGCGTACGAACCAGGACGCCACCTGTGGTGATCAGCATGATTTCGTCGGTAGGCGTGACCAGCACGGCACCCACTACCTTGCCATTACGCGAGCTGGTTTGAATGGCAATCATGCCCTTCGTACCACGGCCATGGCGCGTGTATTCGACAATAGAAGTACGCTTGCCGTAGCCGTTTTCAGTGGCTGTCAGCACGCTTTGCGTTTCGTCACCTGCGACGAGCATCGCAATAACGACCTGGCCGTCTTCGAGCATCATGCCGCGCACGCCACGAGCATTTCGGCCCATCGGTCGCACATCATTTTCGTCAAAGCGCACTGCCTTGCCGGAATCAGAGAACAGCATGACATCGTGCTTGCCGTCAGTGAGATCCGCACCAATAAGGAAGTCACCTTCGTCAAGATCGACCGCAATAATGCCGGCCTTACGCGGATTGGAGAAATCGGACAACGGCGTCTTTTTGACGGTACCGCGCGAAGTCGCCATGAAGACGTAATGATCTTCGCTGAACTCCTTGACCGGCAACACCACCGTGATTTTTTCGCCGTCTGCCAACGGGAACATATTGACGATCGGGCGACCACGCGAGCCACGTGAACCTTGTGGCACTTCCCATACCTTCAACCAATAAATACGGCCGCGGTCGGAGAAGCACAACAGGAAGTCATGCGTGTTGGCGATAAAGAGCTGATCAATCCAGTCATTTTCCTTCATGGTTGTTGCCTGCTTACCGCGACCACCACGTTTTTGGGAGCGGTACTCGGACAAGGGCTGGCTCTTGACGTAGCCACCATGCGACAAGGTCACGACCATGTCGGTCGGCGTGATCAGATCTTCGGTATCCAGTTCGGTCGCGTTGAGTTCGATTTCTGAACGACGCGAATCCTTTGTACCCGTGGAGAATTCGGCTTTGATGGCCTGCAACTCTTCGCTGATGATCGACGTAATGCGTTCCGGACGCGCCAGAATATCGAGCAAGTCCGCAATGGTGGACATGATCTCCCGGTACTCATCAACGATCTTGTCCTGCTCCAGCCCGGTCAGGCGCTGCAGACGCATGTTCAGGATTTCCTGAGCCTGCGTATCGCTGAGTCGATACATGCCGTCGGAAAGCAGACCAAACTCGACTGCCAAACCATCCGGACGGAACGCTACGCGCCCACCCGCTGCATCGGCGTCTACACGCGACAACATCTCGCGCACCATCGACGAATCCCAGGAACGGGCCATCAAGTCCTGACGTGCTACGGGCGGCGTCGGCGCTGCTTTGATGATTGCGATGAAATCATCAATGTTGGCCAACGCAACGGCCAGGCCTTCCAGCACATGACCACGTTCGCGCGCCTTGCGCAGTTGGAACACGGTGCGGCGTGTGACCACTTCGCGGCGGTGTTGCAGGAAGTAGACAATCATCTGCTTCAGGTTGAGCAGGCGCGGCTGGCCATCGACCAGCGCCACCAGGTTCATCCCGAAGGTGTCTTGCAACTGCGTGTTCTTGTAGAGGTTGTTCATCACAACCTCAGGCACTTCACCACGCTTGAGTTCAATGACCAACCGCATGCCGTCCTTATCGGACTCGTCGCGGATGTCAGAAATCCCTTCGATCTTCTTCTCGTTAACCAACTCTGCAATACGTTCTTGCAACGTCTTTTTGTTAACTTGATAAGGAATAGCATCAATGACAATCGCCTGGCGATTGCCCTTTTCCATATCTTCGAAGTGAACCTTGGCGCGCATGATGACGCGACCACGCCCGGTGCGGTAACCCTCACGCACACCCGACATACCGTAAATGATGCCCCCGGTGGGGAAATCCGGTGCGGGGATCAGCTCCATGAGCTCATCGATCGTGCAAGCGGGATTGCGCAAGCAATACAGGCAGCCGTCGACGACTTCCTGCAAATTATGCGGCGGTATATTGGTGGCCATGCCCACGGCAATACCCGAGCTGCCGTTGACCAGCAGGTTTGGCAAGCGCGAGGGCAAGAGCAGCGGTTCGTGTTCGCTGCCGTCGTAGTTGGGACCGAAGTCGACTGTTTCCTGATCAATATCAGCCAGCAACTCATGGGCGATTTTCGCCAAGCGAATTTCGGTATAACGCATCGCGGCAGCATTATCGCCATCGATGGAACCGAAGTTACCCTGACCGTCTACCAACATATAGCGCATGGAGAAATCTTGCGCCATGCGGACAATAGTGTCGTAGACGGACTGGTCGCCGTGAGGGTGATATTTACCGATTACGTCCCCGACAATACGGGCAGACTTCTTGTAAGCGCGGTTCCAATCATTGTTCAGTTCGTGCATCGCGTAGAGCACGCGCCGGTGGACGGGCTTAAGCCCATCTCGCACATCCGGTAGCGCTCGCCCTACGATCACGCTCATTGCGTAATCGAGGTAACTGCGGCGCATCTCTTCTTCCAGCGAAACCGGAAGCGTCTCCTTGGCAAAGGAATCCATATATATAACGACAGAATCGTGTAAGGAGGAACCCGGGCCGGGTAAACAGGAAATTCTATCATTCGATTCACGGAGCGGTCAGAAGGGCCGTCCGAAGCGTCGCCACGGCGGGCCAGGCCGGGCGACATCGGAACGCGGCCGTCGGCGCTTCCGCCCGCGTCCGACGGGCCTGTTGCCAAAAACCAACATGGAAAACCGATGGAGTGCCGAAAACGTCATATCCAGCGTTAATGCGCCTGTCCAGGGAAGCCAAAGCCCCCCAAATGCCTTAAGATTGTTTCCAGCACGCAGGAAACCCAGTAGCTATTCCTTTGAACCAGCTCTTGGCGTTGCTATACTGGCCCCGTTTTCCTGATATGCGGCGGGGGTTCGCTGCGAGTCACTTATCCAGCTTCAAGCTCAACGAGGAGAAACATGAACAAACCCTCCAAATTCGCTCTGGCGCTCGCCTTCGCCGCCGTAACGGCCTCTGGTGTAGCTTCCGCGCAAACCGTCGACAACTGGCGCAATCCGTTCGGTGACGTTTGGAAAAACGGCACACGCGAATTGTGCTGGCGCGATGCATTCTGGACCCCAGCTACCGGTATCCCCGGTTGCGACGGTGTTCCGGTTGCACAAGCGAAGGCCAAGCCGGCCCCGATGGCGAACAAGGTCGTGTTCAATGCAGACACGTTCTTTGACTTCGACAAAGCCACTCTGAAGCCCGAAGGGCGTCAGTTGTTGGACCAAATCGCCCAGCAAGTTCAAGGCATCGACCTCGAAACCATCATCGCCGTCGGTCACACCGACTCGATCGGTACCGTGGCATACAACCAGAAGCTGTCCGAACGCCGCGCTGCTGCGGTCAAGGCCTATCTGGTGAGCAAGGGCATCGATCCGAACCGTATTTATACGGAAGGCAAGGGTAAGTCGAACCCGATCGCTTCCAACAAGACAGCTGCTGGCCGCGCCCAGAACCGTCGCGTTGAGATCGAAATCGTCGGTACCCGCAAGTAATTGCAGCGCTAGCCGCTACAATGAAGGGCCTCGCATAGCGAGGCCCTTTTTTCGTCTGCAAAATACGTAGCTTGGCTTTTGGCGACTGGTGTTGCCCCCATCATTAAGATGCGCTTCCTATATAGATAGGGCAAAAGCCGCCTTTCCTTGACCTGCCCATGACCACCCAAACTCCTGATACTGCCCGCAACGCCATTAATGCCGATCAGGCTGAACTGGACAAGTTCAGCGCATTGGCTACCCGATGGTGGGATGCTGAAAGTGAATTCAAGCCTTTGCATGCCATTAATCCCTTGCGCCTTGACTGGATCAAGGAGACTGCCGGCAGCCTCGCAGGCAAGAGAATATTGGACGTTGGTTGCGGTGGTGGCATTCTTTCTGAGGCAATGGCCGTTTCTGGCGCTCAGGTAACGGGTATCGACCTGGCAGAGCGGTCATTGAAAATTGCCCGACTGCACGGCCTCGAGTCTGGCGTAAAAGTGGAATACCGCGCCGTACCGGTAGAAGAGTTAGCCGTCGAACAGCCCGAGCAGTACGACATAGTGACGTGCATGGAGATGCTGGAACATGTGCCAGACCCTGGCTCGATTGTCCGAGCCTGCGCAGATCTGGTCAAACCAGGCGGCTGGGTGTTCTTTTCAACCCTGAATCGCAATGCGAAATCATTTCTCTTTGCTATTGTTGGGGCTGAATATGTGTTGCGGCTGCTTCCTCGCGGCACCCATAGCTACGAAAGCTTCATAAAACCCAGCGAATTATCCCGGGCGGCTCGCTTGGCACAGCTGGAACCGGTGAGCATGCGCGGGATGGAATACAACCCGATTACTCAAATTTATTCGTTGTCGACCGACACATCGGTCAACTACCTGATGGCTACTCGCAAATGACCGCTCTGATTTTGTTCGATTTTGACGGCACATTGGCCGATACGGCCCCAGATTTGGTGGCAGCAGCAAACCGCCAGCGCACGCGTAAGGGACTCGAACCGCTTCCCTACGAAGCATTGCGCCCCCTAGCTTCGCAAGGCGCGCGCGGCTTACTCCGCGGCGCACTGAATTTACAGCCTTCTGACGCCGATTTCGAGCCCACGCGCATTCAGTTTCTTGAGGACTACGCGGCAAATTCAACTGTTCATAGCCGCCTCTTCCCGGGAATCAGTGATTTGTTGGACGACATTCGCCAGCGCGGCATGTCGTGGGGCATTGTCACCAATAAAGTGACGTACCTCACGCTACCTATCGTGGATTATCTCGATCTCACTCGCGATAGCGCGGTACTGGTTTGCGGTGACACCACCGAACATGCAAAACCACACCCGGCGCCATTACTGCACGCAGCACGTGAAGCGGGATTCTCCCCCGACCGCTGCGTTTATGTCGGCGACGACCTCCGCGATATTCAAGCCGCGCATGCCGCTGGCATGCCCGCCGTGGCGGCTGCCTACGGTTATGTCGGTGAGGACGACGATATTTCCAATTGGCAGGCAGAAGCGTGCGCGAATACACCGCAAGAGCTTTGGTCGGTTATTGCGCCGTTACTCCCAAAAGATCTGCAGTAAATACATGTGGGCTGCGCTTCGGCCCACTCATTAACTTTGCCCTGCGCGCCGTCGATGTCGAAAATTAGTCGATTAATCTGACTAATAAATCCGGATTTAACGTCTTTATTCGGACATCTATCTACTTTAAAGTGTCAAGCACGCTCGGTCATCACAGCATCAATGGATGCACCGACATGTAGATGGGCATTTTCTGCTCTCGGCACTCCACTTGGCAGGCTAACGACCTATAAGTCAGGTTTTCGCCTTGCCACTGCTTGCGGATCGTCCCAATAAGACGTGTCCGCACAGCCTCTCAATTTTTTTGCCTTTTCACTCTCTTCGTCTGTTTGCGCGATGCTATTTTGCATCGCGCCAGGAATGCCTATGCTGTTACCTATCCTGCTATTGTCCGCCGCTGGTTTCACGATTCTCACCACCGAGTTCCTGATCGTGGGCTTGCTGCCCGGGTTGGCCCGTGACCTTCACGTCACGGTCTCGCAAGCTGGCCTGCTTGTCACCCTTTTCGCCTTCACCGTCGCTGCCGTTGGACCCGTATTGACGGCATTGCTGGCAAATATTGAGCGCAAACGGCTATTTGTGAGCGTGCTGGTGATTTTCGGAATTTCCAATACCGTCGCCGCCTTGGCACCAAACATCTGGGTTATGGCGTTGGCGCGCTTCGTGCCCGCCCTCGCGTTGCCCGTATTTTGGTCTCTTGCCAGTGCAACCGCCGTCGAACTCGTGGGCCCAGCCCGTGCGGGTCGGGCCATCTCAACAGTGGCGTTCGGCATTGTGGCCGCAACCGTATTCGGCATTCCTATCGGTGTGCTCATTTCGGACGCGTGGGGCTGGCGAACCGCCTTTGGCGTACTTGCCGTTGTGGCGTTCGCCAAAGCGCTGTTGCTTTTGCTGGTATTTCCAAACACGCGCATTCATCAACACAACGTGCGCTTGACGACACAACTGCGTATTTTGCGTAATCCGATGGTAATAGGCCACGTTGTACTGTCGCTTCTGGTATTCACCGGCATGTTCACGGCTTATACCTATCTGGCCGACATGCTGGAACGCCTCGCTGGTTTCAACGGGCAAGTCGTCGGCTGGTCGATGATGGCTTTTGGCGCAATCGGATTGTTGGGTAATTGGTGGGGTGGGCGCATCGTAGATCGCAGTCCGCTTGGCGCCACCGCGCTCTTTGCAGGGCTGATGGCAATCGGCTTAGCCCTCTTGGTGCCAGTGATTCACTCCCCTGCCTTGCTCGCTGTCGCACTAGGCATCTGGGGCGCCGCTCAAGCCGCGTTGTTTATCGTTTGCCATGTGCGCTTGATGAAAGCCGCTCCGCAAGCCCCGGCGTTTGCCGCATCGCTCAATATTTCCGGTGCGAATATCGGCATTGGTGTCGGCGCTATTGTGGGCGGCGGCGTCATCGACACCTTCGGGTTGCCATCCCTGGGCTGGGCATCTTCCAGCATTGTGTTTGCATCCCTGGTGATGGCTCTGGCCATGATGCTGATTTCGCGTCCTCGCTCAGCGGGAAAAACGGCCTGCGCAGACGCGGCGTAATTCGTCATTCACGCGTCGAAGAGAAGGTAAGGCTGTCCCATTCTTTGGCGCTTGTTGGCCCTCTCTGTTTTGAGGGACATTTTGACGGTACAATAGAAGTTCTTGGGGCCGATCTGGATTCGACGTGGGTCGCGAAACAACTCAGGGCATGCCGAGCACCAGTTCGCTCG
>JBEBWV010000127.1:0-13557 GCA_040391965.1 Achromobacter deleyi | reverse complement strand
GCGAAAACGGACACGTGGTTCCGGAATAGAGCACCATCATGGCGGTAAGTCCTTGTATGAAAAGCGAAAGGCCAGCGCCGCTAATCTAGCAGGCGCTGGCCCCAATTGCCAGGCGGGATAGGGTGGCAACCCTATCGGCGTGTATCGGCGTCTTCCGGGAAACACGGAACGCGCCGAGCCTGGCGGGGCAATGCGGTATTAGCGCACGTGTTTCCAGTAAGCGGCGTTCAAGCGCCATGTAACAAGTAGGAACAAGCCTAGGAACAGCAAGACCCAAACACCTAATTGTTTGCGGAACTGCTGCACTGGCTCGGCCATCCAGGACATAAACGCGGTGAGATCCGCCACGTCGTTGTCATAGACAGCAGATTGAGCCGCGCTGGCGGGTTTGAACTTTGTGTCCAGCGTGGCGTGACCATGATAACCGGCGACGGGTTCAGCCTTGACCGTCGAGAACCCTTGCGAGTCATAGACGGTAGTGACGCGTTCCCAGCTTTTCACGCCTTCCTTGCTTTCGTTTTCGTGCATCGCGACCGTGGTTAGCTCACGCGGGCCCTGGCGTTCCCAGAGTGCGTGTGGCATGCCTACAGACGGGAACACGAGGTTATTCCAGCCGGTGGGGCGCGACGTGTCGCGGTAGAACGTGCGCAAGTACGTGTAGACGTAATCCGAACCCGAGGGGCCGGCGTTCACGGACTTGGCGCGCGTGATCACGGAAAGGTCTGGCGGAACAGTGCCAAACCATTTCTTCGCGTCTTTCGCTGACATGGCGATATTCATCATGTCACCCACCTTTTCGCCAGTAAACAGCAGACTTTCTTTGATCTGCTGGTCGGTCAGGCCGATGTCCTTGAGCTTGTTATAGCGCATTGACTGGGCACTGTGGCAGTTCAGGCAGTAATTGACGAACAGCTTCGCGCCGTTTTGCAGCGACGTCACGTCATTGACACGGTTCGGCGCGGCTTCCAGGGGGAAGCCGCCTTCTGAGGCAAAAGTTACGGTACACGTGAGCATCAACGCCACGGCACCAATCAGCTTCTTGATCATGGTTATTCCGTTCTCGATGTTGGCTCAGTGGGGATGAAACGTCACGCGATCAGGAACCTTTTTAAAGGTACCCAAGCGACTCCACACTGGCATCAGGAAGAAGAAAGCCAGATAGAGCAGCGTACCGATCTGCGAAGTGATGTTCAGCGCCGGACTGGGCGGCTGCGTACCGATGTAACCGAGCACCAGGAAGTTGATCATGAAAATGCCGTAGATCCACTTGTGCCAGGTTGGGCGATAGCGAATCGACTTGACCGGCGAATGGTCCAGCCACGGCAGGAAGAACAGGATCACGACCGTGCCACCCATGGCCACAACACCCCAGAACTTGGCGTCGATGACGCGCAGCAGTACGGCTACGACGATCAGGATGCCAGGGATGGCGACGCGCATCAGGCCCTTCAGGTTGCTCTTGACGAGCAACGCGACGGCGCCCAACGCCGATGCACCTGCCAATACCCACGTGAATTCGTCGGTGGTGGCGCGCAGCATCGAGTAGAACGGCGTGAAGTACCACACCGGCGCAATGTGCGGAGGCGTCTTCAGCGAGTCTGCCGGGAGGAAGTTGTTGTACTCCAGGAAGTAGCCGCCCATTTCCGGGCCGAAGAATACGATGGCCGCGAAGATGATCAGGAACCCAGCCACGCCCATCAGGTCGTGCACGGAGTAGAACGGGTGGAACGGAATGGCGTCTTTAGGACGGCCATACTTGTCCTTCGGGCCTTGTTTGACTTCAATGCCGTCCGGGTTGTTCGAGCCCACTTCGTGCAGGGCCACCAGGTGAGCGGCTACCAGACCGATCAGCACCAGCGGAATCGCGATAACGTGGAACGCGAAGAATCGGTTCAGCGTGGCATCGGAGACGACGTAATCGCCACGAATCCAGATGGACAGTTCAGGGCCGATAAACGGAATGGCCGAGAACAGGTTCACGATGACCTGAGCGCCCCAATAGGACATTTGGCCCCATGGAAGCAGATAACCGAAGAACGCCTCAGCCATCAGACAGAGGAAAATGGCCACGCCGAAGATCCACACCAATTCGCGTGGCTTACGGTATGAACCATAAAGCAGGCCGCGCAGCATGTGCAGGTAGACGACAACGAAGAACATCGACGCGCCTGTGGAGTGCATGTAGCGGACAAGCCAGCCCCACGGCACTTCGCGCATGATGTATTCAACCGACTGGAACGCGCGTTCGGCGTCGGGTTTGTAATGCATGACCAGGAAAATACCGGTCACGATTTGAAGCACCAGCACCAATAGGGCCAGTGAGCCAAAGAAATACCAAAAATTGAAATTTTTGGGGGCGTAGTACTCGGACAGATGTGCTTTCCAGGTGGATGTCACCGGAAAACGACGGTCCAGCCAGCCCAACAGGCCTGTTGTCTCGACAGTTTTCTCGCCAGCCATGAAACGGCTCCTCTTTACTGGGGCGTATTTTTGTACGTGGGTCGGGATAAAGCGCGACGCTGGCGTCAGGCCTTGTTGTTTTCGTCGACCCCGACAATGATTCGGGTGTCAGTCAGGTACTGGTAAGGCGGAACTTCGAGATTGTCTGGTGCAGGCTTATTCTTGTAGACACGGCCAGCCAGATCAAACGTCGAGCCGTGGCAGGGGCACAAAAAGCCGCCCTGCCAGGTGTTGCCCAAACCAGACCCGCCACCCGTTTCAAAGTGCGCGGTTGGCGAACAGCCCAAGTGAGTGCAGATGCCGACACAGACAAAGAGCTCAGGTTTTCGTGAGCGGCCTTCGTTTTCGGCATAGGATGGAGTGAAACCGGGGCGCTTGGAGTTGGGATCAGCCAACAAAGCGTCCTGCGAACTCAGGCCAGCAAGTTGCTCGGGGGATCTATGAATGATCCAGACGGGCTTGCCACGCCATTCGACCGTGCGCATGGTACCGACGGGGATATCGCCGACATCTACTTCGATGGGAGCGCCAGCGGCACGAGCTTTTTCAGAGGGTGAGAATGTACTTACGAGCGGTACTGCAACTGCAACACCCGCTACGCCACCGACGGCACAGGCGGTGGTAACCCAGAAACGACGCGAAGGATCGGGTGGGAGGTTGGGGTCAACCGCACCGTCATCATCGTGATCAAGCGTATCCTGACTCATCTTCCTATCCTTGTTGATGCGCCCGCTCTACATGTAGCATCAGGCCTGCGGCATCGGTTTCGCGGGAATATGTAACAACATAGCAACCGCGTATTATAGCGCCTGCCCAATTGGGGGCGCATCACGTTGGGAGAGCTTATGAGCAAAGCGACAGGTTTTCTTAAGGAATTCCGCGATTTCGCAGTAAAAGGCAACGCTGTTGACCTCGCAGTCGGCGTCATTATTGGTGCTGCTTTCGGTCGAATCGTAGATTCGCTCGTCAGAGATATCGTCATGCCGCTCGTTAATTTCATATTGGGCGGTTCTGTCGACTTTTCGCAAAAGTTCCTGGTGTTGTCCATGCCGGCGAATTACTCCGGTGCAATGACGTATGCCGATCTCACAAAAGCCGGCGCCAACGTGTTTGCGTGGGGTAATTTTGTCACCATCGTCATTAACTTCGTGTTGTTGGCGTTTGTAATTTTCTGGATGGTTAAAGCCATCTATGCCGCACGCCATAAAGCCGAAGTGGAAGCTGCAGCCGCAGTACCCGCCGTTACGCCTGAAGATGTGGCGTTGCTGCGAGAGATCCGCGACCTGTTGAAGAAGTGACGTACTTGCCCCGTATGGCGCTTATCCGCTATACGGGGTTGTCGATATCGACGAATTCCACCTTGATGCCGAATTCGCGAGCGACAGCCTGGCCTAAGGCCTGCACACCGTAACGCTCGGTTGCGTGATGGCCGGCGCCAATAAAACCCACGTTGGTTTCGCGTGCCATATGCACGGTAGATTCCGAGGCCTCACCGGTAATATAGGCATCTGCGCCCGCATCGATGGCATCAGCCAGCATGCTTTGCGCACCGCCCGTACACCACGCAATGCGCCGCACAGGACGATCCGAATTACCCACAAGCAGCGGCTTGCGTCCAAGCCGTTCTTCGACCCGCTCTCCCAATTCGCCAAACGTGCTGATATCGGTGGGTTCACCCAGCCAGATCAAACCATCGGGTCCGCAGGTGTGAACTGAGCCGTCTTCGCGCAATAGGGGGTTGATTCCCAGCACTCGCGCCAATTGCGCGTTGTTGCCAAGGGTAGGATGTGCGTCGAGCGGCAGGTGATACGCGTACAGATTCAGATCATGTTGCAAGGTCAGTGCCAGGCGCGTGCGACGTGTACCGCGAACGCGAGGGTCTTCGTTGCGCCAGAACCAGCCGTGATGCACCAGCAACGCATCGGCGCCACGTTCGATAGCCACACGCAATAACGCTTCGCTGGCGGTCACGCCGGTGATAATGTGGCCTATCTCGGGTTTGCCTTCCACTTGCAGCCCGTTGGGACAGTAATCCTTGAATCGAGCTGATTGCAGGGTGTTGTCCAGCCAGGCGGCCAGCTCGCGGGAGTCAATTTTTTTCATAGCTTGCCCTAAAAAATATGCGCCGATTTTGGCTGATTTTCGCTCAGGCCGTTACGGTTAGCCTGGCCATTCTATTCGTCGTGACAAGCTTGCGGCCGGATCTGTTGCGCCTATCGGGACCAGGGTCGGTGGATCGCACCGGGTCTGCCACCGGGTTTGTGTCGTTTGCTCCGGGCGTGGCACATGCCGCTCCTTCCGTGGTCAATGTCTATACCTCGAAGAATGTGCGGACCCCGTTACTGCCGTTGCAAAGCGACGGGACGCGACATCGGCCTGACAAGAACGCGAACAATCCTCATGCATCGCAAACGTCAACGAGTCTGGGCTCTGGTGTCATTGTCAGCAAGGATGGGTACATCCTCACGAATTACCACGTTGTGCAAGCGGCAGACGCTATAGAAATTGCGTTGGCCGACGGTCGTCAGGATACCGCCAAGGTGGTCGGCGCTGATCCAGAGACAGACCTTGCCGTGCTGAAGCTGAGTACCTTGCGCGATCTGCCCATCGCCACGCTGGGGCTGGACCGAGACCTGCAAGTGGGCGACGTCGTCTTGGCGATTGGTAATCCGTTTGGCGTGGGCCAAACCACCACGCAGGGCATTGTCTCGGCGCTTGGTCGCAATGGTCTGGGGCTGAATACCTACGAGAGTTTCATTCAGACGGATGCCGCTATTAATCCGGGCAATTCCGGTGGCGCACTGATTGACGCTGAAGGCAGGCTTGTCGGAATCAATACGGCGATTTATTCCGAATCCGGCGGCTCGTTAGGCATTGGTTTCGCCACGCCCATTCATATTGCCAGCAAGGTGATGGACGATATCGTCAAGACAGGTAGCGTGAAACGCGGTTGGTTGGGTGTGGAACCGCAGGACATCACGCCGGAATTGGCCAAGGCCTTTCAACTTAAGCATGATGCCCGCGGTGTGATTATCGCGGGTGTGATGCGCGATGGTCCGGCTGGGCGTGCCGGGCTGAAGGTGGGAGACATTGTGTTGACCATTAATGGTCTTGCCGTGACGAACACCACAATGACCTTGGCGAAAATTGCCCAGATTCCTCCTGGCGAAAGGGCAACGCTTGGCGTCCTTCGTGCGGGACAGCCGCGTGAGCTCCCGGTGGTGGTGGGCACACGTCCTGTTGAGCCTCGGTAGAGCCTCTTGGCTGCGGGGCTTGTTTCAGGGCGGGGCCTGCGGGCCTTCTACGATGAGGCGCACAAGCGCCACAATTTTCTTTCGTGATGCATCGGGCAAGCGCCGCATCAGTGATTGCAGCTCTGTGCTGTAGGCATCTGCCAGCGGTTCTGGCGGCGAGTAAAGGCCTGTTGAAGGCGGTGCGTCGCGCAAGGTGTGCGTGTGTGGGTGCAGGGACGCATCAATGCCGTCTGTGAGCCACGTAACGTTGGTATTGAGTGCGTTGGCCAAGCGCGCAACGGTGAGGCGTGATGGGCAATAGTGCTCACCGCGCGTGAGAATGCGATGAACAGACGATTGCGGCACACCGGAGATGCGTGCCAGTTGATTTTGGCTCTTGATGCCGCGCCACCGCATGAGGGTGCGCAGTCGATTCGCTAGCGTCATTGCTGCAATGTACGGTTGCACAGACGCTGGAACAAGGGTGAATCAGTCTACTTTTTGCACGTGGTCGTTTGACGCTGTGCGCTGAATATCTCAAGCTATTTCAACCCATGGTCATTGCCAATAATGACCATGGGTTTGAGCGTTCAGACTTGCTTAGTCTTTCTCGGCCACGGCGTCTGTGGTGGCTGTGGCGCTCGGCTTGGGCGACACCATTCGTGCGAAGAGCAACCCTACCTCGTAGAGCAGCACCAAGGGCACCGCCAGCATGAATTGGCTGACGACGTCGGGCGGCGTGACCACCGCCGCAATGATGAAGGCGCCCACGACCACATAGCCGCGCGCGGCACGCAGTTTTGGTAGATCGACAATGCCGAACCTGACGAGCAGCACGACTACCACCGGCACTTCGAACGTAATGCCGAAGGCCATGAACATGGTCATGACGAAGCTGAGGTAAGCCTCGATGTCAGGTGCTGGCGTGATGGATTGCGGCGCAAAGGACGCAATGAAGTGAAAGACCGTGCGGAACACAACGAAATAGCAGAATGCCATGCCCGCCATGAACAGAAAGGTGCTTGAAACGATGAGCGGCAACGCCAGACGTTTTTCGTGTTTGTACAGCCCGGGGGCGACGAATGCCCAAGCCTGATAAAGCACAACGGGCAAGGCCAACACGAAAGCGGCCATTAGTGTGACTTTGACTGGCACCATGAACGGCGTAATGACGCCAGTGGCAATCATGCGCGTGCCTTCGGGCAGCGACGCCATCATGGGGCGGGCCAGAAGGTCGTAAATGGCCGATGCGCCGGGAAAGATAAACAGCACGATGAAGACGCAAACGACTGCGAAGACGGCACGCAGCAAGCGTGTGCGCAGTTCAACCAGATGCGAAATAAAAGTTTCCTGCTGGCCTTCTTCTTGGGAAGCGTCCTGGGTCACGTTGGCGTTCCGGAGGTCGAGGAAGTCTTGATGGGAGGCGTGCTGATGGGTGCAGCAGCTGGCTCGGGCTCAGGGGCCGCATGGGGCTGCACGAGCGGCGGAACGATGGTGCGCTCTGCTTCAGGCAACGGCTGCGTGCCAGGTAGCGATGTAGCTTCGCGCGCGGTCTCGTCGAGCTCGGCACGGAACTGCTGTACCGGGTCTTTTAAGGCGCTTTCGGTGTCGCGCAATGAGGTGTGCACGTCTTGGGCAGCGTCTTCCATTTCGGATTTGAACTTACGCAGTTCATCCAGTTCGATTTCGCGTTGGATATCGGACTTGACGTCGTTGACGTAACGCTGGGCTCGGCCAAGCAAATGCCCGACCGTGCGAGCAACCTTGGGCAGGCGCTCGGGACCAATGACGATCAAGGCGACGACGCCGATCACCATCAGTTCAGTGAAGCTGACATCAAACATGCGACGGCCGCTCGGAGAATAGGGCAAGAATGGCCGTGTCCGGCAGGACGCGGCCCAGAACTGCTGACGCAGGCTCAGGAATTGGTTTTTTCCTTGGCTTCCACATCGATCGTATCGCCAGCCACGCGATGCGTGACAGGGTCTACAGCAGGCTTGTCAGCGTTGGCATCTTTCATGCCTTCTTTGAAGCCTTTAACTGCGCCGCCGAGATCAGAGCCGACGTTACGCAGTTTTTTCGTGCCAAATACCAGCGCAACGATGACTAGTACGATCAACCAATGCCAAATGCTAAAGCTACCCATGATGGCTCTCCGTGTTACGCCGTGGGGGTTACGCGCCCTTTCCAGGGTCGCGAGCCGCCGATGATGTGGAAATGCAAATGCGGGACTTCCTGGCCGCCTTCGGTCCCGGAGTTGACCATGACGCGAAAACCGCCATCTGGCCCCGGATTGCAACCGTTGTCGGCAGCTAATTGCGGCGTCAATGTCATCATTCTACCCAACCAGCCTGCATCCTCGGGGGTCACGTCTTGCATGGACGCGAGGTGGCGACGCGGAATGAGCAACAAGTGCACAGGCGCAGCTGGGTTGATGTCATGAAACGCGACAAAATCGTCGTCTTCATACACTTTTTTAGCGGGAATTTCGCCCCGGGCGATCTTGCAGAAGAGACAGTTTTCGCTCATTTTCTGATATCCGTGTCAGGCGTCTGGACGCCGCGCTTTTTCCTCAAGCCCTGAAAGACCTTCGCGCCGGGCCAACTCGGCCAGCACGTCTTCGGGACGCAGGTTGTAATGCGCCAAGGTTACAAGGCAATGAAACCACAGATCAGCGGTTTCGCTGATGATGCGTTCCGGCACGCCATCTTTGGCCGCCATTACCAACTCAGTTGCCTCTTCGCCAATTTTCTTCAAAAAGGAATCTGGCCCTTTGGCGAGCAGCTTGGCGACGTAAGACGACTGAGGATCGCCGCCATTTTCGGGCTTGCGCGTCTCCAGGGTGTCTGCGACACGTGCCAGGACGTCGCTGCTGCGGGGGTCAAGAGAGGTCATTTGTAAATCTGCTCAGGGTCTTTCAGCACAGGGTCAACGGTGACCCACGATGCCTGGTCGGTCGGGCCTTCGAGGCGGCGGAAAAAGCAGCTCGCACGGCCTGTGTGGCAAGCGATGCCACCTTCCTGATGGATTTTCAGCAAGATGACGTCGCCGTCGCAGTCGAGGCGAAGTTCATGCACCGTTTGAACGTGGCCGGATTCTTCACCTTTGCGCCATAGCCGCTTGCGCGAGCGCGACCAATATACCGCCCGACCCGTGGCGGCCGTTTCGGCCAGGGCTTCTTGGTTCATCCAGGCCACCATCATGATTTGGCCGTTTTCAGCGTCCTGCGCGATGGCGGGTATGAGGCCGTTTTCGTCAAAAATGACGTCGGCCATCCAGGCGGGGTTATTGCTCATGTTAGTCCAGTCTGACGGCAATGCCTTGCTCTGCCATGAAGCGCTTGCACTCACCGACGGTGTGTTGGCCAAAGTGAAAGATGCTGGCGGCAAGCACGGCGCTTGCGCGGCCCGCCGTGACACCATCGGCCAAATGTTGCAGGTTGCCTACGCCGCCTGAGGCAATGACTGGAACGGGCACAGCGTCGGAGACGCTGCGGGTCAGTTCCAGGTCAAAACCTGATTTGGTACCGTCACGGTCCATGCTGGTAAGCAGAATTTCGCCTGCGCCATAGGCTGCCATGCGCCGGGCCCAACTGACCGCATCGATGCCAGTCGCCTTGCGGCCACCGTGCGTGAACACTTCCCAGCGGGCAGGTTCGCCCGGCGCCGAGACGCGGCGCGCGTCAATGGCGACAACGATGCACTGCGAACCGTGGAAATCAGAGGCGGCGCGCACCAACTCAGGGTTGGCGACTGCCGCGCTGTTGATACTGATTTTGTCTGCTCCGGCATTCAACAGACGTTGAATGTCTGAGACTTGTCGCACGCCGCCACCTACCGTGAGGGGGATGAAGACCTGCGAAGCCACTTGCTCAATGATGGGCAGAATGAGATCGCGTCCGTCGCTCGTGGCGGTGATGTCGAGAAAGGTGAGTTCGTCGGCACCTTGTTCGTTATAGCGGCGAGCGATTTCGACAGGATCTCCGGCATCCATCAGGTTGACGAAGTTCACGCCCTTCACCACCCGGCCGGCCGTGACGTCCAGGCAGGGGATGATGCGACGGGTCAGCGCGTTCTTGGTGAGCGCGACAGGCCCGTTGGCAGTGCTTGATGTGCTCATTTGACCAATTCGTCAGCGCGGGCTTGCGCCGCTTGGAAGTCGAGTGTGCCTTCATAGATGCTACGACCCAGGATGGCGCCTTCGACGCCCTCGTCAGCCACTGCGCACAGGGCTTCGATATCCTGGATGCCAGCGATGCCGCCGGATGCAAATACGGGAACACGCACGTGCTGGGCCAGACGCACGGTAGCTTCGACGTTTACACCAGACAACATGCCATCACGGCCGATGTCGGTGTAGATGATGCCTTCGCAACCATAGTCTTCAAATTTCTTGGCCAGATCCAGCACGTCGTGGCGGGTGAGCTTGCTCCAGCCGTCAGTGGCAATTTTGCCGTCGCGTGCATCCAGGCCAACGATAATTTGGCCTGGGAAAGCGCCGCAGGCATCGTGCAGGAAACCGGGGTTTTTGACCGCTGCGGTGCCAATGATGACGTAGGAGATGCCTGCGTCCAGATAGTATTCAATGGTATCCAAATCACGGATACCACCGCCGATCTGCACGGGGATGTCGTCGCCGACGGCTTTCAGGATGGCCTTGATGGGTGCTTCATTCTTGGGCTTGCCGGCAATGGCGCCGTTCAAGTCAACCAGATGCAGGCGGCGTGCGCCTTCATTCAGCCAACGAGTGGCCATGGCGGCAGGGTCTTCAGAGAACACCGTTGCATCGTCCAGGTCACCCTGGCGCAGACGCACACAGCGTCCGTCTTTGAGATCGATGGCGGGGATCAGCAGCATGGTGGCAGCGAATAGTAAGAAGGGGTTGAAAGGATGCTTGGCATGGCCGTATGAGGTTACGGCTGCCAGTCTACAAAATTACGATAGAGACGTAAGCCGTGCGTCGCGCTTTTTTCGGGGTGGAACTGCACCGCGAAAATGTTAGCCGCCGCTACTGCGCAGGTAAAGGGCTGGCCGTAATCGGTTTCCCCCACGATGAGCGAAGAATCGGCCGGCGCAGCATAGTAACTGTGCACGAAATAAAAGTAGGCGCCGTCCGGGATACCTTCCCAGAGAGGGTGTGCGCGTGTCTGGCGAACGGTGTTCCAGCCCATATGCGGTACTTTGAGCCGCTCTATGGTTGAGGGCCCCGTATTTTGGGCGGCGATGCTGGCGTCGTCTGCGGCGATGACATCTGCAAACGCCGGGCCACTGAAGCGGCGCACGACACCGGGGAAGATTCCCAGGGAGGGCGTATCGCCCTCTTCGCTGGCGTCAAACAGCATTTGCTCACCGACGCAGACCGCCAACAGCGGTTTGGCGCCAGCAGCACGCTCGACGGCCTGACGCAGTCCGGATTCGTTCAAGGTGCGCATGCAATCAGCCATGGCCCCTTGACCCGGGAAGACCACGCGGTCAGCCGAGTCGATTTGGTCAGGTTGATTGCAAATACGGATGTCGGCGTCCGGAGCGGCGTACTGGAGCGCGCGCGCGACGGAGTGGAAATTGCCCATTCCGTAGTCGACGATGGCGATAGTGGTCACTGCGTTCTACCTGATGCGTGGCGGGTTGGCGCGAGCGTCACAGGACGCCTTTGGTGGACGGCACGATGTCGCCCATGCGAGGATCGACTTCGATGGCCATGCGCAGAGCGCGGCCACAGGCTTTGAAGACGGTTTCGCACTGGTGATGAGAATTTGTGCCACGCAGGTTGTCGATGTGCATCGTGATCAGGGCGTGGTTGACCAGGCCCTGGAAGAACTCACGAGTCAGGTCGACATCGAATCCGCCGATGTGCGAGCGCGTGAACGGAATGTGATATTCCAGGCCAGGGCGGCCAGAGAAGTCCACGACGACACGCGAGAGCGCTTCATCGAGCGGCACATAGGCGTGGCCGTAGCGGCGCAGGCCGGCTTTGTTACCCACAGCCTTGGCGATGGCCATGCCCAGCGTGATGCCCACGTCTTCGACCGTGTGATGGGCATCAATGTGCAGATCGCCCTCGGCTTTGATGTCGAGATCAATCAATCCGTGGCGCGCGATCTGGTCCAGCATGTGGTCCAGGAACGGAACACCGGTGTCGATGGTCTGGACACCCGTGCCGTCGAGGTTGATCGCGACGCGGATGCGGGTTTCGTTGGTATTGCGGGTAATTTCTGCGGTACGCATATTAAGCACTCAGAATGTCTTGCAGGGCGGACAGCAACGCGGCGTTTTCGGTTGGAGTCCCAACCGAGATGCGCAGGCAGTTTGCCAGCAGCGGGTGGGCGTTTGCGAAATTTCGAACTAATATTTTGCGCGTTTTCAGGGCGAGATGCACGGCGTTGCCGTCCAGTTTGCCGCCAAAACGGGCGAGAACGAAGTTTCCGGCGGAAGGAAAGACCTGTACATCGGGCAAAGCGGCTAAAGCCTGCGCCAGCGGTTCGCGGTCAGTGCGTAACCGGGCAGCCTGTTCATCCAGCACGGATTTATGGCGCAACACTACCTGCATCGTGGCCTGGGTGAGGACGTCGAGGTTGTACGGCGGGCGAAGTTTATTCAGTTGGGCAACCCAGGCCGGATGCCCCGCCAGATAGCCAAACCGCAAGCCCGCCAACCCAATTTTCGAGACCGTGCGCATGACCACCACGTTGGCCATGTCCATCACTTGCGGCATCCAGGTACGGGGCGCGAAGGGTTGGTAAGCCTCGTCGATGACGACCAGACCGGGTGCCGACTGAAGAATGGCGCGCACGTCGGCGTCGTGCCACATGCCACCGGTCGGGTTGTTGGGCATCGCCAGGAAAATGACTTTGGGCTGATGCAGGGCGATTGCGGCCAGCATGGCGGGCAAATCGAGCGTGAGATCGGCCGTTAAGGGCACGCCCACAAAGCGCGCATGGTCAAACTGCGCAGCCATGTCGAAATAGACGAATGAAGGCCAGGGCGACAAGACCACGTCACCAGGCTCACAGCAGGCCTGAATGACGATGTGGATAAGTTCATCAGACCCATTGCCAAACAACACGTCAGCGTCTGCCGGAATGCCAAAGGCCGTTTTAACAGCCTGCTGCAGGCCAGTGAGGTCGGCGCCGGGGTAGCGATTAAGCGGCGTTTCGCGCACGGCACGTGCGATGTCTTCGCGCACGTCGTCCGGCAGCTCATAGGGGCATTCCATGGCGTCCAGCTTGATGCAGCCGGATGCCTCGGCCACCGCATAGGCCGCCAGGGCACGCACGTCGGCGCGCACCGTATGGTCGATACGGTTGCGGACGGCGTCGGCGGTCATGGTTTGTCGAGCCGGTATTGGGCGCTGGCCGCGTGCGCGTGCAGGCCTTCGCCGAGTGCCAGTTCAGCCGCGATACGGCCCAGGGTTTGTGCACCCTGATGCGATACCTGGATCAGGCTGGAGCGCTTCTGGAAGTCGTAGACACCAAGCGGCGACGAGAAGCGCGCGGTGCGTGAGGTAGGCAGCACGTGGTTCGGGCCGGCGCAGTAGTCACCCAACGCTTCGGAGCTGAATCGACCCATGAAGATGGCGCCCGCGTGACGGATTTGTGCCGTCCATTTTTCCGGGTGCTCGGTGGAAATTTCCAAGTGTTCCGGCGCGATGTCGTTGGCGATGACGCAGGCCTCTTCCAGGTCGCGCACGAGGATCAGCGCACCACGGTTGGCCAGGCTGACGCGCAGGATGTCTTCGCGTGGCATGGTGGGCAGCAGGCGCGCGATGGCAGCCTCGACTTCGTCGAGGTAGGCAGCATCGGGGCAAAGCAGAATGGATTGCGCCAGTTCGTCGTGCTCGGCTTGCGAGAACAAGTCCATGGCGATCC
>JBEBWV010000126.1:0-13688 GCA_040391965.1 Achromobacter deleyi | reverse complement strand
GCATGATGGGCGCGCCGTGCGCGTCATCCGCACCCACGAAGTGCACCGTGTGGCCTGCCATTCGCATCGAACGAACCCAGATATCGGCCTGGATGTACTCCATGATGTGACCGATGTGGAAAGATCCGTTGGCGTAGGGCAGCGCTGTGGTGACAAATAGGGTGCGAGACATGGTTGTCATTAAAGGGTTAGGGGAGGAAAAGGCATGGAACCGGCCATTTTAGGGCCAATAACGACAATTTGCCGACCCGCCGCTATTCGCGGGGTCGGCTAATGCTGGATTGAAGGCGAAAACACGGTCCAGCCGCATGCTGGAAACACGCGTGAGTAAGCGCCCGTGGCAAAAACGCAAAACGGGCGCTGCAGTGCCGATCCGGGGTTAGCGGATTTCGCGGGCCTCGACGTCGATCACGTCGCCGCGCGTTTGCGCGAACGGGGCAGGCGAGGGCTGGAATGGGCCGGGTCCTGGGCGGGCTGCCTGGCGGTGGCTCCAGTAGGCACGAACGCCAAAAGGTTTGCCACGCACGCGAGCAACCACGTACAGGATCGCCACGGCGATAGCCGTGGAGAGCATGAAGACCAGCGCCATCGCCATACCGATCAAGGCCAATACAGCGAAAAATACGGCACGAAGAAAGCGAGAGATTATGTCGGTCATGTAAGGTCGGATGCAAAAGGCCGTAAAAGGTTCCCGCGTATCCGCTATCCTTTAGGCAACGGCGGCCTGCATAAAGCCGCGCTGCCTACGGAACCATAGTGACATGAGTATAACGACAGAACAAATCCGCGCTGCATTACGTGCGGTGCATGATCCTTACACCGCACTCGATTTGAGTTCATATGTAAAAGATCGTGACATTATTATCAGCAACGGACGCGCTTCGGTGACGCTGGAGCTGGGGTATCCCACCGGCGTGGTGGGTGCGCAATTGCAGCAACTGGCTGCAAACGCCTTGGCGGCGGCCGGTGTGCCAGACGCGCAAGTCACCATCACATCAAAAATTCCTGCGCATGCGGTGCAGCGTGGCCTAAAACCGCTGCCGGAGGTGCGCAATATTGTTGCGGTGGCATCGGGTAAGGGCGGCGTTGGCAAAAGTACGACTGCGGTCAACCTGGCGCTTGCTTTGGTGGCCGAGGGCGCCAAGGTTGGTGTGCTGGATGCCGATATCTACGGTCCGAGCGTGCCGACGATGCTGGGCATCACCGGTCGCCCGGAGAGCCTGGACAACAAAAGCATGGAGCCTATGCGCGGCCATGGCTTGCAGGTCAACTCGATTGGTTTTTTGATTGATGCTGACACCCCTGCAATCTGGCGCGGTCCGATGGTGACCCAGGCGTTGGAACAGTTGTTGCGTCAGACCAACTGGACAGACCTGGATTATTTGATTGTCGATATGCCGCCTGGCACTGGCGACGTCGCGTTGACCCTGGCGCAGAAAGTGCCCGTGGTTGGGGCGGTGATTGTCACCACGCCGCAAGACATCGCTTTGCTTGATGCGCGTAAGGGCTTGCGCATGTTCCAGAAAGTGGACGTACCGATTCTGGGCATTGTGGAAAACATGGCGATTCATATCTGCTCGCAATGCGGCCATGCTGAGCATATTTTTGGTGAAGGTGGCGGTCAACGCATGGCGCTGCAATATGAAACGCCGTGGTTGGGCAGTTTGCCTTTAACGCTGAGCATTCGCGAACAAACTGATGCGGGCAACCCAACGGTGGTGTCCGACCCAGACAGCGAGGCGGCAGGGCTTTATCGCAGCATTGCTCGCAAATTGGCAGCGGGCATTGCACTTTTGCCGCGCGACATGGCGGGTAAGTTTCCCTCCATCGTCGTTCAGCAACCGACCTGACAAATGCGTCGGGTAGTCGGCGTCGCACTACTAAGCTTGCTTGGGGCAGCGGGCGACGCGTGGGCAAAGCTTCCTGAAATCGTGATTGACCCGGCTGGCGTGCCGCCTGCGGCATTGCAGGCCATTCACAACGCTGTCGGGGCGATTTCTCGCTTGGCTGAAGATCAAGATGGTGGAGAAATCCAGCGTCTTCGTCGTCGTGCGCGCGACGCAACGCTTGCTGCGCTTGCAACACAGGGGTATTTCACACCGACTGTCACGCTTGAGGTGGGCACCGATGTGGGCGGGGAAACCTGGGATATTGCGATTGATGCCGGCAAGCGCTCGATGGTGTCGAGTGTTGACCTCACCTTTTCGGGCCGTATCACCCGTGAGGAGTTTGCTGCTCGCGTGGAGGCGCTTCGCCACAATTGGCTTCTGCCCGTGGGTAGACCTTTCATTAACAGTGATTGGAATCGGGCCAAATCCAATTTGCTCGATTCCGTATCGTCGCGTGATTTTCTGATGGCGCGCATGACGGCATCTCAGGCGCTGGTGCTGGCTGAAGAGGCCAAGGTAGACCTGAGCGTGTCCATCGACAGCGGACCGCTGGTGCGCATGGGGCCGTTGGAGGTTGAGGGCCTGGAGCGCGTGCCGGAGTCATTGATACGCCGCTACATTCGCTATGACGAAGGGCGGGCGTTTAATCAGGAGCTATTGGATCAGTGGCAGCAGGAACTCCAGTCAACGGCCTTTTTCCGTGGTGTTTTCGTGACATTGCAGCAGTCTGGCCCAGCATTGGCCACCCTGCCAGAAGCGGCTGACCCGATTCCTGGGCACCCAACGCTGGCCGCCGCTTCGGCGGCCGTAGTGTCTGCACCTGCGGGTGATCCGGCAGTCTCCGGCGCGATGCCCCCGTTGCCAGCCACGTATGATTCAGACGGTGTTGTGACGCTACCGGTTCGGGTGCGCGTCGTGGAGGCTCCGCCGAAACGTTTGTCGATGTCGATTGGCGTTGACGATGAGGCCGGTGCTCGCGTCGAGGCGGTGTATCGCCAGAACGTGGTTTTTGGACAGCCCGTTACGATGGAAACAGGCGTGGGCGCGGATCGCCTGCGTCAACGCGCTTATGCCGATTTTCTGTTGCCCCCTGATGCGCGCGGCAACAAGGACTCGATCGGGGTGTTGGCGAGCCATTCGGATATGCAGGGCCTGGATGTCACGCGGTACGCCGTGGGGGCGACTCGCTTGCAGGAGCGCCGTGGCGCGGGCGATAGCCGCGTCGAGTATGAAACGAGATGGGGCGCACTGCTTGCCCACGATCGCGTCAGAATCGACGGCGGTGATCAATATGATTTGCCTACCGCGACGCTCACCGCAGAGTGGTTGCGCCGCGATGTGGACAACAAGTACGACCCGCGTGAAGGTAATCTGATTGCCGTTGGTGGCGGTGTAGGTGTGGTGCTTGATACTGGCAAGCCTTACACGCGCGCACGTTTGCGTGCCCAAAAGTGGTGGCCTGTGGGCAAGCTGGACGTGCTGACGGTACGTGGGGAGGTCGGCCGTATCTGGTCTGATGGCGATACCCAGGTGCCCGACGATTTCGGCTTCCGTACAGGCGGTGCACGCTCCATACGTGGTTATCGGTATTTGAGCATTGGGCAGCAACGTAACGGCGCGGTTGTCGGCGCCGCGACGCTGGCTGTGGCCAGTGTGGAGTACGACCACTATTTTGATGATCGCTGGGGTATGGCGGTGTTCGTGGATGCCGGCGACGCCGCGTCGTCTTTTGGTGACATGGATATTGCGGTGGGCTATGGCGTGGGCGCGCGCGTGCGCACGCCCGCAGGGCCGCTGGCCATGGACCTGGCCTACGGCCAGCGTGACAACAGTCTGCGCCTGCACTTCTCGCTGGGGATTGCATTTTGAAATGGGTGCGTAAACTTTTGCGCCACCTGTTGGTTTGGTGGCTCCCGGGGCTATTAGCGCTGTTTGTGACAGCGTTAGGCTTCGTGGCCTGGCTGATCGTCACCCCTCAGGGCACACAGCAATTGCTGAGTACGGCAGTCGCGCAATTTGACGGCCAGGTGAGCGACGTGCGCGGCTCTATCTGGGACGGTGTCGATATCGGTCAACTCGTTCTGCCATTGCCGGGTGTCAGTGTCGATGCAAGCAATGTGCATTTGAATGTAGATTGGCGCGCATTGACCGAGCGGCACCTGCACGTTCGGGAACTGTCCGCATCACGTTTGGTCGTTGCGCTGTCTGAGGCTGGCGAAGCCAAGCCCGATGAGACTCCCGCAGCCGACATCGCTATCCCGAAATTGCCCGTTGATCTTATTGTGGATCGCTTGTCGTTGGACAGCTTTTCCCTATTGCGTGACGGCGAGCCCCTGCCTGTGACGCTTGAAAACCTGCGGATATCGCTCGCCGCAAGCAACGAGCGCGCGCAGCTGCAGATTGCCAGCTTGCGCGTAGGAAACGAGGTGGGGCAGGCCGACCTGAATGGTCAAGCTGAGCTGCTCAGCGTCGCCGCTCCCTGGCCGTTCAGTGCGCGTCTGGATGCCACGGCGCACGGCGCCAGCGCGGACTCTCCGTTATGCCAAGGCGAGAAACTGGCGGCGCAGTTGGGGGCCAAGCAGGCACCGGTGAAGCCAGGTGCTAATGGCAAAAAGCCAGTGGCTAATGGGAAAGCGACAAGCACGGACAAGGCTCCAAAAACACCTGATACGGCGAGTGGCGACAAACTCAAGGACCAATCTGGCGCAACAGTGGCCGTAACGCCACCCCCGGCTTGCGTGGTGACGCTGCAAGCAGATGCCGCAGGTTCTCTTGAAGATATTCGAGCCAAGATTGAAGGTGCAGGCAGCGGGCTGGCCCTGAGTGCCAGCGCACATCTGACACCTCAAGCGGCCTTCATCTTGCGTGCTGCCCAGGCAGACATGCGTCTGCCTGATGGTTCCAATTTGTCGGCCCAAATGGATTGGGAGTCGCAAGGTGCGCAGAATGGCGAGCAGGATCGTGTCGTCGGGTCACTGAGTACCGAGCGGATTGACTTTGCGCCATGGGTTGGCGCGAGCATGCCACCCGCAGTGTTAACTGCCAAAGCGGCTTTTGAGGCCGACGTGGAGGGCCTGACGTCCTTGCGCCGCGCCCGCATAGACCTGACGTTCGGAGAAGGTAGCTCCTGGAACAAACAGGCCTTATCAGGTGTGGTGAAAGGTCAGCTTGAGCTCGCCTCCAGAGCGCTGGACGCACCTGCTGACAAAGCCGTGGATCCGTTGGCAGGTCTGGCGGTACAAGACCTGAACGTAGATCTCCGCTTAGGACTTAATCGGGTGCGCGCCCAAGGAGCGCTGAGCGCCAACGACGGCTCATTGACCTTGAATGCAGAGGCGCCGCAATTGTCAGCGTTCTGGCCCGATCTGCCCGGCGGCGCCGAATTAAAGGGTGCCTTGAATGGCCGCCTTGCGTCACATCGTGGCGAGCTTTCTGCCCGCTACACGCCCTCCGTTATTCGCGCTGGCGTGATCGGTAGCGCGCCTGCCCAGGCGAATCTCGCTTTCACAGGAGCATGGGGCGCCGGGCAGGAAGGGCAATTTGAGCCGGAACTGGTCGGTTGGCGAGGTACTTTTTCACGCTTGACTGCGGACACGGCAGGCTTTCTCGTCGCACTGGATCGCCCAACGCTGTTGGCCTATTTGCCCGCTGCCGTGGCACCGAAATGGCAGTGGCAAGTTGGCCCCGCCAGTGTCACCTTGACCCTGCCCAATAAAGAGCGCGTGCTCTTGGTGCAATCTGGTTCGCGTGGGGGAGACGGGCGCTGGGAGACCGCAGGCAGAGCGGACAATCTCGTGATTACCAACACGATGGCGCGCCAACTCATTGCCGCTTTCGACCCCGAAGCAGCGGCCAAACTCGGCCGACCGGGTGCGCCGCGAGTGAACGCCAATATTCCGGAATCGCAGCGGCGTATCGCGCTCGATACGTCCTGGGATTTCAAATTTGACGGCAGTTTAGGTGGTAGAGCACGAATCACACGCCGTTCCGGTGATTTGCTGATTCCCGGCGATCCCCCCATTCCCTTGGGGCTGCGGGCGTTAGTGCTGGATGTCACGGCCACGCCTACGTCGCCCAAATCAAGCCGCCTGGACGCCACGTTGAACGTCTCCACCTCGGAAATGGGGAGCGTCAACGGATCGGGGTCAGCGGTCTTGGTGGTAAACGCGGCTGGGGCAATGGCGCTTGACCCGCGCCAGCCGATGCGCGTCAGGCTGAATGCCGATATCTCCAATCTGGCTTGGTTAGGCCTATTTGTCGGCGACTCTATGGAGATCGGCGGCGCCTTGCAGGCGAACGTCGAGGCGCAAGGCAGTGTTGGGGGGCAATGGACGACGCGGGGGACCATCCGCGGCAATCGACTGCGTGTGGTCCGCATTGACGATGGTGTGCGGTTGCTGGATGGCACCTTATCCGCTCGCCTGGAAAATGATCGACTGGTACTCGAGAGTCTGCGTTTCCCGGCTTCCTTGCGTGTGATGCCTGATGAGTGGCGTACCAAAGAATGGATTACGACGAACCCTGATGCCAAGGGCGGCTATGCCGAAGCAACCGGTCAATGGAATTTGTTTGATGCCACGGGCAACGTTCGCGTGGTGCTATACCGATTCCCCGCGCTGCAACGCTCGGATCGCTATGCCATGTTGTCGGGTTCAGTGGACATCAAGGCCGCCATTCCGCGGATTGATATTGTCGGTAGCCTGACTGCCGACGCAGGTTGGGTCAGTCTGGAGATTCTGCAAGGCGTGCCTTCGCTTGATGACGACGTTCGGGTCGTGCGCGCAGGGGATGATCCGCTTGCCAAACAGACCCCCATGCAGATCAGCATGAGTTTGAAGATCGACATGGGGCCCCGTTTCTATATCACCGGGATGGGGCTGGATGCCGGCTTGCTCGGCGCCATCACAATTCAAATGAATGATGGACGTCTGACCGGTTTTGGCGCCTTGCGTACCCGAGGCGGCGCCATTGAAGCCTATGGGCAACGATTGCAGTTGCGCCGCGGAACCTTGACCTTCCAGGGGCGTTTGGATAACCCCTTGTTAGACATCGAGGCCTTGCGTACGGGCGAGCAGGTCGAAGCCGGCGTGCGGGTACTGGGCACGGCGCAGCGTCCGCGCATTGATCTGGTGTCTTACCCCGATGTCAGTGACGTTGAGAAGCTGTCCTGGTTGCTGTTGGGCCGTGGGCCCGACGAAAGCGGTGGCGACGCTGCGTTGCTGCTGTCATTAGGCTCAGCACTTTTGGGGGGCGGGCAGCCGTTCTACAAGCAGTTTGGTCTGGATGAAATGAGCGTGCGCACCGGAAGCATGGGAAGCACGGGCAGCCTGCTGCCGGACCGTACCGTGGCCGGAGACGTGAACCGCGATAGCGCCAGCGCTTTGGCGACACAGTTCCTGGTGGCCAGCAAGAACTTTGCCAATGGCGTCACCCTGAGCGTTGAGCAGGGTCTTTCAGGGGCAGAAACGGTCGGCCGACTCAGCTATCGACTGGCGCGGGGTCTGTCCCTGGATATCAAGGGCGGGTCGATTAACGGCATTGCGCTGGTGTATCGGACCCTGTGGGGAGACTAGGTTGCGCCAGGCCAAACCCAGGTCTGGCGTGTCCGGGATAAAATATGGGTCGTTCAACCAACTGCACCCCCCAATCATGAGCATCAAAAGCGACCGCTGGATCCGCCGTCAGGCCGAGACCGGCATGATCGAACCCTTTGAACCGGGACAGGTGCGCACGGCCAATGGCGAGCGTATTGTCAGCTATGGCACCAGCAGCTACGGCTACGACGTGCGTTGCGCCAATGAGTTCAAGATTTTTACGAATATCAATTCCACCATCGTCGACCCCAAGCAGTTCGACGAAAAATCGTTCGTGGATTTCAAGGGCGATGTTTGCATCATTCCGCCCAATTCGTTTGCGCTGGCGCGCACGGTGGAGTACTTCCGCATTCCACGTAGCGTTCTGACGATCTGCCTGGGTAAGAGCACGTACGCCCGTTGCGGCATTATTGTGAACGTCACCCCGCTGGAACCCGAGTGGGAAGGCCATGTCACCCTCGAATTTTCAAACAGCACGCCGTTGCCCGCCAAGATTTATGCAGGCGAAGGTTGCGCTCAAATGCTGTTCCTGGAAAGTGACGAAGTCTGCGAGACCTCGTATGCCGACCGCGGTGGCAAGTATCAGGGCCAACGCGGCGTGACGCTGCCTAAGACCTGATCACGCGCACGCACTGCCCCATCCGCACACTGCGGTGGGGCGCTTGGGTCTTTCGGGTGATTCGCGTCATTGAGGCCCGAAAGACCAGGGTCACACGGTCCACGTAATTACTGCGCCTGCGCCTCGCGCACGTATTCGATGTCCCATTGACCTTCGCCAATCTGCACAAAACCGTGCTTGCGATAAAAACGGTTTGAGTCGCTTTCGCGCAGCGCGCCCAAGTACACCGCCATCCCGCTCGCATCGGCTTGCCTGAAGACACGTTGCATGACAGCCGCGCCGTTACCCTGGCCTTGTTCGTCGGGTCTCATGTACAGGTGATCCAGCCGCAACGCGCCTTGCGCCGGGCGAAGCGCATAGAAACCGATACGCTGGCCGTTGCGCTCAATGGACCACGTGTGCTCCGGCGCGAAAGTGGCCTGCAGACGCTCGCGTGCACGTGCCGGGTCAAAGCGTCCTAGTCGTTCCAGGCTTTCTCGCATGGCTTCAATGCGCAGGTCCAGCAAAGCTTCAAAGTCGGCTTCCGATACGGGTTTGTATTCCAGGGCGCTCGCCGCAAGTGCCACGGGCATGGCCATGAGCTTTTCGTCATGGAACACGCCTGCTACGCATAGCGCTTGCGGTTCCTGTCCGTATTCGACAAAACCCAGCGCCGAATAAAGGGTATAGGCGGCGGCATTGCCTGCACTTACGGTCAACTGGAGCTGCGCAAGCCCTGGGATGGCCCTTGCATGGTCGATAGCGGCCCGCATCAATTGTCGGCCAAGTCCTGTACCACGCTGACTCGGTGTGATGTACACCGTCCAGATCGTGGCTTTATGACGAATCTTCAACCTTCGTTGCCGGTTGATACCCACAATACCCACGAGTGTGGTTCCCGCGAAGGCGCCGAGAATAACGCTGCCATCACCTGCCGTGATCCAGGCCCGGAAATGCTCCAGACCCAAGGCCGACTCTTCTTCAAAGCTCGACCCAAACGCCGTTGGTGCGTCTTGCAAAGCCTCCAGGCGCAACTGCTGGAAAAGCGTCGCTTCGGTGGCATTGAGGGGCCGGATGTCACACGCGGGCATGGCGGATTCCTTATGGGTGGGGCAGATTTTGGCGAGACGCAGAACAATCCTACCGAAAGCCGACCTGATCGTGTGCGCTTGTTGCGCACAGTCGAGGTACAGATGCACAGGCTGGAGGGGGAGTATTCGAAATCTGATACGTGAATACAACACAAAAACTCAGGCGAGATAGGGGCTGTGAGGTAGGTGCCTATAATGGTTTCAACGCCGCTTGCGGTTTGTCAGAAGGGGCCATCCATGTTTGGTTTCCTAAAGAAAGACCAAGAAGCCAGTACTGAAGCCGTGCAGGCTGAATTCATAGAACGCGTAGCGAACGCCGCACGAGAGTTTGTCCACGCAGCACAACCTGAGACCGGGCAGCTTGATTACTCTCTGTCCAGCATCCATGCGCTGGATGCCGTCCTTGAGGCGGCACACCTGGGCAATCTGCCCTTGACTCCCATGCAAACCGTTGGCGCAGCTGCCTACTTGTACGAAGTTGCACGTCGTGAGTACGGCGGCCTGTACGAGGTCTGCGACGACGAGGATCCGGTCGTTCTGGTAACGGGAGGCCCCGACGCAGAAGTCTGCCTCGGCGCGATCGCCAAGGTAGAGCGCCGAATTCGCTACGGCTCAGACGAGGCGGTACCTCCGTTTTTCGAGCGGTTCAAGCGTGCAGTGGAAGAGCAGACGGCTGAAACGATCCGGTAACCGGGGCGGGGGAAAATGGGGGCAGAAAGCCCCATTGACAGCGCCTCTGACGTTCATTGGCAAAGCGCCCTACAATTCCGCAGTTCCTGCCATTCGGCAGGAGCACGCACCGCCTGTTTTCAGGCGGTCCCAGACTCACGATACACTCGCGTCCGTTTTGCCTTGCCCCCCAGGAGCGCCTGCATGAAATTTCGCTTCCCCATCTTCATCATCGACGAGGACTACCGTTCAGAGAACGCGTCCGGTTTGGGTATTCGGGCGTTGTCGTCCGCGATCGAGGCCGAGGGCGTCGAGGTGATCGGGGTTACCAGCTATGGCGACCTGAGCTCGTTCGCTCAGCAGCAAAGTCGTGCTAGCGCGTTCATTCTTTCTATCGACGACGAAGAGTTTGACGTCGATTCGCCGGAAGACGTGGCCAGCGTGATCAAGAACCTGCGCACGTTTATCGGTGAACTGCGCTTTCGTAACGCCGATATCCCCATCTACCTGTATGGGGAAACGCGCACGTCTGAACATATTCCTAACGACATCCTGCGCGAGCTGCATGGCTTCATCCACATGTTCGAGGACACCCCCGAATTCGTGGCGCGACACATCATTCGCGAAGCACGCAGCTATGTCGACGGCCTGCCGCCGCCGTTTTTCCGCGAGCTGGTCAAGTACGCCCAGGATGGTTCGTATTCATGGCACTGCCCAGGTCACTCGGGCGGCGTGGCTTTCTTGAAGAGCCCCGTTGGCCGGATGTTCCACCAGTTCTTCGGTGAGAACATGCTGCGCGCCGACGTGTGCAATGCCGTGGACGAGCTGGGTCAGTTGCTGGACCATACTGGTCCGATTGCTGAATCAGAGCTCAATGCCGCGCGCATTTTTCATGCGGATCACTGCTTTTTCGTAACGAACGGCACGTCCACCTCCAACAAGGTGGTGTGGCACGCGAACGTGGCAGCGGGCGATGTGGTCGTGGTGGATCGCAACTGCCACAAGTCGATTCTTCACGCTATTACGATGACGGGGGCGATTCCGGTTTTCCTGCGTCCCACGCGGAATCACTTGGGCATCATCGGGCCGATTCCACTCGAAGAGTTCGACCCCGAGAACATTCGCAAGAAGATCGAAGCCAATCCGTTTGCGCGCGAGGCCGTCAATAAAAATCCTCGTATCCTGACGCTGACGCAAAGTACGTATGACGGCGTGATTTATAACGTCGAGATGATCAAAGAGAAGCTGGGCAACTACGTCGACACGTTGCACTTTGACGAGGCTTGGTTGCCGCACGCATCGTTCCACGAGTATTACCAGGACATGCACGCGATCGGGCAGGGACGCCCGCGTAGCGAGAATGCCATGGTGTACGCCACGCACTCTACGCACAAACTGTTGGCTGGCATCTCCCAAGCCTCGCAGATCATTGTGCAGGAATCACAGACGCGCACGCTCGATCGCAATATTTTCAACGAGGCGTACTTGATGCACACCTCGACCTCGCCGCAGTACGCCATTATTGCGTCCTGCGACGTGGCCGCCGCGATGATGGAGCCGCCGGGCGGCACCGCTCTGGTGGAAGAGAGCATTCGCGAAGCACTGGATTTCCGCCGCGCCATGCGCAAGGTGGAGTCCGAGTTCGGCAAGAACGATTGGTGGTTCAAGGTTTGGGGCCCGAATCGTCTGGTGTCCGAAGGCATTGGCAATCGTGACGACTGGATACTTGAGTCAGGCGATCATTGGCATGGTTTTGGCGACCTGGCCGATGGTTTCAACATGCTTGACCCGATCAAGGCCACGGTGATTACACCGGGGCTGGATATGTCGGGCAGCTTTGGTGAAACCGGTATTCCTGCCGCGCTGGTGTCGAAGTACCTCACCGAACATGGTGTGGTGGTGGAGAAGACGGGTCTGTATTCCTTCTTCATTTTGTTCACCATTGGCATCACCAAGGGCCGTTGGAATACGCTGCTGACTGCGTTGCAACAGTTCAAGGATGACTACGACCGCAACCAACCTCTGTGGCGCATCCTGCCGGACTTCTGCCGTGTGCATCGCCGCTATGAACGCTTGGGTCTGCGCGATTTGTGCCAGCAGATTCACGAAGCGTATCGCGCTCGCGATGTGGCCCGCCTGACCACCGAAATGTACTTGAGCGATATGGTTCCTGCGCTTAAGCCTTCGGACGCGTTTGCGCGCATGGCTCACCGTGAAGTGGAGCGTGTCGACATCGACAAGCTGGAAGGCCGGGTTACGGGTGTGTTGTTGACGCCGTATCCGCCGGGCATTCCGTTGTTGATTCCGGGTGAACGCTTCAACCGCACTATTGTTCAGTACCTGGAATTTGCGCGTGAATTCAACGAGCGCTTTCCGGGCTTTGAAACGTATATTCATGGCTTGGCTAACGACCTCGATGAGAACGGCGAAAAGCGCTACTACGTTGATTGCCTGATCGAAGAAAGTTGATGGTGGCAGGGCGCGGAAAGTTCGCGCCCTGTTTACCCGGAAGTCTTGATGGGCCTTTCATGGCCCATCATTTTTTTATGGAATTCCCATGTTTGATGTAGCGGTCATCGGCGCTGGCGCCGCCGGCATGATGTGCGCCGCCGTCGCGGCGCAGCGTGGCTTGCGTGTGGTGCTTGTAGACCATGCGGAAAAACTCGCAGAGAAGATTCGCATCTCTGGCGGAGGCCGCTGCAACTTCACAAATATTGGTGCAGGTCCGGCCAATTTTCTGTCAGAGAATCCGCATTTTTGTCGGTCCGCGCTGGCGGGTTATACCCCCCAGGATTTCCTCGCTCTGGTAAGGCGGCATCACATTGCCTGGCACGAGAAACATCGTGGCCAGTTGTTCTGTGACGAATCGAGCGAGCAAATTATTGAGATGCTGCGGGCCGAGTGCGACGCGGGCGGCGTGAACTGGCGCATGCCGTGCAAAGTGGCCGAAGTGGCGCGTGATGAACAAGGCTTTGAACTGCGCACGAGTCTGGGTGTGATTCGCGCGGCAAAGCTCGTCGTGGCTAGTGGTGGCATGGCCATTCCGCAGCTTGGCGCGACAGATTTTGGCTTGAAGCTGGCGCGTCAATTCGGCTTGAAAGTCATCGAACCTCGCCCGGCCTTGGTGCCGCTCACGTTTGACCCTGTGCAATGGCAACCGCTTGCGCTATTGTCCGGTGTGGCATTGGAAGTGGGCCTGCAAACAGGTCAAGGCAAGACGCGAGGCGAGTTCCTGGAGGATTTGTTGTTTACCCACCGCGGGTTGTCCGGGCCAGGAATTCTGCAGATTTCCAGCTATTGGAAACCGGGTGAACCTATTGAAATTGACCTGGCTCCGGGACGAGATTTGGCAGAGGAGTTGCTGGCATCCAAATCGGGCAATCGGCAACAAGTGCACACGGTGTTGGCGAGTTTGTGGCCTAAGCGATTGGCCGACCAATGGCTGGAGATGGCTGCGCGTGACGGGCAACCCGGCTTAGGGGCATTGCGTCTGGCAGACACGTCGGACAAAGTACTGCGCGCGCTGGCCCACGACATCCATCATTGGTCGCTCATCCCCAGTGGCACGGCGGGCTACAAAAAGGCTGAAGTCATGCGTGGTGGCGTGGATACCCGGGGCCTGGATCAGAAATCGATGCAGGCGAAGAACACGCCAGGGCTGTACTTCATTGGTGAGACAGTCGACGTGACAGGCTGGTTGGGCGGATACAACTTCCAATGGGCGTGGGCGAGCGGCGTCGCCTGCGGCAAAGCACTGTAGCGTGGGTGCAGCGCGCGATTGACCTGACCATCGAGACGCCGCCGAGCGCGCGAAACCCGCGATCTTGATCCCGAGCAATTGCGGTTC
>JBEBWV010000125.1:0-13695 GCA_040391965.1 Achromobacter deleyi | reverse complement strand
ACCCGCGACTCTTGAACAGCAATTGCACGGAATTCAGATCGCGGGTTACGCGCGCTCGCCAATGCCTCCACGATGCAGGCCAATCGCGCGCTCCACCCACGCTACGATCCATCGCCGTGGCATGGCTGAGGTTCTTTCGCTATGCGCGCAGCGGTGACCGGTAGCGTGGGTGCAGCGCGAGACATCCGAGACAAGAAAACTACTGCACAACGCGCGTAACCCGCGACTCTTGAACAGCAATTGCACGGAATTCAGATCGCGGGTTACGCGCGCGCGCCAATGCTTCTACGGCGCAGGCCAATCGCGCGCTCCACCCACGCTACGATCCATCGCCGTGGCACGGCTGGGGTTCCTTCGCGTCGTGGGTGAGGTGTGCACGGTTCAGAAAACCGTTGAGCGTTGCCAGCTCGGGCCGCGTGGCCCGCAGCGCCAACAGGGGTGACCCTGCAAGGCCTTCCGAACATGGGAAATGAGACGTTCGAAGCGCAAGAATACGACCCGAGCATCGATGGTGAATCCGATACCATTGCCAGACGCTTGGGTCGTCGTTCTTCAGATTGACATCACAGTGACCAAGAAGCGTGAAGGCGCAACCGCGACGCCACGCCATCTGCCACCCATCAACCAAATCGCCCGGTAATGTAATCCTCGGTTTCTTTACGCGCTGGTTTCACGAAAATCTGGTCTGTTTGACCAAACTCCATCAGCTCGCCCAAGTACATGTACGCCGTGTAATCCGAGCAGCGAGCAGCCTGCTGCATGTTGTGGGTAACGATGACCACTGTGTAGTCATTCTTCAACTCGGCGATCAACTCTTCGATCTTTGCTGTAGAGATAGGGTCCAACGCCGAACATGGCTCGTCCAGCAATAGCACTTCCGGCTTAATCGCCACCCCTCGCCCAATGCACAAGCGCTGCTGCTGGCCACCCGACAGACTGTTGCCGTTTTGATGCAGCTTGTCCTTCACTTCATTCCAGAGCGCAGCCTTGCTCAACGCCCACTCAACACGCTCGTCCATCTCGCCTTTACTCAGCTTCTCGAACAGCCGAACACCAAACGCAATGTTGTCGTAAATGCTCATCGGAAACGGAGTGGGCTTCTGAAACACCATGCCGACCTTCGCTCGAATCAACGAAATATCGGTCTTTGTCGTAAGCAGATTCTCGCCATCCAGAATGATCTCGCCCTCCGCGCGCTGCCCCGGATACAGCTCATACATACGGTTGAACGTGCGCAGCAACGTCGATTTACCGCAACCCGATGGTCCGATGAACGCGGTCACTTTGCGCTCTTCGATCGACATATTGACGTTGCGAAGCGCGTGGAATTTGCCGTAGTAAAAGTTGAGATCTTTCACCTCAATCTTGTTCTTGGGCTTCGGCTTGGCGATGGTGTTTTCCATTTGGCTTCCCTACGATCTTTATTTACGGAACATGCTGCGCGCGATGATGTTGATGGCCAGCACCAACAGCGTAATCAGCGTCGCCCCGGCCCACGCCAGGTTGTTCCAATCTTTGAACGGGCTGGCCGCATACTGATAAATCACGACCGGCAGGTTGGCCATCGGTGCGTTCATGTTCAGTGACATGAACTGATTCGACAGTGCGGTAAACAGCAAGGGAGCGGTTTCCCCCGAAATACGGGCCACTGCCAGCAAGACACCCGTAATAATGCCGGTCTTGGCTGCGCGATAGCAGACCATTGTGATCATGCGCCACTTTGGGCAACCCAATGCCGCTGCCGCTTCACGCAAACTATTGGGTACCAGCAGCAGCATATTGTCAGTGGTACGAACCACCACCGGAATCACCAGAATGGAAAGCGCCAACGCACCTGCCCAGCCCGAGTAATGTCCGACTTGCGCCACATAAATGGCATAGATGAACAAGCCAATGATGATCGAGGGTGCCGACAACAGCACATCATTCAGAAAACGCGTCGCCGGCGCCAGCCAGCCACGCTGACCATACTCGGACAAATAGGTGCCTGCCAGAATGCCTATCGGTGTGCCGATCAGGGTACCGATGCCAGCCATCAGAATGCTGCCAATAATCGCATTGATCAAACCACCGCCTTGTCCAGGCGGAGGCGTAATCTCCGTGAACAAGGTGTATGACAACGCAGGCGCACCTTTGACCAGCAAGGTCAGAATGATCCAGAACAACCAGAACAATCCGAACAGCAAGGTTGCAAGCGATACCGCCAACATGATCTTGTTGACCACGCGACGCCGGCGATAAATGCCGTTCTGCATTGTGAGAACTGATTCAGCCATTATTTTTCCTTGGTTGGCGTCGTTCAGGATTTTTTGCCTTCGCCCACAGACAGGCGAACCAGCAACACTTTCGACAGCGCCAGCACCACGGTTGTGATGAGGAACAGAATCAAGCCCAATTCCAGCAATGCTGCTTTCTGCAAACCGCCCGCTTCGTTGAACTCGTTGGCTAAAGCCGATGCAATAGAGTTACCCGGAGAGAAGAGCGAACCCGACCACTGGAACGCATTGCCAATGACGAACGTCACCGCCATGGTTTCCCCCAGCGCGCGACCCAACCCCAACATCACGCCACCAATAACACCGGACTTGGTAAAAGGCAGAACCACGCGCCACATGACTTCCCAGGTCGTGCTGCCCAATCCGTAAGCGGACTCCTTGAGCAAGGCGGGCACAAGCTCGAACACGTCACGCATCACGGCCGCAATAAACGGGATGATCATGATGGACAGGATCAGGCCAGCGGTAAAAATACCAATCCCGAACGGGGGACCGGCAAACAGCTCGCCAATAACAGGCACGCTGCCAAGGGTGGAAATAAGCAGTGGCTGTACGTATTCCTGGAACACCGGAACAAAAACAAACAGGCCCCACATCCCGTAAATAATGGAAGGAATGGCGGCCAGCATTTCCACTGCGGTGCCCAAGGGGCGGCGCAACCATGTAGGCGAGAGTTCGGTCAGGAAGACGGCAATACCGAACGAGACCGGCACCGCAATCAGCAAGGCGATGACTGAAGTCAGCAGCGTGCCAATGATGGGCACCACCGCGCCGTAATTGTGATTGACGGGGTCCCAATCATTGGTCCAGAGAAATGACAGGCCATATTTGGCGAGCGCTTCTCGACTGCCGTAAATCAGGGAAATCAGAATGGCCGACAGCAACATGAACACCAGGAAGGCGAACAGTCGGGTCAGGTTTCTGAAAAGCGCATCCATCAGCGCATTTCTATTTTTCTTCATAGGCGAAGGCGTGCCGGTAGTCACGGAGTCCGCCATGTCAGACGAAAGCGGCACACTATTATCCATTACCGCGCTCATGGATGAACTTTCCTTAGGAACCGTTAGAGGGCAACAAGTCTGGATGGGGTTCAGGAGGGCGAGGCGCAAGCGCGTGCTTGGCGCCTCGATTCCAACTGAAGTTACCCACCGAACCTACTATTTACTTCCAGACAGGCTTGCCGTCCGCGTCCTTGACCTGGCCCCAAGCGGCACGAATTTCCTTGGTGACAGCATCAGGCAGCGGCACATAGTCCATGGCTTCCGCCGACTTGGCACCATTCTTGAAAGCCCAGTCGAAGAACTCAAGCGCCGCACGGCCTTGCGCAGGCTTGTCCTGCTTCTTGTGAATCAGGATGAAGGTCGCTGCCGTTACGGGCCAGGAATCAGCACCCGGCTCGTCCGTCAACACCACACCCATACCTGGTGCGCTCTTCCAGTCTGCATTGGCAGCAGCTGCGGCGAACGCCTTTTGCTCAGGCTGAACAAACTTGCCTTCCTTGTTCTGCAGTTGCGTCCAGGCCAGGTTGTTTTGCTTGGCGTAAGCGTATTCAACGTAGCCGATTGTGTTCTTCAACTGACCCACATAGGCGGCCACGCCTTCATTACCCTTACCACCTTGACCCGTGGGCCATTTGACGGCTTTACCTTCGCCCACTTGTGCCTTCCATTCGGGCGACACCTTGGACAGATAGTTGGTCCAGCCGAACGTCGTACCCGAACCGTCCGAGCGATGAACCACAATGATGTCAGCCGAAGGCAACTTCACGTCAGGGTTCAGCGCCTTGATGGCATCGTCATCCCACTTCTTGATCTTGCCCAGGAAAATGTCGCCCAGCACCTTGCCCGTCAACTTGAGCTTGCCAGGCTCTACGCCCGCAATATTGACTACGGCGACTGTGCCACCGATCACGGCGGGGAATTGCAACAGGTCGTTCTTTTCCAGGTCGGCCGCTTTCATCGGATCATCCGAAGCGCCGAAATCGACCGTTTTAGCGATAATTTGTTGCTGACCACCGCCCGAACCAATGGACTGGTAGTTCACGGCAGTGTTGCTTGCAGCCTTGTAATCGGACGCCCATTTGGCGTAGACGGGGTACGGGAACGAAGCGCCTGCGCCCGTAACATCGGCGGCTTGAACCGCGAAAACGGCGGCACCTAAGGCCACGCCAACGGAAACTTGTTTGAAGACACGCTTGAACATCGTGGGATTCCTCTGTGCTCGGGTGAGAAGGCTTCGGCAGGCTTTTTATCGCCTGTCTGTAGATCGACCTTCGCATCTTAAGAGTCCAACGTGACAAGATAGTGACAGTAACAAAAGTCCTGAAAACAGGCTTGCCGTCGCGAGCACAATGAAAATTGGCCGCCCAACGGGCGGCCAATTTTCGCTAGCTGATCAAGGAAGGGTTACCCCGCCTAATTTCTGCATCAGATGATCATGCAGGTTGAAGGGCTCCCGGCGACTCTTGACCCTCACATAATCGCCATTCGACTGTTGCTGCCATGACAGCTGATTGTCACGCAGCGCGAACGTAAACGCCTCGTCAATGACCCGCTTTTTGAGTACCTTATCGTTCACCGGAAAGGCAATTTCCACCCGACGAAAGAAATTACGGTCCATCCAGTCGGCCGAAGACAAATACACCGTTTCCGCACCATCGGCGTAGAAATAGAACACGCGAGAATGTTCCAGAAAACGCCCAACAATAGAACGCACCCGAATATTTTCAGACAAACCCGCCACGCCGGCCCGCAAGGCGCAGACGCCACGCACAATCAGGTCAATCTTCACGCCTGCCTGACTTGCCTTGTAAAGCTCATCAATGACTTGCTCTTCCAGGAGCGAATTCATCTTTGCCATGATGCGCGCGCGCTTGCCGGCCTTAGCCGCCCGAGCTTCCGCGCGAATGGCTGCAACCATCCCGTCGTGCAGGGTGAACGGCGATTGCAACAACGCCTTGAGCGTACGGCGGGCACCCAGCCCGGTCAGTTGCGCGAATACTTTGTCCATGTCTTCGCAAAGCTTCGGATCGGCCGTCAACAAGCCGAAATCGGTATAAAGCCGAGCAGTTCGCGGATGGTAGTTGCCTGTGCCAAGGTGGGCATAGCGCCGAAGTCGGCCGTCCTCGCGACGCAACACGACCGCCATCTTGGCGTGCGTTTTATGCGCCACCACGCCATACACCACATGCGCGCCCACCTCTTCCAGCTTCGACGCCCAGTTGATGTTTGTCTGCTCATCAAAGCGGGCCATCAACTCTACAACCACCGTCACTTCCTTACCGGCACGCGCGGCTGCCAGCAAGATTTTCATGAGTTCAGAGTCTTCACCGGTGCGGTAAATAGTCTGTTTAATGGCCATGACATCCGGATCCAGCGCGGCTGCCGTCAGAAAATCGATGACAGGCTGAAACGACTGATATGGGTGGTGCAGCAAGCGGTCTTGTGCCGCAACCGCCGCAAACAATTCTGCCGGTTTATCGCGCACCTGATCAAATGGTGACGGAATGGGCGCGTGGTAATCCGGAAACAGTAAATCGGGACGATTACTGACATTGCACAATTGAATCAGGCGCGACAGATTCACGGGTCCGGCCACGCGATACGTATCTTCAGGCCCAAGTGAAAATTCGCGCTGCAAGTACGTTTCCAGTGCAGGCGGCGTGAGCTTGTCGATTTCGAGACGCACTGCCGCGCCAAAATTACGCTGCGACAACTCGCCCTGCAAGGCATGGCGCAAGTTCGTGACCTCTTCCTCGTCGACGAACAAGTCACTGTTACGTGTAACCCGCCACTGATAGCACCCCAGCATCTCCAGGCCTGGAAACAACTCGCCCACAAAGGCCCGCAGCAATGAGGTCAGGAGAATATAACCATCCGGATGGCCGGAGAGCGCCACCGGCATCTTGATAAGCCGGGGCAAAGCGCGCGGCGCCTGCACCACCGCAATCGATGCCTGACGTCCGAAGGCATCGGCACCCGACAAAGACACAATGAAATTCAGGCTCTTGTTGTAGACGCGTGGAAACGGATGTGCCGGATCCAGCCCGATGGGCGTCAGCAAGGGCATGACATCACGGTTAAACACCTCGCGCGCCCACTCCTGCTGCTCGGCATTCCATTCTGATGCGTGATGCAAGGCAACGCCTTGCGCTTGCATACGCGGCAAGATGTCATCGTTCAAGAGTGCGTACTGGCGGGCCACCAACACGTGCACGGCTTTTTGCACATTGTCGAACGCCTCACCGGGCGTGCAGCCATCGCAGCCAATCAGCCCAGGATTCTGCAACTGCTGTTCTTTCAAACTGGAGATTCGAATTTCGAAGAACTCGTCCAGGTTTGAACTGACAATACACACGTAGCGCAGTCTTTCAAGCAAGGGCGTGCGGGGATTTTCCGCCATCGCCAGCACGCGCTCGTTGAATTTGAGCAACGACAACTCGCGATTCAACAGCAAAGGTTCAGCGGGCAAACGTGTGGTCATACCGGGTTGTTCCATACGAAAGGGCAGCGTGAAGTTTTACTGCAAAAAGGTGACGGTTCTGTGACACAGCATTGCAGCGCATGTAGAAAGTTGGTCGCTGCCGTGCGCTGACTGAGCTGAAAGCAGACACAGAAATTAACAACGCAATAACGTAGGGTACGCCAAAGTCGGGACGCATGGCAGAGGGGCTTGCCAGAGTTCATTTGCCGCAACCAATGCCCTCGGGCATCTTGAAAAATTGCATCAAACTTTCGACAAGCCCTTGTTCTAAAAGAAAAACTCCATATGTGTCGGTGACTGTCACGTGGGGTCTCTATAATCAGCCGAACCAACAGCCTTTATTACGAGCCGCATGGATCATCTTCTGGCCGCCGTGGACCTTGGGTCCAACAGCTTTCGCCTATCAATCGGGCGCGTCGTCCTTCAAGACGGCACGGCACAGATCTACCAAATTGATCGACTGAAGGAAACCGTGCGCCTTGCTGCCGGTCTGGACGAAGACAAACGACTTGGCAATGAGGCCATCGACCGCGCCATCGCCGTGTTGGAACGCTTTGGCGAACGCCTTCGCAGCTTCCATCCGAATCGCGTACGAGCCGTCGCGACCAACACGTTCCGCGTAGCGCGCAATACGGCAGACTTTCTGCCCCGCGCCCAAGAGGCGCTGGGCTTTCCAATCGAAGTCATCGCCGGGCGTGAAGAAGCCAGACTTATCTTTTCCGGCGTCGTCCACACGCTGCCACCCTCGCCTAACAAACGATTAGTCATTGATATTGGCGGCGGGTCAACCGAAGTCATTATCGGCAAGGGCTTCGAGCCGGGGCTGATGTCATCGCTTTACATGGGCTGCGTCAGCTATAGCCGTCAGTTTTTCTCTGATGGCGTAGTCGACGCGCACCAGATGAAGCAGGCGGAACTGACCGCAAGACGCGAAATCGAAGTCATCGCCAAGCAATACCGCAAAACGGGCTGGAAAGAGGTGTACGGCTCGTCCGGCACGGCAAAGGCCTTATTTGCCATCCTCACTCAGTGCGGCTTTTCAGAAAACGGTATTACCCGTGCGGGCCTGGCAAAACTGAAAGACCGCATCGTGCGATCGGGCCGAGTGGTTCCGTCCGAATTGCCTGGCATCAAAGTTGAACGGGCTGATGTGCTGCCTGGCGGCTTGGCCATCATGAGTGCCCTGTTCGATGAACTGGGCATTGAGCTGATGCACACGGGTGATGGCGCGCTGCGTCTTGGCGTTCTATATGACCTGCTGGGCCGCGACGACGAACACGACAAGCGCGATGAGTCCGTGCGTCAGTTCATGAAGCGCTACCACGTCGATGTCAATCAGGCGCGACGCGTGCGTCAGGCCGCGTTGGCACTCTTTGACGCCATGATGCCGGAAGGCGCAGAACGCACTGAGTTACGTGCGGCCTTGGCACGCGCGGCAGATTTGCACGAGGTGGGCTTATCCATCGCGCACAACGCGTATCACAAGCACACGGCCTATGTGCTCGAAAACGCAGATATGCCGGGGTTCTCACGCGCAGACCAGCAATTACTGGCTCTGCTGGCGTTAGGACACCAAGGCAAGCTCGCCAAGCTGGAACCGCTTGTACGAACCCGTGCTCAATGGATGGCCATCTTGAGCCTGCGGCTGGCTGTTCTGTTGTTTCGTCGTCGGGAAGACTGCTCGACACTGCCCTTGGCAGCATCGGTGCGCGACGACTCCATCGTGGTTCGCGTGAACCGCGAATGGCTCGCCGATCATCCCCTGAGCGACTTCACGCTACGCGCGGAGGAATCAGAGTGGAGAAAAGTCGGGTTTTCGTTCGAGCTGCTTGAGTTCTAAGCGCTCTGTGCGCCCTGCTCGCCGTATCAAACTGATATTTTGATACGGCGTAGCAAGCGATGTCTTTCAAGCCTGCTTTAACGCACCAGCAGGCTGATCCAGCCCAAAATGGCGACGATAACGCTCATCCATGCCGTCCATTTTCAGCAGCACGGGAAAATCAGCGGCATTGAAGTCCGGATCCCAGGCGGGTTCTCCGCATACCTTCGCGCCCAGCTTCATGTAGCCCTTAATAAGCGGCGGCACACGCGCTGGCAAGGTGCTATTGAGCTTTTCCACCGGGTAACGGTGCAAAGGCGTGACGCGAGGCGCGTTGGGTTCTTGCAAGTACTTGGCCACACTGCGCCACACTTCTGCTGCCGTCACACCGTCATCACGAAGACTTACGCTGGCACAGCCCAAGACATACTGATGACCACCGCGGCGCAGGTACTCGGCCAACCCAGACCAGAGCATCATGATGACTGCGCCATTTCGATAGTCGGCGTGCGTACAAGAACGCCCCACCTCTACCAACTCGTCGCGAATGGAACCCAGCCCAGACAGGTCAAACTCCGATTCCGAGTAATAACCACCGGCCAAACGCGCCTTCGCAGGCGTCAAAATCCGGTACGTGCCAACGACTCGGCCCGTATCCAGTTCGCGCACCATCAGGTGCTCACACCACTGGTCGAAACGATCTTGCTCAATGCCGTCGCGGGCTTCCGGAAAAACGGCACCCATATCTTCAGTGAAGACGTCGTAACGCAGACGTTGAACCTGTTCGATTTCTTCCGCCGTGCTCGCCAAGCCAACGACCAGAACTTTCGGCGCGGCTTGTGTCCACGATTCAGCAGTGTTCGGGCCTGGATTAATTCGTACCAATTCCAGCATTGCGGGAAACTCCTAGAGCGTCCGGGAAGTTTGGACGCCCTTTATGTCAGTGACTTGACCGATATGTTACGTGACTATGAACGTCAGCATTGAGTAGCTATACCGCCACACGACAAACAGCGACAAAACTTTACAAACCAATACCTATCAGCCCAACACTAACCTATGCATACCAATGACCGCTTGGAGAGGCGGACTGCCGGAGCATCTGCCCCGGCCTTCTGCGCCCAACAAGCTAGGCCAAACTGGCCGCCAATTTCTGTGCACTAGCGGTAGCAAGCGATTCGTCTTCTGCTTCGACCATAAGGCGAAGCTTGGGTTCTGTACCCGACGCACGGATCAACACTCGACCGCGCCCATCCAGCTCGGCCTCGACCTCGCGCTGAGCGGCCGCCAGGCCAGCATGGGTCTTCCAATCCAGCCCGGGAGGCAACGGTACGTTGATCATTTTTTGCGGATACATGCGCAGATCACCTAACCAATCGGCTAACGTGCTGCCGCTGCGACGCAGTGCCGTCAGTACCTGCAAGGCAGCAACGATGCCGTCGCCCGTTGAGTGACAATCCAGGCATAACAAGTGGCCGGAGCTTTCGCCGCCATAGAGCCAACCGCGAGCCTGCATTTTTTCCAGGACGTAACGGTCACCCACTTGGGCACGCTCAAAGCCGATACCAAGCTTTTTAATCTGTCGCTCAAAGCCGTAGTTGGTCATCAAGGTGCCGACCACGCCCGCAACGGGTCCGCGAGTCATGCGTTCACGCACAATCGCGTAGAGCAATTCGTCGCCGTTGAAAATACGGCCTGTACTGTCCACCATTTGGAGACGATCCGCGTCACCGTCGAGCGCAATACCCAGGTGTGCGCCACGCGCCTGCACTTCCTTGACCAAGTGGCCGGGATGCAAGGCACCTACGCCTTCATTAATGTTGAAACCATCGGGAGTCACGCCGATAGCGTGCACGTCAGCTCCCAACTCCCGGAACACGTGCGGCGCAATGTTGTAGGCAGCACCGTTTGCGCCATCCACCACAATTTTCAGGCCGTTCAAGTCCAGGTCGTTGGGGAACGTGCTTTTGCAGAATTCGATATAGCGCCCTTGGGCGTCAGACATCCGGCGGGCGCGGCCCAAGTTTTCGGAACTCACGCAACCCAAGGGTTCTTCAAGAGCCACTTCAATTGCGCTTTCTGTCTCGTCAGGCAGCTTCATGCCTTGTGCCGAGAAGAACTTGATGCCGTTATCTTGATAAGGATTGTGCGATGCGCTGATCACAATGCCGGCGACCAAACGCAGGGTTCGAGTCAAATAGGCGACTGCCGGCGTGGGAATTGGCCCTGCCAACAACACGTCGATGCCTGCTGCGGACAATCCGGCTTCCAGCGCAGACTCCAGCATGTAGCCCGAAATGCGGGTGTCTTTGCCGATCACGACCTGCGGACGGCTGCCACCTCTTGCGGCATGCTCGCGCGCCAACACACGCCCCGCGGCATAACCCAGTCGCAGCGCGAATTCCGCATTGATAACCGGACCACCAACTTCGCCGCGCACCCCATCGGTGCCGAAATATTTACGCTGACTCATGGACTAATGACTCCTTGTTCGGCCGCCCGCCAAACCTTTAAGGCGTCGACGGTAGCGGCCACATCATGTACACGGACAATAGAAGCGCCGCGGGCCACACAGGCCAACGCGGCAGCAATGCTGCCAGCTAATCGATCCCCAACAGGTCGGCCGGTAGCCTGACCAATCATGGATTTACGCGATAAGCCGATCAGCAGTGGATAACTGGAACTGCGCAGCGCAGAAAGTCTGCGCAAAAGCTCATAGTTCTGATCTGCGGTTTTGCCAAACCCAAACCCCGGATCTAAAACGATACGTCGTGGATCCACCCAGGCCGCACGTAATTTTTGCGCTCGCGCTCCCAGGAATAGGCCGATTTCTCCGATCAGATCGGTGTACTCGGGCGGCGTGGCCTGCATGGTGCGCGGCTCACCCTTCATGTGCATCACGCACAAACCACAGCGCGACGCCGCCACGGCCTCAATCGCGCCTGGCTGGCGAAACCCGTAGATGTCGTTGATCATGTCCGCGCCGGCATCCAAGGTGGCTGCCATGACGTCGGGCTTGAAGGTATCAATGGAGAGGGGCACGCCACAATCGCGCAAGGCTTCCACCACCGGCAGCAGGCGCTTTAGCTCTTCGACACCAGACACGGCATCTGCACCCGGGCGGGTCGACTCTGCCCCCAGGTCGAGAATCTGCGCGCCTTCGGCGATCAGTTGGCGTGCGTGCGCCACGGCGGAGTCGGTGTCAGCATGTTCGCCCCCATCAGAGAACGAATCTGGTGTGACATTGACGATACCCATGACAAGCGGGCGCTCGAGATCAAACTCGAAGCGCCCGCAAAGGAAGTTATTTGCCATAACTCAGGACAAAAAACCTCAGACTGCTGCTGCCGTGCTGCCACCAGCCGTAAGGCCTGACGGCGGCGTGTCCGGCGTATCCGTCGGGCCCTGGGGGACCTTCGGAGGACGTGGAGGACGGCCTTGGATGATGTCTTCGATCTGGTCTGCATCAATGGTTTCCCATTCAAGCAGCGCAGCGGTCATGACTTCAACCTTCTCGCGATTGCTTTCCAGAATCTTGCGTGCGACACCGTACTGCTCATCGATGATGCGACGAATCTCAGCATCGACCTTTTGCATCGTGGCTTCGGACATATGCGTGGTTTTGGTCACGCTACGACCCAAGAACACTTCGCCTTCGTTCTCTGCATAAACCATCGGACCCAACTCGTCCGTCATGCCGTAACGGGTCACGATGTCGCGAGCGATAGCCGTGGCACGTTCGAAGTCGTTCGATGCACCAGTGGTCATTTGATTCATGAACAGTTCTTCGGCAATACGGCCACCGAACAACACGGCAATAGTGCTCAACAAACGGCCCTTATCCATGCTGTAGCGGTCGCTTTCTGGCAACTGCATCGTCACGCCCAGCGCACGACCACGCGGAATAATGGTGACTTTATGAACAGGGTCGGTCTTGGGCAGCAAACGGGCAACGATGGCATGACCTGACTCGTGGTACGCGGTGTTCTTGCGTTCCTCTTCAGGCATGACGATCGAGCGGCGTTCAGCGCCCATGATGATCTTGTCTTTCGCTTTTTCGAAGTCGGTCATGTCAACCGTGCGGCCATTACGGCGCGCGGCAAACAGGGCAGCTTCGTTAACCAGGTTGGCCAGATCGGCACCCGAGAAACCCGGGCAGCCACGAGCCAGGATGGTCGCGTCGACGTTAGGCGACAGCGGAACCTTGCGCATGTGAACTTTCAGAATCTGCTCACGACCACGGATGTCCGGCAACGGCACCACGACTTGACGGTCAAAACGGCCCGGACGCAAGAGCGCAGGGTCAAGCACGTCAGGACGGTTGGTAGCGGCGATAACAATCACGCCCTGGCCCGACTCGAAGCCGTCCATTTCCACCAACATCTGGTTCAGCGTTTGTTCGCGCTCGTCGTTACCACCACCCAAACCTGCGCCACGCTGACGACCCACTGCATCGATTTCGTCAATGAAGATGATGCAAGGCGAATGCTTTTTGGCGTTCTCGAACATGTCGCGTACACGGGCTGCGCCCACGCCGACGAACATTTCAACGAAGTCCGAACCCGAGATGCTGAAGAAAGGCACCTTGGCTTCGCCAGCAATAGCCTTGGCCAACAAGGTCTTGCCGGTACCGGGGGAGCCCACCATCAGCACGCCACGCGGAATGCGGCCACCCAGTTTCTGGAATCGGCTGGGATCGCGCAGGAAATCTACGATTTCCTGGACATCGTCCTTGGCTTCATCGCAACCGGCGACGTCAGCGAAAGTGATCTGGTTGGTGTTTTCGTCAAGCATGCGGGCGCGCGATTTGCCAAAGCTGAATGCTCCGCCACCGCCACCCTTCATTTGTCGCATGAAAAACACCCAGACGCCGATTAACAGCAGCATGGGGAACCATGAGACAAAAATGCTCATGAGCAAGGACGGCTCTTCGCGCGCCTTACCCGAAACCTGCACACCGTATTTCAGCAGATCAGAAACCATCCACAAGTCGCCCGGTGTGGTCAGCGTGTAAGCGCGTCCCGCATCTGGCGTGACAAATAGAACATCTCCTTGGACATCCACTTTGCGGATACGTCCCGCTTTAGCGTCGTCCATAAACTGCGTATAGGAGACGCC
>JBEBWV010000124.1:0-13715 GCA_040391965.1 Achromobacter deleyi | reverse complement strand
TTCCAGACCCGCCGGAATCATGCCCGCAGCGATTATCTGAGTGACCGCGTTACCTGCGGCTTCCACACTGGCAAAACTTGCCATCACCACTTGCGCGCACGCTGGTTTGGGAATCAGTTTGACGGTCACTTCCGTGACCACGCCCAGCATGCCTTCCGACCCGACGAACACGGCCAGCAAATCCAGTCCTGGCGCGTCTGGCGCCTCGGAACCGAGTTCGACCAATTCACCATCGATCGTCACCACGCGCACACGTAGCACGTTGTGCACTGTCAGACCATATTTAAGGCAATGCACGCCGCCTGAGTTTTCAGCCACATTGCCTCCAATGGAACAGGCAATCTGACTCGATGGATCTGGCGCGTAATACAAGCCATAGGGCGCGGCGGCTTCCGAGATAGCAAGATTGCGAACGCCCGGCTCCACCACCGCGGTTCCGCTGGCTAAATCAATATGCTTGATCCGATTGAGCTTAGACAAACCCAGCAGCACACCTTGGGTGTGAGGCATGGCGCCCCCAGACAGGCCCGTGCCCGCACCGCGCGCTACGATCGGCGCGTTCAAGCGCTTGCATATACGCAAAATTGCCTGGACTTGCGCTTCGCTTTCCGGCAGCACCACCACAGCGGGCAACGCGCGATAAAGCGATAGGCCGTCGCATTCATACGGACGCGTGTCTTCTTCGCGATAGAGCACGCAATGCGCAGGTAAGGCAGCTAATAAGGCTTGAACTAGTTGTGGCAATGCATGAGGCGCCAGCGGCGGTGCCTGCCCGGTTTCGACCAATGAATTCATGACCGCAACAATAGCGCGGCAGTGCATCAATTTGCACGCCGGGATTTACCCGCAGTCTCCAGTAGGTGAGTCTCCTGAAGGCGAAAAAAAACCGGTGGATAAACCACCGGTTTAGCTTTTTTCCCCTACCAGGAGACGATCTTGCCTGGATTGAGAATGTTATTTGGGTCAAAAGCGTGTTTGAGACTGCGCATGAGATCAAGCGCGTCCTCGCCATGCTCTTCTGCCATGAACTGCATCTTGTGCAAACCCACACCATGCTCGCCCGTGCAGGTGCCGTCAGCAGCAATGGCGCGGCGCACCAGATTGTGGTTGATGATCTCGGATTCCTTCCATTCGGATTCACGATCAGGGTCAAGCAACATCAACACATGGAAGTTACCATCGCCCACGTGCCCGACGATGGTGTAGGGGAAGCTCGCGCGATCCAGCTCTTCCACCGTGTCGCGAACGCAATCCGCCAAGCGGGAGATCGGCACGCACACATCTGTGGTGCTTGCGCGGCAGCCCGGACGCAATTGAAGACCGGCAAAGTAGGCGTTGTGACGGGCGGTCCATAGGCGGCTACGGTCTTCCGGACGCTCAGCCCATTCGAAGTCCATACCGCCGTGCTCAGCCGTAATAGCCTGCACCGTTTCAGCCTGTTCCTGAACACCGGCAGGACTACCATGAAATTCAAATACAAGCAGCGGCGTTTCACGCAGCGTCAATTTGCTATGCATGTTCACCGAGCGCACGCTGGCGGCATCCATGAATTCAACGCGGGCAACCGGCACACCCATCTGGATGATTTCGATCACGCTTTGCACAGCGGCGTCCAGCGTGGGGAAGTTGCATACAGCGGCCGACACCGCTTCGGGTTGCGGGTAGAGACGGACAGTGACTTCCGTGATGATGCCAAGCGTGCCTTCGCTACCGACAAAAATACGTGTGAGATCGTAGCCAGCAGAAGATTTACGTGCTCGTCCCGCAGTGCGCACGACTCGGCCATCAGCGGTGACAACCGTCAGCGACATGACGTTTTCGCGCATGGTTCCATAGCGAACCGCATTCGTGCCAGAGGCACGCGTGGCCGCCATGCCGCCTAAACTGGCATCAGCACCCGGATCAATGGGGAAGAACAAACCCGTGTCGCGAATGGCTTCATTGAGTTGCTTTCGCGTGACACCGGCCTGCACGGTTGCCGTCAAGTCTTCGGCATTCACGGCCAGCATCTTGTTCATCTGTGACAAGTCAAGGCTAATGCCCCCTTGAATCGCCAGAATGTGGCCCTCAAGCGACGATCCTGCGCCGTAGGGAATCAGCGGCACGCGGTGGGCATTGCACAGCTTGGCAACTTCTGCGACTTCCTCGGTCGTTTGCGCAAAGACGACGGCGTCAGGCAGCATCGCAGGGTATGGAGATTCATCGCGTCCGTGGTGGTCGCGTACCGCTTGTGCTTCGGAAAAGCGGTCTCCGAAGCGAGCGCGCAAGGCGTCCAGACAAGCGGCTGGCACCGGACGGCGCAGCATTTCAGCGTGTTGAGGTGCATTCATGATTACGGCAGTCATCGTATTGGAATAATCTAAATATTCTACGCCTGCGGGTAGCAGGCCCCAAGAGTTCAGTCTTCACGCAAAGTCGTAAAACGCTGAGCCAGGAAATCGATCATGGCTCGAACCGATGGCAGCAAACCTCGGCGTGACGCAAACACGACGTGAATAAGCTCCCTCGGGGGTGCCCAACCAGGCAGAACCTGCAGCAGTTCACCACGATCAAGCTGGTCGCGCACAATCATCGTTGGCAACTGCACGATCCCTACGCCCGCCACGGCAGCCGACCGCAAGGACATCATGCTGCGAGTAATAAGGCGAGGTTGGTGACGTATGACTATGTTCTCTGATTCGGGACCGATCAGGCTCCAGACATGCTCATTTTGTGGAGCACCAAGATCCAGACTGGGTAATGCCGCCAGGTCGGCGGGAGTCTGTAGCGCCCCAAAACGTTTGAGCAATGTCGGACTGGCGACCAGGCATTGCCCACGTTCCGCGAGTACGCGCATCACCAATTCGCTGTCGGGTAATGGCGGGCGCCGAACGCGGATGGCGAGATCCACCCCCTCTCCCAGAACATCCACGCGCCGATTGGTTTCCTCAAGGTGAACTTCCACCTGAGGGTGTTCAATCATGAAATCCGCCACCATATTACTCACGCGCGCATCGAGCAACGCCACCGGACAAGTCATGCGGACGACACCTCGGGGCGCTGCATGCGTCAGCGCAATGGCTTCATCTGCTGCCTCGGCTTCCACCAACATCGCCTTGCAATGCTGGTAATAAGTTTGCCCGCTCTCGGTAACGATAAATTGCCGCGTAGAGCGCTGGATCAGACGCGTTCCGAGCCGCTCCTCCAACAGCGCGATGCGACGGCTGAGCTTTGACTTTGGAATGCCCAATGCACGGCCTGCCGGAGCGAACCCACCGTGGTCAACGACTTGCACAAAATAGTAAAGATCGTTCAGATCGCGCATGTGCATCAATCTCGCAAAAGTGCCCTGCGTTCCCAAGCCAGCACGCACGGCGAGCGCGCGTTCGCGTTGCCGTGCCGCCAGGCCCCCTCTCGACCTGCTATTTGCCGGAAGTCAGTACAGCGCGGCGCCGTTCTGCAACCGCCTGTGCCAAGCGTTCAAGCACGCGAACCGACGTGTCCCAATCAATGCAGCCGTCGGTAATGCTCTGCCCATAGGTCAGGGGTTTGCCCGGCACCAGGTCTTGGCGACCACCCAACAGATGGCTTTCGATCATCACGCCCACCAAGCGCGCATCACCTGCCTCCATCTGACGGGCAACATCTTCGGCCACCAGAGTCTGGTTCTCAGGATTCTTGTTGCTGTTGGCATGGCTCGCATCCACCATGACGCGTTGCGCCAAACCGGCTTTTGCCATGTCCTGGCCTGCGGCATCCACACTGGCGGCGTCGTAGTTAGGCGTTTTGCCGCCGCGCAAAATTACGTGGCAATCTTCGTTGCCGGCCGTCGACACGATCGCCGAATGTCCACCCTTGGTGACGGATAAAAAGTGGTGGGATTGCGACGCCGCCTTAATGGCATCAACCGCAATCTTCACATTTCCGTCTGTGCCGTTCTTGAACCCCACCGGACATGACAGGCCCGACGCCAATTCACGATGCACCTGACTTTCTGTCGTACGTGCCCCGATTGCACCCCAGGAAACGAGATCGGCAATATATTGCGGCGTAATCATGTCCAGGAACTCGCAGCCAGCGGGCAAGCCACGGCTATTGATTTCCAACAGCAACTCCCGCGCAACACGGACACCCTTATTAATATCAAAACTGCCGTCCAGGTTCGGATCGTTGATCAGCCCCTTCCAACCCACCGTCGTGCGGGGTTTCTCGAAATACACACGCATCACGATTTCGAGCTCGCCCTTTAGACGATCGCGCACAGGTTTCAGACGATCAGCATATTCCAATGCCGCCGCCGTATCGTGAATGGAGCAAGGCCCGATCACGACAATCATGCGGTCATCCATACCGTGCAAAATGCGATGCATCGCCTGACGCGCGGCAAATACGGTCTCTGACACCTCTTTAGTGCAGGCGAACTCACGCATGACGTGCGCGGGAGGATTCAGCTCTTTGATTTCTCGAATGCGAAGGTCGTCGGTGTTGTGTGACACAGTACTGCTCCTGGGTTGCCCGCCAGACTGACGGCGCAAAAAAAGCCGCCAGTTCGCTGGCGGCTTTTTCGGGGGGATTCTTTCCAAACTTCAGATTGAGCGCGTCCCTTCCTCCGCCAGCGGCTTCAGAAAATTATAAAAATAAAAATAAAAGACGGGGGACGCGAATTTCATAGTGAAGGACTCTAGCACAAAAAAAAACGCTCGTCACGACGAGCGGTTTCGCTATTACGATCAGGCGGTACCACCTACGGTGAGCCCTTCCATGCGAATGGTGGGCATGCCAACCCCAACCGGAACGCTCTGACCATCTTTACCGCAGGTGCCCACTCCCGAGTCCAATTGCAAATTATTCCCGATCATGGTGACCCGAGTCATCGCATCCGGACCATTACCAATCAGGGTTGCACCCTTAACCGGATACGTGATCTTTCCGTTTTCAATCATGTAGGCTTCGGACGCCGAGAACACGAACTTTCCGTTCGTAATATCGACTTGTCCACCACCAAAATTGGCGGCATACAAACCGCGCTTAACGGAAGAGATAATCTCTTCCGGCGGTGTCTGTCCTGCCAACATGTACGTGTTGGTCATGCGCGGCATTGGCAAATGAGCAAAAGACTCACGCCGTCCATTACCGGTGGCTTCCGTCTTCATCAAGCGCGCGTTCAGCGTGTCTTGCATATAACCGCGCAAAATACCGTCTTCAATCAAGACATTGCGCTGCGTTGCATTTCCTTCGTCGTCAATATTGAGCGAGCCGCGACGATCCGGCAAGGTACCGTCATCGACAACCGTGACACCCTTGGAGGCAACACGCTCACCAATACGACCAGAGAAGACACTCGAACCCTTTCGATTGAAATCGCCTTCCAGACCATGTCCGACCGCTTCGTGCAACAAGATGCCCGGCCAACCCGAGCCAAGCACGACAGTCATTTCACCTGCCGGTGCGGGACGCGCCTCCAGGTTCACCATGGCTTCATGCACGGCACGCTCAACATAGCCTTTGAGAATTTCGTCAGTGAAATAAGCCAAACCAGTGCGCCCGCCGCCACCCGCATGCCCCATTTCCCGGCGACCATTGCGTTCGGCGATAACCGTGAGCGACAAACGCACCAGTGGACGTACGTCAGCAGCCAGTCGGCCATCGCTGCCCGCAACCAGAATGACGTCATATTCAGCGCCCAACCCCGCCATAACCTGAATGACATGCGGATCACGCGCTCGTGCCATGCGCTCAATGCGCTCCAGCAATGCCACCTTATCGGGTGCACTTAGCGTGGAAACGGGATCGATATCCGTGTAGAGGCTGCGCCCGAGCTCCACTTCGCGATGAGCGGCAACCTTAACCTTGCCCGCCCCGCGCCGCGCAATGCTGCGCACCGCATGAGCCGACGACAGCAATGCATCGGGCGAAAGCGAGTCTGAGTAGGCAAAGGCCGTTTTTTCGCCGCTTACTGCGCGCACGCCAACACCTTGACCAATAGAAAAACTGCCCGTCTTGACGATCCCCTCTTCCAGGCTCCAACCCTCGCTACGCGTGTACTGAAAGTACAGATCAGCGTAATCGACCTTATGGGTGAAGATTTCACCGAGCGCCCGGGCCATATCGACTTCGGACAGTCCCCAGGGGTCAAGCAGAAGCGATTTGGCGGTGGCCAGAGATGCGATAGCGGGATCGATAATTTTCATAGGACTCTATTCACAGGACGCGATGGCGCGAAGCGGGCAAGGAGGCGCTGGTTTGGCAACGCGCACAGGCTCTATGGTAACGCCGACTGCGCGAAAGCCACGAAGCTAACGCTGATCCCTCTACCTAGATGGAGTCGAGAGGGCTTGAAATCAAGTAAGCCAGTAAAGAAATGGAAATAGCACGCAGCATTGTTAGTTCTGTAACAAACCATTTAATGCGTCAGCATGGTGCGTCAAATGAGCGCACCCCTGGCTTGTGTCAATTGAAAATCAGACGCCAGGATACGCACCATTAAACCCTCCCGCATATTGGCGCTTCGGTAATTTGCACACAGCCCACGCGGATAGTCAACATGAACTAATCCCCTATTTGTTCGGAAATTTCGTCAAATTGATTGCGTCGTTTCCTTGAATACCGCGCAAGCGACGCCATATATGTCGAACCATAGAGAAATTTAGGTCTAACTGATACAAAGTAATTGCCGGGAATAATGTGAGTATCGAATAATTTATGTATTATGCGAATCACAACAAATACATAAAATCTTCGCCGGCGATTAAAGCAGTTCCATAATTAGGAATAAAACCATGGCCCGAGAAACCTACGCAGCTCTGCAGTCCAAGATTGAAAAGGAAATAGCCAAGCTTAAAAAGAAGGCTGAAGCCCTCCAAACCAAGCGTCGCAAGCCTGTCATCGCATCAATCGTCACGTCGATGCGTGAGTACGACATTACCCCTGAAGAAATCATCGCCGCATTCGGCGTGGGTAAGGTCACTCGCGGTGTCACGCGCCGCAAAGCGGGTGCAGCCACTCGCCCCGCTACCGCTGCCAAGCGCGCTGTAGCGCCCAAGTACCGTCACCCCCAAACAGGTGATACCTGGAGCGGACGAGGGAAAGCACCTCGTTGGCTCGCCGCTGAAGAAGCTGGTGGCGCAACGCGTGAAAGCTTTTTGATCAAAGATTAAAAAGCTATTGCTCAGTAAGTAAATAAGGCGACCTACTGTATGTAGGTCGCCTTATTTTTTGATTAAAACTTACATCACGTTAAACGTTGCGATATCAATGATTTTGGGATCATCGACGGCAGGACATGCCAACGCAGTGCTGTCCACTTATCAAATGTTGATATATCAACGATTCAAAGGCATTCGAACTTCCCGCTCAGCGCCATTGTTGCCGGGGAAATTATCAAATATGGCGTGGACCAAAAACGGCATTGTGTTAAGCAGGTTTTCACGCTCTGTCACGATAAATGCCGATGACCGATAAACCTCTGCGCCACCTCGCTGCGTGTCAAAAATCTGCAGGCTGAGATTATTCCGGAAAGCCACCACAGGCACGTCCACCCAAGTTGGGCCCCAAAAACCACCGCCCATGCCCCACGGACGTGGACCATAGAAGCCGCCAGCGAAGAATGGGTCGTACGGTCGACGCTCCATCACCTGGGTTTGCAACTCTCCATAACGGAACGCCACGTCAAAGCGTGCCTTTTCATTGCCACGGGCTTCAATTAATCCTGTGGCTCCAATCCCCGCACGCACCATATCTTTGAAGGACTGATATTCGAGATTATTGACCTGCGCGGGGTCTGCCGGAACAAAGCGGTATGTTTGTCCTTCGGCACCGGAGGGCCATTGCTGAAACGAGGTCACTCGGGCGGACACGGTTGGCGTGGCGCACCCTGCCAACAGCATGAGCGCTGCCGTGCCCAATACGCCCACACAACGTCCTACATAATTAATCAACGATCTGGACATCACTACATCTCCTGTTGCGGCCCCTGCCGATGATACTGAGGTTTGACCGCGGCCAGCCGCAAAAATTCTGGACACTAAGCCTGGCCCGTGTCCAGCCACTACAATAAGAGCATCGCCCATTCTGGATCGCACTCCCCATGCGCACTGAAACGTCCGTGACCGTATTCCGCAAAGATTATCAGCCATATCCTTTCGACATCCCGAAAGTGTCGCTGAGCTTCGACCTTGCCCCCTTATCCACACAAGTGCGGTGCGAGATGCAGGTGGAGCGCCGCGCTGACGCCCCCAGTGACGCAGACTTGATCCTGGATGGCGAAGAACTTGAATTGGTGGCGGTTCGCGTCAATGGTGAGGCTTGGCCCGCTGACCGCTACGTACTGACCCCACACACGCTCACCTTGAACGGGTTACCCGCAAGCAGCAGTGTAGAAATCGTCAGCCTGTGTAAACCGAGTGCCAATTCGACCCTGATGGGCCTTTATGTGTCGAGCGGCAACTTTTTTACGCAATGCGAAGCGGAAGGGTTTCGCCGCATTACCTGGTTCGCCGATCGCCCCGACGTCATGTCGCGCTACCACGTCACGCTGCGTGCCGAGCCAACTTATCCCGTCCTGCTGTCCAATGGAAACTTGGTGGCCTCGCGCCAACTGCCTGACGGACGCAATGAAGTTGAATGGGAAGATCCATTTCCAAAGCCTTGTTATCTCTTCGCTCTGGTAGCTGGAAACCTGACGCACCGCGAGACAACGCTGAAAACAGCGAGTGGCCGTGATGTTTTATTGCAGGTTTATAGCGACCCAGGCTCGGAAACCAAAACCGAATGGGCACTCGAATCACTGGTTCGTGCCGTTCGCTGGGACGAAGAACGATTCGGCCTGGAGTTGGATCTGGACCGATTCATGATCGTGGCCGTGCACGACTTCAACATGGGTGCAATGGAGAACAAAGGGCTGAATATTTTCAATGCCGCGTACGTGCTGGCTGATCCGGACACAGCCACTGACGCAAACTATGAAGGTATTGAGTCTGTCATAGGACACGAATATTTCCACAATTGGACCGGCAATCGCGTGACTTGCCGCGACTGGTTCCAACTGAGCCTCAAGGAAGGCCTGACCGTTTTCCGGGATCAGGAGTTCAGCGCTGACATGATGGCGCATGGCATGGATGCGAAGGCGGCCACCAGCGCGCGCGCCGTCAAGCGGATTGACGACGTCGTCACACTGCGTGCGGCCCAATTCCCTGAAGATGCGGGCCCAATGGCGCACCCCATTCGCCCAGACAGCTACCAGGAAATCGGTAATTTCTATACGGCAACCGTGTATGAAAAGGGTGCGGAAGTCATCCGCATGCAGCACACCTTGCTGGGCGAAGCGGGTTTTCGCGCCGGCATGGATGAATACTTCCGTCGCCATGACGGCCAGGCCGTCACGTGCGACGATTTCGTCGCGGCCATGGAATCTGTGTACGTAACTCAACACCCCGGTCGCGACCTCTCTGTATTCCGGAATTGGTATCGTCAAGCAGGAACGCCGCGTGTTGCCGTCACGTTGGACTACGACGCGCCCGCGCGCCGTTGCACCGTCACGCTGACGCAGCATTGCCAACCGGTAGGCGTGGAAAAGCAGGCGGGCAAAGCGTTTACCAAGCAGCCGTTCCACATTCCGTTCGCCATTGGCCTGCTGGACCGCCAAGGTCGCCCCCTGCCCTTGCAGCATGAAGGCAGCACCTCGGACACGGCGCTGCTGCAACTCACGACTGAGCGTCAGCAATGGGTCTTTGAGAACATTACCTCGGCACCCGTCCCGTCGTTGTTGCGTGATTTTTCCGCGCCGGTACTGGTCGACTACGACTGGAGCAACGAAGATCTGGCCTTGTTGTCCGCACATGACACCAACCCCTTTGCGCGTTGGGAAGCCGGCCAGGAACTCGCCACTCGCCAGATTTTGGCTCTGACGACAGACCAGCAACAAGGCAAACCGTTAAGCGTAGATCCCACATTCATTCACGCTTGGAAGGCACTACTGACGGATCCCGCGCTAGATGCTGCGTACCGTGCACGAGCCCTGGCGTTGCCCTCAGAGAAAACGCTGGCCGAGCGCATGCCCGAAGTCGATCCACCTGCCCTTGCCATCGCTCGCGACTTCCTGCGTGCCGAACTCGGGCGCCAGCTCGCTACGCAATGGCAAAGTGCCTTTGACAACAATCAAACTCCGGGCGCCTATAGCCCCGCGCCAGAACCTGCTGGCAAACGCGCATTGAAGAACCAGGCGCTCAGCCACTTGATGGCGGCTGGCATGGACGGTGCTCAGCTGCTGGCGCAGCAACAGTACGAGCAAGCCAGCAACATGACGGATAGCATGGCTGCGCTATCAGCCTTGATTAACCACGGCCAGGGGCCGGCTCCAAAACAGGCTCTGGCGGGGTTCTTCGATAAATGGCAGGATAATCCACTAGTGGTAGACAAGTGGTTCAGCCTGCAAGCGACGGCTCGCTCCACTACCATTGATTCAGTACGCGCCCTGATGGCGCACCCGGCATTCACGCTGCGCAACCCAAATCGGGCCCGCGCCCTCGTATTTCAGTTCTGCCTGAACAATGCGCGTGGCATGCATCGTCCGGACGGTGCAGGCTATGCCTTTTGGGCAGAACAAGTATTAGCGCTAGACGCTCTTAACCCCGAAATTGCGGCACGCCTGGCACGTGCGCTGGATAACTGGTCGCGTTATGTGCCCAGCCTGCGCACGCCCATGCAAGCCGCCTTGCAACGCGTGCAGGGCCATGATGGCCTTTCGCGCAACGTGCAGGAAATCGTATCCAAGGCATTGGAATTCGCAGCTTAGGGAGACTCCTTTTGAAACGTAAAACCCTCACTCAATACCTGGTAGAGCAGCAACGCTCGGCCCAGGCTCTTGCCCCTGAAGTCCGTCTGCTCATTGAAGTGGTGGCACGCGCCTGCAAGGCGATTAGCCATGCGGTGAGCAAAGGCGCACTCGGCGGCGTTCTTGGCAGCCTTGAAACCGAAAACGTTCAAGGCGAAGTGCAGAAAAAACTGGATGTGTTGTCCAACGAAATTCTGCTCGAGGCCAATGAATGGGGTGGCCACTTGGCCGCCATGGCGTCTGAGGAAATGGAAACGATCCATCTCATTCCCAATCGCTATCCGAAGGGCGAATACCTGTTGTTGTTTGACCCCCCGGATGGCTCGTCAAACATCGACGTGAACGTCTCGATCGGCACGATTTTCTCCGTGCTGCGCGCGCCCCACAATGTGTCCGGCGCACCGGTGTGCGAAGAAGATTTCCTGCAACCCGGCAACCAGCAAGTCGTGGCAGGCTACGCCGTATACGGCCCGCAAACCATGCTGATTTTGACCGTCGGCACGGGCGTGGTGGGCTTCACGCTGGATCGCGAGATGGGTTCGTGGGTGTTGACCAACGAATCGATGCGCATTCCCGAGGACACCAAGGAATTTGCCATCAATATGTCAAACATGCGTCACTGGGCTCCCCCGGTCAAACGCTACATTGACGACTGTCTGGCTGGCACAACCGGACCGCTGAAAAAAGACTACAACATGCGCTGGATCGCCTCCATGGTGGCGGACGTGCATCGCATTCTGACCCGTGGCGGCATTTTCATGTACCCCTGGGATGCTCGTGAGCCTGGCAAGGCCGGCAAGCTGCGCCTTATGTATGAAGCCAATCCCATGAGCTTCCTGGTCGAACAGGCCGGTGGTGCATCGATTAATGGCCAAGAGCGAATCATGGATATTCAGCCGGATAAGCTGCACCAGCGTGTCAGCGTTATTCTCGGCTCCAAGAATGAAGTTGAACGCGTGGGTCGCTACCACGCAGAAGACGCAGCCAAGTAAGCCGCGCTCTGACGCTTCATTGATTTGATCTGCACCTCAAACATTGGATAACTGTCCAATGTTTGAGGTGTTTTCTTTTGGTGAGTCGTTGAGTTTCTAAGCGGCAGGTCGAGAGCTGGATGTGCCTGCCACGCTCCCGTATGACGGCCTGGACCTTTCGGCCCAGACATCGCGGGGATCAGCCTCGTCGCCTGCGTCTCCTGAGGTTTCTGCCCGCTCGCGTAGCGTGGCTGAAGCGCGAGCAATCTGAGGCAAGAAAACCAGCGTTGAGCGCGCGCAACCCGCGATGTTCGACCAGCAATTGCGCAGGATTAAGATCGCGGGTTACGCGCGCTCGCCAGCGTCTCGATAGGTGGGCCAGGCGCGCGCTCCACCCACGCTACGATCTCCATGGCGGAAACGGTGCTCTTACGCCTCGTGGCGCATACGTGCACAAGATCGTCGGAATATCAATAACGCGCCATACGAAGCGCTAGAACCCCGCCAGTGCCAGCTCCGTCGAAACTTGAGCGAATGGAAGCAGCAATGGTCTGCTGTCGAATGACCGACTACAAAGCGCGAAAGCAGCCACACTACTCGTAAAAACACCCCAAAACCTGGATCAGCATCCAGCTTTTGGGGTGTGATTCAATTCGCAGCAGAGCATTTTTCATGCCCTGGACCAAGTGGCAGTTACTTCACTTCCTCAATCGATTTCACATCATCCTTGTTGATCTGCATTTTCTTCCCATCCTTCTCGTATTCGTAGAAACCACTGTCGTCGTTATATTTCGGCTTGTCTGCCGTCGTGGTCGAGTTGCCATCTCGTTCATGAACGATCGAGGGCGAAGAGCATCCAGCTATTGTGGCGACACCAGTCACGACCAAAGCGAGCGTCATCGTTTTCAAGTTCATGGGCAATTCTCCTCGAATGTGTGAACAAGTCTCCACTCTAGAGGCCAGCGCCATGCAAAACGGTGACGGAACTCCAGAAAGTGCATGAGAACGTAATAACTCGCCACACTATTTCAGCACTGTTGCGGGCTTGTTTCGGCCCGCTATCGCGTAAAAAAACCCCTTCAGACGGATGCCTGAAGGGGTTTCAACGCTAAACATACAGACAACGACCATTACACCTTGGCGTGCGCCTCAAGGTATTGGCGTACCGCATCAACCGTGCAGTCCATGATTTCCACACGCTGAGGCAAAAACTCCAGATTAGCCAATGCACCCGGAGGTGTTGCGGGCCGACCCAGTGCCTCTTCGATCGTGTCTGAGAACTTCGCCGGCAGCGCTGTTTCGAGAACCAGCATCGGAATTCCTGGCTCGACAAACTGACCGGCCACCTTCACGCCATCAGCCGTGTGAGGATCAATAACGATGCCCGTCTCTTCGAACGTCAATTTGATCGTGGCAAGCCGGTCGACATGCGAGCTTGTGCCCGACACGAAACCGTACTTCGACTCGAATAGTGGCTTCAGATCGGAAAGATCAAAGAAACCATTGCTCGCCATCTCAGCCCACAAGGCCTTGACCCTGGGCGCATCTCGGCCCACCAGATCAAACACAAAGCGTTCGAAATTCGACGCCCGTGAAATATCCATCGATGGACTGGAGGTAGCATAGGTCTGTGCCGGCGCACGAGGGCGATACACGCCAGTACGGAAGAACTCTTCCAGCACATTGTTTTCGTTAGTGGCAAGCACCAGACGACGCACAGGCAAACCCATGCTGCGAGCAATATGCCCCGACAAGATATTGCCGAAGTTGCCGGAGGGAACGGCAAACGATACTTGCTGTCCCGGAGCGGTGGTTGCACGCAGCCAGCCGTGGAAGTAATACACCACTTGAGCAGCAATTCGCGCCCAATTGATGGAATTCACGGCACCCAGACGATACTTGGACTTGAATTCCAGATCGCTGGAAAGGGCCTT
>JBEBWV010000123.1:0-13894 GCA_040391965.1 Achromobacter deleyi | reverse complement strand
TTGCAACTGCCCGTTGAGCATACGTTTCTCCTGTTTGCTCAAGATTGTATTCCGGACCTGAGCGGCACAAAGCGCACGGCCTCTAATTCGGTTCGTTTCCAGGAGGCGGCACCTGTTCGCTCGATGAGCACGAGGCGTTGATTAGCGCCGCCTTCCGGCGCGATAAGACGGGCACCCGGCGCAAGCTGCAAAAGCAATGCTTGCGGGATGGCCAAACCTGCCGCAGCCACAACAATAGCATCGAACGGCGCCACGCCTGGCTGCCCAAGCATGCCGTCGCCATAGATCAAGCGCACTTTCGTTGTTAGCTTCAAAGCACGTAAATGTGTACGCGCCAATTCATACAGCCCTTTGATGCGTTCGATGGAGTGCACCTCACGCACAAATTGCGCCAACACTGCTGCCTGATAACCACAACCCGCACCTACCTCAAGCACACGAGTAGGCGTGCGATCTTCGCAGACGGCGGCAATCATGCGCGCCACAATCCAGGGTTGAGAAATGGTCTGAGACTGGCCGATGGGCAAAGCCGCATCTTCATAAGCCCGGCTAGCCAGTGCCTCATCGACAAAGAGGTGTCTCGGCACCACAGACATGGCGTTGAGCACCCGTTCGTCGGAAATTCCTTGGTCGCGCAGGCGCTGCACCATAGCCTGGCGCAGCCGATCAGAGTTCAAACCCAGATTGGAGCCGGCCGCAGGCTGACGTACTTGTTCAGGCCGCTGCAGCGTAGCAGAGGAAATACGCGTGTTGCTGTTGGAAGCCGTGACACCTGGGCTCAACCGGCTGGCGTCATGGCGCACGGGGCTTGGGCGACCGGGAACGGGTGCCGAAACGTCCGGTTGGCTTATGCGTTTGCGCATAGTGGCCCCGCCCAATGACGGACCTCATCTAGTTGGCTATGTTGCGTCAAGTCCAGACGCAGGGGGGTCACCGACACAGAGCCTTGCGCAACAGCATGGAAATCGGTGCCAGGTGAGGCATCTGCGGCCAGCCCAACGGGACCGATCCAGTAGACGGTATCGCCATAGGGGGTGGTCGTACGCACGACAGGTTCTGAGGGGTGCCTCTTGCCCAGCCGGGTGACTTCAACGCCGCGCATGTCGGCAAAGTGACGACTGGGGATATTCACGTTAAGTAGTACCGGGGCGGCCAAGGGCTCTGCGAGCTGGCGCTCGACAATCTGGCGTGCCGCTTTGGCAGCCGATTCGATGTGCTCCCAACCCTTATCAACCAGAGAGAAGGCGATGGCGGGAATACCGAACAGGTAACCCTCGCTGGCAGCCGCGACCGTGCCGGAATAAAGGGTGTCGTCTCCCATGTTGGCACCGTTGTTGATGCCAGAGACAACCAGGTCAGGGCGGGCGTCCATCAGGCCGGTAAGAGCCACGTGAACGCAGTCAGAAGGTGTGCCGTTGACGACCATGAACCCGTTTGACGCCTTGCGCACAGAGAGCGGCCGGTTCAGCGTGAGCGAGTTGGACGCCCCGCTGTGATTGGTTTCAGGCGCGACAACAGTCAGTTCGCCAAGCCCCTGCAGTGCAGCGACAAGCGCCTCAAGGCCAGGAGCCGAGTAACCATCGTCGTTGGAAACCAGAATGCGCATTGAGTATCCGGGAGAAAGAGAAATAAATCTGAAGGCGACGAATTGTACCGTCCGCCGAGGCCGTGTAATGTGTGACGGCAATATTTGCAGACAACAATCCTGCGTAGAGACCGAAGATTGGCGTGTCACGTGTGCGCTGTCACGCTCGCATACCCGTAGTTTGCACATTTTGGCGGCGCGGTAGAATCCGCTGCCTCAACATTAACGATGGGTCCTGCCTCCATGGTACTAGCCGCTCCTACCCTTGCTTTCAGCCTGGCACTTGTCCTGCTGGCCTACTTGATCGGTTCCGTGCCGTTCGCCGTAGTCGTAAGCAAAATCATGGGCCTGCAAGACCCTCGCAGTTACGGATCCAAAAATCCTGGTGCCACCAACGTACTACGCACGGGCAACAAAACCGCTGCCGCCCTGACCCTGCTGGGTGATGCTGCCAAAGGCTGGTTTGCGATTTGGCTGGCTGAGCAACTGGCGCCCGGAATATCGGCAAATTTCCTGGCACTGGTCGCCTTGGCCGTTTTCCTGGGTCATTTGTATCCGATTTTTTTGGGATTCAAGGGGGGTAAAGGCGTCGCTACCGCGTTGGGCGTTTTGGTGGCTATTCAGCCCTGGTTGGCCGTGGCAACCGCCGCCACCTGGCTGATTCTTGCCATTTTCACCCGCTATTCATCACTGGCGGCACTGGTCGCGGCATTCTTCGCGCCCGTGTATTACGTTTTTGGTTCTGGCATGGCATGGCAAATGCAAACGCCGCTGGCCATGGCCATTGCCATCATCGGCGTATTGTTGTTTTATCGCCACCGCGCGAATATCGGGAAACTGATCAAGGGCACGGAAAGCCGGATCGGGAAATAAACCTGGCTCGGGTTCCCGATGATCATGCGCAGCACTGCCCGGCAGGCTGCGCATTTTTTTGAGGCGTGATCCCCGCCGCCGGACGAACTACTTCAGCACAATATCGGCCAAATCCCAGCGGGGTTTGACCGTAAACGCATGTGCGTCCGGATCCAGGGTGACCAAGCCTGCCTTCACGCGTTCGGAGGCCGCGAAGGCAATCATGGCCCCGTTATCGGTGCATAGCTCAAGTGGAGGGAAAAACGCCTGCGCCTTCATGGGTTTCAGGGCAGTGGCGAGTTTGCTGCGCAAGAGCTTGTTGGCCCCTACCCCGCCCGCGACCACCAGACGTCGCAGGCCGGTTTGCTTCAAAGCACGGATGGACTTGGCCGCCAATACGTCCACGATGGCCAATTGAGTGGCCGCAGCCAGGTCGGCACGCCCCTGGTCATCCAGACCGCCTGTCGCTTCAGCCTTTTTGACGCGCGTCAGCACTGCCGTTTTCAAACCGCTGAAGCTGAAGTCCAGGTCACCGCTATGAAGCATGGGCCGCGGCAATTCAAACGTCGACGCGTCACCCTGCTCTGCCAGCCGCGACAATGCCGGTCCGCCGGGGTAGCCCAGCCCCATCAGTTTGGCCGACTTATCAAAGGCCTCACCCGCGGCATCGTCCAGGGTTTCACCCAAGAGTTCATAACGACCTACCCCGTCCACGCGCATCAGTTGCGTATGGCCGCCGGACACCAGCAGGGCCACAAACGGAAAAGCCGGCCTGGGCTCAGCCAACATGGGTGACAACAAATGCCCTTCCAGATGATGGATGGGGATGGCGGGCAAATGGCGCGACCAGGCAAGCGACTGCGCCACACTGGCTCCCACCAGCAGAGCACCTGCCAGACCGGGGCCTGCGGTATAGGCCACGGCATTTACATCAGACATCTGCAAGCCCGCTTGGGCCAGCACTTCACGCGTCAGCGGCACTACCCGACGAATGTGGTCGCGAGAGGCGAGCTCAGGCACCACGCCACCATATTCCTGGTGCATGGCGATTTGAGAATGCAGGGCGTGCGCGAGCAATCCGCGCTCTGTACAGACGACTGCGACACCCGTTTCATCGCAGGAGCTTTCAAAACCGAGAATAATCATGGCGGCAGAGTTTACAACTGGTGCGAAAATACGCCCGTTCATTAAAAATGCGAGGCAGAATCTGCCCCGCCAATTACATCCTTATACCTGCAAAACTCCTGGGGACCCGAATGCTGGAGAAGCTATTTAAACTGCGCGAACACGCCACCGACGCGCGCACTGAAATCGTGGCTGGCCTCACGACATTCTTGACTATGTCGTACATCATCTTCGTCAACCCGGACATTCTGTCCTCGACGGGGATGGACCGAGACGCCGTTTTTGTGGCGACTTGCCTGGCTGCGGCACTCGGCTCGCTGGTCATGGCATTGATCGCCAACTGGCCCATTGGCATGGCTCCCGGCATGGGCTTGAACGCCTTTTTTGCCTTCACCGTCGTCAAGACCATGGGCTACACCTGGGAACAAGCACTGGGTGCGGTGTTCATTTCCGGGGTGATTTTCCTCTTTCTGACCATATCAGGCATTCGCGTATGGCTGATTAAGGGCATCCCTCAGTCCTTGCGTAGCGCGATTGCAGCAGGTATTGGCTTGTTCCTCGCCATTATCGCGCTTTCCAGCGCAGGCATTGTGGTGTCGAATCCGGCCACCAAGGTTTCGCTCGGAGACCTGCGTGGACATGGCCCGCTGTTGGCCATTCTCGGATTCTTCATCATTGCATCCCTGGACGCATTGCGCGTGCGCGGCGCCATTCTGATCGGCATTCTGGTGGTCACCGTTCTGTCCATGTTGTTGGGCTATAACGAGTTCAAGGGCATCTTTTCAACGCCCCCGAGCCTGGCACCCACCCTGTTCAAACTGGACATCATGGGCGCGCTGCATAGCGGCTTTGTGCATGTCATTCTGGTATTCGTGCTGGTGGAAGTGTTCGACGCAACTGGCACCCTGATGGGCATCGCCAAGCGTGCCGGCCTGGTTCCTGAAAACCGCCCCAATCGTCTGGGCCGCGCCCTGTTTGCAGACAGCACTGCGATTGTGGCGGGCTCTATGCTTGGCACGAGCAGCACGACTGCCTTTGTGGAAAGCGCCTCGGGCGTGCAAGCGGGTGGTCGTACAGGTTTGACCGCGCTCGTCGTGGCGCTGCTGTTCCTGGCTGCACTGTTCATTTCGCCGTTGGCAGGTGCCGTGCCAGCTTACGCCACTGCGCCCGCGCTGCTTTATGTAGCCGGCTTGATGATGCGCGAACTCGTCGAAATTGACTGGAACGACGTATGCGAAGCCACCCCGGCAGCCTTGACCGCGTTGGTCATGCCCTTCACGTACTCGATCGCCAACGGGATTGCGTTTGGCTTTATCAGCTACGTTGTGCTGAAGGCAGCTACGGGCCGCTTTCGGGAAATCCATGCAGCAACCTGGCTGGTCGCCGCGCTGTTCGTTATCCGATATGCCTTTTTCCCTGGCTAGCGCTGTCCGCAAGGCGACGGCACCAAGGGCCTTGCGCCCCGCAGTGCTCGCCTGACATTGCATGATAAAAGCCGTTCGCCTACTCAGCGAACGGCTTTTTCTATGGGCTTGATAGCCATTTCACATCAACCCAACTCACCGTAAGGTTGCTGCCGTAGGGACTTGATTTCACCGATACACTCCCCATGTATATCGGCCTAAGGAGTTCATTTTGCGCATTCATTCGCCCTACAGCACCTCGAAAGCCATGCCCTGTCACCTCGCGGTGCGCTCAGGGGTGTTCGCATGAGCTCACTTGCCCGAATTCCCTTCTCTGTGCTTGACTTGGCTCCCATTAAACAGGGGCGCGATGCTGCGGATGCCTTTCGTAATACCGTTAGCCTGGCTCAGCACGTTGAACGCTTGGGCTACAACCGTTTCTGGTTGGCCGAGCACCACAACATTACCGGTGTTGCCAGCAGCGCCACCGCCGTGCTTATCGGGCATGTGGCGGGCCACACCAGTACCTTGCGAGTCGGTTCGGGCGGCATCATGCTGCCCAATCACGCGCCGCTGATCATCGCCGAGCAATTTGGCACGCTCGAAACACTCTATCCAGGCCGCATAGACTTGGGTCTGGGGCGCGCACCCGGTAGCGATGGTGCCACGCAGCAAGCCCTGCGCCGTGGCCCACGCAGCGGACTCGAATTCCCTGCCTTGCTGGAAGAATTGCGCGCTTTTCTGGCACCGACACGTCCCGGACAAGCAGTACGCGCCATTCCCGGCGAAGGACTGAACATTCCCATCTGGCTGCTAGGTTCGAGCGACTTCAGCGCTCGTCTGGCTGCCGAATTGGGGCTGCCCTTCTCGTTTGCTGGCCATTTCTCTCCTGAGGGCATGGCTGCGATGCGCTTGTATCGTCACCTTTTTAAGCCATCCAGCACGCTCCAAAGGCCGTACTCGATGATCGGCGTGCCCGTCATTGCAGCCGATACAGACGAAGAGGCGCAGTTTCAAGCTACCACCCAGCAACAGAAATTTCTCTCTCTCGTGCGAGGAAACCGTCTGCCAGTTCAACCGCCCGTGGAAAGCATGGACGGATTGTGGAACGAATTTGAGAGAGAAGCTGTCAATCAAAGGTTGGCGGCGTCTATCGTGGGTGGACCGGAGACAGTTAAACGCAGATTGGAAGCCTTGGTCGCCCAGACAGAAGCCGATGAAGTCATGATCGTTTCTGACTTCTTTGCGCATGCCGACCGCCTGCGCTCGTTTGAAATCGTGGCATCCCTCAAGCATGACAAGCCGGTAAGCAAAGCGGCTATTGCCTGAGTGTGCTGATCCTTTTTTCCAAGAGCTGCACCGTATTGCGGACACTCTTTATTGCGATGCGACGACTCCCCGCTCTACACTGACCCAACAGGCTCACGGGAAGTCGCCACATCAAACAGGGCTTACTGCCCTTTCGCCGCCCAGGATGCGGCAAGGACTACAAAATGAGCATTCTCGAACTCACCAAAGAGAGTTTCCAAGAAGCAATCAAGCCCGAGGGCACATTGATTGTCGATTTCTGGGCCCCCTGGTGCGGCCCTTGCCGCGGCTTTGCTCCGGTATTTGAGCAAGCGGCAGAAGCGCATCCAGATGTGACCTTTGCCAAGGTCAACACCGATGTGGAACAGGAACTGGCTGGCGCACTGGGCATCCGCTCGATTCCCACGCTCATGGTCTTTCGTGAAAAAGTACTGTTGTTCTCGCAACCGGGCGCCCTGTCTGGCGGTCAGTTAGACGAATTGCTGGGCAAGATTAAGGAAGTGGATATGGAAAAGGTCCACCAGGAAATCGCCGCAGCACAAGACAGCCAGAACGCGTAATACAGGTCTGCCGATGCGCCCTGCCGGGTCATCGGCTGCTCCCTGAGCGCAAGCAAACGCCTCGCGCGTTTAATTGGCACACCGCACCTTTTCACATTAGGCGTCAAGTACCCAGGTACCCCGCCCCCGAGTGATATTGGCAACCGTGAGTGCCAGCGACTCGACCGCCGAACGTGGCACACCCAACGTCAGCACCGCACCATCTCCGGTGAAGGCTTCTTCCTGCACGGTCGCGCCTGCCTGTGCCACCCGCGACTTCAACAAGGGCAGCTCAGCAAAGCCACAACTGCAGTGGACAGTGGCGAGGTCGACGATATCGACGCGCTCTCCCAGACGCAGACAGTTCGAGGCGCAACCGCCATAGGCTCGCACCAAGCCGCCCGCACCGAGCTTTATGCCTCCGTACCATCGAATGACCAAGACGGCCACACGGTCCATATCCTGACCTTCTATCGCCTGCAGAATAGGTCTGCCTGCAGTACCACCGGGCTCGCCATCATCATTGAAGCGATATTCCTGACCAATACGATAAGCCCAGCAATTATGCGTGGCGGTCAGATCGCTTTGTTCGGCAAAGAACCGCATCGCGTCCTCCACCGTGGCCACGGGCGAGGCATAGGCAATAAAGCGGCTTTTTTTGATGTCTTCCTGATGCGTGCAGGGTGCAATAAGAGTCTGCGTCATAGGCTGGATTGTAGGATGCCGCGCATCTAACTAACGGCTGCCCGCTTTCGATTCCCACGAACTCAGCCGTGGCAGTCCGGCACTTCCTGATCCATATACACATCAAACGCCACGTCGCGCGCCCATTTTGTGGTGAGTGTCTTCCAGGCTCGGTCGCGTTGCCACGCACGCATTTCTCCCTCCAGCCACACGCGACTCGTGCCGTCCGTGGCCGCAAGCTGCCAGACGCGCTCGCTGCGAGGGCCTTCTGGTGCGAGGGTCGAGGAGAATTTTTTCCATTCGGGAAACTGCATGAGTGGTGCCCAGACGGCATCGTCGATGAGGGCGACGTCGCAATTGCCCTCGCGCACGGCAACAAGCGCGTCCGAAGGCACCGGAAACGTCTGCACCTGAGCGCCCCAGGCGATTGCTCGGGTTTGCGCCTGAGTGTTGGCGCTAGCCATGCAAACGCGGCGGCCCGTCAGGTCGGCGCCGCGCGTCAGCGTGGTGTCGCTGCGAATCACGGCCTTGGGTCGCGTGATGTAGCCGGTGGGCACGCGACTCAGCGCCATGGGTGCCACAGACGTAGTGCCGAGTGCCCCGCCGTCCGTCAGCATTAGATCAACCTGCCCCGCCGCCAAGGCGCTCAACGCTTGCTCGCTAGAGAGTTCTCGCAATGCCACAGGCAAACCCAAGCGCTCCCCCAGCTTTTCTGCAATGGCGGTATCCAAGCGCTCCGGCGTACGAATTTTGGCCCCCGCCACAGCAGGTGGCGCCAAATACGCCACCCCCACCACCAGTTCTCCGCGTGCGCGAGCGGCGGCAAAGGCGGCGGGTTCTGAGGGAACGGCGGCGCCGGCCAGTGCGGCGATCGCCAGCAAAGCCATCACAACACCGGGGCGCAGGACATTAAACATACTGGTAACGCAGCAAGCGATGTTTCAGGTTTTCCAAGACGAGCTGATCGATCAAGGCAGCCAGAACGGCAATCACCAGAATATTGGTCATCACACCGGTCATGTCTGCAATTTCTCCGGAATACGCCAACGAACGACCAAGTCCCTTACCGAATCCAATCAGCATTTCGGCTGAAATCAGTGCGCGCCAGGCATTACCAAACGCCAATTGAGCGCCAGTAATCAGTTCTGGCATCACGGCAGGCAAATACACCCGTCGCACCAAACCCCAAGGTGTGGCTCCCATCACGCGAGCGGCCGCCACATGCACACGCTGCACGGATTCCGTGGCGTTCATCACGCTAAGGGCGGCAGGAAAGAATGCCGACAATGCCACCACAATGATGATTGGCGTATTACCAAAGCCCATCACGATCAGAAAGAGTGGTACCCAGGCGATCGAAGGAATCGACTGCAATATAACGATGGCGCTGCGCAGCACTTCGCGAAAGAAGAACAACACGGCCGCCACCAGCCCGAAACCAATACCGGCCAACAGCGCCAGGCCGTAACCTGCCCCCAGCCTGCCCAACGTGCCCAGCAGGCTTTGGTGAAAAGAGGGTTTGCCCAACTCCTCGAACAAACGATGCACCACGGCAGGCACACCAGGCATAAGGAAATCAGGCAGCACCCATGCCGCCGCCTGCCATATGGCCAAAATGAAACCTACCCCAAGCACCCCGGCCAGGTGCTTGCGGTAGCCAGTGACTCGGGTAGATGCGCTCAAAGCTTGCGAGCCTCTTGCCAGGAAAGATCAACAATGGTGGACACATCGTAGGGCTTGCCGTCACGTGTCTTTAACGAGCCTTGCGCTTGCAGAATGTCTGCAATTTCCTGCATGCGACGGGTATCTTTTTCAGTCAGCTTCGGCGTGAATACCTGCGTTGCAATCGCTTCCGAGATAACAGTTTCGCGAGGCAGATCTCCGCGTGACAAGGTCTTGAGCGTAGGCTCGGCAATAAAGTAGGAAGCGATCAATTTGGAGGCTTGTGCGGGTTGCTTTTGCAGCAAATCAATGGCCTGGTTTTGCGCATCCAAAGCCTTCCAGACGTCACCCTTGCGTTTGGCCAGGGTTTCACCCGAGGTAATCACGACCATGCACGGGAATGGCCACGCCTGACCCACTTCATAGATTTGTTTGACGGGTGCCACCAATTGCGCAATGCGGTCATAGGGCTCAAAAAGAAAGGCCGCATCAACACGCTTGCCCACCAAGGATTGCACCGCAACGGCCGGGCTCACGCCCATCACGTTCACATCGTCCGGGCCCAAATTACCTTGCTTGAGCACCACACCCTTAAGCACGACGTCTGCCGTGCTGCCTTCCGCTTGTGAGGCCAGCGTCTTGCCCTTCAGACCTGCGATGTCCTTGATGCCGGAATCCTCACGCACGATCAGCGAGTGATAGCCTTGCTGCGCACCACCAACCACCTTCAAATCTGCGCCTTTGGACGCCCAGGCCACAGCGTTCGTGAAACCCAGCACGCCAATATCCAACTGACCGCCCACAATGGCTTTGATTAAGTCAGTCCCCGATTTGAATTCAATCAGTTCGCTGTCCAATCCCGCCTTTTGATAGAAACCGCCTTCGTGGGCGACGATGGCTTGCGCATCGTCCATCACTCGCAAATAGCCCACGCGAAATTTCTCGGCAGCCATAACAGGGGCCGCCGCCAACAGAGCAGCTGCCAGCGGCAACGCCAACCATTGTTTGATCTTCATGAGGAACACTCCGGAATAGACATTCGGGTTCGGTCGAGCCGGCACATGGGCGGCTGACCTTTGAAATGAGAAATATGAAGCGCGTTATGCCGCCAGCGCCAGATCGTGAGGCGGGCGATTCACATCGGCATCGCCATCGACACCAATACCCAGCAGGCGCAGGATTTCGCGCTTCTCGGTAGCCAGTCCGGACAAGTCGTGAGTTTTCTGACGATGCGTCAGATTGAATTCACGCAAGACACGTGCTGGACGTGGGCTGAACACGACGATGCGATCCGCCAGAAACAAGGCTTCGTCAACATCGTGCGTTACCAGCAGCACGGTCGGTTTTTCCTCAGCGATGAGTTGCCGCAGCACGTCTTGCAGGCTCAGGCGAGTCAGCGCGTCCAGCGCGCCGAACGGTTCATCCATCAACATGGTCTGCGGCTGGGCCACAAAGGCACGCGCCAACGCGGCGCGCTGACGCATGCCGCCAGATACCTGATGGGGGTAATAGTTTTCAAAACCGGTGAGGCTGACGCGATCCAGCCAGATTTGAGCTTGTTCGCGAGCCCGTCCCTTGGGTACGTTCTGGAACTCCAGAGCGAGCGCGACATTGTCACGAATCGTCAGCCACGGATAGAGTGCGTGCTCCTGGAATACCAGGGTGCGATTCGGGTTTGGACCGGTGATCTGTTTGCCATCCGCCAGAACCTGCCCTTGCGTAGGCTTCTCCAACCCTGCCGCCATATGCAGCAAGGTCGACTTGCCGCAGCCGGAGGGTCCGACCAATGCAACCAGTTCCCCAGTCTTGAATTCACTGGAAAAGTCTTCGACGACGGGCAGGTCGCCGAAATGCTTTTGTACGCGGTCAAATATCAGATTCATGGAACGGATTCACTAGGCTGCAGTGGAAAGGCGAACCCTAATCTAACAATTCGCTATATGAATCCCAACGATATTTATATAATTTTTTAAGTCGTTTTAGTTATATAGAACCCATAAGCACTCGGCTATCAGCCTGCATTTACCGAGGGCTGGAGCGCTTGTCGCATGGCCTGCTGCTGCAAGCCGTAAGCCATGCCAACGCCAGCCAATACCGCGACAGCAGCCGCAAGGAAAATGGTCGGATAGCCGAAACCGCTCGCAATCAGCCCCGCGACAGGCCCCGTAATGCCTAGCGCCAGATCCAGGAAGGCCGAATAGGCACCTAAGGCCGCACCGCGACTGCCCGCTGGCACCCGCGCCACAGCTTCCACACCAAGCGCCGGGAACACCAGAGCAAAGCCGCAGCCGGTCAACGCGGCTCCCAACAAGGCCACTTCCGGACTTGGCGCCAACCAAAGCACCAGAAGTCCTACCGCCTCGACCAGCAAGGAAACCTGAGCCACACGAAAACCGCCGAATCGGCCAATGGTGCTGGCAAAGAGCAAGCGCGTACCAATGAAGGCGAAACCGAATGCGCTCAGCGCGTTCGCAGCGCCCTCCCACGAGAAGCTTGTGTAGTAAAGGGCGACGAAGGCGGCGAGCGAACCAAACCCGACTGAGCCCAAACCCAAGGCCATGCCATGGGGAAACACGCGCAGCACCACGCTCTTGAACGCCATCCGATGGCCGCCCACAATGGCAACACCCTTGCGAATGAACGCCAGCCCCAGACCGCCCAGTCCCAAAAGCAGCACCGTGCCCCCTAAGGCGCCCATGCTCCATGTCTTCTGGAGGTAAACGCCCAAGGGCGCGCCCAGAGCGAGACCACCATAGGTGCAGATTCCGTTCCAGGAAATGACTCTTGCAGTCTGCAAGGGGCCGACACGCGCAATACCCCACGTCGCAGCGCCGGTGCCCACCCAGCTCTCGCCAAAGCCCAAGGCGAGCCGACTCACGATGATGGCGCTCAAGCTGAGCCATGCGGTTCTCTCAAACGCATAAGCCAGCAGCAAAAACACGCCGCTTGCCGCACACGCTGCCATCCCGATCGTCACCGTCTGCTTCGGCCCCACGGTATCGGCCATGCGCCCGGCGTGGGAGCGGCTGAGAAGGGTCGCCACGTATTGAACGCTGATGGCCAGGCCCGCCAGCACGGAGCTATACCCAAGCTGCCCGTGTACGTAACCCGGCAGCACTGCCAGCGGCAGCCCAATAGCGAGATAACAAATGAAGGTAAAGAATGCGATGGAGACGATGCGCGTGGTCAACGCCATCGTCCCGAGCGACGCAGCAGGCGCTGCGTCTGGACGGGAAGAGGAAGACATGGGATGAATCAGGGTCGCCTGACGCGCCATAGCGACGGAAAGTCGTCGAATGAGCCAGGGTTTTCCCTAATCTTAACGCACCCAACTTGGCATTGCGCTGAATGCACGGCCATGGACGGCCGTGCAGTGTGAAGCGATTAGTTCTCGATGCCGCGCGACGACAGGTAGTCTTCGTAGCCACCGAGGTAATCGACGATCTCGCCCGACGGCAGGATTTCGATGACACGAGTTGCCAAGCCGGACACGAATTCACGGTCATGCGAGACAAAAATCAGCGTGCCTTCATACTTTTCCAACGCAAACTGCAAGGACTCGATGGATTCCATGTCCAAGTGGTTGGTGGGCTCATCGAGCAGCAGAACGTTATGACGACCCAGCATCAGCCGCCCGAAAGTCATGCGGTTTTTCTCACCACCTGACAAGACTTTCGGCGCTTTGGGCAGATCGTCAGATGAAAACAGCAAGCGACCCAATACCGAGCGGATGGATTGATCGTCGTCGCCTGGCTGGCGATAGTCGCCCATCCAGTCCAGCAGGTTGACGTCGGTTTGCAGGAACTGATCCGAGACGTCCTGGGCCATGTAGCCTTGGTCGGCATTTTCTGACCATTTGACTTCGCCTGCGTCTGGCGCGAGTTCACTGGTCAACAAGCGCAGCAATGTGGTCTTACCTACGCCGTTGGCACCGATGATGGCGATTTTCTCGCCAGCGTCGATCATGGCGGAGAACTTGCGGATAACCGGCGCGTCGTAGGCCTTGGACAGGTTCTCGATCGAGGCCGCCAAGCGGTGCATGACCTTGTTCTGTTCAAAACGAATGTAAGGGTTCTGACGCGACGACGGCTTGACCACGACCTGATCGGCTTTGATGCGATCGATTTGCTTCAGACGCGATGTGGCCTGGCGCGACTTGGACTTGTTGGCCGCAAAGCGACGCACGAAGTCCTGCAGCTCAACCACACGTTCTTTGGCTTTGGCGTTATTGGCCACGAGGCGCTCGCGCGCCTGGCTAGAGGCCATCATGTAGTCGTCGTAGCTACCTGGATAAATACGGACTTCACCGTAGTCCAGATCGGCCATGTGCGTGCAGACCTGATTCAAGAAGTGACGATCGTGGCTGATGATGATCATCGTGCTCTGGTAACCATTGAGCACGGTCTCAAGCCATCGAATCGTGTTGATGTCCAGGTTGTTGGTCGGTTCGTCCAGCAGCAACACGTCTGGATTCGAGAACAGCGCCTGCGCCAGCAAAACGCGCAGCTTCCAGCCTGGCGCCACTTCACGCATCGGCAAGTTATGCAGGCCGATTTCGATTTCCAGGCCAAGCAACAACTCGCCAGCGCGAGCTTCGGCGGTGTAACCGTCGTACTCAGCGAACTTGGCTTCCAGTTCCGCCGCGCGCATGTAATCGTCTTCGGTGGCTTCTGGATTGTCATAGATGGCGTCGCGCTCGGACATGGCGGCCCACATCTCGGTGTGGCCCATCATGA
>JBEBWV010000122.1:0-14022 GCA_040391965.1 Achromobacter deleyi | reverse complement strand
ACCACTCGCACAGAAGCCGAACCTGTTTTTCGGTGTAGCCCTTATCCACCATACGGTCGACAAAGCTCTGATGCTTACTCCTGTCTTCGGCGGATGCCTTGGCGTTAAAGGAAATGACGGGAAGCAAATCTTCAGTGTTGGAGAACATCTTCTTCTCGATCACTTCACGCAGCTTCTCGTAACTGGTCCAGGTTGGATTACGGCCGTTGTTGTTGGCCCGGGCGCGCAGCACAAAGTTCACGATTTCGTTACGGAAATCTTTCGGATTGGCGATGCCTGCCGGTTTTTCAATTTTTTCCAACTCGTCGTTCAACGCGCCACGATCAAAACTCTCACCAGTTTCCGGATCGCGGAACTCTTCATCCTGTATCCAGCAATCGGCGAAGGTCACGTAGCGGTCAAAGATGTTCTGGCCGTATTCGGAGTACGACTCCAGATATGAGGTTTGAATTTCCTTACCGATGAATTCGGCATAGCGCGGTGCCAGGAATCCTTTGATGAAGTCCAGGTAGCGGCGACGGATTTCTTCTGGATAGTCTTCCCGGCCAATACGTTGCTCCAGCACGTACATCAAGTGCACAGGGTTGGCCGCCACTTCGGTCTGGTCATAGTTAAAAACGCTAGAGAGGATTTTGTAGGCAAATCGGGTAGACACCCCCGTCATGCCTTCATCCGTACCGGCGTAGTCCTTGTACTCCTGCAATGCCTTGGCCTTTGGGTCCACGTCTTTCAGGCTTTCACCGTCATAGACCCGCAGCTTGGAGTAGATGCTGGAGTTCTCCGGCTCTTTCAGGCGCGACAGCACCGAGAATTGCGCCATCATGTCCAACGTTCCTGGCGCGCACGGTGCCGCCGACAGCGAACTATGGAGCAACAGCTTCTCGTAGATGTGAATTTCCTCTGAGACCTGCAGGCAGTACGGCACTTTGACTATATAGATACGGTCAAGAAATGCTTCGTTGTGCTTATTGTTGCGAAAGGTCTGCCATTCGGACTCATTAGAGTGCGCAAGAATGGCGCCGTTAAACGGAATGGCAGAGAAGCCTTCGGTGCCTTTGAAGTTGCCCTCTTGCGTTGCCGTCAGCAACGGGTGGAGCATCTTGATTGGCGCCTTGAACATTTCGACGAATTCCAGCAAACCCTGGTTGGCTAGACACAAGCCGCCTGAATAGCTGTACGCGTCGGGGTCGTCTTGCGAGTAGCGATCCAGTTTGCGGATATCGACCTTACCAACCAACGACGAGATGTCCTGGTTGTTGTCATCGCCTGGTTCCGTTTTTGCGATAGCAATCTGACGCAGCACAGACGGGTTCAGTTTTACGACACGGAACTGAGAAATATCACCGTCAAACTCTTTCAGACGCTTGACTGCCCACGGCGACATAATGCCGCTCAGGTAGCGTCTTGGTATGCCGTATTCCTTTTCAAGCGTCTCGCCAAAGCGATCGGGGTGAAACAGGCCTAGTGGCGACTCGTTAACGGGTGAGCCCTTGAGTGCATAGATGGGATAGCTCTCCATCAAGGCTTTCAGACGTTCGGCAATAGACGATTTACCGCCGCCAACAGGGCCCAGGAGATAGAGAATCTGCTTGCGCTCTTCCAGGCCTTGCGCGGCATGTTTGAAGAACGCCACGATCTGTCCGATCACGTCCTCCATGCCGTAGAACTCCTGGAACGCCGGATAGCGTCGGATGGTCCGGTTGGAAAACAAACGGGAAAGACGTGGGTCGTTGCGCGTATCCACGATCTCAGGTTCGCCGATCGCGGCCAGCATGCGCTCAGCCGGGCTGGCGTACGCCATGGGATCGCGTTTGGCGAGGCTCAGATACTCCTCAAGGGAGAGTTCTGATTCCTGCTCTCTTGCATACTGCGACTTGAAGCCTTCGACGATGTTTTGCACGGAAACCTCCAACAACACGACGCGAAAAAGCTACACATACTTCCGTTCCCCCATTGTGTGCCTCATTACCGTCGTGTTACCAGACTTTATCGCGATATAAACATTCGCTCGACGGTTATATGTTGCTTTCGCCACACACGAAAAACACGGCGAAATGGGGGGCTTTCGGTTTAGGCTCGAATACAACGAAACAAGTTCCGGCCGAGACCACAAATAACGTTAAGAGTTCTGTCGATACGCTTCAGAACACGCGCAATGCAACGCCATGCATCAACGTCAGAGCGTCTTGTGCATGCGTGAAATGGGGTTGAGAAAGAAGAGCGAGTGCTGCGAGTCAATAAACAAATCGCAGCGAAAACTCGGTACGTCCGCGGCATGAAAGTCGCAGATCGTCTGAACGGCGCGTGGCGTCTTCGTTCAGGCCGCGCCGCGAGTTGGGACATAAGCTCCAACCATCGCGGCGGTAAATCCATAAAGACATTGGCGACGTTGCGTCAGCTGTTGAAGGCTTTAGCCGAAGTGCCAAATCTTGTTCTTATGCTAAAGCTAATTGACGTGTTTGTGGAAACTCATTGCATCATATTGAGCAGAAATTCCTACAACCACGCAACGGTTCGATCATCACCTGCCGCACTTCGCGTGCCCAGCATGCGTTCAACATAGCGCGCAATCATGTCGATTTCCAAGTTCACGCTGTCACCCGCGTGAACGTGTCGTAACGTCGTGACAGCTTGCGTGTGCGGAATGATGTTGATGCTGATCTCGCAACCTTCCTCGGTGTCCATAACGCGATTCACCGTCAGGCTGACGCCGTTGACCGTAATGGAACCTTTATAGGCAACATATTTCGCCATGCTGGGCGGCATACGAATGGCGAGTTCACGCGATTCGCCAACCTGGTCAAATCGCAGCACCTTACCCAGGCCGTCGACATGCCCCGATACGAGATGGCCCCCGATCTGGTCGCCCATGCGCAATGACTTCTCCAGATTGACGTCACCTTCGCGCTCCAGCCCGACGGTCATGTTGAGGCTTTCTCGCGATACATCCACATCAAAGCGCCGCTCGGCCAGCGCCACCACCGTCATGCACGCGCCCTGCACGGCAATGGAATCGCCAATGGACACATCCTGCAGATCCAATGTGCCCGCGTCGATTTCCAGTCGCAGACCCGTTTGGCCATCAGCGCCTTCGAAAGGTTGGGTGCGAACAATGCGGCCAACTGCCGCGACGAGACCAGTAAACATGTAAGAACTCCTCGAATTTTTTTGATCATATACGGCCGTCACTCGACAACCGTATCAAACAAGTACCTCGATTCCCACTAGGACAACGCGGTCAATGACACGCGTGCCACCAAGTCCTGCCAAGCCGATACGACCCGCAAGCGCAGGCGCAGATCGGCCCCGACGCGCTGCGTATCCAGAAACTCGTACCTTCTGGCGGTATCCAGACTTTCCAAGGCGGGTAATCGCAACATGCTCATGGCGTCACCCAACAAGACCGGCGCCAGATACACCAGTAATTCATCAACGCAATTAGCGCTGACAAGCGCACCGCTTAGCCCTGCGCCCGCCTCCACATGGACCTCATTGAACTGCTGATCGCCCAGCCAACGCATCATGGCAGGCAAATCCACACGTTTCCCCGTGGCATCAGGCAAATACACCACTGCCACGCCTTGTGGCGCCAGACGTCTGGCTTTGTCGACGTTTTCTGTGGCGGTAAAAATAAGTACTTGTGTCACACCGTCGAACAAGCGCGCGTCTTCGGCGATTTCGAACTGCGCATCCACCACGGCCCGCAGCGGTTGACGTGGCGTGCTGACGCTTCGCACATTGAGCTGCGGATTATCTTTTTTCACCGTGCCGATGCCGGTCAGAACCACACTGCTTCGGGCGCGCCAATGATGGCCATCGGCACGTGCCTCGGGGCCAGTTATCCATTGCGACACGCCGTTATGCAACGCGCTGTGGCCATCCAGCGACGCAGCCATCTTCAGCCAGACCCAAGGCGTGCCGCGACTCATACGGGCGACAAAACCGGCGTTAATTTCAAGCGCTTCGTCGCGGCAGATGCCAGTGGTGACGGCAATGCCAGCCGCGCGCAAGCGGGCCAAGCCTTGGCCGTTGACCTGCGGATTGGGATCGCCCATGGCGACCACCACACGCGCAGGCATCGCTGCGAGCAAGGCATCAACACAGGGTGGCGTGCGGCCAAAATGGCTGCACGGCTCTAGCGTGACATAGATCGTGGCGCCGGTTGCCGTCTCTTGCCGTGCCTGCATATCGCGCAATGCGCAGACTTCGGCATGAGGACCACCGGGTGGCTGCGTTGCCCCTTCACCCAAAACAAGGCCATCGCGCACGATGACGCAACCCACGCGAGGGTTGGGGCTGGTTGTATACAAGACGGTATTCGCCAGCGCCAGTGCGCGGCGCATCCAGAAGATGTCGTCGTTTTCAGTGGGATTCATCACGTCGACGATTGTAAGCCGCGTGTGCGTGGCGGCATATATGGAACACCGCGCTGCATACGCCTGGTTTGTCCTGGCGTGGAAGATTCTTCACCAGGCAATCTATTTTTGATGTCCGAATCGGGCCGATAGCTGTCTTACCCCACGCTGGAAGTCAGCCGTATAAAGATGGACACTAAGTAAACACCCCAATAAATTGGCGAAAAGGACGGTAATGATGAAACAAGCACTGATCGTGATCGATGTACAAGATTCATTCAAACAGCGTCCGTATTGGGACGAAACTGAGGTTCCTGCCTTTCTTGGAAACGTACAACGCTTAATTTCCGACAGCGTCGCCCAGGACATTCCCGTTGTGCAGATCTTTCACACCAGCAAGCAAAACGACCCGAAAGATGCGTTCGCGCGCAGTTCAGGCCATGTCGCCACGTTGGACGGGCTGAACATTGCCCCCGCCGCCACGTTCTATAAAACGGTTCACTCGTCACTTTTCGCGCTGGACGACAATGGCGGTTCGCTTCACGACTGGCTTGGCAAGAATGGCATCGAAGGCATTATCGTGTGTGGCATCCGTACCGAACAATGCTGTGAAACGACTGCTCGCCATGCCAGCGACGCCGGTTTCGCGGTGCGCTTCGTCACCGACGCTACCCTGACATTCCCCATGCAAAGCCCTTCGGGCAAGACCTATTCGTCTGCTGACATCCGTGACCGCACTGAACTGGTGCTTAACGGGCGCTTCGCGCGCATCGTCAACGCCGCCAGTGCTTTCGCTGCCTGAGTTTGTGATTCAACCATGACACCGGTGTATTTCGTGCTTAGCCGTGGCGTCGTCCTGTTGGACGTAGCAGGACCGGCTGAAGCTTTTCGCGTGGCAAATAAATATTGCCCGGGGACGTTTCAACTGCACTTTTGCGGGCCAGAAGCAGAGGTGGAGACCGGCATTGCCGGCTTGCACCTGAGCCGCATCCACCCCCTGCCGACCACCCTGCCCCCTCAGGCCATGGTGATTATCTCTGGTGTCGTGGGCCGAGACATGCCAGTAGACAGCCCAGCAGCCGTCGCCATTATTAACTGGCTGGCCGAACGCTATCCGATTGATAGTTTTCAACTACTGACGGTATGTTCGGGTGCCTTATTGGCCGCGGCAGCCGGTCTGACTCAGCATCGAGAGTGCACCACGCATCACACTTGTCTGGCACGGCTCAGAGAACTCGATCCAACCGCAAAGGTGCTCGACAATCGGATCTTTGTTGAGGATGGCAATTTGATGAGTAGCGCCGGTATTACGGCCGGCATAGACCTTGCCCTGCATTGCGTGGCTCAGGCCTGCGGCCCACGCGTGGCCTGCGACGTGGCGCGTGAAATGGTGGTTTACCAGCGCCGAGCGGGTAGCGACGCAACCATTTCACCCTGGCTGGACCATCGCAGCCATCTACATCCGGGCGTTCATCGCGTGCAAGACGCGGTGGTGCGCAACCCGGCTGCCGCTTGGTCGTCACAAGCACTGGCAGAACAGGCCCACACCAGCGCACGTCATCTCACCCGCCTGTTCCGCGAGCACGCAGGATGTACACCGTTGGATTACTTGCACCAGATTCGACTTGCCATCGCAAAAGACTTGCTGCGTGACACTCGATTAGATCTGGAACGCGTGGCTGAACGTGCGGGCTTTGGGTCTGCGCAGCATATGCGGCGGGTCTGGAGAAAATTCGAAGCGCAAGCGCCCAGCGTGGCTCGCCAGGCGCTTCAATAGCCGCTATTCCTTGCGCAGCTTGGCCGGCAGGACCGGCCCTTGCATTTCGCGAATGGCCTCGACGAACTCGCCGATATCCTCAAAGCTTTTATAGACCGAAGCAAAGCGCACGTAGGCCACCTTGTCCAATTTACGCAGTTCGGTCATGACCAGTTCGCCAACCTGCCCACTCGGTACTTCACGCAAGCCGCTGGCCAGCAATTGTTCCTCGATTCGCGCGACAGCGGCATCGACATCTTCCGTGCTGACAGGGCGTTTTCGCAAGGCGAGGCTAAGACTGGCGCGCAGTTTTGATTGATCAAACTCGCTGCGGCTACCGTTGCGCTTGACCACAGAAGGCATGGCAAGCTCCACCCGCTCGTAAGTGGTGAAGCGCTTGTCGCAGGACAGACAACGGCGACGACGACGGATGGTGTCGCCTTCTTCCGATACTCGGCTATCGACAACCTGAGTATCGACGTTGCCGCAAAAAGGACACCGCATAGGGGCTCTCGAGTGGCAGGAATAGGCCGTATTGTAATGACCCTCCCACTCCTGCGGTCAATGTGCAAGCAAAATGTCCGTGTTCCGGATCTCAAGCCGCAATGACAAAGAGGTGATTCCAGTCAGAATCACCTCTTTGAAAAGCAAGATGTCAGCGGCAGGACGAATACCTGCCGGCCAACTGTCACTGCTTAATTACTTGCTGTAAACCGGCAGACGCGCGGTCAACTCGTTCACCCGGGCGCGCACTGCTGCAATGTTCGCTTCGTCGCGCGGGTTGTCCAGCACGTCGGCGATCAGGTTGGCCGTCAGCTCAGCTTCCGCTTCCTTGAAACCACGGGTGGTCATCGCCGGGGTGCCCAGACGAATGCCGCTGGTCACAAAAGGCTTTTCCGGGTCATTCGGGATGGCATTCTTGTTCACCGTGATGTGGGCCAGGCCCAGCACCGCTTCGGCTTCCTTGCCCGTGATGCCCTTGGCGCGCAGGTCGACCAGCATGACATGGCTTTCGGTACGACCAGACACGATGCGCAGACCACGCTTGACCAACGTATCCGCCAGCACCTTGGCGTTCTTGACGACTTGTTCGGCGTAATCCTTGAATTCCGGCTCAAGTGCTTCCTTGAATGCCACTGCCTTACCGGCGATGACGTGCATCAAGGGGCCGCCCTGAATGCCCGGGAAAATAGCTGAGTTCACGATTTTCGCGAATTCTGCCTTCATCATGATCACGCCACCGCGCGGACCGCGCAGCGACTTGTGCGTGGTGGAGGTGACGAAGTCAGCATGGGGAACCGGATTCGGGTAGGCGCCACCAGCAACCAGGCCTGCATAGTGGGCGATGTCCACCATGAACAGGGCGCCGTTTTCGCGCGCAATGCGTGCCATGCGTTCGAAGTCGATGTGCAAGGAATAAGCCGAGGCACCTGCGACGATCAGCTTGGGCTTGTGCTCTTTGGCCAATTGCTCGACCTGGGCGTAGTTCAGGACTTCGTTCTCGTCCAGACCATAAGGAATGAAGTTGTAAAGCTTGCCCGATGCATTGACCGATGCGCCATGCGTCAGGTGACCACCCTCAGCCAGGCTCATACCCAGCACGGTGTCGCCCGGCTTCAGGACGGCCATGTACACGCCCTGGTTGGCTTGCGAGCCCGAGTTGGGCTGCACGTTGGCCGCCTCAGCACCGAAGATTTTCATCAAGCGATCAATGGCCAACTGTTCGACCACGTCTACGTACTCGCAACCGCCGTAATAGCGCTTGCCCGGATAGCCTTCAGCGTACTTATTAGTGAGCTGCGTGCCTTGAGCCTGCATAACGGCCGGGCTGGCGTAATTTTCCGAGGCGATCAGCTCGATGTGCTGTTCTTGACGGACGTCTTCTTTCTGAATGGCTGCCCAGATGTCCGGGTCTACCTTGGAAAGGGTAAGGTTGCGGTCAAACATGACGGGGGGTTTCCTGAAGCGGTATGGAGAGGGAGTGCTAACTAGCGGGTAAGCCATAGTTTAGCGCGCCCGCCGGGATGGATTCCTCCTTAAAAGTCTGAAATCGGAGCAAAATACCGGCGACGGGCGCGAAAACCACGCTAACGCCCCGGTAGCAACGTCTGCGCGGAAACTCCCCTCAAGCCGAGTTGAGAAACTTTCATGCAAACCCAAACTTTGCTGACCTACACCCTGATTGCAGGGCTCAGCGTCATCGTTCCCGGACCGGCCACCCTGTTGGCCATTCGTAACGGTGCGGCCGGTGGCCTGCGTTCAGTGGTGCCCTCCACACTAGGAAATATGTCGGGTTTGTTTATGGTGTCTGCGGCCGCCATGCTGGGCCTCGGCGTCATTTTGCAGTCATCCGCGTTGCTATTCACCCTGCTCAAGCTCGCGGGCGCCGCCTACTTGATCTATATGGGGCTGCGCCACCTCACTGGCCGCTCGAAACTAGTAGTGCCAACCGAAGGTGCGCCCACGGGCACGGTACGAAGCGCGAGAAGGCTTTACGCAGAAGCGGTTTTCGTTGCAGGTCTGAACCCAAAGCCGATTTTGTTCTTCACGGCCTTGTTTCCGCAATTTCTGAACACCACCGAGCCGCTTTTGCCGCAATTCTTCATTCTGACCGGCATTTTCATGACGCTCTCCATGATCAGCTTGCTAACGATTGGCAGTCTGGCCCAGCGCGCCCGTGGTTTGCTGCGCCGTCCCCATTTTTTGAAATGGCTCAACCGGGTGATGGGTTCCGTATTTGTATCTTTCGGCGTGGCACTGCTGCGTTTAAAGCGCATGACGCCCTAGGCCCCCCGTCGACAACAAAGCAGGCCTTGCGTGCAGTCCACTAAAAAATAACGCCACATTCCTTTGAAGGAGCGTGGCGTTAATTTCAATACGACCGCCAAGCCTGATGGCATTGGCCGGTCACGATTTCCGATTAGGCGTCAGTACCGCCGATTTGTGTAGGAGCGAGCCTCGGATTCAGCGTGTATGTGCCCGTAATGGAAGCTTTTGTCAGCACATGCCCCTGCATCGCGCGCAGCACGTCATCGCCCGTGAATGCACCCTGCATATTCAATGTGGGCACATCCAGCGCATAGAGCGTAAACACGTAGCGATGCATACGCGCATCGTTCCAGGGTGGGCATGGGCCGTCGTAGCCGAAGTAGTCGCCATTCATATCGCGATCAGCCGCGAACCACGACGTGAACGAATTAATGCCCTGACGGGCATCCAGCGGCGCCAAAGGACCACCCTTGCCACGCGGCGTAATGCCGCTGGAAAATGCCCCCTCTTCGATCTCGCGCATTTCAGGCGAAAGATCAATGAGTACCCAGTGGAAAAAATCTACCCGGGGCAGATCTTCGGGCACTTCGCGCCCCTCGACATTGACATCTTGGGGTTCGGACGGGACGTCCAGATCATGGCAGATCAAGGCGAACGATTTCGTGCCCGCCGGGACATCGTCCCAGGAAAACTGCGGGTTGAAGTTATCGGCGAGAGCGACGTGCGATTGCGCATCGATTCGGCCGAAAGCGTATCGCTCGGGGATCGACTCGTTATCGGAAAAAGACAAACTCGAGAGTTTCATGTCGTGCTCCTTGATGTGCTGCAAAGGGGGTCCCTGCCCGTGACTGTGTGATCAGCCTTGACGAAAAGTCTACGCGTTCAACTTAACACGGGCGAACTTGCGCTTGCCAACTTGCACGACATAAGTGCCAGCCTGCAATTGCAACGATTTGTCTTCCACCCGGTCGCCATTGACGCGAACACCGCCTTGCTCAACGTTACGCTGCGCTTCGGAACTGGAGGCCACCAGACCGGCTTCGCGCAATATCCGCAGAATGCCCAGCGGTGCCCCACCAATGTTGACCTCTGGCATGTTCTCAGGAATAGCACCGTCGCGGAAACGCGCCTCAAAGGACGCCAGTGCGGCTTCTGCCGCTTGTGCGGAATGAAAGCGCGTGATGATTTCCTGAGCAAGCATGACCTTGGCATCGCGCGGGTTGCGCCCGGCCTCGATTTCCGCTTTGAGGGCGGCCAGGTCTTCCAGCGAACGGAACGACAACAGTTCGAAGTAGCCCCACATCAAGGTGTCGGAAATCGACATCAGCTTGCCAAACATGGAATCGGGCGCTTCCGAAATGCCGATGTAATTGCCCTTGGACTTGGACATCTTGTCCACGCCATCCGTGCCCACCAACAGCGGCATGGTCAAAATGCACTGCGGCTCTTGTCCATATTCCTTTTGCAACTCTCGACCCACCAGCAGGTTGAACTTCTGATCCGTGCCCCCCAGCTCCAGATCAGATTTCAGCGCGACGGAGTCGTAGCCCTGCAGCAGCGGATAGAGGAATTCATGCACCGAAATCGGCACACCACCCTTGAACCGCTTGGTGAAGTCTTCGCGTTCCATCATGCGGGCCACGGTATATCGCGAGGCCAGTTGAATCATGCCGCGCGCGCCCAAAGCGTCACACCACTCCGAGTTGTAACGAATCTCGGTGCGAGCCGGGTCCAGAACCAGACTGGCCTGCGCGTAATACGTTTTGGCGTTCGATTCAATCTGCTCGCGTGTTAATGGCGGGCGGGTGCTATTTCGACCGCTGGGATCACCAATGGTGGAGGTGAAGTCGCCAATCAGGAAAATGACCGTGTGGCCCAGGTCCTGGAGCTGACGCATTTTGTTCAGCACCACTGTGTGACCCAAGTGAATGTCGGGCGCGGTGGGGTCGAGCCCCAACTTGATGCGCAGTGGCACCCCGGTAGAACGGCTTCTGGCCAATTTACGAGCGAATTCAGACTCGACAAGCAGCTCATCGCAACCGCGCTTGGCGACTCGCAGATCAGCTTCGATTTCAGGGGTGAGGGGGGCTGCTACAGGTTGCGACATGTATGGGGGGGCCAAATCAGAGTTTGGCTGATAAAAAGGTGTAAAAAGTGACAAATTTAGTCGAAAATTCTAGCTTAATCAGCTAGCATTACGGCCTAATCATACGCAACTGTCGTCATTCCCGTTGCAATTTGGCCAATCACCCGTTGTTCACAAGATGCGCGCAGCGCCAGCCCTATCCCGTCCCAGTACGGTGGTTGGGCCGTTTGCGCCACGTATCTTGCGACCTCACGCCACCTGAGAGGGTTTTTTCACGATGAATCGTGGCTTTCAAGACCTGGCTCGCAGCTTCAGACATAAAGTTGCCGCCGTGTTCGCGCCTAAACAACCGAAGCGTCATCGCTCCGGCATTTTGCGCCGCACCGTACTCGTTTCCTCTATTGCTCTGTTCGCTGGTGCCGCTGCCCTGGGCATGGTCCAACAACCAGACCGCACTGAACTCCCCCCCTCCCGCGTTATTCAAAGCGTGCTGCCGCTACAAGCCGAGCAGATGCACGTCAGTGATGCCAGCCTGGCGCCCTATATCAGCGAAACCCGTATTCGCGCGGGCGACACGCTGGCTGCCGTGTTGCAACGTCTGGAGCTCGACTCCCCGCGTCTGCAAACATTCCTGACTCACGACGCCAGCGCTCGCAGCATTTATAAACTGTATCCCGGCCGTTCGGTACAAGCCGCAACGGATGCGGATGGCAACTTGGTCTGGCTGCGTTACATCCACACCCCGGGCAGTGAAGCCGACGGCCAGGTTGTCACCAAAATGCTTCACGTGGTGCCCTCCGGCGATAGCTACAAGGCCGAGGAAGTCACTCAGAACACCGATCTGCAAACACGTGTGGCCGTAGGCACGATTCGTTCGTCCTTGTTCGGTGCCACCGACGCGGCAGGCATCCCTGATTCTGTCACCATGCAAATGGCCGACATTCTCAGCGCCAAGATCGACTTCCTGCGCGACTTGCGCCAGGGCGATCAGTTCCGTGTGGTCTATGAGGTTCGTGCACACGAAGGCCGTTATGCCGGCGCCGGGCGCGTCATGGCGCTTGAATTCATCAACGATGGCAAGACCCATAACGCGGTCTGGTTCAGCCCCGACGGCAAGAACGGCTCTTACTACGACTTCAAGGGCACCAGCCTGCGCGGTGAGTTCTTGCGCACGTCACTGAAGTTCAGCCGCATCAGTTCCACGTTCGGCATGCGCATGCACCCCATCCACAAAACCTGGACGGGACACAAAGGCGTGGACTACGCAGCACCTTCGGGCACACCGATTCACGCCACCGCTGACGGCACCGTGGAATTCGCGGGCTGGCAAAATGGCTACGGCAACGTGGTCATTGTGAAGCACTACGGCAAATACTCGACGCTGTATGCGCACCAAAGCCGCATTGGCGAAGGCATTACCAAGGGTGCCAAAATTACCCAAGGTGAGCTACTTGGTTATGTGGGTGCCACCGGCTGGGCAACGGGCCCTCACCTGCATTACGAGTTCCGCGTAGACAACCAGCCGATTGACCCCTTGTCGGTGGACCTGCCCGTTGCTCGCGCCCTTGAGCCCGCCGAAGTCCGTGCCTTTACGCAAGCGGTCAATCCCTACAAGCAGCAGATCGAACTGTTGACGCAATTCCAGCAAACCCTGCCGGATGCCTTAACGAACGTGGCCAGCCGCTAAGCGACAAAAATCGAATGACTCAACAACAAGGCGGCCCGCGCACTTCCCAAGCAGGCCGCCTTTTTGTCGGTCTGATGTCTGGCACCAGCATTGATGGTGCCGATGGCGTGCTGGTACGCCTGCACGACGAGCAGGCCCCACACGTGCTGGCTCATGCCAGTCTGCCTATGCCTCCGGATTTACGCCTCGAACTGTTGGCATTGAATACCAGCGGCGCCGATGAGCTAGGACGAGCCGCCCTTGCAGCCAATGCGCTGGCTCGCCTCTACGCACACGTTGTCGATCAATTGCTCCAGACTAGCGGCGAACCCGCGTCATCCATTGCAGCCATTGGCGCGCATGGGCAAACCGTGAGGCATCGCCCGGAAAGCGGCTACACCTTGCAGCTCAATGCCCCTGCGTTGCTGGCCGAGCTGACCAATATTGATGTCGTCGCAGACTTCCGCAGCCGGGATGTTGCAGCAGGTGGCCAAGGTGCCCCGCTCGTACCACCGTTTCATGCAGCCATGTTCAGCACCACACACGCGCGTGCCGTGCTCAATCTTGGCGGCATAGGCAACGTTACCCTGCTTGCACCTGGCAAGCCCCCACGCGGCTTCGATACCGGCCCTGCAAACGTTTTGCTGGATGCCTGGTGTCTGCGCCATACTGGCAAGCCTTACGACGCTGAGGGCCGCTGGGCGGCCTCCGGCAAGGTGGTGGCGGGCTTGCTGGAGCACCTGATCGCCAGCGAACCCTGGTTCATGCTGCCGCCCCCCAAATCCACGGGCCGCGATCTCTTCAATATGCAATGGCTTGAAGATCGCCTGGCTAGCTTTGATGGCGGCACGCAAGCACCTGAAGATGTGCAGGCCACGCTGCAGCGTTTAACCGCGCGAACCGTGGCCAATGCCATAGAAGCCCAGGCACCTGCTACGCGAGACGTTCTGGTCTGTGGCGGTGGTGCATATAACGCAGGTTTGATGCGTGAGCTGGCCTATTGCCTCCAACGCCCTGTGCAGGCAACTGATGTCGCGGGCGTGCCTGCGCAACAAGCCGAGGCCTTGGCCTTTGCATGGCTTGCAAAATGCTGCGTCGACAGGGTTGCAGCAGGCGCACCGGAAGTCACCGGTGCACGTGGCGCACGCATTCTAGGCGCCATTTATCCGGCTTGATGCTGGCGAGTGAACGAGTGCGTTCACCATGGCCGACGCTGGCAGATTGCTGCGACGGCCGTCATTTACTGCGACGGCCAGTGTTCTTTTGACGCTGCGCAAGGGGACGCGTTGCGCTTCGAATGGCACACTATTGGCGCAGGCCGTGCCACGGAGATCGCGTAGATTCTATGGTTTTCGTATAGCCTGATTGGCGATAAAAAACTCCAGATCGA
>JBEBWV010000121.1:0-14128 GCA_040391965.1 Achromobacter deleyi | reverse complement strand
CGAGCTAAGGCAGATTGAAGGTAGCAACAATGGCGTTAGTGGTGTTTTTGAATGGATTGTTGATGAAGGGAATGTGACTCACCGACGCTTCATTCTAGGCGGTCAAGTCACCGGGCCGCCTAACCAGATTCCAAAAAAATAAGGAGAAAAACAATGTCGCCATTCAAAATTCTAATTGGATTGGGTTTGATGTGTTGGTCGACGATTGTTTTCGGGTTTAGAAGGGGGTGGGTAAAGAGAAGTGATATTTTTGATTACGCTGTCACTCAGCTTGTGAATGACAATCATGCTGATAGCGAGGATGTCGCTATCATTGCCGGTGGGGAATATTTAAGTGACGATGAACTCCTTAACCTGATGTCAAAACAGATAGAACGCATCGATAATGCTTCTGACTTAGACAAGTGGCTGCTGGCTTTCTTGTTATGGATTGAAGCATCAGATGACTCCGACCAAGATAAGATAAATCGGCTGCAGGAAGTCTATGCGGACTTTAACTACCCAGAAGATATGGCTTCGTGCAGCGTATATTCCCAGGATAGTATTTCTCCGCTTTTTGCAATGGGGCAGGTTGTGGAAGTATTGAAAGAGCGATTTTCGCTTCGGTAGCTTGATGCGCTAAACCTCGGGTTGAGGTTGGTGCAAAAGAGGCAGGTGCGGCTGGGAAGGTAGTAGATGATATTGCTCAGATCGCTATGAATCGTCAGAACGGCTCGGCGTTTGAACAACAAGTAATTGACGCATTCGATCATGTGGGTGGTTGTTAGTGCCGATGCAAAACTGACCACCTAAAGCGCAAAAAAGGGGAGGTGCGGATAAAAACTTGGACTGGTTTTATGCTGTAAGTCCGAGACTCTCTCGGTATTCGATGGGACGGAGAGAGCCAAGATACCTTGATCCGCTTCTCGTTGTACCAGCGGATGTAGGCATCCACGGCTTCAATGAACTGTTCAATGGTCGTGGACTGCCAGTTCCTAGGATAGAACAGCTCCGTCTTGAGCCGTCCAAAGAATCCTTCGCACGCCGCGTTGTCAGGCGAGCACCCTTTGCGAGACATCGAGCGAATCAGCTTTGCCTCACCGATCCTCGAGAGCCAACCGGGCCAGCGATAGTGCGCACCACGATCAGAGTGGATCACGGGTCGATATTTGCTGCACGTCACTGTCTCGACGGCAGCATCGAGCATCGAGTTGACGAGCGCAGCGTCGGGATGCATCCCAATGGACCAGCTAACCACCAAGCCCTCGAAGCAGTCGATGATGGGCGATAGATAAACCTTGCCTGCCGGAATCTGGAACTCTGTGATGTCGGTCAGCCACTTCTCGTTCGGTGACGCTGCCTGGAAGTTGCGATTGATGAGGTTCTCGGGTGCCGGGCTGATCTCCCCAAGATAGGAGCCGTACCGGTGCCGTTTCGGCTTAGCAACGACCAAACGTTCTTGTTTCATCAGCCGCTGCACAACCTTCTCCGAGAGGGTGACATACTGCTTGGCCTAAATCCGCCAAGCCGAAATCCTTTATTTTTTCCAGCCTCGCTTTAGCGCGTGCCGTTGGGTGCCGTTACTAGGTCAAGGGTTTGCGATAGCTGGGTTTTGGGATTTTTCCTGCAGATGTTGCGGCTGCTGAACCGTAGCTTTATCAAGGCGATGCGGTTTCTCCATTGTTGGCCAGTCTGAGCAATCGAGTTCCCGAGAGAGGCCGAAGATGGGTCTCCTCACCTCCGCGATTTTTCAACCTGATTTGACTGGTCATTGATGAATGCTGTGTCAACGCTCTTGATAGGTTATCTGCATGAATCTCAAGCCAAGTGTTCTCATCTTTGTGTTCGCCCTGACGGGCTGCGGTGGCATCGCTAATGTCGTCTCTTATTCGACTAAATATGAGAACTCTGATGACGGCGAGACCGCAAATTTGCGCGTAATTTCCAATGGCATGGTCCGCGCCGTTCCGCGCAGTGCCTGCAGGGATTGGCGCCTGCCACAGAGCGGCGTGATGGTGTCAGCGCAAGCTGGATTTGCGGACCGAAATGGCGAGAGTTTGAATATGCCAAATCCCGGCATAGGTGAAAGGTACTACGGCAGTCGAGACGACGTAGTTCGCACTGAATTGCGGATCCCCGCCGAGCAGCCATTTACGTTCACGCTTCTCGGTTTTGGTGACGGAGCCGTTCATTTCAGAAAGCTCTGCAAAACGGGCGGAGTGTTCGTGCCGAAGGCAGGTAAGAACTATGAGCTAATCCAACTTGCTACGTACCAATGCCTGACGGTATTGAGAGAGATCAGTGACGCCGAAAATCCAATCCCAGTGCCGTTTGAACCTGCACCATTTTGCCGAATCGGGGATTCTATTTTTGGATAGAAAGAAAGCGTGAAGCGGCGACTCGCATTGCGTCAAAAGACGATTGTCGTTTGCTTAAGGGCTGCACCCTCAACGCAGATACGGTGCGACCCGAACGCCGACTCGGATATCGGGCTTGCACCAACACCTCAAATCCAGACGTCATTAAGCGCCGTGCGTGCGCCACCCTGATCACCCGTGTTCAGCACGCCACGGGGTTCAATGAGCAGGAGTTTCACTTCGTCAGGCGCGCAGGGTCGATGCTCCATGCCTTTGGGCACGACCGCCATTTCACCGGGGCCGAGATCAACATGGCTCTCGCGAAACTCAATGCGCAGATGGCCGTCAAGCACGATAAATGTCTCGTCGGTGTCCGCGTGGGAATGCCAGACAAATTCGCCTTTGATTTTCACAACTTTGAACTGATAGTCGTTCATTTCTGCGATGACTTTCGGTGTCCAATGCTCCGAGAATAAAGACAATTTCTCGGAGAAGTTGATGGCTTGGACGGTGCCGGTGTGTGGCGTCATGATGGGGGCCTGGACGATTCAGAGATCCCCAGTCTAGGCCGGACTCTGTCTGTCGTCTTGTACGATCGTGCAACGTGAGCGACGCAGCACTTCAGGCCGCTTCCAGTATCTTGCGCCAGCGGGCTGGCGATATCCCGTAGACCTGTGTGTAATGGCGCGTCATGTGACTTTGGTCGGTAAACCCGGTGTCCACGGCGACCTGCGCCAAGGCTTGGCCTGCACCGATCAGGGTGCGTGCTCGTTCCAGGCGCCGCATCACCACATAGCGATATGGACTGGTGCCGTATAGCGCTCGGAAATCGCGGGATAACTTCCAGCGATCTACACCTGCCGCGCGCGCCAAGTCATCCAGCAGGACGATGCCATTTTGCGTGTCGTGAATATATTGCCTGGCCCTCTCTGCCGCTGCGTAGTCCGGCTTGCGTCGCGCGTGTGGTGCTGCGGCTGCCGCGCATAGTGCCTGGGCCAAGTCGTATAAGGCATCGTCTTCCTCTAGCGGGTCAACGATTTTCTCCATGCCGTGCAGCAGTGCGCTGCTGGCTGCATACAGGCGTGCGTCCGTGGCGATGCCGGTTTCAATGAAAGGCAGGGTGCGACCGCCAAGTATCTGCTGTATCAGTGCCGGTGGCACATAGACCATACGATAACGAAAACCTGCTTCGGTGCCTGCCTCACCATCGTGTACCTCATCGGGATGCAGCACGATGGTGCTGCCAGGCAGGCTGTGGCGCATGGCGCGGCGGTAGTGAAAGCTCTGAACGCCGGTCAGCGTGCGGCCAATAGCGTAAGTATCGTGGCGGTGCAATTCGTAGCCATGCCCGCTGAAATAGGCTTCGATGCGCTCCACATTGCCGGAAGTGGCGGCGCGCTGCATCCAGTCGGTTTGCGTGTTCATTAGAATCTGTGGCTCCCGGGAATCTACTCAGCATCGTTTCCTGCTGTGTTTGCCCGTTGCCGTCCAGTGTACTGGCGCCGTGTTGTAGCGCCGAGCAAGCACCGCACTACACCGCCAATATCTTCTCAATCGTGCGCAGGTCGGTGTCGAGCTGTTTGCGCATGGTGGACAGGAATGTTTGCGTGAATCCCGCGAGGGGTTTGCTGGCGGGCAGTCCGAGGAGGCAGGTGAAATGCACCGGCTCGGCGAAGCGGCGCAGGACGACGCCTCGGTTCACGTATTCCAGGGCCATCAGCGGGTTGACCAGACCGATGCCCACGCCTTGTTGAACCAATTCGCAGATGCTGACGGCGTAGGGCGTTTCGACGACAACCGAGGGGGTGACGCCGTGGGCGTCCAGAACCGTTTGTAGTCGTCTGCGTGAGGTGTCTTCCGGGTTGAGGGCAAGAAAGGGTTGTCCAGCCAGATCTGTCGGGTGGATGCTGGATTGGCGAGCCAGGGCGTGATTGGCAGGCACCGCCAGCACGCCTTCGAAACGGGCAAAGACGGAATGTTCGATGCCGACCGTAGAAACTTCATCGGCCATTAGGCCGACGTCACATTGGCCGGTCAACACGCGTTCGCGTACGTCTCGCGAGCTGAGAATCTGCAAAGAGACCGTGATCTTGTGGTCCATCAAGCTCATGCCGCCCAGCACACGGGGCAGGAACCCGATTCCAAATGCAGGCATGCATGCCAGGCTGATCCGGCCGACGCCGAACTGCCGCAAGCTCTGAATACGATGTTCGATGGCATCCAGACCGACGAAGCAGCGGTCAATTTCTGCAAGCAGAGCATGCGCCTCGGGCGTGGGCAAGAGGCGTCCGCGCAGACGCTGGAACAGCGGGATGCCTGCGTGGGTTTCCAGCTTGCGCAGTGCCTGACTGATGGCGGGTTGTGAGACGTCGAGCAGTTGAGCCGCTTTGCTCGTCGTGCCAGCCGTCATTACCGTGCGAAATATTTCGATTTCCCGCAAGAGCATATGGATAGCGTGAGGGCGTCGGAGAGGTCGGGCCACTGTACACGCAACGGCGGCCGTCGACGAGCGCGGCGCTGGAACGGCGCGCTCGTTTTGTGACACTACTGCGCTACCAGCTGTAGAAATTGCCGTACTCGCTCGCTGTCGGGTTTTGAGAAAAACCGATCTGGCGTGTTCTGTTCGATGACGTGTCCACCATCCATGAATACGACTTTCGTGGCGGCATCGCGGGCGAAGCGGATTTCGTGAGTGACGACTACCATTGTCATGCCTTCGCGGGCCAGTCCGGTCATGACGGACAGGACTTCGTTGCGAAGCTCCGGATCGAGCGCCGAGGTGGGCTCGTCAAAGAGAATGACCTCCGGGTCCATCGCCAGCGCGCGGGCAATCGCTACGCGCTGCTTCTGTCCTCCCGACAGGCGTGCGGGGTACTCATCGATTTTGGCGCTCAGACCTACCCGATCCAGCAAGGCGCGACCGCGTTCAATCGCTTCGGCGCGTGGCACTTTACGGGCACTGCACGGACCCTCGATGACGTTCTCCAGGGCCGTCAGATGCGGGAACAGGTTAAAGGACTGAAACACCATGGCGCTCTTGCGACGAATAGCGCGAATATTGGCTCTTGCGGACTTCGTGTCCAGGCTGCCGGGGCGGCAGTCTATGGAGATACCGCAAACTTCTATCCGGCCGTCGTCCGGTGTTTCCAGAAAATTCAGCGAACGGATGCAGGTGGTTTTGCCTGATCCCGACGGCCCCATCAAGACCACGACGTCGCCTTTTGGGACGTCGAGATCGATGCCGCGCAGTACCGCGTTCTGGCCAAATGCTTTTTTCAGGCCGCGTACATGGATGGTCGGGGTGCTCATCGGATGCTCCGGGATAGACGGCCTTCAAGCCAGGTCTGGATGAATGTGAGGACCTGATTAATGAGCCAGTAAATAATCGCCACGATCATGAACATTTCCATGTAGCGGAAGGTCGATGATCCGATCTGATCCGCCACACGGGTGAGTTCGACCACGGTGACGGTGGAAGCCAGCGACGTGTTCTTGATGAGGGTGATGAAGCGGCTGCCGAGCGACGGGGTGGCGATGCGCAGGGCTTGGGGCAGGATGATGCGGCGCATGGTGGTCCAGTAGCCCATGTCCATCGACATGGCGGCTTCCCACTGACCACGGTCTACGCCGTTGATGCCTGCACGGATGTCCTCACTGATGTAGGCTGCCTCAAAGAGCGTAAGTGCCAGGAGCGCTGCCCAGATCGGTTCGATCACGATGCCCCAGTGAGGCAAGCCGAAATAGATGAGCAGCAGCTGCACCAGTAGGGGCGTACCGCGAAACACCGACACGTACCAGAAGGAGGCCCAGCGCAGCGGAGCAAATCTGGCGTTGCGGGCAAAGGCTACCAGCATGCCCAGTATGCCGCCCAGCACGAAACCCGCCGAGCCCAGGAAAAGGGTGATCAGGATGGCTTGCTGCAACAGCGGCAGCGCGCGTAGAAAGAGTTCCCACATGCCGACGCTCCTAGTGCGTGCCGCTGTGGGCTTTCAAGGCGCGGCCCATGTCAAAGCCGTTGAGCCAATTCTGCGAGATGCGCGTAAGCGTACCGTCTTCAATCATGTCGGCAATGGCTTTGTTGATAGCGGCCTGCAAAGCGGGTTGCTCTTTCTTGAAGGCGACAGCGGCAGGCTCTTCGGTCAGGACCTCGCCGACGAGTTTGACCGGCAGCTTGTTGGCGCGTGCGAGCACGGTGCCGTTGGCCAGCGAATAGATAGCCGCGTCGATACGGCCATTGACCAGATCGCTGAACGCCATCAAAGACGTGTTGTAGACACGGATATCGGCGTCCTTGATATGTTCGCGCACCCAGCTTTCGTTCAAGGTGCCACCGCTGACGCCCAGTCGCTTGCCCGAGAGGTCAGCGCGTGAATTGATGGTCTTGTTGTCGTCGCGCACGAATATCTGCAGGGTGCTCAGGATATAAATATCCGAGAAATCTGCTTGTTTTTTGCGTTCTTCGGTTGGCGTCAGGATGTTGATCACAACATCGTATTTATCTGCGTTCAGCGACGAAATGAAGTTCTTGTAGGTGTCGGCAATGAACACGACTTTTGGGAGGCCGATGCGACGTCCAATTTCCATCGCCACGTCCACGTCGTAGCCAGCGGGTTGGTTCTTCTCGTCAATCTGGCTCCAGGGCGGTGACGATTGGGTGTTCGCAACACGCAGTGTGCCGCGTTCGCGAGCCTTGGCCAGGACCTGATCACTTTGGGCGTGTGCGGCGGGCAGGGCGCAGGCGGTGGCCAAGAGCGCCACGCTGCAGGCGAAGGTGCGTAAGTGGCGCAAGGTTTGAAAGCGATGCATGGTAATCCCCTTGTTGATTGATTTCTACGTTGTTTGAATCGGTCAGGCGGGCTTGTTGCAGGCCGTTTGGTAGTGGATCAACGCCTGTTCCAGGTCTGCGATCAGGCTTGCCGTGCTCTCCAGTCCAATGGACAGACGGACAACGGCTTCCGTGGTGCTGGGATAGCTGCGGCGGCGTTGCTCCTGCGCGGGATAGAACGCGGCAAGGCTGTGAACGCCACCCCAACTGGCACCGATGGCGAACGTGCCCAGCGCGTCGAAAAATGCGTCGTGAGCAGCTTGCGGGCCGGGTTGCAATATCAGAGAGAACACGCAGCCCGCGCCCGTGAAATCTCGTTGCCACAATGCGTGGCCGGTGCTGCCTGGCAACGCGGGATACATGACCTGGGCGACGGCATCCTGGCGCTCAAGCCACTGCGCAACGGTCAATGCACTGCTTGCTTGGGCGGCGTACCGCAGTTCCAGCGTTTCCAGGCCGCGCATGGTGAGGAAACAGTCGTCAGGGCTGACGGCTTGCCCCAACGTGCTTTGTGCTTCGCGCAGGCGTTCGTACAACTCCCGATCGCACGTGCTGACAGCGCCCAGCAACAGGTCGGAATGTCCGGCGAACATTTTGGAGGCCGCCTCAACACTGAGATCAACGCCATGATTGAGTGGCTTGAATCCCAGGGGCGTGGCCCAGGTGTTGTCCATTAGCGTACGGATGTTGCGGCTGCGGGCATACGCCGTGATGGCGGGTACGTCCTGCATTTCCATGGTGATGGTGCCGGGCGATTCCAGGCAAATGAGCCGGGTATTGTCTTTGGCATAGGCGGCAATTCCGGAACCGACGTCGGGCGGGTAGAGCGTAGTCTCTATCCCAAACCGCTCTAGCCAATTCTGTGCAAACGTCTTGAGCGGGCCATAGGCCGCGTCAGAAATCAGTACATGGTCACCCGCGCGCAGAACTGTCATCAGCGCAATGCACAGCGCCGCCTGTCCGGAAGGAAGCACGACGCAGTGCGGCGCATTTTCCAGTGCCGCGATGCGGGCTTCCAGTTCGCGCGTGGTGGGGGTGCCCGTCACACCGTAGGTGTAGCCGTCGTAGAGCTGCGTCTTGCGCTGTGCAAAGGCGGCAGCGCTATTGAATACCACTGTGGATCCGCGCCATATCGGAGGCGACAAGCTTTGGAAGGCGTTGGGTGTGGGGTCTGCGGGGGCGTCGGCGGAAGACATCAAGGGGTCTCGGGGGGTAGGCATAAGGGAGGTCGTGCGCCTTGCTTAGACGGATTTCGCCAGCACGGCGCGTAAGGGCTGAACCGGGGCAATCTGCACCAGGCAGTCGCCACTGTCGACGCGGGCAAGAGGGCGCAGGCAGACCACAATGCCTGCTTGTGGGGCATGGATTGCCAGTTCAGGCTGGTTTGGTCGTAGCGGTTCGAAGAGTTCGCCCAGGTGCTGGCCCGCCACGACGGATTGCCCGAGCGTTACGGTCAGGCGTGCGACGCCGGGTGTGTCAGCGTAGAGCGTCGCGGCAGGCCGGGAAAGATCCAGCGCGCTCACTGAGGTCGGTTTGTGAAATGCACTGTCCACCATTTCTAGCCAGGCGAGCACGCTCAGCATGCCTTGCAGGCAGCGGTCGGCCAGGGCTGGGGAGAGCCGTGCGCCACCGGCGATTTCGGCACTGAGGCGCAGCGCACCAGAACGGCTGGCCGCCGCCGGGGCGGCCGTGCTGTCAGTGGATCGAAAGATCATGCAGTGTTCGAACCCGAATGCCGCAGCCATCTCATAGAGCGCGTCGGGGATTGGGTCGTCCCGGTAAGTCGTGTAGACGGAGCCGGGTAAATAGTCCAGCGACGCACCGCCGCTGTGGATGTCGATGATGTAGTCCGCCGCCGCGAAAACCTCGACTTCAAGCAGGCGCGCCACATGTTCGGTGGTCAGGCGCGCGGGCGAAATGCCAAAGGTCTTGTTGAGGTTCAGCCCGTCTTCGGGCGAAAGCCGTTGGCCGGCCGCGCAGGCTCCCGGGTTGGCCGCTGGCACGATCAGGACCCGGCCGCGCTTGAGTAAGGGCGCAAGTTGGCGTGCCAACTGCGTGCAGGCCCACTGGCCTTCGTACTCGTCGCCGTGAACTCCCGCAACAAACGCGATACAAGGCCCGGCCCCGCCGTCCAGTTCAATCAGCGGAATGCCGGATGTGCCATAGGCGGATCGGTTGGTGCTGCGGCTGGCGCGCAGTACGCGCAGCGTGGGGGATAGGGTCATGGCGCGGGCAGGGTAAGGGTCGGGCCGCAACGGGCAAACGCGGCAGGAAGCATTGCCGTTGAGTATGGGGGTCGCAGGCGTTGTTGAAAATCTTCCTAACGGCATAGCTCTATAAGCAGCGCTTATAGAGTGTTGGGGTCCGACGCCCTCGAATCAAGCCGCTACACCGGCCCCACGATCCCAGTCCCGATAGTGCCGTTCAATATGCTCGCGAATGAAGTCGGCGAGTACCCGCGTGGCCATGGAAGGAAAGCGGTTCGGGGCTGTTAATAAGTAGATCGCATCGCCCACACCTTCGGGCTCGTACTCAGGCAGCACTTCGACCAGTTCGCCGTCTCGTAGCTGGCTCCAGACGGCATAGCGTGGAAGCAGGGCCACGCCTAATCCTGCCAAGACGGCTTCTCTCAGGAACGGGTAATCGCCCGATTGCAGTCTGGGTGCGATGCGCAGGATAAGTGGGTCGCCATGAGCTTGTTTCAGCCGCAGATCAAAACGGCGTCCGAGCGATTGCGGTGCAATCACATCGGAATGACCCAATCTTTCTATGCTGTGCACCGGATCATTGCTGGCCAAAAAGGCGGGTGATGCGCATAGACACCATTGGATGCTGCAGAGTCGACGTGCCACATGATCTTCTGGCGGCGCCGAGGTGATCTTCAACGCGAGATCCACTTCCGCTGAAATCAGGTCACCAATGCCGTCGTTGATATGCACGCGCAATGCGATATCGGGATAGCTGCGCGCAAAGTTGAGCAAGACGGGTGCCAGATAGAGGTGCCCCAACCCCGTGGGAAGCCGAATGCGCACGTCGCCCCTGACAGTGCCGTCCAGGCTGTCAATGGCGGCTTGGGCGGCACGCATTTCATCGAGCAGGCGAATGCCATGCTGATAGAGCAATTGACCGGCTTGTGTCAGTTCAATGTTCCGGGTGGTTCGCCGGAATAGCTGTGAGCCCAGATCGAGTTCAAGTCGTTTGAGTCGATGAGACATGTTTGATCGCGTCATGCCGCAACGTTCTGCCGCGGCACTCAGGTTGCGCGACTCGACCATCGCCACAAAGAGTCGGATCAGGTTTAGATCGGGGGTATTGTCAATCATGGTTCAACATTCAAGGCACAAGTCGGTGGATTGTCCAATGTTGTGGGCGAGTCTACCATCGACGTCATTGTCCTTGCCCCACTCTTGCCCTATGCCGAAAACGCCGTTTGACTCTTCTTCAGGCCCTTATTCCGGTCTTCGCGTGTTGGATCTCAGTCAGGGGATCGCGGGCCCATATTGCGCGCAGATTCTCTGGCAACAAGGTGCCGACGTGGTGAAGGTCGAGCCGCCGGATGGTGACTGGGGCCGACATGTTGGTGTGCAGCGCGACGAGCAGAGCGCGCTCTCCATTGCCTACAACGTGGGCAAGCGAGGCGTGTGCCTGGACGCCCGCCAACCGCGCGGCAAGGCCTTGCTCGCGTCGTTGGCGCGGCAGGCGGATATTGTGATTCAGAATTTTCGGCCCGGTGTGGCTGAGCGCATGGGGGTGGGCTACGAAAGCCTGGCCGAAGCCTGCCCGGGTCTGGTCTATGTGTCGATCAGCGGGTATGGACCAGATGGTCCCAGCGCTCGCGCACCCGCGTCAGACTCGGTGATGCAGGCAGATAGTGGTTTGATGTTTGCCAACCAGACGCCCGCTGGCGAGCCTCGCCGCGTAGGCTTGTTAATGGCTGACATCGCCACCGCGTTGTATGCGGCACAAGCAACCAGCGCAGCGCTCTATCAACAGGCACGCAGCGGCCGTGGTCAGCATGTGCAACTGAGTCTGTTTGAGGCGTGTGCGGCATTGCAGGTCAATGATATTTTGGCCTTCGGGATGGCGGGGGAACGTGCGACGGGTGCTGTCAGTGCGCCTAATGGCGTGTTCGATACCGCCGACGGACGCTTGTCAGTGCTGGCTTTGAATAACGATCAATTTGCCCGCTTATGCCGCGCGCTGGACCGACCAGACTGGGTGAGCGAACCGGCACTTTCCAGCAACGCCGGGCGCATGGAGCAGCGCGAACGTTTGCATCGCGAGCTTTCTGTTCAGTTGGCGACACAAGCTACGGCGCATTGGGTGCAGCGCTTGGCCCATGAGGATGTGTTGCACGCTCAGGTCAGGGATTACAACGATCTGGCTGCACATCCGCAAGCGGTTCATCTGGGTTTGCTGGAACCGCTGGCACAGCCAGGCGGTGCATCGCTGCCTTTTGCGCGTGTACCTGCCACAGGCATTCGACGGCCATTGCAGGCGGCGCCAGCGATTGGTGAACATACAGTTGCCGTGCTGACGGAGTGGGGCGTGCCCGCGCAAGACATTCAATCTTTATTGGAAGCGGGTGTGTTGCGACAGGCACCCGTGCCTTCGGAGGCAATCTGATGCGCGCGTTGATATGTCATCGCCACGGTCCGGTGGAAGATGTTGTGCCGGGTGATATGGCAGATGCACCGCCTCCTGGCCCTTATGAAGTGACGGTTGAAGTGGCATACGCAAGCGTCAGCCATGCCACGAAGTTGTTAATTGAAGGAAGTTATCAAAGTCGCCCGCCTTTACCCTTTGCACCGGGTACGGAAGCGGTTGGTCGAGTGGTAGCTTGCGGCGCTGAGGTAACGCGTTTGAAGCTTGGGGACCGCGTGGTGGCGCTGGCACGTTGGGGGTGTTATGCCGAGCGGCTGACCTTGCCTGAGTACACGGTCTATGCCGTGCCGGATGATTTGCCTTTGCTGTCAGCCTTACCGCTCGCCATTTCTTACGGCACAGCGTATTGCGGCTTGCTCTGGCGTGCCGCCATGCAGCCTGGCGATACGGTGCTGGTACTCGGGGCGGGTTCGGGAGTGGGACTGGCGGCCGTGGAAATTGCTTCGTTGCTGGGCGCAACGGTCTTGGCCTGCGCCAGCACCGATGCCAAACGTCAGGTTGCCCGAGACGCGGGCGCGGCGCATGCCTTTGCGGCAGATGAAAATCTGGCCAAAACCGTCAAGACACTGACGGGCGGGCGTGGCGTGGATATTGTCTTTGATGCCGTAGGGGGCGATGCGTTTGAGCAGAGCGTGCGTGCCGCGGCCGCCAACGCGCGGATGGTGTCGGTGGGTTTCGCGAGCGGCAAAGTTCCTGCGGTGCCGCTGAACCTGCTTTTGGTAAAGAACATTGCCCTGCATGGGTTTTTCTTTGGTCGCTACATAGGTTGGACGCCTGTTGACGAACGCATCGTCCACGCGCCAGCCATGCAGCGAATGATGTCCACATTGTTTGACTGGGCCCGCAGCAAGCGGATCCGGCCAGCCGTAACGGCGGTCTATCCGATCGCTGGTCTTGCCGCAGCACTCGCCGCCCTGGAAAGCCGACAAGTCGTCGGCAAGGTGGCGATCAAAATAACAACGGAGACAAACCCATGCACGCCATTACCGCCCGACGCGCTCGCAGATCGCCCGGCACCCGCTTAACGCAGCAGGTAAAACACATTGCCACCGCCATGCTGGTCGCGGGCCTGAGTTCGGGCTCTGTCACTGCCCTGGCCGCCGACGCGGCATTTCCGAGCAAGCCCATCACGATGGTGGTGCCGTACCCGCCAGGCGGGCCTACGGATATCGTGGCGCGTCTGGTGGCTGTGGAAATGTCCAAGACAATTGGTCAGAACATCATCGTGGACAACAAGCCGGGTGCCAGTGGAATGATCGGTGCCGATCAAGTCTCCCGCGCCACGCCAGATGGCTACACCATACTGGCCAACGCCTCATTGCACGTCATCAATCCGTATATCTATGCGTCGATGCGTTATGACGCCTTCAAAGACTTCGCACCGATCACTCAATTGGCGGATGTGCCTCTGGTGCTCGTCGTGCCGCAGACGTCCAACGTTCATACGGTTCAGGATCTGATTGCGCTAGGTAAAACGCAGCCACTGAATTTCGGTTCAGCGGGCAACGCGTCCGCGCAGCAGCTTGCTGGCGAGTCATTCAAAGTGCGTTCAGGCTTGCCAATGCAGCATGTGCCATACAAAGGTAGTTCGCCTGCCTTGACGGATCTGGTGGGTGGGCAGATTCAGCTGATGTTTGATTCAATGCCTTCTGCCATGCCCTTCATCAAGTCGGGAAAATTGCGTGCCGTGGCAGTCACGACCGCGAACCGGGTAGACGAGTTGCCAAAGGTGCCGACCATGGCAGAGTCTGGCTTTCCAGGCTTTGATATCAGCACGTGGTACGGTTTGTGGGCACCGAAGGGCACACCACCCGAGATCGTCGCCAAGCTGGCTGAACATGCCGCACGCGCCTTGAAGCAACCCAATGTCGTGACGCAATATGCTGGCCTGGGCGCCAAGCCAGTAGGATCTGACCCAGCGACATTTACGCGTTTCAATATCTCCGAAGGAGAAAAGTGGCGAGACATCGTCAAAGCGGCTCAAATTACCCCGCAGTAACGTGGGCGAAACGCGATAAAACAGACCCAGCAACATTAACGCGAACGACGCGTAATCCGTGATAGGTAGCGTGGGTGGAGCGCGAGAACACTGGGGCAGGAAAACTACTGTAAAACGCGCGCAACCCGCGATTCTTGAGCAGCAATAGGTCTGAGCCAAGCATCGCGGGTTACGCGCGGTCGCCACCGGTGTGCTCGTTTCGATTTTCGCGCGCTCCACCCACGCTACAGCACTGCGCGCCTGTTGTCGTAGCGTGGGTGGAGCGCGAGAACACTGGGGCAGGAAAACTACTGTAAAACGCGC
>JBEBWV010000120.1:0-14295 GCA_040391965.1 Achromobacter deleyi | reverse complement strand
GGGCTGGGGCTGATTTTCCCGCTGTGGCCGTCGTTTCTGGGCATGAACTAAGGATCAACCGGTCATGGAACTTCTAGACAACTTAATGCTGGGTTTTTCGGTCGCGATTACGCCCGAAAACCTGTTCTACGCCTTTCTTGGGTGTGTTTTAGGAACATTGATTGGCGTGTTGCCTGGCATTGGCCCCGTGCCAACCATCGCAATGCTGCTGCCAATCACGTACGTGCTGCCTCCTATCGCCGGCCTGATCATGCTTGCCGGTATTTATTACGGTGCACAGTATGGTGGCTCGACGACGGCCATTCTTGTGGCCTTGCCGGGGGAAACCTCCGCGGTGGTTACCGTGTTGGACGGTCACCAGATGGCACGCAATGGCCGAGCTGGCTCAGCCTTGGCAATTGCCGCACTGGGTTCGTTCTTCGCCGGTTGTGTAGCAACCTTGCTGTTGGCGGCGTTTGCCCCTCCCTTGGCAGAAGTCGCGTTCAAATTCGGCCCTGCCGAGTACTTCTCGCTGATGTGCTTGGGTCTGGTCGGTGCTGTGGTGCTGGCTTCGGGTTCCTTGCCCAAGGCTATTGCAATGATCATCCTGGGCTTGTTGCTCGGTATGGTTGGCACCGACGTGAACTCGGGCGTTGCACGTTTTGACTTCGGCGTGCCCGAACTGCAAGACGGTATCGACTTCGCCATCGTGGCTATGGGCGTGTTCGGCTTTGCCGAAATCATGACCAACCTCGAGCAGAAAGAAAACCGCGTCGACATTACCGGCAAAATCGGCTCGCTCTACCCAAACATGCAGGAATTCAAAGAAGCGTACCCCGCAGTACTGCGTGGCACGGCTCTGGGTTCCGCTCTGGGCATTTTGCCTGGTGGTGGCGCGGTGTTGTCGTCGTTTGCTTCCTACACGCTGGAAAAGAAGATCTCGCGTAATCCGGAACGTTTCGGCAAGGGTCACCCTGCCGGTCTGGCTGGCCCGGAATCGGCGAACAACGCTGCAGCACAAACGTCGTTCATTCCTCTGTTGACCCTGGGCATCCCGGGCAATGCCGTGATGGCGCTGATGGTTGGCGCAATGACGATTCACAACATCCAGCCTGGTCCTCAAGTGATGACCAGTCACCCGGAACTGTTCTGGGGCCTGATCGCTTCGATGTGGATCGGCAACTTGATGCTTGTGGTGCTGAACTTGCCGCTGATTGGCCTGTGGGTCAAGCTGCTGAAAGTGCCTTACCGCATTTTGTTCCCGGCCATCCTGGTGTTCTGCACCATCGGTGTCTACTCGTTGAACTACAACGCGTTTGATATTTTCACGACAGCCATGTTCGGTGTTGTGGGCTATGTCTGGTCCAAGCTGAAGTGCGAAGGTGCACCGCTGCTGTTGGGTCTGGTGTTGGGCCCCATGATGGAAGAAAACTTCCGCCGTGCCCTGCTGCTGTCCCGTGGCGATTTCACGACCTTCGTTACGCGTCCGCTGTCCGCTTCATTGCTGGCTGTGGCTGCTTTCTTGATTATCTTGGTGGCACTGCCCGCCATTCGCAAGAAGCGCGAACAAACGTTTGTTGAAGAGGAATGATCCACGCTGCCTGCGGCTTTGGCTGCAGCGGCGGTGATCTTGGAGGCTGCGCAGTATCAAGCACCCTCACCGCTTAAAACCTCCGGCTCCGGCCGGAGGTTTTTTTTCGTCCTTCATCCGCAATATCACTACCAAACAATACAAATTAAGACATTTTTCGGAGATAGCTATTCAGCTGCGTTAAGCTGAGGGATTACCCCAAATCAGAATCCGCCATGCGTTTTGACTGGAAGAACCCCTACCCCACCACACGAATTCCGGTGTTTGCTCGCAACGTGGTCGCCACGTCGCAGCCCCTGGCGGCTCAGGCGGGTTTGAGAATACTGGCACAAGGAGGCAATGCGGTTGACGCAGCGATCGCCACCGCAGCGACCCTGACTCTCACGGAACCCGTCAGCAACGGTCTGGGTTCGGATTGTTTTGCCATTATTTGGGATGGATCCAAGCTACACGGGCTGAATGCATCGGGCCCCGCTCCGGCAAACTGGAATTTGAATTACTTCCGCCGCAAACACCATGGCGTCATCCCTACGCGAGGTTGGGACAGCGTAACGGTGCCGGGCTGCGTGGCTGGCTGGGCCGCTTTGCATGAAAAACTGGGGAGCCTACCCTTTGACGACGTGCTCGCACCCGCCATTGAGTATGCCGAACGCGGATTCGCCGTGTCTCCAGTTGTGCAAGAAAAATGGGCGGCGCAAGCAGATCTCTTGCACCCACAGTCGGGCTTTGCGGAACATTTCCTGCCGCGCGGCCGTGCGCCGTTCATTGGCGAGCATTTTGTGCTGAAGTCTGCCGCCGAGACATTGAAGCGCATTGCCAGCAGTGGCGGCCGAGACTTCTACGAAGGCGAGACCGCGCACAAACTGGTCGCTCATGCGCAGGCCCATGATGCCGCCATGACACTGTCCGATCTGCGCGATTACGCCCCGGAGTGGGTCACGCCAATCGGCCAGGCCTATCGTGGCCATACGCTGCACCAGATCCCGCCCAATGGCCAGGGCATTGCTGCCTTGATGGCATTGGGAATGCTGCAGAATTTTGATATGGCAGCCAAGCCGGTGGATCACCCGGATACGCAACATCTGATGATCGAGGCCATGAAGCTTGCCTTCGCGGACGTGTACGCACATGTCGCTGACGAGCGCCATATGCGCGTCACGCACGACCAACTTCTGTCACCGGAATATCTCGCGCAGCGTGCCCGCTTGATCAATCCGCGAATTGCGCAGATATTCGGCACGGGCCAAGCCCCGACCGGTGGCACAGTGTATTTAGCAACGGCTGATCGGACAGGAATGATGGTCAGCTTTATCCAATCCAATTACATGGGGTTTGGTTCTGGCATTGTTGTGCCTGGCACTGGAGTGAGCCTACAAAACCGCGGGCACGGCTTTAGCGTCGACCCAGATCACCCGAATGTGGTGGCTGGCGGCAAGCGTCCTTTCCATACGATTATTCCGGGCTTCCTGATGCGCAATGGCGCGCCCGTCATGAGTTTTGGCGTGATGGGCGGAAATATGCAGCCGCAAGGCCAGTTGCAGGCGCTGGTACGCATGCTGGATTTTGAGCAACAGCCGCAAGCCGCTTGTGATGCGCCGCGCTGGAAGTGGAACAAAGGACTTTCGCTGGATGTTGAGCCAGGCATGCCTGTCAACACCACCAATGCCTTGCGTGCACGCGGTCATTTACTGGAGGCAATCGACGATTCCTACATGGACTTCGGTTCCGGTCAATTCATCTGGCGCCTGGGTGACCCGGCAGTTGATGGTTACGTCAGTGCAAGCGATAGTCGTCGCGACGGACTCGCCGCCGGCTTTTGATTGCGTTAAGGTTATCGTCCTCAGATATCACACCCTCCAGCGGAGAATCCTGCATGGCAACGATCGGTACCAAGAGCTACGACACAGTTGTAGCCCAGAAAGTCGCTTTCCTCGGCCTGGGCGTCATGGGTTTGCCCATGGCCGGTCACCTGGCACGTGCAGGTCATGACGTCACCGTCTACAACCGCTCGGCGGCAAAAGCACAAGCTTGGGTGGCAGAATTCGGCGGTCGCAGCGCGAGCACGCCACGAGAGGCCGCAGAAGGCGCGCAGATCGTGTTTGCCTGCGTGGGCAACGATGACGACTTACGCAGCGTTGTGCTGGGCGCAGATGGCGCCTTTGCGGGCATGACGCCGGGTTCCGTGTTTGTCGATCACACCACGGCGTCGGCGGATGTGGCACGAGAGCTCTACGCACAGGCCAAAACGCTTGGCCTGAATTTTATTGATGCACCTGTATCGGGTGGTCAGGCCGGTGCCGTAAATGGCGCGCTGACCATTATGTGCGGCGGCGAAGCAGCCGTGTTCAATGCCATCAAGCCAGTTGCCCAGGCTTTTGGCCGTGCCGTGACGCTTGTGGGGGAATCGGGTGCCGGGCAGTTAGCCAAGATGGTTAACCAAATCTGCATCGCCGGCATTGTGCAGGGCTTGTCAGAAGCTGTCGCGTTTGGAAAGGCTGCCGATCTGGATATGAAGCTTGTGCTGGATGTCATCAGCAAAGGCGCCGCACAAAGCTGGCAGATGGAAAACCGTGGCACCACCATGGTGGACGGCAAATTCGATTTCGGTTTCGCCGTAGATTGGATGCGCAAGGATCTGGGGCTGGTGCTGGACGAGGCACGCCACAATGGCGCCCGACTACCGCTGACAGCACTGGTTGATCAGTTCTATGGTGATGTGCAGAAGATGGGCGGCGGACGCTGGGATACCTCCAGCCTGTTGAAACGACTCGTCGACTGACCATTGCTTCGGGCGGACAGGATGAATCCGCATCTGCCCGGACGATGAAAAAATGCCGTGCCTCCGGCTTGAACTGAACCCAAAAAACGTTGGACAACAGGTCCAGGCGTCGGGATCCGTTCAGGTAGAGACACGGCATTCTTGCGAAATGAGCCAGAGACAGCGAGCAAACGGCCCGATGCGACGCTAGCGCTTTACGCGGCTTGCAGCACTTCTGATACGCGATCCAACGCCAAGGCGTCGATCTGCTGCTTGGCAAGCGAAATGCCTTCCAGCGCGGCCAACTCGCCCATTGCCATGCCTTCTGCAGCAATAAACGTCACTTCATTCATGCCAAAAAAGGCAAGAATTTGCTTCAAATACGGGGTCAGCGTGTCGTTGGGGGTACCGTGAGCCTTCCCACCACGCGCCACCAGGACGATGACTTGCTTGCCCTTCACCAAGCCTTCCGGCACGCCTTCAGGCGTATAACGGAACGTCACGCCAGCACGAGCCAGGTGATCGATATAGCTCTTGAATTGAGCCGGCAAGTTGAAGTTGTAGATCGGCACAGCGAACACAATGCGATCAGCGTCGAATAATTCAGCCACGAGTGTGTCGCTAAGCTCCACAATGCGTTGCTGCTCTACGCTGCGCGCCTCTGCCGGGGTGAACATGGCACCGGCCGTTGCACCGTCAAAGTAGGGAATGGGGTCAGCACCCAGATCACGCACCTTGATCGTGGCGCTGGCATCAGACTGTTTGACGCGAGCAAGCAGATGATCAACGAGTTGCTTGGAATTGGAACGATCACCGAGGATCGAGGAAAGGACGACGAGGGTCTTCATTGCAGTATCTCCGTTTGTGGTGGCCTGCAAAGGGCAGACCGCAACAGGCATGGACGTACTGTAGACCGGTTCATTATGAACATAAATGGGGTTATGATGAACTGTACGTTCCGTGAATAGAACAATCATGCAAGATTTAAACGACCTCTATTATTTTTCTCAGGTGGTGGAGCACGGTGGCTTCAGTGCGGCAGCACGCGCGCTCGACATCCCCAAATCCAGGCTGTCTCGCCGCATTTCGCAGTTGGAAGAAAACCTCGGCGTACGTCTGCTCCAACGCACGACACGCCGTTTGCGCCTCACCTCCGCCGGCGAACGTTATTTGCACTATTGCCAGGAGATGGCTGCGTCGGCCCGTGCCGCCGACGATGCGATGCGGCAATTGCAATCCCAACCGACTGGCCCTGTCGTGGTGAGCTGCCCGGTATCCCTGGCCCAGCAATTACTTGCACCCTTGCTACCGGAGTTTCTGGACACCTGGCCAGCCATTTCGGTGCAATTGCTTGTCACGAATCGACGGGTCGATCTGATCAGCGAAGGGGTAGACCTGGCATTGCGAGTGCGCACCAAGCTGGATACGGATGCAGAACTGGTAGTGCGGCACTTGGGAACCGCCAGTGGCACGATGGTTGCCAGCCCGACCTATTTACAGCGCCACGGCACCCCCGAGACGCCTCAGGACCTGGCTTCGCACACCACCTTGAGCTTTAGCGATCCGCAACACGACGTGCGTTGGCAACTGGTTAACGACCGGGGCGAAGAGCTCAACATCGACCTGCGGCCCCAACTGTCATGCAATGACTTTATTGTTCTGACAGAAGCCGCCGTGCGTGGACGAGGCATTGCGCTACTACCATCCCTGGCCACGCATGAAGAGCTCCGACGCGGCCAGCTAGTGCCTGTTCTGCCCACATGGCAATCGCCAGAGGGCATCGTGCACTGCATTTATCCGTCGCGCCGCGGAATGATGCCGGCTGTGCGTACGTTCCTGGATTTCCTGTTTGAACGCCTGCCTACGCATTACAAGGCGCAAGAAAAAGCCGCCAAATAGGCGGCTTGAAAAACAGCCGGGCAAGATGCCAATAGGTGAGCTAGTAGCCGCGGCTACGATCCACCACGCCCGTAATGGGCTCGCCCCGGCTCAATTGCGCCACCTTGGCTGCTATTTGCTCAATGCTCTCATCGCGCAAAGTGCTTGCCGCAATATGGGGCGTTACGTGAACACGCGGGTCTTCCCAGAATGGGTGGTCTTTCGGCAGTGGTTCGGTCCGAAACACATCCAGGGTGGCACCGGCGATTTCACCTTCCTCCAGCATGTCGATCAAGTCTTCCTCAACCAGATGCTCACCACGGCCAACGTTGATCAAATGCGCTTGGGGTAAAAGCTGTGAAAGCGTGTCGCGATTGAGGATGCCGTGGGTCTGCGGTGTCAATGGCAATACATTGACGAGAACGCGTGTGCGGGCAAGAAAGGCCGGGAGTTGATCTTGCCCGGCAAAACACGTGACGCCAGCAATCTCGCGAGGCGTGCGCGCCCAACCGGCCACGGGGTACCCAAACTCGGCCAGCATTTCAGCCACCCGTACACCCACCTGCCCCAAGCCCAACACACCAACCGGCCAGTCCTTGCGGCGAGTGCCTGGCTTGGGCGACCACTTGGCCTCTGCTTGCGCCGCATCAAACTCGGCGAAATCTCGGGAAGCGCGCAACAAGGCATACAACGCATACTCGGCCATCTGCACAGACATCCCGGCATCTTCCAGACGCACGATGCGAACGTGTGACGGAATTTCCGGCATCTTCAATAAGGCATCGACACCGGCCCCAAGATTGAACAAGGTGTGCAATTGCGTTTCGTGCGAGAACAGGTCAGGGGTAGGTCGCCACACCAGTGCCGCCTCGGCGCCTGAGGGCGGGCCTTGTGGATTCCACACTGAGATGCGGCAATCAGGCATGGTAGCTTCAAGTAAAGGCACCCAGACGCTGGGGTCGTGGTGAGGACAAGCGAAGAGCAAATGCATGGCGACATTCCTGGCAGACAAAGGCAGGCAATAGCATGCGTTATGCAGGCTTACAACGCAAATGCCGGCCGTGGAGAATCAAGAGAAGCCTACGGGTGGTGTCGTATTAACCTTCGGTGATGCTGCGTTGGCTGTACACAGACAAACGCCGCTTGAGTCTCGTTCAAGACCCAAGCGGCGCTCTTACTTGGTGCTGATGTGGTCAGTGAGCCTTACTTCACTTATGGCTCAGGCCGTTCGCACACGCATGGCACGCATGCGCCCACGCAATGCCGAAATGGCAAGCCACGCGATCAGTGCGACGCACAAGCCGATGAATGTGGCGCTGATAGGACGTTCCACAAAGGTGGCCAGATCGCCGCGCGACAACAGCAAAGCACGTCGGAAATTCTCTTCCACCATGGGACCCAGCACGAAGCCGAGCAGCAAGGGGGCCGCTTCGAATTTGAGCTTGGCGCAGCCATACCCCATCAGGCCAAAGAACAGCACCATACCGACATCGAACAAGCTGTTGTTCGTGCTGTAAACCCCTACGCACACGAAGAACAGCGCGGACGGGAATAGAAAGCGATATGGCACAGCCAACAATTTGGCCCAGATGCCGATCAACGGCAGATTCATCACGACCAAGGCGACGTTGCCGATCCAGAAGCTGGCGATCAGCCCCCAGAAAATATCGGCATGCTCGGTCATCATTTGCGGCCCGGGCTGGATGCCGTGAATGATCAACGCACCCAACATCAGCGCCATCACGGGGTCACCCGGGATGCCTAGGCTGAGCGTGGGAATGAAGCCGGTCTGTGAAGCCGCATTGTTCGACGACTCAGGACCTGCCACCCCTTCGATGGCGCCGCGTCCAAAACGCTCTGGGTGCTTGGAAACACGCTTCTCGGTGGCATAGGAAATAAACGAGGCAATAGTGGGCCCGGTGCCTGGCAGAATGCCGAGCGCCGCGCCGATGGCGCTACCCCGTGCGATAGGCGCCAACGAGGCACGGATGTCGCCTGCTTGCGGCTTCATCGAGCTCATCGACATGGAATCGCTGCCCTTCACCTTGGACACCTTGCCAATGCGATTGACGTTCGCGATAAAGTCCGCGAGACCAAAGAAACCCATGGCCAGGGCCACGAGTTGCAAGCCATCGCTCAGTTCCAGTATGCCGAATGCAAAGCGAATCGTGCCGGTGTTCACGTCGGTGCCAGCCACGCCCAGAACAAGACCAAACACCACCATGACGACGCCCTTGATCGCGGAACCCTTGGCCAGCGTTGCACCAGCCAACAGGCCAAGCATCATCATCGAAAAATATTCGGCGGGTCCGAACTTGAAGGCCACGTCGACCAGAATGGGCGTGAAGAACAACAAGATGAGAATGCCGACAATGGCGCCGATAAACGAGGAAAAGATCAGCATGAATAACGCAGACCCAGCCTTGCCTTGACGCGCCAGCGGATTGCCATCGAGGCAGGTGACGGCGTGTGACGCCGTACCGGGCAGGTTGAGCAAAATGCAGGTAATGCCGCCGCCGTATTGCGCACCGTAGTAGATGCCGGCGAGCATCATCAGCGCCGCCGTTGGCGTCATGGAGTATGTCAGCGGCAGCAAGATCGAGATCGCAGCCAGCACCCCCATGCCAGGCAATACGCCGATCAGGTTACCCATGAAGACGCCAAACAGCGACCAACCCAGGTTGTTCCATTGAAAGGCAATGGAAAAGCCATGCATCAAATTAGATAAGGTATCCATGGCTTAACCCCAGCGGAACATGGGGAACTGCAGCTGCAGTGCCCAGGAGAACACGATCATGCCGAACACCGTCACGCCCAATGCCAGTATCAGCGCGCTTTTCGGGGTGTTGGAAGTGTCGCCAAGCGCCGAGATGAAGACCAACGCAAATGTGGCAGGCGCGAGACCGCCGTAGAGACCGAAGAACATGAACGCCAGCACGCCGGCAACAATGCAGGCCATGCCACGCAGTCGGGAAGCACGGGTCACGACAGGTGCCGTCGGGTCCTCGTCCTCCGCGATTTCTTCTTCGGGTGCCGTAAAGGGAATCAAGGCCCCCAGGAACACCAGAAGTACCCCAAGTACCACAGGAAAATAGCCGGGCCCCATACGTGCAAGATTGCCCACGTTGTAAGAGCTCGCCTCTACGATCGTGCCTAAACCAACCAGCACCGTGATGATGCCGGCCCATAACTCTCGCCGACCCGCACCGATTATTCGCTGCATGACATTCCCCTCTCCTCTTGTTGAGTTGGCAGGTAGATCAAAAGCAGTCAGCCCCCGAAGGAGCTGACTGCCTACTGATAATTACCTGACGAACTGTTGAATGGGGGAAGTCTAAAAAACCAGACTTGCATTCACCTTTCGTAAATCTGAAAAAATAACAAGGGATAACCCTTACGGCGTTTCTGTGACTTCAGGTGGATTGCCCTTGGCTTTGCCCTTACCCTTCCGAGCAAATGACCACACTTGCATCAGAATCAGCAGCGCACTGAAGCCAATAAACCAGGCACTGATTGGACGCTCAACAAACACGGCCAGATCACCACGCGACAGAAGCAATGCGCGGCGGAAGTTCTCCTCGACCATGGGGCCGAGTACGAAACCGAGAAGAATCGGCGCCACCGAGAAACCCAGCGACATCAGCGCTGCGCCGATGACACCAAAGGCCAGAACTTCCCAGATTTGAAAGAGACTGTTCTGCGTACTGAAAACACCCACTGCAATGAAGAACAAGGCTGATGGGAACAAGTAGCGGTAAGGCACTTGGAGCAATTTGACCCAGACGCCAATCAAGGGCACGTTCAGCACCATCAACAACACATTACCTACCCAGAAGCTGGCGATGAGGCCCCAGAAAATGTCCGGATGCTCGGTAATGAGCTGCGGGCCAGGTTGAATGCCTTGAATCAACAACGCACCCAGAATCAACGCCATCACGGCGTCACCCGGAATGCCCAAGCTCATTGTGGGAATGAAGTCCACTTGAGTCTTGGAATGCGAACTGGCTTCAGGTGCTGCCACGCCCGCAATCATGCCCGTGCCGAACTTCTCAGGTGTCTTGGAGATTTTGCGCTCCAATGCATACGCGACGAAGGTCGTAATGGTCGGACCCGTGCCCGGCATCGCGCCAAACAAGGTGCCCACTGCCGTACCGCGCACCATAGGCCAGAATGCGGTTTTGAGTTCCGCTTTGCTGGGCCGCATATCGCGCAAGCGCAACTTGGCACCAGTGCCGATGATGGTCATGCGGTTCACACTCATCAGGAAGTCGGCAACACCGAACAAACCCATCGAGATCGCGACCAATTCCAGGCCATCCGACAAATCAAGCAGACCGAACGAGAAACGGATGGTGCCCGTGTTCACGTCTGTACCAACCACGCCGCACATCAAACCGAACAAGGTCATGGCCACGCCTTTAAGAGGCGAGCCGCGCGACATTGTGGCGCCTGCCAACAGGCCAAGCAGCATGATCGAGAAAATCTCGGTCGGGCCAAACTTGAACGCAATCTCCACCAGCAAGGGCGAAGCGAAGATCATGACGATAATGCCCACCGAGGCGGCAAAAAATGAACAGATCATCGTGATGCCCAACGCCGTGCCACCCTTACCTTGTTTCGTAAGGGGATAGCCATCCAGACACGTCACAGCGTGCGGTGGATGCGAAGGCAGGTTGAGCAGAATGGCACCAATGGCGCCACCGTATTGCGATCCATAAAAAATACCCGCGAGCATCAGGATGGCCGGCACCGGCTGCATCACGTAAGTCAACGGCAAGAGAATGGAAATGGCTGAAAGCGCGCCCATGCCGGGCAACACGCCGATGAGGTTACCCACCAACACGCCAAAGAACGACCACATCAGGTTGTGCCACTGGAACGCGACGCCAAAGCCGTACCAGAGGTCCATCAAGGATTGCGAAATCATGGCGCTTCAACCCCAACGAAACAGCGGCAACTGCAACTGCAGCGCCCACCAGAAAACTACGACGGCAATAGCCGACATCAAAATGGCAAGCGCGATCGCTTGCTTGAGGGTGTTCTTACGATCGCCCAATGCGGAAATGAAGACGATGGCAAATGTGGCGGGCAAGAGGCCGCCGTATTCGCCGAGCAGCAAGAAAGCCAGAATGCTGAGGATGATGCATATACCGCCCCGCAGATCGGGCAAGCCCTTTGCGTGCTGCTCTTCGCCGGGCGTGGTCGCTGCAGGTGTGCCTGAACGTGCCGAGATGGCAATCAGAACGCCGGTCAGGGCGAGTAGCGCACCGAGTGCGGCCGGAAAGAATCCGGGACCCATATGACCGAGCGTGCCGATTTTATAGTCTGTGCCACCATAAATCGCGCCCATCCCGATCAGAACCATCAGGGCACCGCCGTAATAGTCCTTCCTATTGTTGTTTGAAGTATTTTGCACTTCCATCCTCCTGGTACAGAGCCGTGCCGGCCCTTGATGCAGCGCTCGAGACGAGCACTGTCCAGCCCTTAATGACAGGCCGGAACGCAGGTTACGAAGGGAAGCTTCTAATTGGCTTTCTTTGCGCTGTCGGAGCCCTGAATCCCCGGGTTATCCCTAATGATTGGGAGCCATAAAACCGAAGAAAGACCCACGCCACCAGCGGCATTGGGTTCGCCGTCACGCAAATCGATGTCACCATCGTTGCGGCGGGCGTAGGCACGCGCAATGGAAAGTCCCAGGCCGGAGCCGGAAGAGGTTGGAGACTTTTCCGTTCCAACGCGGTCGAATCGGGCAAATGCGCGCGCGCGCAAGATCGGGTCAAGACCGGGTCCGTTATCGGACACTGAGACCTCTGCCCGATCTTCCAGACGGTGCACTGACACCGTAATTTGTGCACCGACCGGTGCGTAATGAATGGCGTTGTGGACTAGATTGGAGAGAGCTTCGTGCAGTTCGGCTTCGTTGCCCATCACCGCCACGGCGGTGTCGCCCGAACTGGATGCAGACGCCTCAACCCAACCAAGGTCTTGCTGCTTTTCATGGGCCAACGGCAAATACTGCAACACAACAGCGCGAGACACGTCGTTCAAGTCAAGGCGCTGACGCGGTAAGGCCTCGGCCTGGTTGGCATGCGCCAAGGACAACAACTGCTCGGTCAGACGGCGAGTGCGGCCCAACTGATCCACAATAGCGCGCATGCCCTCTTGGGCACGCGCCGGGTCTCGCTCTCGCAGTGCGTACTGTGCTTGTGTCAGCATGATGGCGAGCGGCGTGCGCAGTTGATGCGAGGCGTCCGCCAGAAACTGGGATTGCTCATCCAGCATGCGCCGATGCCGCGCAATATGATGATTGACAGCCTCGACCAACGGCACGACTTCACCCGGCACGCGAGAGCTATCCAGAGGCGTCAGGTCATCAGGAAGGCGGGATCGGATATCTGCGCGCAAACGGCGCAATGGTTTGAGCGCCCAGGATACGCCCCACCACACGAGCAACACGACCAACGCCAGCATGCGCGCATCGCGCAGAATTTCCTGGCGTCGCGCATTATCTTCCGCGGCGATGCGCTTACCCATGCTTTCCGCGACCAGCACCAACACTTGTCGATGTTGGCCGTGATAGTACAAATCACGGACCAGCGCGACGACCCGCACCGGATCGTTGCGATACACACCGTCGAAAAACACCGGTTGCCCATTGGAACGCGGCCACACCGGAGGGCGCGGCAAATCAGGCATACCTAATAAAGTTTTGCCTTGAATGGCTGGCGCAGGGCTGCCATCTGGCAAAGGCGGGTCAATTTCTTCAATGCGGAAATACTTGCGCAAGCCCGCCCGAGATTCGAGCATGACTTGCGCATAGAGAGGCGTCGCCACCTGCAATGTGCCCTCAGGCGAGAACTCCAGGCTGCTTTCCAGCACCCGTGCAGGCTCGACAAGCGCACTATCGTAGGCTTCGTTGGTGATCTCGGATAGCGTGCGGTAATCGTTCAAGCTGTCAATGACGAGCAAGACCACCACACCCGGGAGCAATAGCGTAATAAGTAGAGCTCGGATGCCGACGCGCGGCAACCTAGGTATTCGCAGACTCACTGGCGACGCTTTCTAACATGTACCCCAGCCCTCGCACGGTCACGATGCGCACATCGCTTCCCGTCAGTTTCTTGCGCAGCCGGTGAAGCACGACTTCGATGGCATCAGGATTCGCCTCGCTGTCATGGGTGAATACCTTGCCAAACAATTGCGACTTATCTACCGGGTAGCCCGTACGTGTCAGCAAGGCTGCCAGGGCAGCATGCTCACGTGGCGTCAGGAACAAGAGAGAGCCGTCCAGCGTAAAGGCACGGCTTTCACTGTCGTAAGACAAGGATCCGCACTGCAAACGAGGATGCTGCCGTCCGCGACTACGTCGCACCAGCGCGGTCAGCCGGGCCTCCAACTCTTCCAACGCAAAAGGTTTGGTTAGAAAATCGTCGGCACCCAGATTCAGGCCGCGGACCCTGTCTTGCAGAGCGCCTTGCGCTGTAAGCAGGAGCACGGGCGTGCGGTCATCGCGGTTGCGCATTTCACGCAACACAACGAGACCGTGTTTATCCGGCAGACGCAAATCCATGACGATGGCATCGTATTCGGTGCCCGCCATGAATGCTTCTGCCGTGCGGGCGTCAGCGGCATGGTCGGGCACGAACCCGCTTTGAGCGAGTGCACGCATTAACCAGGACGCCATATCCCGTTCGTCTTCAACTAACAATAACCGCATGACCGTCCGTTCCTCCGGGCAAATTCTCTGACCCTCGTTGCCCATGGACACGTTGGCGCAAATAGCGCGTTTCGTGATGGCGCCGAAAGAGGATGGCTGACAACTCATTCAACGCCTGGGTGTAAACCTCGCGCTTGAAGTCGATCACGGCATCCAGGGGAACCCAATACTGGCTCCAGCGCCAGGCATCAAATTCCGGATGCCCCGTCGCACGCAGGCATACATCGCTGTCGCGGCCAACTAAACGCAATAAGAACCAAATCTGCTTTTGTCCTTTATAGTTCTCTCGCCACTGACGCCGGACGAACTGAACCGGCACGTTATAACGCAACCAATCACGTGTACGCCCCAAAATGCGGACATGCTCGGGCT
>JBEBWV010000119.1:0-14335 GCA_040391965.1 Achromobacter deleyi | reverse complement strand
CGTCACGCGTGGTGGTAAAGGAAAACAGGGTGTCGTTCCAGTGGTGCACGCTCAGTACGCGCTCGGTGTTGAAAGCAGCCATGTTGTTCTAAATGAGAGCGGCGCATAACTCACGCCACGTTGACATTTCCGCGCCGCACAAGATCTGCGGCCGGCATTAGGGTTAACGCTATTTTACAAGGTCTTGATGATAATTGCTCTCATTATTCCGTAATACGCTTATTCCGTATTGATAGGGATCAAAGCAGACTCGATGATGCTGACACATAGTTGAATGCTATTGCGCTTCCTGCTATTGTTGCACCCTCATTTGATAATCATTTTCGTTACGAACCCCGTTTTGGGCTCGAAATGTCCAGGTTGGCGCCAATCTTGCGCTGGCCGCTGTCCCTTGATTTGTTGGAGCCTCTTCCATGTCTGTTAAGCGCCCCCACTTGATCCCGTTGCTACGCGCTCTTGCGCTGGCCGGCGTCACCGCCTTCACGGCGAATGCTCACGCGGCCGAAGAGGTCAGCCTCTACACCACCCGCGAACCCAAGCTCATTCAACCCCTGCTTGATGCTTTCACCAAAGAAAGTGGCATCAAGGTCAATACCGTGTTCGTCAAAGACGGCCTGCTTGAGCGCGTGAAGGCCGAAGGCGACAAGTCGCCCGCCGACGTGCTCATGACGGTAGACATCGGCAACCTCCTTGACCTAGTAGATGGTGGCGTCACCCAATCTATCAAGTCCCCCACTCTGGAATCGGTCATTCCCGCCAACCTGCGTGGCGCAGATGGCAAGTGGTATGCCCTTTCGCTGCGTGATCGCGTCCTCTATGCAGAAAAGAACCTGAAGCTTGATTCGTTCCGCTACGAAGACCTGGCAGACCCCAAATGGAAAGGCAAGGTGTGCATTCGCTCCGGCCAGCACCCCTACAACACAGCTCTGATTGCCTCGATGATCGCCCACGACGGTGCTGAAGTCACCGAAAAATGGCTGCGCGGCGTGAAAGCCAACCTGGCTCGCAAGGCAACCGGCGGTGATCGCGACGTTGCACGCGACATCCTGGGCGGCATCTGCGACATCGGCCTGGCTAACGCCTACTACGTGGGCCACATGAAGAATGCAGAGCCCGGCACTGACGCTCGCAAGTGGGGCGACGCCATCAAGGTGGTACGACCCACCTTCGCCAACGCCAAGAGCGGCGGCACCCATGTCAACGTCAGCGGCGCTGCTGTGGCCGCCCATGCACCGCACAAGGCAAACGCCGTTAAACTGCTCGACTACCTGGTTTCCGAGCCCGCTCAAGCCATGTACGCCCAAGCTAACTACGAGTACCCGGTGCGTGCAGGCGTAAAGCTGGATCCAGTAATTGCCAGCTTTGGCGAACTGAAAATTGACCCCCTGCCCTTGACGGAAATCGCCAAGTACCGCAAGCAGGCAAGCGAGTTGGTGGACAAGGTTGGTTTCGACAACTAAGCAGTCATTTATGTAGGTCTTGGACCGTAGGATGAGTGAGCAGCGCGGCGTCATGCCTGCGCGCCGCCCGTCCTACGGGCTTTTTTGTTTCTAGCATGCATACTCACTCTATATGCCCCAGCTGATGCGTCTACGCTGGGCTGAACGCGGTGCCGGTTGGCTCATGGGTGCGACCCTGATCGCCTTGGCCGTGCTCGCGCCCTTGGCCACCTTGGCGTGGTGGGCTCTGCAGGGCAATCTATCGCACTGGAGCCACCTGGTCAGCTACGTATTGCCTCAAGCATTGGGCAATACGGCGGTGCTGCTGCTGGGCGTAGGTGCTCTGGTGACATGCCTGGGCACCGGTGCCGCCTGGCTGGTTACTGCCTACGAATTTCCAACGCGACGCGCACTGACGTGGGCCTTGTTGCTGCCGCTGGCGGTACCCACCTACATCATCGCCTTTGCCTACCTGGATTTGCTCCACCCCATTGGCCCGGTTCAAGGCGTCATCCGCGCCATGCTTGGCTACGATAGTCCACGCGATTTCCGCTTGCCTGACTTGCGCTCCATCTATGGAGCCATTTTCGTGCTCGGCTTCGTACTTTATCCCTATGTTTATCTGAGCACGCGCGTCATGTTCATGACGCAAGCGGCCAGCTTGCTGGAAGCGGCACGCACCCTGGGTGCAGGCCGTTTTTCGGTGTTTTTCCGCGTCGCCTTGCCACTGGCACGGCCCGCCATCGTCGTCGGCGTCAGCCTTGCCCTGCTCGAAACCCTGAACGACATCGGTGCCTCCGAATTCCTCGGTGTACAAACCCTCACGGTCTCGGTTTACACCACCTGGGTGACGCGTTCTGATCTGGCGGGTGCAGCGCAAATTGCGCTCACGATGCTCGCCATTGTGATCGGCCTGATCTTGCTTGAGCGCCACGGCCGCAAGCGCCAGCGCTATGCCAATACGCAACGCATGCGACCCATGCAAGCTCGTCGTCTACGCGGCACAAGTGCTGCCCTGGCGGCAGTGCTAGGCTGGATTCCCGTATTCATCGGCTTTGTGGCACCCGCCCTCTATCTCATCGTGGAAACCTATAAGCGCCTGCACCTGGTGGGTGGCGTGTCGTCGCAGCTACTCACCGGTTTGCGCAACACGCTGACCTTGGCCACGACGGCCACCGTGATCACTCTGCTCTGCGGACTCGTGCTGGCGTGGGCCGCGCGCACCTTGAGAGAAAGTGCCGGTTTTAACGGCGGTCGCGCCTGCGCCCGAATCGCCAGCTTGGGTTATGCGGTCCCCGGCACCGTGCTCGCGATAGGGCTACTGACGCCCTTCGCCTGGATCGACCACTCCGTCGCCAACCTGTTCGGCACCAACGGGTTGCTACTCATGGGCTCCATGGGGGCCTTGGTGGTTGCATATACGATCAGATTCCTCGCCATTTCTACCGGCGGCCTCGAAGCTGGCCTGGCCCGCATTCCGCCTTCACTTGAACAGGCCTCGCGCCTGTTAGGTGAAAGCGCCGGAGGTACCCTGCGCCGCGTCCATCTACCCCTCTTGCGCCCCGCCTTGGCCGCTGCCGCACTGCTGGTCTTTGTGGATGCCATGAAGGAACTCCCGGCCACCCTATTGCTGCGGCCCATGAATTTCGACACGCTAGCTACCTGGCTATACGCCGAAGCCGCAAGAGGCACCTACGAAGAAGGTGCTGTTGCCGCCCTTGCCATTGTGCTGGCCGGCCTGCTCCCGGTCATCCTGCTTGCGCGCACCAATCTGAAAATGGGACATTGAACCTCGTGCCCGATCTGCTTGAACTCGACCACATCTCATTGAGCTACGACACGCCGAAAGGCTTGCGCAGCATTGTCCAGGATCTATCACTGGGTTTGCCTGCCGGGCATATTGGATGCCTCTTGGGCCAATCCGGCTGCGGGAAGACAACCGTCTTACGCGCCATTGCGGGCTTCGAACCCTTGCGCGCCGGACGCATCCTGCTTGATGGCACCGTTATTTCGTCATCCACCGAACAGGTGGCTCCCGAGCGGCGCCGAGTCGGCATGATGTTCCAGGACTATGCGCTGTTTCCGCATCTCTCGGTCGCACAGAACGTGGCCTTCGGCCTGCGCCGAATGGCAAAAAATGAACGTACGGCTCGCGTTAATGAGCTGCTGGAAATGGTGGGATTAGCGGCCTCAGGCAACAGCTATCCGCATGAAATTTCGGGTGGACAGCAACAGCGTGTGGCCCTCGCACGGGCGCTAGCGCCGTCGCCTGAGCTGCTATTGCTGGATGAGCCTTTCTCGAATCTGGATGTCGACACCCGCGAAAGACTCGCCTTCGAAGTGCGAGACATCCTGAAATCCACTGGCCACACCGCCATTCTCGTCACGCACAATCAAGCCGAAGCCTTTGCCATCGCAGACCGCATCGGAGTCATGTCCAACGGCAATATCGTGCAATGGGACACGCCGTACAACTTGCACCACACACCAGCCAATGATTTCGTGCGTGACTTCATTCGACGAGAAACGCTGATCGAGCAGCGAGAACAGGCCCTCGAACGCGGGCGTTGACACACCCGTTCAGCGCGGCGCCCATTACCCTAAAAACCCCGCGTTGCCATACTGCATGGCATCGCGGGTTGCTACAACACCGATTCAATCCGCAGACAGCTTGACCTTCTGCGACAAGGCCTTGAACGTCTCATGCTGACTTTTCGTCAGACGCTCGACCTCTTCAGGCGAAGATCCATAAGGCATGAAGCCCGCTTGTTCCAGCTTGTCCTTCACATCGGATTGGGCCAGAGCCGCCTGGAACGCCTCACTAATGACCTTGGTAATGTCAGCAGGCATCTTGGCCGGACCATACACGGCAAACCACGGATCCACCACTGCGCCTTCGTAGCCTAGCTCTTTCAGCGTGGCCACATCGGGTAGCGCGGGAGAGCGCTTGCTGCCCGTTACAGCCAACGCATGCACCTTACCCGCCTTTATGTGTGGCAAAGATGCTGGCAAATTGTCGAACATCACCGGCAAATGGCCGCCCAACAAATCGTTGATGGCCTGCGTGCTGCCCTTGTACGGAACGTGCTGCATACCAGCACCCGTAATTTGATCAAACATCACCCCGGCCAGATGCATCGACGTACCCGTGCCCGGCGTGCCAAACGACGTGTCAGGATGCTGTTTCGCATACTCCACCAGTTCCTTCACGTTCGCGACTTTCAGGGCCGGCCCCACTTCCAGCACCACCGTTGATGCACCCAACATACTGACGCCGGTAAAGTCCTTCGTCGGATCAAACGGCATTGAGGGATACACAAACGGATTCAGGGCATTCGTGGAAATCGCGCCGAAACCAATGGTGTAACCGTCAGGCGCTGCCCTGGCGACTACATCCATGCCGATATTTCCACCGGCCCCTGGCCGATTCTCAATAATGACGGGCTGCCCAAGCTTCTCTGCCACGATCTGGCCGGCAGTTCGCGCCACCAAATCTGTCGTGCCGCCCGCGGTGTACGGCACGATGAAGGTAATGGGTTTGGTCGGATATCCGGCAGCAAATGCGGATGAACTGTGAATCAACGCCAACACGGCAATGCCGCGCAAGGTAAAGCGGTACATGGAGTCTCCATCCCTATTATTAATTAGTTAGTGGGAAAGAATCATACCCATAAGAATCAGACGGCATAACGCCTACCCATTCAAACAGATCACGGGGGAATGAGTGACCCAGCCCAGACTCTGTTCAGTGCCTCAGAAAGGCACTGAACTGCCATTCCTGGAGGCACCAAATCACACCTTCGGCAAAGGCAACGGAATATATTCCGTTTCATCCCCTGGCACCACTTGCTCAAAACGGTTGCGCTGCCAGTCTTCCTTGGCTTGCTCAATCCGGTCTTTGCGGCTGGACACAAAATTCCACCAAACAAAGCGTGGCCCCTCCAAGGGCTCGCCACCCAATAGCGCAAAGCGAGCAGCGCTCACCGCGCGAATCGTCACGGGCTTGCCCGGTGCAAAAACAATCAAGCGCCCGCTTTCAAAAACTTGCCCGTCAATCTCAACGCTACCTTGGGCCAAATACGCCGCCCGTTCTTCATGTTCAGCAGGTAACACCGTCGTGGCCCCCGTCTGCAACTGAAGATCGGCGTAGAACAGCGGCGACAACGTCTTCACGGCCGAGGCTGCACCAAACATGGAACCTGCTACCACTTGGGCACGCACGCCCTCACCTTCGACCACTGGCTGAGCATCCAAACCGTAATGCACAAACCCCGGATCCGTTTCTTCCTTGTCTTGCGGCAGCCCCACCCAAATTTGCAAACCCGACAAGCGCTGTGCGTGCAGACGACTTTCAGGTGACGAACGCTCAGAGTGAACAATGCCACGCCCGGCCGTCATCCAATTCACTTCACCAGGGAGAATCGTCTTAACACTGCCCACCCCGTCCCGATGGACCATAGAACCCTCGTAAAGATACGTCACCGTCGACAAGCCGATGTGCGGATGCGGCCTGACGTCAATACCCGCGCCAGGCACAAAATCGACTGGTCCCATATGGTCCAGAAAAACAAACGGCCCCACTGCCCGACGTTGTGCCGACGGAATTGCCCTGCGTACTTCAAACCCACCGAGATCACTGGTGCGCGGGACAACGACCGCTTCAATCTTGTTCTCGCCGCTCGAAGACAACGTAGACATGGCAGATACTCCTTTGGGCATGGGCACGCGGATTCGCACACATTGGCGATCTATAGCCCACACTGTTTATAAGCAATGCGCCGGATGGGCACAAGGCCATCCGGCGCAACAAGACATCAGACCAGATCAAACACCAGCACTTCCGCGCCGCGCCCCTCAGAGATCTCGACACTGGGCTCGTCGGTCAATGCCAGTGCATCGCCGGCCTGCAACGCCTGGCCGTTGACCGTGACACTGCCCCGCGCCACATGCACCCAGGCCCGACGGCCCGTGGCCAGCGGCAGACTTGCCTTCTCATCAGCGTCAAACAGACCAACATAAAGGCGGGCGTCTTGGTGAATCTTCAGAGAATCTTCAACACCATCGGGCGATGCGACCACACGCAAGCGACCGCGCTTCTCAGTTTCGGGATAGCGTTTTTCCTCATACTCCGGTGCGATTCCTGTCACGTCCGGTTCAATCCAAATCTGCAGCAAATGCGTTTGAGCGTCCGGCAGAGGATTGAACTCAGAGTGCATCACCCCACGGCCAGCGCTCATGCGCTGCACGTCGCCCGGCTGGATGGTCGAACCACTACCCATGCTGTCTTTATGCGCGATAGCGCCTTCCAGCACATACGTAATGATCTCCATATCCCGATGGCCGTGCGTGCCAAAACCTCGGCCTGCTGCGATACGGTCATCATTAATCACACGCAAGGCACCAAAGCCCATGTGATCCGGGTCGTGATAATTGGCAAACGAGAAAGTATGAAACGAATCCAACCAGCCATGGTTGGCATGACCTCGTTCAGCACTGCGGCGAATGTTAAGCATAGCGGGCTCCGTGTTCCGATAATATGAATGATATTTTTCGATGCTCGCTTAACGTTTTCACATGAAACTCAAGGCAATGCATCGGCATGAGTGATATTCTGCGCTTATTGACCTCTGCATTCGTCAAGCATTTTTGACGATATCATTCAATATTTTTGAATGATTTTCAACAAAACAAGCCAAAAGGCATCCGATGCAACCCATCACGCCTGAGCTACTGATCCTGGTAGACACCATCGCCCGACACGGCAGCTTTGCGCGCGCCGCACGCGAACTCGGCAAAGTGCCCTCCGCGGTCACCTACGCCATTCGCAAACTGGAAGATGGGTTGGATGTTTTGCTGTTTGACCGCAGCGGCCACCGTGCCAGGCTGACCCCGGCTGGTGAAACCCTGTTAATTGACGGTCGGCATGTGCTGCAATCTCTGGATGACCTGGCCTGCCGTGTGAAACGAGTGGCAACGGGCTGGGAGGTAGAGCTACGCATCGCGGTAAGCGCTGTTCTGCCCTGGAAACCGCTATACGAACTCGTAGAAGCGTTTCAGGCAGTCGCCAGTGCCACGACCCTCCGGTTTTCCAGTGAAGTACTCAGCGGCAATTGGGATGCGCTCACGTCAGGTCGAGCCGATCTTGTGATTGGCGCAGGTGCCGCGGGCGAACCTACTGGCCCTTACCGTTCACAAGCGATGGGCGCCACTCAATTCGCCTTTTGCGTCTCGCCGCATCATCCCCTGGCGGCGCTGCAACGCCCGCTGAACGGGACGGATATTGCACGCTATTGCGCCGTCGTGGTGGCCGATACCTCGCGCAATCTCCCGCCTCAAACGCGCGGCGTGCTCAGTGAGCAAAACATGATGGTCATGCCCACCATGCAGGCAAAGATTGACGCGCAAATCCGAGGACTCGGCTGTGGCTATTTGCCGATGACACTGGCCGCCCCCTATGTCACCCAAGGCTCATTGGTAATGTGCGACATCGAAGAAGGGATGCCGCTTACCGAGCATGTCGTCTACGCCTGGCGGGCACAGGAGCCTGGTGAAGCTCTGAAGTGGTGGCTGCAAAAGCTGCAATCGCCGCGCCTATGTGAGAGTCTGCTCGGGCTTGGTTAAGCGCCGCGTCGACACCTGAAGCGGCGCCCCGCTAAATACGTCGTGCAGCATGCGTCAGCCGTCCACTGGTCTTGCTAGCAAAATATGCGCCATCAAGCTCCGGCCCAGCGTTTGAAAAGCACGCTTGCGTTGACACCGCCGAACCCGAAGCCATTCGATATCGCATAATCAAATTCCCATGGCCGAGCGATAGGTCCAACTATGTCGAGCCCGGCGGCGAGAGGATCAGGATCAATGAGATTGAGTGTGGGCGGAATCAACTGCTTGCGCAGCGCCATGATGGTGAAGATCGCTTCCACACCTCCGGCTGCTCCGAGCATATGCCCCGTAGCCGATTTTGTGGCGCTGATTGCCTGTCCATGGCGCTCGCCAAAGATCGTCTTGATGGCAGCAAGTTCGCCACGGTCTCCGACCGGCGTGGATGTCGCATGAGCATTGATATGCCGTACAGCCGAAGGCTGGAGTCCGGCCTGCGTCAGCGCAGCATGCATCGCTCGCGCGGCTCCCTCGCCCGTATCCGGTCCAGCCGTTAGATGAAAGGCATCCGCACTCGTGCCGTAGCCCACCAATTCCGCCAACGGCACGACGCCGCGAGCAAGGGCATGCTCAAGCGATTCGATGACCACGACGCCTGCGCCCTCACCCATCACGAATCCGTCCCGCGCTGAGTCGAAGGGACGTGAAGCGGCCTGAGGGTTGTCATTGAAATTGCTTGAAAGTGCTCGTGCCGCCGCAAATCCTCCAAGGCTGACTCGATCAATGGCGGCCTCCGTTCCACCACAAATAGCGATATCTGCTTCGCCGGCCCGGATGAGGCGAGCAGCGTCGCCGATAGCCTGGACACTCGCCGCGCACGCTGTCGTGGGGGCACCGAGTGGCCCCTTGTAGCCGTATTGAATGGAGATCCAGCCCGCAGCCATGTTCGACAGAAATGAGGGAACGGTGAAGGGAGACAATCGTTGGGTACCTCGATCATCAGTCACCCGCACGGCCTCTGCAATGGCGGGAAAGCCACCAATGCCAGACGCAATTACTGTCGCCGTGCGTGCCCGCTCTGCTTCAGTTTTTGGATACCATCTCGCCTGGGCTATGGCTTCGGCAGCCGCGCCAAGAGCGAATGCAATAAAGCGATCCATCTTCTTCAGATCTTTGGCTGACACGAAGGCATTGACATCAAAGCCGTCGTTTTCATTCGCCAACGGAACCCGTCCCGCCACCTGGCAAGGAACATCCGGGGCGAACTCAGCGTTGAGCCGTTTGACTCCTGATTGAGAGTCAACGAGCCGCGACCACACCGCATCAACGCCGCAACCGAGAGGCGAAACAGTCCCCATTCCGGTTACTACAATTCTTGAACTATAGCTATTTTTCATAGGACGTCGGGTTACCGCTCCATGACCAATAGCGTGGACGTCGCACTAGCGTAAATACGTCCAGACCCGTCTTTCAAGGTCGCTTCGGAAAACGCGACACGACGTCCGAAAGAAATGACACGGCCCTCGGCGCGAAGCGGCCCCGTCTCCACCGTGATCGCCTTGTGGTACGCCACTTTCAGTTCAAGCGTCGTATACGCCTGTTGTGCCGAGAGCCGTGAATGGACCGCACAGCCACACGCAGAATCAAGCAGCGTTGCGGCGTATCCGCCATGTACGGTGCCAATCGGATTGTAAGCATTGATGCTCGGTGTTCCCGTAAAGGCTGCCCAGCCTTCACCCGCTTCAATCAAGGCGAAATCCAGTGTTTGTCCAATAGGCGCTCGACCGCCAGCCGCAATCATGGCTTTAAGTTGATCCAGTCCGGCAAGGCCAGGGGCAATTTCTTGGGCAAGATTCATTGATCATTCTCCAATCCAATAGTGAGGCGGACCATCAAACGGGTCCGTGCGAGCAGTGCATTTGAGCGCTCGAGATCGGGCTCCGCCCGCGCGAGGATTACAGCGCCAATAATTTGAGAAACAATGGCAGAGGCCATGTTTTCGGGATCAAGATGGCCGAGCGTGCCAAGATGCCTCTCTACGAGTTTGATCATTCCCGCGACGCCCTGCGCAATGCGCCTTTGCAGATCGTCATGAAGTCGTGGGGCGTCAGCGCAAAGAAACGGCAATGGGCAGCAGGCACCATGTTTATCTCGATGCTCTTGCGATAAATAGAAATTGACGAAATTTGAAAGAGTCTCGTGGGCCGTTTGATCGTCTTTGCCTCGCAGCATTGGGGCGGGACTGTCATCAAACATCTGCTCCACGGTCGCTGCGAGAAATGCATCTTTCGACTTGAAATGCGCATAAAAGCCACCGTGAGTCAGGCCCACTTCGCTCATCACGCTGGCCAACGCCACGCCATGAGGGCCCCGCTCGCGCATCTGCTTCGCTGCAGCGCGCAGCACGCGTTCGCGAGTCTGTTGTTTGTGTTCAACGCCATATCGCATGGCCAGCCCCCCAGGTTATCTGTTGTATGTAATTCACCTACCCACCTTGCCCTGCACGAGATGATCAAGGGACGTCCAGAAGAGAAGCAGAAATCTGATCAACGGCCCAAGCAACCAGCTTACTCCATTACATTACGAGCATCATATCATCGGACAAGCATAAAAAATGGGTCAGCAGCCCCCCATCTACCAAACGCCACAAGGCGGAACAAAACAGACGCCCAATAAAAAGCCGGGGCATGTGCCCCGGCATTCATTCGTCTTCTATGCCCAACTCACGCAACTTCCGTGTGATGGTATTTCTGCCTATCCCCAAGCGGGATGCCGCCTCAACACGCCGCCCACGACTTGCATCGAGGGCGCTTTGCAGCAAGATCTTCTCGAACTGTCGCGTCAAGGTAGCCATGACGGCGGGTTCACCTCTTTCGAGCCTGTGCTGCGCATCGAGCAACAATGAGTCCTTCCAATTTCGTGCCGTGCCCTCCTCAACCTGAACCGAAGAAAAGGACGCAGCCGCCATCGAATGGGAAGCGACGTTGCCAGACCGTGGTGCTGCAACTGACACTGGCCGTTGATGTTCGAGTGCACGGATTTCAGGCGGCAAATCACCGCGATCTACCGTTTGCCCTGGCGCCATCACCGTAATCCAGTGGCAGAAATTCTCCAACTGACGCACGTTGCCGGGAAACTCAAACTTCGTCAGCACGGCCAACGCCTCCGGCGTTAAACGCTTTACCGGCACGCCCAACGTACGCGCGCTGGCCGTCAGAAAATGATTTGTCAGAGCCGGGATATCCTCAACCCGCTCGCGCAATGGCGGCAATCGCAGTCGAATTACATTCAAGCGGTGAAACAGATCTTCTCGAAAAAGACCTTGCTCCACGCGCTGCTCCAGCGGCTGGTGCGTTGCCGCCACAATGCGAACATCTACCCTCACCGGCTGCGCGCCGCCCACACGATAAAAGCTGCCTTCCGCCAACACACGCAACAAACGCGTCTGCAACTCAATGGGCATATCGCCAATTTCGTCCAGAAACAGCGTGCCACCATGGGCCTCTTCAAAGCGGCCTCGACGCAAATTGTTCGCGCCAGTGAACGCACCACGTTCATGACCAAAAAGCTCCGCCTCCAGCAAATCTCGCGGAATGGCGGCAGCATTCAGCGCCACAAACGGGCCACCTGCCCGCAAGCCATGGCCATGCAATGCGCGTGCCACCAGTTCCTTACCGGTGCCCGATTCACCCGTGATCAACACCGTAACTTTTGACTGCGCCAAGCGCCCAATTGCACGGAACACCTCCTGCATGGCGGTCGACGCGGACTGCGTCATCATCCATCGCTCAGTGTTCTGAACCGGCTCGGCACCGTCACTCACCTGCACATCATTCAACGCCGATTCCTGCATGGCGCGTTCAATCAACGCCACCGCTTCGTTCACGTCAAACGGCTTGGCCAGGTAATCAAAGGCACCGCCTTGAAATGCAGACACCGTACTGTCGAGGTCGGCAAAGGCAGTCATGATGATGACCGGCAGCGAGGAGTGCTTTTCCTTTAACTGACGCAATAGCTCCAGGCCGCTGCCACCCGGCATACGGATATCAGACACCAGGGCCGCAGGCGTCTCGTGTGCCAACGCGTCCAGCACATCAGACGACTGGAAGAAGCTGCGGGTAGGAATGCCAGCGCGCGCCAGGGCTTTTTCAAGAACCCAGCGGATAGCCTGGTCATCATCGACGATCCAAACGGGTTTCATCAGAGTGCGGGCTCCATCGGTAAGACCAGGCGAAACTCGGTGTGCCCTGGTCGGGATTCAAATTCGATGATGCCGCCGTGCTGCTGCACGAAATCCTGCGCCAAACTCAGCCCGAGCCCGGTGCCCCCTGCACGTGCTGTCACAAGCGGATGGAAAATACGGTCGCGAATATGGTCCGGTACACCAGGACCATTGTCAGTAATAGAGAGAACAAGCGCGAGGCGATGCTGCCTGTGGGCCAGCATCATCTGGCGTGCCACACGCGTGCGCAACGTAATGCTGGGCGCTGGCGCATTCACCCCCCGCTTTTGCAGGGCAAGCTCCTGCGCGGCGTTGCGCACCACATTCAATACTGCCTGCATCAGGCGCGCGGCATCACCTTTCAAGTCAGGCATGGATGCGTCATAGTCACGCATCAAGATGACCCCATCGCGAAATTCAGCCTGAATCAAAGCGCAAACGCGCTCGCAAATCTCGTGAATATTGACTGGCCGTGCATTGAGCGGCACACGTTGCGGTCCGCTCAAGCGATCTACCAACGCTTGCAGCCGGTCAGCCTCGGAAATAATGACTTGGGTGTATTCAGTCAGCGCCGCGCTAGGCAACTCGGCTTCCAGCAACTGGGCCGCACCTCGCAGCCCTCCAAGAGGGTTCTTCACTTCATGGGCCAGGTTGCGCAAGAGTTCACGATGCGCTTCGATCTCATCAACCAGACGGTGATTACGATCAGCCAGCACACGTTGCTCAATCTCGCGCGTTTCAACCAACACAGGCCACGCCTGACCCGTCAGTCCAACGGTAGTGACGGTCACTTCCACCGACTCGGCGGCGCGGCGCAGCGAGCCCAACTGACGAACATCTGCAAACTTACCTGCTGCAGCACGATCAATTGAGGACTGTATGTCTTCCGGGGAATCAAAGAGGGTCGCGGCCGAATGACCGCGCAACTGCTTGCGAGAGCGGCCAAACAAATCTTCGGCGGCCGCATTCGCGTATTCGATGTGCCCACGCTCGTTGACTAGAAAAACCGAGGTGGCCAGCAAGTCCAAAGCATCTACATTCATCATTCTGGGTACCGGGCGTAGCATGGGTGAAGCGAAGCGCAACCCCTGACCGCCGCATTTGCGGACAAGGTCGCACCGGCCAAGAACAGTACCGGCGTTCAACGCCGCGCGTGCCGAAACAGCACCAGCGTGCGACGTCGCACCTTGCGGCACGACGTCGTCCAACAATCTTGCGGGCAGCGCGCGGCGAACTGACGTTCAATTCGCCGCACATCGCGCGCAGCCCTGCCTACAGCGATTGATTACAGGCTGTAGTACATGTCGAATTCAACCGGATGCGTCGTCATGCGCAAGCGGTTCACGTCAGCCATCTTCAATTCGATGTACGCGTTGAGCATGTCATTGCTGAACACGCCACCACGGGTCAGGAACTCGCGATCCTTGTCCAGGGCTGCCAACGCTTCTTCCAGCGAAGCGCAAACGGTCGGGATCTTTGCGTCTTCTTCCGGCGGCAAGTCGTACAAGTTCTTGTCAGCGGGATCGCCGGGGTGAATCTTGTTCTGGATGCCGTCCAGACCAGCCATCATCAAGGCCGAGAAGCACAGGTACGGATTGGCCAGTGGGTCCGGGAAGCGCGTTTCGATACGGCGGCCCTTGGGGTTGCCCACGTAAGGAATACGAATCGAGGCCGAACGGTTACGTGCCGAGTAAGCCAACTTCACCGGTGCTTCGTAATGCGGCACCAGACGCTTGTACGAGTTCGTGCCAGGATTGGTGATGGCATTCAGCGCGCGAGCGTGCTTGATGATGCCACCAATGTAGTACAGAGCCATTTCGGACAGACCGGCATAACCGTTGCCCGCGAACAAGTTCTGGCCGTCTTTCCAGATGGATTGGTGAACGTGCATGCCCGAACCGTTGTCGCCAACGATAGGCTTGGGCATGAACGTAGCAGTCTTGCCATAGGCGTGAGCCACGTTGTGCACGACGTACTTCATGACCTGGGTCCAGTCGGCGCGCTGAACCAGCGTGCTGAACTTGGTGCCGATTTCCAGCTGACCAGGTGCCGCCACTTCATGGTGATGGACTTCAAC
>JBEBWV010000118.1:0-14649 GCA_040391965.1 Achromobacter deleyi | reverse complement strand
TCGAAACCGCCCTGCTTTCGGTGTCCGACAAGACCGGCATCGTTGAATTTGCCCGTTCGCTCGCTGCGCGCGGTGTGCGTCTGCTGTCGACCGGTGGTACTGCCCGCCTGTTAGCCGACGCCGGCCTGACTGTCACGGAAGTGGCCGAGCATACCGGTTCGCCCGAAATCCTGGATGGCCGCGTCAAGACGCTGCACCCCAAGATTCACGGTGGCCTCCTGGCTCGTCGCGACAGCGCCGAGCACATGGACACCATCGCGATGGCTGGCATTGATCGCATCGACATGCTGGTCGTGAACCTGTATCCGTTTCGCGAAGCGGTAGCCAAGCCTGACTGTACCTTTGCTGACGCTGTCGAGAACATCGACATCGGCGGCCCCGCCATGCTGCGCGCCGCTGCGAAAAACCACGGCACCGAAGCGGGTGGCGTCACTGTCATCATCGACCCGGTCGACTACGATCGTGTCCTGAATGAAATGGACAAGAACGGCAGCACCTCCTTTGGCCTGCGTCTTGCCCTGGCTTCGAAGGTCTATGCCCATACGGCCGCCTACGATGGGGCCATTGCTGGCTACCTCACCAGCCTGGCAGATGCCGAGCCGGAACAAGAAGCGGTGCCTGCACGCAATGAATGGCCGAGCACGCTCACCATTCAGATCAAGCAAGAACAGGTTCTGCGCTACGGCGAGAACCCGCACCAGACCGCAGCGTTCTACGTTGACCCGCATCGTGTGACCGGTCTGCTTGGCAACTATCGTCAGTTGCAGGGCAAGGAATTGTCCTACAACAATATCGCCGACGCAGATGCCGCCTGGGAATGCGTGCGCAGCTTCGATGCGCCCGCCTGCGTCATCGTCAAGCACGCCAACCCCTGCGGCGTAGCCGTAGGCGCAAGCACGCTGGAAGCCTATAGCCAGGCTTTCAGGACGGACCCGACCTCGGCGTTTGGCGGCATCATTGCCTTTAACCGCCCCGTCGACGCCGCAACGGCTGAAGCCGTCAGCGGTCAGTTCATGGAAGTGCTGTTGGCACCTGCCTATGACGGCGCCGCGCTGGCCATTCTGGCCGCCAAGAAAAATGTGCGCGTGTTGGAAGTCCCGATGGGCTACGGCCAAAACGCCTTTGACGTGAAACGCGTCGGTGGCGGCTGGTTGGTGCAAAGCCCGGACGCCTACAACGTGCCGCGCGAGTCACTCCGGGTGGTCAGCAAGCGTCAGCCCACCGAGCAAGAAATGAATGACCTGAGCTTTGCCTGGAAGGTCGCCAAGTATGTGAAGTCCAATGCCATCGTGTTTGTGGGCGGCGGCATGACCTTGGGCGTAGGCGCTGGCCAGATGAGCCGTGTCGACTCGGCTCGCATTGCCGCTATCAAGGCAGAAAATGCTGGCTTGACCTTGACGGGTTCGGCAGTGGCGTCCGACGCATTCTTCCCGTTCCGCGATGGTCTGGATGTGGTGGTGGCTGCGGGTGCCACCAGCGTCATCCAACCGGGTGGCAGCATGCGTGACGATGAAGTTATCGCCGCCGCGGACGAGCATGGCATTGCCATGGTCTTGACCGGCACACGTCACTTCCGCCACTGATGCGCGTTCTCGGCATCGACCCTGGCTTGCGCCGCACCGGCTTCGGTGTGATCGATGTCGATGGCGCTCGAATGCGGTATGTCGCCAGTGGAACCATCGTGGTTCCACCGGCGCTACCGCTGGCAGAGCGGCTGAAGGTCATTCTGGACAACCTGCGCCAAGTGGCGCAGGACACCCGTCCGGACGTGGCCGCGCTGGAAATTGTCTTTATGAATACCAACCCCGCGTCCACCCTGTTATTGGGCCAGGCACGCGGGGCTGCGCTTTGCGCGCTGGCTGACAGTTCGCTAGCGGTGCACGAGTACACCGCACTACAAATAAAAAAAGCCGTGGTGGGCACTGGCAGGGCCGCCAAGGAACAAGTGCAACTGATGGTGCAGCATCTGCTGGCTCTGGATGGCACGCCAGCGCCCGACTCCGCAGATGCGCTTGCCTGTGCCATCTGCCATGCGCACATGGGACCCTTGCAGGAGCGACTGGCTCGCTTGAGCGTCACCACACAGATGAGCGGGAAAACACGTTTTCGCAATGGCCGCCTGATCGGCTGATGCCATCAACGACAGCTGGGCAGCTCTTTTGCGCCCAATCTGTCTCACACACCGCGCCGCCTTTTTCTCAGCCGTATAGAATCCCCGCATTCGTCGCCCATTTGCGCGACCTCACTTCTTGCCTGGCCACTTCATCATGATCGGACGCATTACCGGAACCCTGATCGAAAAACTGCCGCCCACCATCTGTGTGGACGTGAACGGTGTGGGGTATGACATCGACGTGTCCATGAGCACGCTCTATTCGCTGCCAGAGACGGGCGCCCGCGTCACGCTCTACACTCACCTGACCGTACGTGAAGATGCCCACATTCTTTATGGATTTGGTTCCGCTAGCGAGCGCAGCGCATTTCGCGAACTGATCAAGGTCAGTGGCATTGGCGCACGCACCGCCCTGTCGGTGTTGTCCGGCATGTCGGTGGCGGATCTGGCTCAGGCCATTACCTTGCAAGAGTCTGGCCGCCTGACCCGTGTGCCCGGCATCGGCAAAAAGACCGCAGAACGTTTGCTGCTGGAAATGCGAGGCAAGCTGGGCGCAGATATCGCGGCCGCTCACCACGCCACGCCGGATAATCAGTCGGACATTCTGAATGCGCTGTTGGCGCTGGGGTATTCAGAGAAAGAGTCCTTGGGGGCTCTTAAGAGCTTGCCTGAAGGCGTGGGCGTTTCCGATGGCATCAAGCTGGCGTTAAAGGCTTTGACGCGCTGAAATCCGATTGAAAATGTGTCAGTTCTTTGGTGAATTCAGGGCAATTGCCGCTTGCGAGTCGCGGGTGACGCGCGCTCACCTGCCATGCCCTGGCATCTGCTTTCTCGCGCTCCACCTACGCTACGTACCGATGATGTAGCGTGGGTGGAGCGCGAGAAAATGAATAACAAAGCACTGCTGTTGAACGCGCGTAACCCGCGACACTTAAGCAGTTGCGCTTTTCATTTGCCGAGCAAATCGCCACCGCCAGTGACTGTGCCCGCAGGTGGTGTGAGCCCCAGATGACGCCATGTTGTCATGGTGGCCGTGCGACCGCGTGGCGTGCGCTGCAGATACCCGTGTTGAATCAGGTAGGGCTCGATCACATCTTCGATGGTGTCGCGCTCTTCGCCAATGGCAGCCGCCAAGCTATCTACCCCCACCGGCCCACCATCGAACTTATGAATAATGGCTTCGAGGAGCTTGCGGTCCATCAGGTCCAGACCCTGTGGGTCGACTTCCAGCATGGCGAGCGCGCGCCCCGCGACATCCGCGTCAATCGTGCCCTGCGCCTTCACTTCGGCATAGTCGCGCACACGGCGTAATAAACGGTTGGCGATACGGGGGGTGCCGCGAGCCCGGCGTGCCACTTCGGCAGCACCGTCCGGCGTAATGGCGGCATGCAACAAGCCAGCGCTGCGCGTCACGATATGGCAGAGGTCAGCGGCGCTATAAAACTCCAGTCGCGACACAATACCGAAGCGATCTCGTAACGGGTTCGTCAGCATGCCCGCGCGTGTCGTGGCCCCCACCAGGGTGAAAGGCTGCAGATCAAGCTTCACACTGCGTGCAGATGGGCCTTCACCAATCAGAATGTCGATCTGAAAATCTTCCAGAGCGGGATACAAAATTTCTTCGACGACGGGTGAAAGACGATGGATTTCGTCAATGAATAAGACGTCGTTTCTTTCCAGGTTCGTGAGTAATGCGGCCAGATCGCCGGGGCGCTCCAATACGGGGCCGGATGTTTGGCGCAATTGCACGCCCATTTCGTGCGCAATGATGTGCGCCAGCGTGGTCTTGCCCAAGCCGGGTGGGCCGAAAAGCAGCACATGATCCAGCGACTCGCCACGGTTACGCGCTGCGGCAATAAAGATTTCTAGTTGTTCGCGCGCCCGGTGCTGGCCCACGTACTCCTGCAATGCCTTCGGACGTAATGCCCGCTCGATTGACTCCTCATTGGGAGACACCGGTTGGGGTGCCACGATACGGGGAGCATCTGGACGGCTGGATAGGGAGTCGGACTGAATGGCCATGGTTCTTGAAAAGCGACACGCGAGAAGGTTCGTACAACCGCGAGCGTACACCACCGCCGCGATTTTCTGCGCGATCCGCCACGGGCTGGCTTGCGGTTATATGATGCGAAGGTTTGTTTCTACGTGCGCCCAAGGAAATTTCATGTCATCCCAATTGCCGTCCTATGAAGATGTGGTCCGAGCTAGTGAACGCCTGAAGAATGTGGCGCACCGCACGCCCGTCCTGACTTCATCTACCGCCAATGCCATTGCAGGCGCGTCATTGTTTTTCAAATGTGAGAATTTCCAGCGCATGGGCGCATTCAAGTTTCGCGGTGGCTACAACGCCATTGCGCGCTTGACCCCCGCGCAGCGCGCCGCTGGTGTCGTGACGTTTTCGTCGGGCAACCATGCCCAGGCGATCGCACTGTCATCGCAGTTGCAGGGCGTTAAAGCCACCATCATCATGCCGCTGGATGCCCCGGCCGCCAAAAAGGCAGCCACCGAAGGCTACGGCGGCCACATCGTGACCTACGACCGTTACACCGATGATCGCGAAGCCATTGCACGCCGCATTCAGGCTGAGACCGGTGCCACGCTGATTCCGCCCTATGACCACGAAGACGTGATTGCGGGTCAGGGCACGGCCGCCAAGGAATTGTTCGAAGACGTAGGCGATCTGGATTACTTGTTTGTCTGCCTGGGCGGCGGTGGCTTGCTCTCGGGATCTGCGCTGGCCGCTACCGCGCTCAGCCCGCATTGCCTGGTGTACGGCGTTGAGCCTGAAGCGGGCAACGACGGCCAACAGTCCATGCGAAAAGGCGAGATTGTTCAGATTGCCACACCAAAGTCGATTGCTGACGGCGCCGTCACCACGCACCTTGGCAAACTCACCTTCCCATTGATTCAGAAATACGTGCGCGACATCGTTACCGTCACGGACGACCAGCTTGTGACTGCCATGCGCTTCTTTGCCGAACGCATGAAAATGGTGGTGGAGCCTACGGGCTGCCTGGGTGCCGCGGCAGCCATGCAGAATGTGGTGCCTGTGGCGGGTGCGCGGGTTGGCGTCATTATCAGTGGCGGCAACGTAGATCTTCCCGTTTACGCCAAGCTGCTGGCTGCTTGAGTAATGCGTGCTTGCGGTTACGGAGCACGCAGTGGAGAATCAAACTCTGAATCCAGACGAATAGGGGTGGCTACATGCGTATCCTCGTCATTGGCGGCACGGGTTTTATTGGCCGCCACTTGGTCGCCCGGCTTTCCAGCCTGCAACATCAATTGACGGTACCCACCCGCCGCTACGGCAGTGCGCGGGACTTGCTGGTGCTGCCCACGCTCACGCTTCTTGAAAGCGATATCTACGATGACGCCAGCCTGGATCAACTGGTCCAGGGCCAAGATGCCGTGATCAATCTGGTGGGCATATTGCACGGCGACCGCGGCCAACCTTATGGCGCGGAATTCGCCCGCGTGCATGTGTTGCTGCCACAACGCATTGCTCAGGCCTGCGTGCGCCATAGCGTGCCGCGCATGCTGCATATCAGCGCGTTAGGCGCCGACAGTCACGGCACCAGCATGTATCAACGTTCAAAAGGCGATGGCGAAGCGGCTATTCAAAAAGCCTTCGAAGCCGGGCATGACGATGCCTGGACCATCTTTCGCCCGTCCGTCGTGTTCGGCCCTGAGGATCAGTTCACGAACCTATTTGCCCAACTGGCGCGCTTTTTGCCGTTTTTGCCTTTGGCGGGCGCAAATGTGCGCATGCAACCGGTGTACGTCGGTGATGTCGTTAACGCCATCGTGACCGCGCTGGGAAGCTCTCATACCGGTGGCAAAATCTTTGAATTAGGTGGCCCGCAAACCTACACCATGGGCGAAATCGCGCGTTTGTGCGCTGCCTGGAGTGGTCACCCTCGGCCAGTGTTTGGTATTCCCATGGGAATTGGCAGGATGCAGGCCTGCTTTTTCGAATGCTTGCCCGGCCATCCGTTGATGTCTCGCGACAACCTGGATTCCCTAAAACGCGACAACGTCTGTGACCAGCCCATGGACCCGGTACTCGGGGTCGTGCCAACAGGTCTGGAAGCCGTCGCCCCCGGCTATTTGAAGCACTGAGCCAAACGCTCTGGCCACTCGGCAAATAGGCGGGCACCCCATGGCGGGTGCTCACGCCCGCCATGCCCTCACAGCACTGGTCGCCCTACCCGCTGCAATATCTCTTCGCCGTAGGCTTCAAGTTTGCGTGCGCCCACGCCACTGATATGGCTGAGCTCGTCCATGGAGCCGGGTTTCGCCAAGGCGATTTCGCGCAGCGTGGCGTCATGAAAAATGACATAGGCTGGCACGCCGTGACTTTTCGCCACTTCGCCGCGCCAGGCGCGCAACGCTTCAAATACCGGACGCAGTTCTTGCGGCAGATCCACTTCGGCGGGCTTGACACGCGTGCCTCCGCTTTTGGTGGTGCGTGTTTTCTTTTCTGATTCGCGCCGCAACATCAGTTGGCGTTCACCCTTGAGCACGCTACGGCTGCCCTCAGTGAGCGCCAAGGTGCCAAAACCGTCGGTATCTACCGTGAGCAGGCCCTGGGCCAATAGCTGACGCAATACGCCCCGCCAGGCCGTATCAGAGAGATCCTGGCCCACACCAAAGACACTAAGCGTTTCGTGACCATGCTGGCGGGTACGGTCCGTGACCTTGCCTCGCAGAATGTCGATGATGTGGCCCGCGCCATAGCGCTGACCACGCTCTTTGCCCAACCGATACACCGCCGACAACACTTTTTGCGCAGCAACGGTGCCGTCCCAGGCCTGAGGTGGATCAAGACAGACATCGCAGTTACCGCAGGCCGTAATGGTCTGGCCAAAATAAGCCAGCAAGCGTACGCGCCGGCATTCCACCGTTTCGCACAAGCCCAGCATTGCATCCAGTTGCTGACCCAGTCGGCGGCGATACGTCTCCTCGCCAGGGGACTCGTCAATCATGCGCCGTTGCTGAACCACGTCTTGCAGGCCATAAGCCAGCCATGCCGTAGCAGGCAAGCCATCACGACCTGCACGACCCGTTTCCTGGTAGTAACCTTCCACCGATTTTGGCAAATCAATATGGGCCACAAAGCGGACATCTGGCTTATCAATGCCCATGCCAAAGGCTATCGTGGCCACCATGACCACACCATCTTCGCGCAAGAAACGCGATTGATTGGCGGCCCGTACCGGGGCGGGCAAGCCCGCGTGGTAGGGCATGGCGTCAATGCCCTGATTGCACAAAAACTCGGCCGTTTCCTCGACGCGCGCGCGCGACAAGCCATAAACAATGCCAGATTCGCCTTCGTGCTCAGTGCGGATCAATTCCAGCAATTGCTTGCGAACTTCGTTTTTCTCGACAATGCGATAGCGAATATTGGGCCGATCGAAGCTGGACACAAAGTGCTCGGCTTCGGTCAGTGCAAGCCGCTGCGCAATTTCCGTGCGTGTCTCATCCGTGGCCGTGGCGGTCAGCGCAATGCGCGGCACCTCCGGCCAGCGTTCGTGCAACATGGACAGGCCAAGGTACTCCGGCCGGAAATCGTGGCCCCATTGCGACACGCAGTGCGCCTCGTCGATGGCAAAGAGCGCAATATGGCCACGATCGAGCAACTGCAGACAGCGGTCGGTCAGTAAGCGCTCGGGCGCGACGTATAGAAGGTCAAGCTCACCGGCCAGAAAGGCCTGCTCGACATCGCGCGCCACCCGCCAATCTTGCGTGGAGTTCAGGAAAGCGGCCCGCACACCCAGTTCGGTCAGCGCGTCGACCTGATCCTGCATCAGCGCGATTAGAGGCGAGACGACAATACCCGTGCCTTCTCGCACCAGAGAAGGAATTTGGTAGCACAGCGACTTGCCGCCGCCCGTAGGCATCAAGACCAGCGCATCGCGACCGTCAATGACCTGCTGGACAATGGCTTGCTGGTCGCCGCGGAAGGATTCGTAACCGAAAACGCGCTGTAGAACTCCTAGGGCGCGCGGGTCAGACATGGGGGTAGGCCGAAAGCATCATGGCGGGGATTTTAAGCCCCATTTCCCAACCACCCATGAAAGACCTGGATTATTACGCGCGTTACCAGGGCAACCACTGTCCGCGCATGAAGGTGTCGACCGGCATGCTGACGTTGGCGCGCCACTCATAATCACCCGACAGCACATCCCGATCTGCGCCCACCTTCAGGCGCACTTTGGGCGCCAGGTACATGCTGTGCGACAGGCCCACACGTTGCTCAGCCAAGGATTTCCCCTCGCGCATGCCGCTATAGGTGCCGCTCAGGGTGCCGTAACCGCCACCCAGCGGAACGCCCGCCGTCAACGTATTGCGCGACTGGGCTGCGGCGGCGCCACCAGCAGAATAGGTAGATAGATCGCCAAAGCCCGCGCCGATCTGCTCGTTGGTAAAGCCCACGTTGACGGTATCGGCCAGATCCACGCTATAGCCGAATCGCCAACGCCAGGCATTGGCCGCATCGAATGTGCTTTGAGTGGCCCCAGCCTGGAAGGTGCCGATGTCACCCGCCGCGTAGGTCGTGCCAAGCCCTCGCGCCGTCAGAGAGCGAGCACTTTGCACTTGCGTCTCAAGCGTCATACCGGGTGCCACGCCGTAGCGCAGACTGCCACTGCCGGCCGAGGCGCCGTAGTCAACCGCGCCCGAGGTGACCGTGGGGTCCATGCGGTTCAAGAGGCCAAGCGATGAGGAATAGCCGAATTGCCCTTCCGGCAAGGTATTGCCCGAGCCGGACCAATTGGAAATCTGAAGCCCGCCCACTGGCGCTGCGCTACCCCAAGTCGGTGCATTGGCTGTGATGTTGCCCATGGATACCGAGGGGCCCGTCGGGTTGCTGTACACCCAACTGCGGTCTCGAAAGGCAACGCCGCCCTGGACGCCGACTGATGAAAACCAGGGCCGAGGCGTTCGTGACACCCCGGAGATGATCACAACGGGAATATGCGACATATCGCGGCGCTCAAGATCAAGCGCGTAGTCGGACGATGGCGAGTCCGTTGCGGTGCTGCGTGGCTGGCAGCCAAGTGGCGCGGGTGTCCCGTCACCCGTCAGGCCAGCCCCGGTGCCAGGAATCCAATCGTCTACCGGTGCCGAAGGTGCCTGCGCCAACGGCGGCACGGCAGTACTGTCATCGGCGACCCGGTTATCCAGAGTGGGGTCAACCAGCGTCAAGTCGCAGGGGTCCGGATCCAGCGGCACGGCACGCCCCGAGAAATCAGCCGCAGGCTGAACAGCGTGTGTCTGTACTGGCGAGAGTGCAGACAGACCGCGCGCGGCAACACGCATTGCGGGGGCAGTGCCCGCAGCGGAAGGAGAATCTAGAGGGGACGCTTCGGAGTCACCGCAAGCAGCCAGAGGTAAAAAACAGGCCAGGCCTGTTGCCAGCATTAAGCGGTCAAACCGTTTGCGCCTGACAGCAAAGGCGACCATAACGAAACAGTGTAAAGACACTGCCCCCTATTTATGTAAGCGTTCTTAAGTGAACGGAACCAGAGGCAGCGAGATAGTTGCATATTCTAGGGCCTGATGTGAAACGCAATGGGGGCACCCGGTTTTGCTCAAATTTTCAGCAAATCCCCCGAAACGTCGGCGAAATTCCCATCAACATGTATATTTCAGTTGATTTCCCCCCTCTTGCTGTCCAGCGCGGACCGTTTCAATATGGCAATCATGGACACCCCTCACACTAAATTATTGGTCGTCGACGATGACGCAGCGTTGCGTCAACTGCTGGCCGACTACCTGAATCGCCACGGATACGACACGTTGCTTGCGCCTGACGCCAGCGATCTGGCGGCACGCATCACTCGATACGCACCCGATTTGCTCGTCCTGGATCGTATGCTTCCTGGTGGCGACGGTGCCGATGCTTGCCGCCGTCTGCGCGAACAAGGCGAAGACATACCCGTCATATTGCTCACCGCCCGAGACGAGGCGGTAGACCGAATCATTGGCTTGGAAGCGGGCGCTGACGATTACGTTGGCAAACCTTTTGACCCCCGCGAATTGTTGGCCCGCATTGAAGCCGTGTTGCGCCGCAAGCGTGGCCCCTCGGCACTCACCAAAGACGCTCCCGTCAGCTTTGGTCCGTTTTTGTTTGACCCTGCCACGCGTCAGCTGTCTCGCGAAGGCACGACCGTGAAACTGACGGGCGGTGAAATCAATCTGCTCGAAGCACTGGTTCGCAACGCGGGCAAACCGCTATCGCGCGAACGTCTGTTGGCCCTTGCCCGGGACGATGATGGGGGCGAACGTAACGACCGTGCCATCGACATTGCCATTCTCCGGCTACGCCGCGCCATTGAAGACGACCCCCGTCAACCGCGCTGGATTCAAACTGTCTGGGGCATTGGCTACCGGTTCTCTCCCTGATGCGGTTTTCTGCACGCTCCTTATTGCCGCGCTCGCTGCGCGTGCGGCTGATTTTGCTGATCCTGGGTTCAGTGCTGCTGACGCAGGCGGCCACGTTGGTCACGGTTTCCTACTTCCGCCAGAAGTTCATGGAAGACGTCGCCATTGGCTACATCGTCACCACCATTCGCACATTGCGCGCGGCCGTCTCGCAAGTGCCGGCCGAAGAGCGGGCGGACTTCGTGCGCAATGCCTCGCAGAATCAGTGGCGACTCTGGTCTCGGGTGCTGCCAGCCGAAGCGCGCTTGCAACGCTTTGGCAACCGTCGCCCGGCCCCTGCGCCGCGCCCACCGCCACCACCACCGCCGCGTGATGACCCGCAAGATGGTGAACCACCGCCAGCACCGCATGCCCAGAGCATGGAAGAACGCCATGCGGAACATAATCGCCGTGTGCCTCCGGAGAATGACGATTTTCGTCGTGATCTGCGCGCGCTGGTGCAGCAACTCAATGAACGCCTGAATGACGGTACCCGGGTCGCGTTGTCCCGTGGCCCCACCCCGGAAATCTTCATTTCGTTGGCTCCCAACTCGGCCAGCGAAGACGTACCCCGTTTGCGTGAGTGGCTGGTCATTCCTCTGGAACGGCTGGACCCTCCCGTAGCCATGCCATTCATCGCGGCCTGGCTAGGGGGCTTGGGCATGCTCTTGCTGATTGCCGTCGGTTTCTCCTGGCACATTACCCGCCCCATTACCCGACTCGCCGAAGCCGCCGATCAACTGGCTGCAGGTCAACCCCAACGGGTAGAACCTTCCGGGCCGCACGAAACACGGGTACTGGGACAGCGTTTTAACGCCATGCTCGATGCCTTGTCCGAATCCGATTCGGTGCGACGCACCCTGCTCTCTGGCCTGCCTCATGACTTGAAAGGGCCGCTCTCGCGTATGTGGCTACGCATTGAAATGGCCGACGACTCCAAGCTAAAAGAAGGCCTGCGCAAAGATCTGCAAGACATGCAGCACATGGTGGATCAATTCATCGGCTTTGTTCGTGGCACAGACCCTACTGCCTACCGATATGCCCCCATGACATTGCCCGACTGGCTGACTGAACGTGTCACCGCCTGGCAGGAGGCGGGCAGCCCCATCACCTTGGACGCCCCCGAAGACCATACACTCGTCGTCAACGGAGACGCCGTCGCCTTGGGACGCTTGCTGGACAACTTGATTGGCAATGCACTGAACCACGCAGCCCCCCCCGTCGAGGTGAGCGTGCACAAGGAAGACGGGCAAGCCGTCCTCGATGTCAGTGACCACGGTCCCGGCATAGCACCAGAACGCCGCGTAGAGGCTTTGCGCCCCTTCGCCCGCCTGGACGACGCCCGCACTCGCACAGGCAGCGTAGGGCTTGGCCTGGCCTTGGCAGAGGCCATTGCCCGAGCGCATGGTGGATCTCTGGAGCTTCTCAACGCGCCATCGGGTGGCTTATGTGTGCGGGTCAGACTGCCATTGGCCGCCTGAGACTGCACAAATCTGCGGCCAGTCGGCCTGCGCGCCGCCATACATAAACAAGGGCCCTTGCACAGCGTTGTGCAAGGGCCCTTATTGAGAACGTGCCGGTACGCCGTTCCTTCAGATTCAGACAGAAGGTGGTGGCAGAAGCGGCATGACTGCCCGCTCCCGGCCAAACACCGAACGATAAGCCAGAATATTGAAGACCAGGACAACCGGCACACCGACCACAGCACCTGCGAGCACCAGTCTCATGGAGCCCAGGGCTCCGGCGCCGTCCCAGAGCGTCATGTCGTCCAGAATCAAGTACGGAAAGAGACTGTAGGCCAGGCCGCTTAGCATCAGCAGGAATAAGGCTACACACAGCACAAAGGGCAGCCAACTGATGCGATCCGCCTTGCCCGGCAAGCGGGCCAGCACCATTTCAGCCACCACAAAGCACAGCAGCATTACTACCCAGACGCTAGCCGCCAGACTCAGGTGCGCGATATTGCTCCACTTATAGAAAATACCGGCATTGGCCAGCCCAAGGGTCACGGCAATGGCCACCATACCCACCGCGGTCCAGCGGATGGCGTGGCGCGCCCAGTTGGCGGCACGCCTTTGCAAATCGCCTTCCACCCGCATCGTCAGCCACGCCGCGCCAAGCAGCATATAAGCCGACACGGCGCACAGGCCAACAAATACCGCGAACCAACCGTAGCCCGCATCAGATTGATAGCCCGTGGCGATGCGGCCGAGAATCATGCCTTGTCCGAATGCGGTGATCAAGGAGCCTGCCCAAAAAGCGAATATCCAGCGGGGCTTGCGCTCATTGCGGGCGCGAATGCGAAATTCGAAGGAGACACTGCGCAGCACAATGCCGATGGTCATGACCGCAAGCGGCCCATACAGCTTGCCCAGCACCACACCCCAGGCAAAGGGAAATGCCGAGGCGAAGAGCCCCATTCCCAACAACAGCCAGAATTCATTGGCATCACGCCACGGACTGAGCAATGCCATCATGCGACCACGCTCTTCGACCGGCGCCAACTGCAGCAAAATGCCAACGCCCAAGTCAAAGCCGTCGAGGACGATGCCTGCCGCAATCACGACAAACAGCAGGCCCATAAAGGCCAGCGGCATCCAGAAAGACGGATCATCGGGGTTTAGCCCTTGTGAGGCTGCCAACATGGCAATCATGAGGAGCCTCCTGCCAGTTTGCGTACCGGCACCACGCCATAGCGCGCCGCATGAAAAAGCATGCCAACAAATGCCGCAAGCAGCACCCCGTACAGCGCGATATACCCAAGCAACCCGTAAAGCAGGGTGGCACCACTAACGGGTCCCAGAATTTCCGTTTGCGTGACAGTGCCGTTCACGGCATAAGGTTGCAGCCCTATGATGGACACCCACCACCCGGCCACAACCGCCACACCGCCAGCGAACATCATCATGCTGATGACGCGCAACCACCATTTGGGCAAGGTCGCCGGTTCTAAGCCCCGTCGCCAGGTCCAGAAAAAAGTCACCCATGCCACCCCGAGCATCAGGCCACCCAATCCGATGGCCACCCGCAATGACCAAAACGTGAGGGCCACGGGTGGCATCATTCCCGAGTATTTATCGAGTCCCTGATAGGTGCCGTCTTCATTGCGATGCAACCAACGGCCACCCGCGTTGGAAACCGTGATGTCCATCATGTTCGAGCGTGATTTTGCGTCGGGCCAACCAAGCACCACAAACGCGGGTGAGGTTCCACTTTCCCAGTAACCCGCGGCAGCGGCCGCTTTGGCCGGTTGATACTGCACAATGACTTTGCCCGCACCGGCCGCAACGGGCACTTGCAATACGGTAGCCAGGAGCGCCATTACCAGGGCCGTTTTGAATGAGCAGCGTTCGCCGTCATCCAGCGGACGCCGCAACGCTTGCACTGCCGCCACCCCAAGCATCAAGAACGCCACGGCGAGCGCGGCTCCGACGGCCACTACGCCCAAACGCCATCCCAACGAAGGGTTGAACACGACCGCCATCCAGTCGTAGACCTCATAACGACCATCAACCAGAAGCGCGCCATCAGGCGTCTGCATCCAGGATTGCAAGGCCAGCACCCAGAACACCGCCACCAATTGCCCGATGGCAACCATGAATACGGCAAAGGTATGGGCGGCATCGGACACCCGGCGTTGTCCGAACAGCATGACGCCCAGAAAGCATGACTTGAGGATGAACACGGACAAGATGCCGTAACCGATAAGTGGTCCGGCTACATTGCCTATCTTGTCCATCAGGCCCGCCCAAAGACTGCCTAATTGAATCAGCACGGGCACGCTGGCAGCCAGCGTGAGGACGAACGCCAGGGCAAAGATGCGAACCCAGAACCGATACGCAGCTGTCCAACCAAGATGGCCCGACATTCGGGCACGTACTTTGAAAAACAGCAGAACCCAAGCCAGCGCAAGGGCTACGGCCAGGAATAACGCCAAGAAGCTCAGGCTGGCGATGAACTGCGCTCTCGCCAACAATAAGGGTGGGATATCCATGATGGACGCTAGTGTAGAGCCACTTTTGGAACCTGTGCGTGAGGGGCTGAAACAGCAGGTTTGGCGGAACGTGGCAAAATTGACGCTTTGTCGCTGCTTTTTCCTATTCTTTCAAGAA
>JBEBWV010000117.1:0-15528 GCA_040391965.1 Achromobacter deleyi | reverse complement strand
TGCTTGATGAAATCGACAAGCTGGGCATGGATTTCCGTGGCGATCCCTCGTCGGCCCTGCTCGAAGTGCTGGACCCGGAGCAGAATCACACGTTCCAGGACCACTATATCGAAGTGGATTACGACCTGTCCGATGTCATGTTTGTGGCAACGAGCAACACGCTGAACATCCCGCCGGCCTTGTTAGACCGTATGGAAGTCATTCGTCTGTCGGGTTACACCGAAGACGAGAAAATTCACATCGGCCGAGATCATCTGCTGCCTAAGCTGTTGAAGAACAACGGTGTAAAGGACAGCGAGCTCACGATTGATGACTCTGCCTTGCGCGACATCGTGCGTTATTACACTCGCGAAGCGGGTGTCCGTGCGCTGGAACGTGAAGTTGGCAAAATTTGCCGTAAGGTCGTCAAGAAATTGTTGATCGATGCAGACAAAGCCAAGGCCGAGGGTAAGACGGCAGCAGCCAAGGCCGCTGAGGCCCAGACGATTCACGTCACGGGCGACAACCTGAGCGATTACTTGGGTGTACGTCGATATTCCTTCGGTATGGCCGAAAAGGATAACCAGATTGGTCAAGTGACTGGTCTGGCCTGGACGGAAGTCGGAGGTGATTTGCTCACGATCGAAGTGGCAGATATGCCGGGCAAGGGCGTGATTCAACGCACGGGCTCGTTGGGCGATGTCATGAAGGAATCGGTCGAAGCAGCTCGCACCGTCGTACGCTCGCGCGCTCGCCGTCTGGGGTTTGCCGACAGCGTGTTCGAGAAGCATGACATGCACGTTCACGTGCCGGAAGGCGCGACACCCAAGGATGGTCCATCCGCAGGTATCGCGATCACGACCGCCATGGTTTCGGCGCTGTCACGCATTCCGGTTCGTGCTGACGTCGCCATGACAGGCGAGATCACACTGCGCGGCGAGGTGCTTCCGATTGGTGGCTTGAAAGAAAAGCTGTTGGCCGCACATCGTGGGGGAATCAAGACCGTCTTGATTCCGGAAGAGAACGTCAAAGACTTGGCTGAAATTCCGGATAGCGTTAAGAACCACCTCGAAATCGTGCCAGTACGCTGGATCGACAAGGTGCTTGAGTTGGCGCTGGAGCGTATGCCGGAACCCTTGGCTGAAGAAGAGGCCACAAAGGACCCACTGGTAGCTAAGCCTACTGAGTCGGGCCCTAAAGACCCCGTCTTGAAGCACTAAGTATCAAGTAGGCAGGGTATATCGTGATTCCGTCACGGCATACCTGAAAAGACAAACGCCCCGCATGAAAATGCGGGGCGTTTGTCTTTATGCGTTTGAGCTCAGTGCAGCGCTTGGGTGCGAATGAGGCCAACAGCAATACCTTCAAGGAAGAAGTCTTGGCCGTCTTCTACGATGATGGTCTTGAAATCAGGATTTTCGGGTTGCAACTCAATGCGGCCATCGAGATACTGTAGCCGCTTGACCGTGACGTCATCGCCCAGGCGAGCGACCACAATTTGACCATTACGCGCTTCAGATGCCTTTTTGACGGCGAGCAGATCACCCTCGAAAATGCCGGCATCGCGCATGCTCATGCCCCGCACTTTCAACAGATAGTCGGGTACTTGTGAAAAGAGGCTGGGGTCAACACCGACTTCACGTTCAACGTGTTCGGCGGCAAGCATAGGGCTGCCTGCTGCTACACGCCCAACTAATGGCAGCAATAGATGAGCCAGGGCAGGGGGGAGCAAACTCTGTGCTTCTGCTTGAACGACGTCTTTCAGGCGGATGCCACGAGAAGCTCCCGCCGTGAGTTCAATAGCGCCTTTGCGCGCTAACGCCTTCAGGTGATCTTCCGCAGCATTAGGCGACCGGAAGCCTAATGCATGAGCAATTTCGGCGCGAGTTGGCGGAAAGCCTGTGCGCACGACGGTTTGCCGGATGAGATCCAGAATTTGCTGCTGGCGGTCCGTAAGTTTGGTGGCCATAGTGATGATCCGCTGCTAGCGGACTGTACATATATACAGCATCAATTCTGGGGGACACAGTGCAAAAAAGCAAGTAATGGGGTGAGAACGCAGTATAGATTGCAAAGTGGGGCTCCAGATTTGATGGTTTTGCCATCTGGATACCAAAAAACCGCAGCGGTTCAAACAAAACACCCCAAACATTGGACAGGTGTCCAACGGTTGGGGTGCAGTTCAAAGCGGGTATTTCAGTTTGGCAATCGTTTGTCGGATTGCCAAGTTTGCGTGGTGCCATGCACGACATGCTCGCCAGCATTGGCCAAGCACGTCGCTGTCAAGATTTACAGCACTGCGGCAATGCCCTTGGCAACAACGTCGATATTGCCGCTGTTGAGCGCTGCCACGCAGATGCGGCCACTGGAGACCGCATACACGCCATGTTCTTCACGCAGGCGATCCACTTGAGCCGAGTTCAGGCCCGAGTAGGAGAACATGCCGCGCTGTTGGATCACGAAACTGAAGTCTTGTGTGGCACCGTGTTCCTTGATCTTCTCGACCAATTGCTTACGCATCAGGCGGATGCGGTCACGCATGCCGGCCAACTCGGTTTCCCACATTGCAAACAGCTCAGGCGTATTCAGCACGGTCGATACCAGTGTTCCACCATGGGTAGGAGGATTGGAGTAGTTCGTGCGAATCACGCGCTTGAGCTGGCTCAGAACGCGGGGGGCTTCTTCTTTGTCGCCTACAACAACCGTCAGGGCACCAACACGTTCGCCGTATAGCGAGAACGACTTGGAGAACGACGAGCTGATGAACATCGTTTGGTCTAGGTCAGCAAACAGACGCACGACAGCCGCGTCTTCTTTGAGGCCGTCGCCGAAGCCTTGGTAGGCGATGTCGAGGAAGGGAACCAGGTTGCGTTCTTTGACCACGGCAGCAATTTGCTTCCACTGGTCGGGCGTTGCGTCGACGCCGGTCGGGTTGTGGCAGCAAGCGTGCAGCACAACGACTGTCTTGGCTGGTGCTGCCTTCAAGTCAGCAAGCATGCCTTCGAAATTCAGGCCGCGTGTCGAGGCGTCGTAGTAGGTATAAGTGCCGACTTCAAAACCGGCACGCTCGAATAGGGCGCGGTGATTTTCCCAGCTCGGGTCGCTAATCAGGACTTTCGACTGCGGCAGCAGTTGACGCAGGAAGTCAGCACCGATCTTGAGGGCGCCAGTGCCGCCCAGTGCCTGGGTGGTCAGCACGCGGCCCGCTGTCACCAATGGCGAGTCCGGGCCCAGCAAAAGCGCTTGCGCACCCTTGTTGTAGCCGGCAATGCCTTCGATTGGCAGGTAGCCGCGGGCAGCGGCAGCCTCGATGCGGGCAACTTCGGCTTTACGTACTGCGCCGAGCAGGGGGATGCGTCCCTGGTCGTCATAATAGACGCCCACGCCCAAATTCACTTTACCCGGGCGGGTGTCAGCATTGTATTGTTCGTTCAGGCCAAGAATGGGGTCGCGCGGGGCGAGCTCGACGGAATCGAAAAGGGTGCTCATGGCTGTCAAATGAGGATGTGTGGACGCACTAGCTAGTGCTGTGGATAATGGGGGGTTTACCCTGAACAAGTCTAGCATGACAGATCCTGGATACGTCGATTTTCCCGACAGCCCGTTCCACCTGTACCAGCCGTATCCTCCGGCGGGCGATCAGCCGGCTGCGATCGACGCGTTGGCGCAAGGTATCTCAGACGGCCTTATGTTCCAGACTTTGCTGGGGGTGACCGGTTCTGGGAAGACGTTCACCATGGCGAATGTGATCGCCAGGCTGGGGCGTCCCGCACTGGTATTGGCGCCCAACAAGACATTGGCAGCGCAGCTTTACGCTGAAATGCGAGATTTTTTTCCGAAGAATGCTGTCGAGTATTTCGTGTCGTACTACGACTACTACCAGCCCGAAGCCTACGTCCCTACACGCGACTTGTTCATTGAAAAGGATTCGTCCATCAATGAACATATTGAACAAATGCGTCTGTCAGCGACGAAAAGTCTGCTGGAGCGTCGTGACACGATTATCGTGGGCACGGTGTCTTGTATCTACGGTATTGGTAACCCGGGCGATTATCACGCCATGGTGCTTGTGTTGCGGGTGGGCGACCGTATCGCACGGCGCGAAATCCTGGCGCGGTTGGTGGCAATGCAGTACACACGCAATGACTCAGAGTTCACCCGCGGCGCTTTTCGTGTCCGCGGCGAAACGATCGACATTTTCCCGGCAGAAAGCCCGGAATTGGCCGTTCGTCTGACGCTTTTTGATGATGAGGTAGAGGGGCTTGAGCTATTTGATCCCCTGACGGGGCGTGTCCGGCAGAAGCTGCCACGCTTCACGGTCTACCCTGGCTCTCACTATGTCACGCCGCGAGAAACGGTCTTGCGCGCCATTGAGACAATCAAGGAAGAGTTGCGGGACCGGCTCAAGTATTACATCAGCGAAGGTCAGCTTGTCGAAGCGCAACGGCTTGAGCAACGTACCCGCTTCGACTTGGAAATGCTGCAAGAGCTGGGTTTTTGCAAAGGTATCGAGAATTACTCACGGCACCTGTCCGGTGCGGCACCAGGCGAGCCTCCGCCCACGCTAATTGACTACCTGCCGGCAGATGCGCTCATGTTTATCGACGAGAGCCATGTCACCATCGGTCAGTTGAGCGGCATGTACCGCGGTGACAGATCGCGCAAGGAAACGCTGGTGCAGTACGGCTTCCGCATGCCTTCCGCATTGGATAACCGCCCGCTCAAGCTCGAAGAGTTCGAGGCCCGGATGCGTCAGTGTGTATTTGTGTCGGCAACGCCTGCCGCTTATGAAAATGAGCACACGGACAATGTCGTGGAGCAGGTTGTGCGGCCCACCGGGCTTGTGGACCCTCTGGTTGAAGTGCGGCCCGCACGCACGCAAGTAGATGACTTGCTTGGGCAAATTCACAGCCGTGTGACCGTAGGCGAGCGCGTGTTGGTCACTACGTTGACCAAACGTATGTCTGAGGATTTGACGGATTACCTCACTGAGCATGGCGTACGGGTCCGCTATTTGCACTCAGATATCGATACTGTGGAGCGCGTCGAGATCATTCGCGACCTGCGATTGGGTGTTTTTGATGTGCTGGTGGGCATCAACTTGCTGCGCGAGGGTCTGGATATTCCTGAGGTTTCACTTGTCGCCATTCTGGATGCGGACAAGGAAGGGTTCTTGCGTTCCGAGCGCAGTTTGATCCAAACGATTGGTCGCGCGGCACGAAACCTCAATGGGCACGCCATTCTGTATGCGGATCGGATCACGGATTCGATGAAGCGCGCCATGGATGAAACCGCACGGCGCCGCGCGAAACAGGAACAATTCAACATCGATAACGGCATTACGGCGCGTGGTGTACAGAAGGCCGTTCGCGAGATGATCGATGGCGTCCTTGCCCCCGTTCATCACGACACGTTGGAAGAAGCCATACCTGCCGAGTTGCTCAAGGACGAAAAGGCGTTGGCGCGCGAATTTAAGCGTTTGGAAAAACTGATGATGGATCATGCGCGCAATCTGGAGTTCGAGCAGGCGGCTGCGGCGCGCGATTCGCTGACGGCACTAAAGCAGCGCGTACTGCTTGGTCCAACCGTTTAGCGGTGGTTTGACGTCATTCGATTGGGTGCGAAATGTTACTTAACGCTGACGTTAAGCTGAATATATGCTTTGTTGCTGTGCGGCGAAGCTGTCCGACGTGCGTGGTCAAATTTGTGAGTCTGTCTCTATTTTTTTGACGCAAATATTACTTTTAAGTTGTTGATATTATTGATATTTGTGTGTTTATTGGTCGACGCTCGTGTAATTGTGCAAGCACAAAAAAAGCTTGCCATATTCCGGGTTTTCCCTCACACTTGCTTCCATGATGACCAAGGTACTTTTCGTTTGCATGGGCAATATCTGTCGCTCGCCGAGCGCAGAGGGCGTGTTTCGCCGTTTGGTGAATGACGCCGGGTTAGGTGACGTCGTGCGCATTGATTCTGCTGGTACGCACGCATTTCACATCGGCGAGGCGCCTGATGCCCGGGCGCAGGCTGCGGCACGCAAGCGCGGCTACGAGATCAATCACTGTGAGGCCCGTCAGGTCACCGCGGAAGACTACCGCGAATTTGATCTGATTCTGGCCATGGACTGGGATAATCTGTCTGCGATGCAGCAGCAATGTCCCAAGATCTATCAGCATAAGCTCATGCTATTAATGCGCTTTGCCAATGAGTTCGAGGAGGCCACTGTGCCCGATCCATACTACGGCGGTGCTGATGGGTTCGGTAAGGTTTTAGACTATCTTGAGGACTCCTGCCAAGGTGTGCTCGAGCTGGTTCGCAAGCGCGCTACCCAATACCAGGCAGCCTGATTCAGGTTGGGGTAAGTGGGTCGCTTCGGCGGCGTAAGCTTTGCTTTTGGGTAGTTAGAAAAACCGCGCAGATGCGCGGTTTTTTCTTGGCAATGCCATACCAAATTAGTCGGGAATTTGTTATACTTGACCCAATTACTCGGGTATTGGTCGTCTGATTGTCGGATGCTCATCGCCTGATTCACAGGGAACCTACCATGCGGCTAACTACCAAAGGGCGTTTCGCCGTGACGGCCATGATCGACCTGGCTATGCGGCAGCATAGCGGTCCGGTCACTCTCGCGGCCATCAGCCAGCGTCAGAATATTTCGCTTTCGTATTTGGAACAGTTGTTCGGCAAGTTGCGCCGCCACGAACTCGTGGACAGCGTACGCGGGCCGGGCGGCGGGTACTCGCTTGCGCGTCTTGCGCGCAACGTGACTGTCGCCGACATTATTTTCGCAGTCGATGAGCCTCTGGATGCCACTAGCTGTGGCGGCAAGCGTGATTGCACCAGTGGTAACGATGGCAAGTCCGGTAAGTGCATGACGCACGAACTTTGGGCCACGTTAAACCGCAAAATGGTCGACTACCTGGATTCGGTGTCGTTGCAAGATCTGGTTGATCAGCAGCGTGTTCGCCAATTGCAGGAAGCCAACAATCAGGCGCAAGCCTGCACCGCCGTGCGAGTGAATCGAGTGGGTTCCGGCGCTACTGCCGCGAATGCCCCGACCACGGTCGTTGCCGCAAACGCCACCGTATAGAAGCATCAGGAGCTGTATAAATGACCACCCGTCCAATTTATCTGGATTATTCGGCAACCACGCCCGTAGACCCGCGTGTTGTTGAGCAAATGGTGCCTTGGCTGTATGAGAATTTCGGCAATCCGGCGTCACGCAGCCATGCGTTTGGCTGGGATGCAGAAGACGCTGTCGAGAAGGCACGTGCAGAAGTCGCCAAGCTGGTGAATGCTGACCCGCGCGAAATCGTATGGACCTCCGGTGCCACTGAGTCGGACAACCTGGCGATCAAGGGTGCTGCAAATTTCTACGCTGAGCGTGGCAAGCACATCATTACTGTCAAGACTGAGCACAAGGCTGTGCTGGACACCTGTCGAGAGTTGGAGCGCCAGGGCTTTGAGGTCACTTACCTCAATGTCATGGACAACGGCCTGATCGATCTTGAGGTTTTTAAAGCTGCGCTGCGTCCGGATACCGTCCTGGTGTCGGTCATGATGGTGAATAACGAAATTGGCGTCATTCAAGACATTGAGGCCATTGGCGAAATCTGCCGCGCAAAGAATATTATTTTCCACGTTGACGCCGCGCAAGCGACGGGCAAGGTGGAAATCGATCTGCAAAAGCTGAAGGTTGATCTGATGGCCTTCTCAGCTCACAAGACTTACGGTCCGAAGGGCATTGGCGCGCTGTACGTGCGCCGCAAGCCGCGTATCCGTATCGAAGCGCAAATGCACGGCGGTGGTCATGAGCGTGGTTTCCGCTCGGGCACGCTGGCAACCCACCAAATCGTGGGTATGGGTGAAGCGTTCCGTCTGGCTCGTGAAGAAATGGGCACGGAAAACGAGCGCATCCGTATGTTGCGTGATCGTCTTTGGGCCGGCTTGTCGCAAATCGAAGAAGTTTATTTGAATGGCGACATGGATCAGCGCGTGCCGCATAACCTCAACGTGAGCTTTAACTACGTTGAAGGCGAGTCGCTGATCATGGCAATTAAAGAATTGGCAGTGTCCAGCGGTTCAGCTTGCACGTCCGCCAGCCTTGAACCTTCCTACGTATTGCGTGCCCTGGGCCGCAACGACGAATTGGCGCATAGCTCCATTCGTTTCACCCTTGGGCGCTTCACGACCGAAAAGGAAGTGGATTTCGCGATCGAACTGCTCAAGAGCCGCGTAGGCAAGCTGCGCGATATGTCGCCGCTTTGGGAAATGGCCAAAGAAGGCGTTGACCTGAACTCAGTGCAGTGGGCTGCGCACTAAACGCCAGCGCCCAATGATTAGTGGAGAAATATTATGTCTTACAGCTCTAAAGTTCTAGATCACTACGAAAACCCCCGTAACGTGGGCTCGTTCGATAAGTCGGATGACTCCGTGGGTACGGGTATGGTCGGCGCGCCGGCCTGTGGCGATGTGATGAAGTTGCAGATCAAAGTCAACGAATCCGGCGTTATTGAAGACGCACGGTTCAAGACCTACGGTTGCGGCTCGGCCATTGCATCCAGCTCGCTGGTGACGGAATGGGTCAAGGGCAAGACGCTGGACGAAGCCATGAGCATTCGCAATACGCAAATCGCTGAGGAATTGGCTTTGCCGCCTGTCAAGATACACTGTTCGATCTTGGCCGAAGACGCTATCAAAGCGGCGGTCAAGGACTACAAAGAAAAGCACACGGCTACGGCCGAAGCTGTGGCGGTTTGATATGGCCGTTACCCTGACCCAACAGGCCGCGACCCATATCGGCCGCTATCTGCAGAAGCGCGGAAAGGGTATTGGCTTGCGGCTCGGTGTTCGCACCACAGGCTGCTCCGGTATGGCTTACAAGCTTGAGTATGTGGATGATGTTGCGCCCGAAGACGTCGTGTTTGAGAGCTTTGGCGTGAAGGTCTTCATCGACCCGAAGAGCTTGTCCTATCTGGAAGGCACCGAGCTGGACTATGCCCGCGAAGGCCTGAACGAAGGTTTCAAGTTTCGCAACCCTAACGAAAAGGCGACCTGCGGCTGCGGCGAGTCGTTCACGGTGTAAGTCTTGGCTGGAGACGACCACTTCAGCCTTTTTGGCTTACCTGCACGATTCGACATTGACGCAGGTGCGCTTGAACAGGCGTGGCGTGCGGTAGCGTCTCAGGTTCACCCTGACCGCTTTGCCACTGCCTCTCCTGCTGAGCGCCGCGTTGCCATGCAATGGGCTGCGCGAGCCAACGAAGCTTATCGGCAGTTGCGAGACCCACTCTTGCGCGCAGGTTATCTGTGTGAACAAGCGGGCGTGGATCTGCAAACTGAGACCAATACCTCGATGGACTCGGCCTTCCTCATGCAGCAGATGGAGTGGCGCGAGATGCTGGATGACGCGCGCCACGATCCGTCCGTTTTGATCGCCTTGCGGGCTGAACTCAATGACGCTCGCCAGCAGATGCGAGCCACTTTGGCCGATTTGCTGGATACGCGTCGCGATTATTCGAAGGCAGGCGTCAAGGTGCGCGAATGGATGTTCGTTGAGAAGCTGGCCCAAGAGCTGGCTCATGCCCATCCCGCTGGATAGTGACGATCCGAGGGGCCTGCACGATTCCCTCACGTCGCCTTCTTATTCCCCAAGCTCTTAGACCAGAAGCACAACCATGGCCTTATTGCAGATTTCCGAGCCCGGTGAATCACCCGCGCCGCACCAGCGTAAGCTGGCGGTGGGTATTGACCTTGGCACGACCAATTCTCTAGTTGCCGCAGTGCGTAGCAGTGTGGCTGAAGTTTTGCCCGATGCGCAGGGCCAAGCCCTGTTGCCCTCGGCGGTGCGTTATTTCCCTGATGGCCGAGTGACCACAGGACGTGAGCCGCTGGCGCAACAGGCCGTTGATCCGCTCAATACGGTGGTGTCGGTCAAGCGCTTTATGGGGCGTTCGCTTGAAGAGGCACGCGCGACCCGCGCGCCTTACGAGTTCGTTGAAGCGCCTGGCATGGTGCGTATTCGCACGGTGCAGGGTGACTTGAGCCCAGTTGAAGTGTCTGCACAAATTCTGGCAGTGCTGCGTCAGCGCGCTGAAGATGTGCTGGGCGACGATCTGGTAGGTGCGGTGATCACCGTTCCCGCCTACTTTGATGACGCGCAGCGTCAAGCGACTCGCGACGCGGCCCGTCTGGCTGGCTTGAATGTCCTGCGCCTGTTGAATGAACCCACTGCGGCCGCAATTGCTTACGGCCTGGATCATGCGGCAGAGGGCGTGTATGCCGTCTATGACTTGGGCGGCGGCACTTTCGATATTTCTATTCTCCGTTTGAGCAAGGGCGTTTTTGAAGTGATTTCCACGGGCGGCGATACCGCGCTGGGTGGTGATGACTTCGATGCCTTGATCGCGGATTACGCGGTGGCTACCTTGCCGGCCGGTGTGGTTTCCGCGTCTGATCACCGAGGCTTGTTGATGGCGGCTCGCGCAGCGCGTGAGGCCTTGTCCACGGCAGAGCAAGCGCCATTGACACTGACACTGCAAGATGGTCGTGTGTTGAACCTGACATTAACTCGTGAACAATTCGAGACGTTGGCGCAGCCCTTGGTGCAGCGCAGTCTTGAGTGTGCCAAACGCGCCTTGCAAGATGCCGCATTCACGTCTGCTGATGTGAAGGGTGTGGTCCTGGTGGGTGGTGCCACGCGTATGCCCGTGATACGGCGCGCCGTGGGCGCGTTGTTCGGTACCGAACCCCTGATTGATCTGGATCCAGACCAAGTCGTGGCACTGGGTGCGGCATTGCAGGCCAATTTGCTGGCGGGCAATCGTGCGCCGGGCGAAGATTGGCTGCTGCTGGACGTGATCCCTTTGTCGCTCGGCCTGGAAACCATGGGTGGTCTGGTTGAACGGATTATTCCGCGCAACAGCACTATTCCCGTGGCTCGTGCCCAAGAGTTCACGACGTTCAAGGATGGTCAGACGGCCATGAGCATCCATGTGGTGCAGGGCGAGCGTGATCTGGTGGCTGACTCCCGTTCGCTGGCTCGATTTGAACTGCGCGGCATTCCGCCCATGGTTGCTGGTGCCGCTCGCATTCGGGTCACGTTCCAAGTGGACGCGGATGGCCTGTTGAGTGTGACGGCACGAGAGCAAAGCAAAGGTGTTGAAGCCGCGGTATCAGTCAAACCCTCCTATGGTTTGTCAGACGACGAAATATCCAAAATGCTGGCAGATAGCGTGGCTCAAGCCGACAACGACGCCCTGGCTCGCATGCTTCGTGAACAGCAGGTAGAGGCGCGTCAGTTGGTGGAGTCGGTGAAGGCGGCATTGGCTGCCGACGCAGATTTGTTGGATGCGGCAGAACATGAGCTGATTGAGGAGCGTTTGTTGGCGGCAGTCGCTGCGCAAGATCTGTCTGATGCTGACGCCGTGAAGACCGCCGTGCAGGCACTATCTGACGCTACTGAAGACTTTGCCGCTCGCCGCATGGATCGCAGTATCCGAGCGGCGTTGGCTGGCCGAAAACTTGACGAAATCGCCTGACGAGACGTTATGCCGAAACTGACTGTATTACCTCATCCCGACTATTGCCCTAAAGGCGCAGTAATCGAAGATGCACCCAAGGGCGTGTCGATTTGCCGCGTACTGCTGGACAATCACATTGATATCGAACACGCGTGTGAGTTGTCGTGCGCGTGCACGACCTGTCACGTCGTGATCAAACAAGGCTATTCGTCGTTGGAAGATGCGACCGATGACGAAGAAGATTTGTTGGATAAGGCCTGGGGCCTGACGCCGGCGTCGCGTTTGTCGTGCCAGGCTCTGGTGGCGGATGCCGATCTGACGGTCGAGATTCCGAAGTACACGATCAATCACGCGAAGGAGGAGCATTGATGAAGTGGGTAGACACTTATGACGTAGCGGCGGCGCTGGTCGATGCGCATCCTGATGAAGATCCGAAAACGGTTCGATTCACGCAATTGCGAGACTGGGTCCTGGCCTTGCCTGGGTTCAACGACGACCCGGCACACTGTGGAGAGAAAATTCTTGAAGCGATTCAGATGGCCTGGATCGACGAGGCCGATTGATTAAGCTTCGTGGGAAATAGATGTGAACGGACGGCCCCTTGATGGGGCCGTTTGTATTTGAGTTCAGCCTAGGGCGGGTCTCTTCACTTGGTGTATTGCGGTTTTCTACACGCCCGTCACGGTATTATGGACAGAGAATTAACGCCCTTCTATTTATGAGTGACAACATGTCCATGACGCAGCCTCCATTACGCTTCGGCCTTGCGGCCAACCGATTGCATCACGAAACGCCGGACGCCGCGCTGTTTAGCTGGCTGCGCGCATGTTCGTCGACGATTCGAGAGTTGGGCGTGCAATTGCATACGGTGGGGCGAACGCACGATGCCATCGTGCGTGAAGGCATGTTGCAAGGCTATAGCGGGTTGATCCGCTATCCATACGGGCGTGAGGGCGGCTTGATGAAGTTGGTGGCGCGCATGACGGAAGGGCGCGATGGCCAGGCACCTTTTGACGGCGCGATTTATTTCATTGACCCGGTTGATCCATCATCAATTTTTCCGGAAGCCCTGGCACTCAAGCGCCAGTGCATCACGCATGGCCGTCCGTTTATTTCGACCCTTGCTGGTGCCATCGAGTGGATGGAAGTTGAGCGGATTCACGCAGGACTTGCGCCGGATGCAGCCGCTGCTCGCTTGTTCAATTTCACGGGCCAGACCGTGGCCATGATCTCTCACGATGCACTCAAAGATGAAATGATCTCGTTCGCGAGTGACTACTTTGATCTGCTTTCGCAGTTCGAGCGGCGTGTGGCCACCGGTACGACAGGTGCACGCTTGAATGAGTTGGCGTGGTCGCGCGGCTGGCCTCAGGATAAGCCTTGGGTACATCGGTATTTGAGTGGTCCGTTGGGTGGTGACGCACAGATTGCCGAACTTGTACTGGAACACCATTGCCAGCGGGTTATCTTCTTTGAAGACCCGCATGTGGCACGCCAGCATGAGGCCGATATTCAATTGCTTGAGCGTGCGGTGCGCGTGGTGACCGCGACAGCTACCTGCGCCACGTCTCCGGTAGTGGCAAGACGATGGGCGCAAGCAGTGCAACGGCGCGCAGCAGCAGGCGGTGGACGGTAGCCAAATGTAGTCTTTTTGCTGTGCCCTAGCGTCAGACCTTCTGCGACAATCATTGACAATGCCCACTGGATTCTCGGTGCATTGGTCGGCGTTAAGCCGCTGCTATTAACGATTGGAGAAGGCCATGATGCATGCAAAGTCGATTTCCCGCCTGTTCGCTGGTTTGGCGGGTGCGGCACTATTGAGTGCGAGTCTGGCTGCCGTTGCAGCCGATCGGGTGTTCTTCGTTGAACCCAAGGACGGCGCCACGGTGCAAAGTCCTGTGCAAGTGAAATTTGGCGTGGAAGGAATGACCGTCAAACCCGCCGGGGATATGGCGGCAGGAACGGGCCATCACCACCTGATCGTCGATGGCAAGCCGGTTCCAAAAGGGGAGGTTGTGCCCACTGATGACACGCATATCCATTTCGGCAAGGGCCAGACGGAAACCGAATTGAAGCTGGCACCGGGTGCGCATACGCTGACCTTGCAATTTGCCGATGGCTCACATCGCTCGTACGGACCCGATATGAGCAACACGATCAAGATCACGGTGAAGTAAGGGGTTCATTGTCACTGCAAGCGCGTGGCAGTTTCAGCGGCACCCCAAGGGGTGCCGTTTTAATGTGCGCTCGTGTTCGCCTAGCAGCCTTTGAAAACGGGTGCGCGCTTTTCGCGAAAAGCACGAACCCCTTCGGCGAAGTCCTGGCTCGGTGTCACACGAATAAAGGTGGCGGTTTCCTCTGCTAGCTGCGCTTCAAGAGCGCTGTGCTCAGCCTGACGCAGCAGTTGTTTTGCGGCGGCAATGCCATGAGGCGCATTGGCAGCCAGAAGCTGCGCGTAGGCGTTAACTTGCGCAGCATGATCGGCATCGGTGGTGACTCGATTGACGAGTCCCCAAGTCAATGCTTCTGCGGCCGTGAACGCATCTGGGCGAAGCAGAAGATCAAGCGCGCGTTTAGGGCCGAGAATTCGCGACAGGGCGTGCGTCATGCCAGCGTCTGGCGTGGCGCCGAGTTTGAGGTAGGCGGTGACAAATCGGGTATCGCTTTTTGCTATGGCAAGATCGCAGGCCAGAGCCAGCGACAGTCCGGCGCCGGCTGCCACGCCATGCACATCGGCGAGCCAGATTTTGTTCATGCGCGCAACGCGTGCGACAAAGTCGTTAAGCGGCGTGAAGAGCTCAAGCAAGGTGCTGCGGATGGCACCCGGGTCGCCCTCGAACATGCTGATATCACCACCGGCACAGAATGCCTTGCCTGCGCCGCGCAGAATGATGACGCGCACCTCTGCGTTGTCCTCGATCGCCTGCGCTGCCTGCTGAAGATCTTGTGCCAGAGCAACATTGATGGCGTTCAAGGCGGTTGCTCGATGTAGCGTGAGGGTGGCGATGGCACCTTCATATTCCAGCAACAGGGTTGGGTAGGCGGCGGGCGCAGATGTCATCAGTGTCTCCGTTATGGGGTAAGTACCAGCTGTCGATCGAAAAACTGCGATGCTATGTTTTGTACCGAGCGCTTGCTCGGTTTGATGGGTGAAACAATTCTACGACTCGCCCGCACTATGCTGCACGAATAAGTTGGGCTCGTTAATCCTGAATATTGCTCGCGCGGATTCATCTGGATTGACTGCCTTGGCTGCACGACCGATTTCCCGACGCTTATCTGGCGTGGTTCGTTTGCATCATGCCTGTCTTGCAGGACTTGCCAGATTCGTCGCCGATTATTGACGCTTCGCAAAATAATAATAGCGAGGAGACAGCTGGTGGAGCAGTCCGAGCAATCCCCCATCTTGACGGTGGACGGGGTGACCCTTGCCTTTGGCGGGATCAAAGCGCTGACCAATGTCGGCTTTCAGGTCGACGCCGGGTCAATTACCACAGTGATCGGTCCCAACGGGGCAGGTAAAACGTCGCTCTTCAATACGATCTCCGGGTTTTATCGACCGGCGTCCGGCCAGATTCATTTTCAGGGCAAGGACATTACGCGTGTGTCGGCTCCTGATCGGGCGGGCTTGGGTTTAGCCCGCAGCTTCCAGAATATTGCGCTCTTTCGCGGTATGACGGTGCTGGACAACATCAAGCTGGGGCGTCACACACATCTGCGCACTAATGTGCTGGATGCCTTGTTCTATTTTGGACGGGCGCGCCGTGAAGAAATGGCGCTGCGTGCCGACATTGAAGAACGAATAATTGATTTTCTTGAGATTGATCACATCCGGCATGCGCCGGTATCAGCCCTGTCTTATGGGCTGCAAAAGCGAGTGGAGCTTGCACGCGCGTTGGCGATGCAGCCCAAAATTCTGATGCTCGATGAGCCCGTGGCAGGCATGAACCGTGAAGAAACGGACGACATGGCCAGGTTCATTCTGGACGCACGTGCAGAGTGGGGCGTGACGGTGCTGATGGTGGAA
>JBEBWV010000116.1:0-15684 GCA_040391965.1 Achromobacter deleyi | reverse complement strand
GTCCCCAACGCGTGCGACCCAACCAGCCGAACGCCATAGGAAACATGGGATGGCCCAGCAGCGTGCCGTATCGCGTGCCGGCGGCATAGCCAATATCGCGATACAGCGGATTCAAGTCGCCGATGCCGTTGCACCAGTTGCGCAAGGTATCGGGTGAGGCGTCCTGCAGGTAAGGCCCCTCGGGACGCAGTTGCAGGCCAATCATGGCCCTGGCTGCCGCCACGGCTTCGTCAGTGATGAGTCCTTCCGCGGGCGCGTTGCCAACATCGGGTTGTAGGGCGCTGATGACTGTATTCACGTTGATGCTCCTGTGCTTGAAAAAAAACGGGTGTTGAAATGCACTTCATGAAATCGAAACCAACGCAGCAAGCGCGTTGTCCTGCCAGTTGCCGAATGCCTATTCGACGCGGATCCCCGCTGTCTTGATGATGTCTCCCCATTTGCGTCGCTCGCTATTGACGAACGTGTTGAGCTGCGCGGGCCCCATGACAAGCGGGTCCACGCCAAGCTCCAGCATCTTTCGACGCGATTGAGGCTCTTGCAGTACCCGCTCAATGTGTTCGCTCATCGTCTTGATGATTTCCAGCGGCGTATTGCGCGGCGCAAACACGGCGTCCCACGCGACCACGTCAAAACCTGCGACGCCTTGTTCCGACACGGAGCGGATACCTGGCAGCATGTCGCTTGCCTTTAAGGAGGTGATCCCCAGCGCGCGCAACTTGCCGCTGGTGATGAAGGGACGCGCCGCGGTCACCGTGTCGATGACCAGCGGTATCTGCCCGCCAAGCACATCGGCCATCGATTGCGCGGACGCCTTGTAGCGAACGGCAAACAGAGGGGCCTGCGCCAATTGCACGAATTGCGCAAACACCACCTGCGAGGTCGTGCTGGGGAGCCCCACGTTGAGCACATTCGGCTGCGCCCGGGCACGATCGATCAGGCCGGCGATACCGTTGGCGGGAAGGTCAGGCGCCGAGGTGGCAATCACCATCGGCAGCAGGCCTATCATGGCCACGCCCGTGAAATCGGTCGCGGCGTCGAAACCTGCATTGCCGTACAGAAATTCGTTGGCGGCGTTCGTGGCGTTGGTGCCCAACATGAAGGTGTAGCCGTCGGGTGCGGACCTGGCCACTACGCTGGCGCCAATATTGCCGCCAGCGCCCGCCCGATTTTCAACAATGATGGGCTGGCCCAATGACACCGACAACTCGCTGGACAACAAACGGGCCAATAGATCGGCACCCTGCCCCGGCGCATACGGCACGACGAGGCGAATCGGCCGATCAGGCCAGGTCTGCTCGGCCGCGTACAACGGACTCGCCGCCATGACAACTGTGGCAAGCACCACGCCTAGGAAAACCGAAATTTTGGACGGTTTTCGCTCTTTGATATGGGGGTTCATAGGGTCGCCTGAAGCGTCAATCCGGAGCGTGGCCAGCGTGCTGCGAAGAGCTCGCCGTGGCCTGATAAGGTGATGAAAGCCGTGCGCTGATCGGCGCCCCCAAAGCAGAGGTTCGTGCAATAGCCTTCGGGAGCTTCGTGAAATTCCAGCAGCTCGCCGGAAGGAGAAAATACGCTGATGCCACCGCGAACCAGCGTCGCCACGCAGACGTTTCCGTTTTCCTCCACGGCCAACGAATCGAAGCGCTGATAACCCGGCAAGCCGTGCACCAGCTTCCCGCCGTTTGGCGACGGCCAGGGTTCTTGACTGACGCAGCCAGCCTGCGCAACAGGGTAGGACCACAGCCGACTGGTTTCCGTCTCCGACACATAAAGTGTGCGGCCGTCCGGCGACAGGCCGATTCCGTTAGGAGTCAGCACCGGATGCACCACACGACGAATGAAACTGCCATCGACGCGTGCGTAGTAGACAGCGCCACGCAAGATACGGTCCTCGAAGGTCTTGCCAAAATCGGTAAACCAGAATCCACCATCGCTATCGAAAACGATGTCGTTTGGACCATGCAGCGCAATGTCTTCGCAATGCGTGTAAAGCGTCTGCACCGCACCGGTGCTGATATCAACCCGCTGGATCGAGCCGCCGGTGTAGTCGGCTGCCGCGCCGGTGGGACGCGTGAACCCGGCATCGGTGCGCCAGTTGAAACCGCCGTTATTGCACACATAACAGTAGCCGTCTGGTCCAAGTGCCGCCCCGTTTGGACCTCCTCCCACCTCGGCCACGGTTTTCAGTTCGCCATTGGGCAGCACCCGTGTGAGACGTCCGGCGGCAATCTCCGTGACAAGAACGCTCCCGTCAGGCAGCGCCACCGGCCCTTCCGGAAATTGAAGGCCGCTCGCCATCACCTCACCCTGCAGCTTCAGTTGCTTCATGCCTGTTCCTTTCTCATCAATGCACGGGGATCTGCGTTTCCTGCCGCGCGCCCAAATACGCGTCGATCGCCTGCTGGCGCCCTTGGCGGCTGCGCAACGCCTGTCCGTCGAGCTCGCCGACGATATGTCCGTGGCGCAGCACCCAGGCCCGCGCGGCCAACTTGGCCGCGACGTGAAAGCTCTGCTCGACGAGTAATGCCGCCAGTTTCTGCTCGCGCTGAATCGCCGCTAGGCGTTCGTACACCCGCGCAACCAGCAACGGCGCCAAGCCAAGCGAGGGTTCGTCAAGCAGCAGCAGTCTTGGCCCTGACATCAGCCCTCGGCCGATCGCAAGCATTTGCTGTTCACCACCACTGAGCAGACCCGCCGGTGCTTGCCGACGATTGGCGATTTCGGGAAAAAATTCCATCACCATCTCCTCGCGTTGCGCCCGGGTGCGCGCATCCACGAAGTAGGACCCCAGTTTCAGGTTCTCGGCCACGGTCAGATCGGTCACGATGGCTCGACCTTCGGGCACATAAACGATGCCAAGCCGGAAGCGCTGCGCTGACGAGAACTTCCCAATATCCTGGCCGTCGAAATACACGCGGCCAGTCGCGGGCTCCAGTCCCGCGACCGCGCGCAAAATGCTCGATTTACCGGCCCCGTTGGCACCCAATAGTGCAGACACCGCCGCACGACCCACTGAAAGTCCGATGCCGTGCACGACAGGCCCCGCGCCATAACGCACGGTGAGACCATCGACCTGCAACAACGGGGAATCGATGTCACTCATCGTCGTCTCCCAGATAAACGCGGACCACATCCGGATTCATTCGAATCTGTGAGGGCTTGCCCGAGGCCAGCAGGCGGCCCACGTTCAGAACATGAATGACATCGCAGACTTCCATGATCAGATCCATATCGTGCTCCACCACCACCAACACCAGGCCGGGCGAACGGAGTTTCTTCAAAGCCGAAGACAAGTCGCTCGTTTCCGTGGAGTTCAGGCCCGCCGCTGGTTCGTCCAGCAGCAGCACGCGGGGATTTCCCGCGATGGCACGGGCGATTTCGGTCAGGCGCAACACGCCGGGTGGCAATTGCAACGGTGACTGATCCGCGACATTGAGCACGCCCAATCGATCCAGTGCGGCGAGCGCGATCTCGCGATTCTTCGTGCGCTCCAGGCGCCCTCCCGCCAGCGGCAGGAAAGCATCCAGCCATCCTGCTGAGGACTGGCGATCCAGGCCGATCATCACGTTCTCGACGACGCTGAGGTCAGGGCACAAAGCGACATGCTGAAAGCTGCGTGAAAACCCAAGCGCCGACCGGCCCGAAGGAGGAATGCGCTCCAGTCGGCGATCACCCAATCGGATGCTGCCTTGTTGCGGCGCGTACAGTCCGGTCAGGCAATTGAAGAAACTCGTTTTGCCCGCACCGTTGGGGCCGATCAGCCCGGTAATTTCGCCTGGTTGAAAACTCAGCTCAATATGCTGCAGCACGTCAATGCCGCCAAACGAGAGCGACAAGTCATCAACCACAAGCGCCTCGTGATTAAGAGCGACAGCGGTGTTCATGCGTGCCCCCCTGTGAGCCGGGCCCGCAGCGTGGCCGGCAATGCGTTAAAGCCCAGCACAACGATCAGGAGAGCCGACCCGTAGAGAATGGGCACCCAGTCACCCGCGCCAGCAAGCAGCAAGGGCATGAGGGTCAGGAACAGGCCGCCAATCAGGCTTCCGATGATCGACAAGGAGTACAGACTCACCACCGATCCGACCAGCAGAAAAATCGAAGTCCAGAGCGTGAAACTGTTGGGCGACACCGTCGACGAACTGAACGAGAGCAAGGCGCCAGCAATGGCGGCGATCGACGCGCTCAAGGCCATGCATGACAGCCGCGCCCAACTGCGACGCACGCCGAAGGACTCGGCCGCATGCGGGGAGGTGCGCATCAGTTGCAATGCCATGGCCTGGCGCGAACGGCGGAAATGCCGCAACAGAACCACCACGATGACCAGTCCGGCAAGCGGCAGGTAGTAGCGTTGCATCTCCTTGGCCACGCCGGGCAGCGCATCAAGCTTCACATACAGGCCTTCATACCCGCCGGTGAGCGTGGAAAAATGCAGCAGCACTTCGGGCAGCGCCAGTGCCAGGGCCATGGTGGCCACCGCCAGATAAATGCCCGACAAATGACGCGAGGGAAAGGCGAAAACCATGCCAAGCACAGCCCCCGCGACGGCGGCCACTGGCAGACTGGCCAGCAGTGACAAGCCGAAGTACTTCTCCAGCATCGCAACGGTGTAAGCGCCGGCGGCGAGAAATACGCCGTGACCGATCGACACCTCACCACCGTAGCGCACCAGGAAGCTCACGGAAATAATCGCGATCGCATTGGCGAAACACAAACCCAGCGTGAAGGTCCAGTAGCCGCCTGCCACGAACGGCAGCACGACGAGAAGCGCGAGAATCAATGCACCCACGCCCGCTGACAAGCGCTGCGCTGAGCCTGTCGTAGCCCGCCTGGCGCGTTCGGGCGCGTCTGACACGTCGTTGGACGGCAAGATCACACTAGACACGGGCACCTCCGCGCATAGCGAGCACGCCTTTGGGGAATGCGTTCAGGATCAGCAAAATAGTTAGCAACAGATAGGTGTTGTTGAACTCTGCAGAGATGTAGAACGAAAACAGATTCATCACCACGCCGATAAAAATCCCCCCGAGCACGGCACCTGGCAAGCTGTTGAACCCGCCCACAACGGCAGCGGCGAAGGCCTGCAACATAAACGAAGCAACGCTAGTGGATGACAGGAAAGTGGTGGGCACGATCAGCAGAGAGGCGACCAATCCAAGCAAGCCCGCCACCACCCAGGAGAACAGATGGACGCGCCGCAGGTTCAGCCCGCAGACGCGGCTGGCAAACGGATTGGCCGACACGGCACGAAAAGCGATACCGATGCGGGTGCGCTCGATGAGCAAGTACAGCAAGCCAATGGCGATCACCGTCGTGGCGAGCACCGTCACGTCATAGGAAGTCACAAGAATCGGGCCAATTCGCTGATGCCAGGCAGGCAGAGGCAACTCCAGCGAAACAACATTGGCACCAAACATCAGTTGCGTCGCGCCCTGCGCCAGCAGGCCAACGCCAAGCGTGGCGATGGTGCTGGTGAGATCAGACTTGAACACCAGTGGCGCAATCAGCAGATAACTCACCGCCATCACGGCAACCATAATCACCAAGGTCAACAGGACTGCAGGCCCCCACGCCATCGTCGCAAAGGTACCGGCCGTGAAGCCATAAACCAGGAACGCGGCCAGACCCGCTAGGTTGCCATGCGCAAAGTTCACGACATTCGAGCTTTTGTAGATCAGCACAATGCCAATCGCACCCATGCCGTACAGGCAGCCGCTGACGATGCCTGCCCAGATCAGTCCTATGAGATCAGCCATTTGCGCTGCCCCTTTGGGCCACCGGCTGCGACACTGGCCCCTGTCCGCTATCGACGATCTCGATAACAGCGGGAAAGTAGCGCCCGCTCCAGCCGCCCCCGGCCGTTGCCGCGTAATAGCGTTGTGCCAGCTCGGTGACCGGCGTTGCCACACTGGTTTGAGCTGCCAATTCAAGGACGCATGCGAGATCCTTGAGCACATACTCCGAGGAGAATGACTTGTCGGGAAATTCGCGAGGCAACATGGACTTTCGACCATGATTGCGCAGCACAAAACTGTCGCCTGACCCTTTCGAGACGGCATCCAGCAGCACCGCAGGCTGCACGCCGGCGCGCTCGCCCATCACCATCATTTCGGCGAGCGCCACAGTATTCTCGAATACCAGCGCGTTATTAATTAGCTTGACGACCTGGCCACAGCCGATACCGCCACATAAGGTCACATCCGACGCGATATAACGCAGCAGCGGCTCGATGCGCGCATAAAGCGCGTCGTCCGCCCCCACCATGATGCTCAGTTCGCCGCGCTGCGCCGCTTCGCGCGTTCGCGCCACGGGCGCATCGGCAAAGGCCACGCCACTTGCGGCGAGCTGTTCGGCCACCCGCCTGGCGGCCGCGACAGTGGTGGTGCTCAGATCGATAATCACGGACGGTTGCCGCGCGCCTTCGGTCAATCCTGAGGGCCCCAGGCAAACCTGTTCGACTTGGGCGCCGCCGGGTAAGGACAGGAAGACCACATCGGCCCGGGCTGACAGCTCACCGAGTGTCGCGACGCGCTGCGCCTTTGTTCCTTCCAACACCAGGAAGGCATCCTCGTTCATATCGAAAGCAAAGACCTCACCCTGGTGCTTGAGCGCCATGTTGCGGCACATGGGACCACCCATCACGCCCAAACCCACAAAACCGATCACGACTACCGTATCTGATGTCATGCTGCGACTCCTCGCGTCAGTTCATCCACATGCCGCCGCTGATATCCAGCGATGTGCCCGTGATCCAGTTCGACGCCGGAGAGCACAGGAATAATGCCGCCTGCGCAATATCTTCCGGTTTGCCGTAGCGGCCCAAGGGAACGGTTGCGTTGGCCGACGGCGCGCCATCGGCCGTGACGCTCGACCACATCGCCGTCTCCACAGGCCCGGGAGCCAGCGTGTTGGCATAAACGCCATGCGGCGCGCCCGCTTTCGCAATCCAGCGCATCATCCCGTGCACGGCACCCTTCGATGCCACATAGGCTGGCCCCGACGCCACACCTCCGTTCTTCGCGGCAATGGAGCCCGCGGCGAGAATCTTGCCAAAGCCCTGTGCGCACATCAGCGGAAAGAGCTTGCGGGCCGGGTTGACAACACCGCGCACATTGACCGACATGAGCGCATCCCATTCTTCGTCGCTGCTGTCACCCAACGGCGTGCGCGCGATGATGCCCGCACACAAGACCAGGATGTCCACTTTGCCGTGCTGCGTGATGACGGCATCGATGACGGCTTCGGTCTCGGCACGCGAGGTCACATCACAGCGAAGGTACTGGATGCCCGGACCAATATCTTCGTCATCAGCGCGATCGGTCGCCACCACATGTGCGCCCGCACTTTGAAATACCTGGGCGATCGCCCGGCCCATCGCGCCGGCGCCGCCTGTAATCAAGGCCACCTGCCCCTCAAGGCGGGCGGGCCCACTCAAATGCTGAGCCATTATTTTTGTCTCCAGGTTCTAGTTGATGCGGGTGGTAAATGCAACGAGGTCAGAACGCGTTGCGTGCCTCAGTAGTCACGACCGGAATGCCGCCGTGGCGGACATGGCCAACTCACCGTCGGGACCACGCGCCCACAACTCAAGTGTCCCGTCCTGCATGTCACGTCCTTCCAGGCGGAAACCGCGTTTGACGAATAGCGGACTCACGCCCCGGAAATCAAAGCGCGACAGCGACCTGCCCTTGCCATGCGCCAAGGCCAGTTGCTGCAACAGCGTGGCAGTCAGCGGCCCGTGCACAACGAGGTCCGGGTAGCCTTCCTCGTCGCGCGCATAGGCCTGGTCATAGTGAATGCGGTGGCCGTTGAAGGTCAGTGCCGAATACCGGAATAACAGCGTCGTATCCGGAGCGAAGTCGTGCCCCCAATCAGGCTGACCGTCATGGATCGGCGGCACCACCGCACTGGTGCCAAGCGGCGTGGCCTCGCGATAGACAATGTCCTGCTCTTCGACGATGCACACCTGATCCTTGCAGCGTGTGCTGTGCTCTACCGTGACGAACCACAGCGCACCGCGCTTGCCCGTCTTGTTCTCTACCTTCAGGATGCGACTTAGCCGCGCCGCCTCGGCGCCTACAGGCAGGTCCGCCACATAGCGAATCCGGCTGCCTGCCCACATGCGGCGAGGCAATTCGATGGGGGGCAGAAATCCGCCACGTTTCGGGTGCCCGTCGCTACCCAGTCCGCTACGGCGCACCGTGGGATTGAAAAACAGCCATTGCCAGCCCGGCGGCAAGGGCTCGCCTGCCGCTGGTGCCGTGTTCATGTCCAGCGTTGCGGCCATGGCCGCCACTGACGCTGCCTGGATCTGAGCCGTGCTCTCCTCCTCACGCCCCACCCATTCCTCATAAGCATTAATCACGCCTTCACTCCTAAGACAGTTTTGCGTCGAATACTTCTGGTGGATACGGTTTGAACGCGCGCACCAGTTTGAAGCTGCCACCGGAGCCAGCCTGGATGATTCCCTCCTGGTGGGCGCCGCGGTGGTCGCCGGATTTGAACGTCACCTCGCGTGCCCCGCCTACCGTCACATTGGTCATGGTTTCCATTACATCGACCAGATTGGCGCGCGTCAGTGATCGTCCGCTTTCCAACAGCATTTGGAATCCCTTGACGAAAAGCGACGCGTTGGTCCATCCATTCAGCCCAAACACGCCGACCGGATCGCTGGGGTAATGCTTGGCGACGCTCTCGCGGTAAGCCTTGATATTGGCGTCGTCGGAATCCACCGGCATGAGCCAGGACGAGAAATAGACACCGTCAAGCAGAGGGCCCGCGAGCTTGTAGGTGGTGGGGTCTGCCGTGAAAAACGGCGCCATCCACTTGACCTTGAAATCCAGGCGATCTGCGTTTTTGAGCGCGGCTGCCAGGTTGGCATTCGAACCGAAAAGAATGACCACCTCGGCGCGGGCATTGGCGAGCCGACGCAAGTGCGGTGTGAAATCAGTGCTGCGCACTTCAAACGGTATGGATCCGGCAGGCTCTTTCTTGCGCGCGGCCATCAGCAGATCAAAACCGCGCTTGGCGGATCTGCCCAGCTCGTCGTTTTCCCATAACAGGGCCACACGTTCAGCGTTCAGATCGGTGAGCGCGAAATCAAGATTGGACGCCGCCGACCAGCCGTAATCGGGCAACAACGGAAACACCAGGCGCTCAGAAAACAGCGCTGACGCGCCACCGATCGGCCCGATCATGGGTAAGCCCACTTCTTTCGCGTAAGGAATCACGGCCACGGACTGCGCCGTGCCTACCGGTGCTGCCAGCGCAAAAATTTTGTTCTCTTCCACCAGTCTTCGCGTCACGGCCACGCTGCGTGCCGGCTCATAGCCATCGTCATACGTAATGAACTTGATCTTCCAGCCATTGAGCGCGTTGGTCTCGTTGTTCCACTTGAAGCAAGCGTCTGCCGCATGCGAGAGGATCGCGTAGAAAGGCACCGGACCGGTCACGGGAGTAAACGCGCCGACGGTCACCGTCTTGTTCGCTACATCTATCCCGGGGGAGACCTGTTGAGCCCAAGCCCAACTCGGGGCCGCGGTCGAGGCCACGGCAGCACAACCGGAAAGAAACGTCCTTCTATCCACGATATTTTCTCCTGGCCTTTGAAGTTTCAACTTCAGCTGGACAACGTAAGAATGCATTCTATAGATCGACTAATAACTAAATATTGGGGATTTCCCGTAAGAAATAGCCTACTTAAAGCAGAAATCCAGAATTAGAATGCATTCTTTTAATCGGAAGTCAGGAGATACCATGCAACAAGCTCCGCTTGCAGGTCGCCGTGTCATCGAGCTGGGAACCATGCTGGCCGCCCCCTTCGCCTCCCACATCTTGTCGCAACTGGGTGCCGAGGTAATCAAGGTCGAGCCGCCTCGCGGGGATCCCACCCGCAGCCTTGTGCGCGGCGGGCCAAGCGGCACCTATATCGCGTACAACCATGGCAAAAAAAGTGCTTGCATGGACCTGGCCCACCCCGAGGGATACGCCGCGTTTTGCAAGCTGCTGAAGACTGCAGACGCTTTTTTGCATAATCTGGCGCCCAAGGCGGCGCGCAAACTGCGGCTCACGCGCGCCGAATGTGCCGCCATCAATCCCAATCTGATCTATTGCCACATTCGGGGCTACGCGGCAGGTCCGCAAGGCGACGATCTGGCCTCCAACCCGGTCGCCGAGGCGGCCACCGGCGTCATGGAAGCCAATCGCGTCAATGGTCGGCCAAGCCGTCTGGGGCCCTCTTACCACGACCAATTTGCCGGCGCCTATGCCGTCATTGGCATGCTGTCGGCCTTGCTGCAACAGCAATCCGGCGTGGTCGGGGGGCATGTGGAGGTTGGCCTCTATGAGACCGGCTTGCACGTGGCGTCTCGCGATCTCACCGGCGTGCAGCTCAAGACACAGTTGCTCGGCCGACCGGAACGCGAACCGCATGGAGAATTCAGCATGCCCGGCTATGGCGCCTACCTCACCTCAGATGATCGGTGGATGTATTTGCTGATGCTGACCGATGCCCATTGGTTTAAATTCTGTCAGGCTCTGGCACTGCCTCAGGCGCAAGACGCGTCGCTCGCCAGGTTGCGGGACCGCAAGAAAGCGCAGGCGCAGGTGGAGGACATCGTCAAGACGGCCATCGCAGCACGCCGCTTTGACGACATCATGGGCTGCCTGCAAGCGGCCGGTGTGGGTTGCACCGAAGTGCTGCCGCTTGAGCGTGTGCTTGAAGCGTCCCAGGCCAGACAGCCTGGAACACTCAGGGCAGTGCACTATCGGGGGCTGGATTTCGACATACCGGAGTTTCCCCGCATGCACGCAGGCGAGGACGGCGTGAAGACACTCGCGCCACCAGAACTGGGCGAACACACCATTGAAGTGCTGCGCGAAGCCGGTATCGCGCCCAGCGAGTGCGCCGCTCTGTTGGCAAGCGGCGCAATTGCCACGACCGCCCCCGATGGCTTCGCCTGGGCTGCCGTGCGTCGCCAAGTGTGAATCAACACCACCGACGCGCTCACCGAGCGACGGCATTGAAATCGAAAGTACGGAAGCATTCCACAGTTGCTAAACGGGCGCATCAGATCGCCCGCAAGAAAAACCGAGGAGACAATCTATGTACACGTTCAAACAGGTGTCGGGTTTGCTGAAGGCCCTCATCGTTGCGCTGCAGTTGAGCGCGCCCCTCGCCGCCACGGCGGCAGGCTACCCAGAACAGCCGATCAAACTGGTGGTCGGGTTTCCGCCCGGCGGTGGCGCGGACTTTGTGGCGCGACAGGTGGCACAGAGCCTTGGCGCGACGCTTCACATCAGCGTCGTCGTCGACAACAAACCAGGGGCCAATGGCGTTATCGCGGCCGCCGAAGTGGCGCGTGCGCCGGCAGACGGCTACACCTTGCTGATGGGCGTCACGGCCTCGCAGTCGATCAGCCCCGCGCTCAATCCGAAGTTGTCCTACGACTCACTCAGGGACTTCACCCCGATCACCAAAATTGGCGATACCCCGTTGGTGCTGGTGATCAATCCAAAGATGGCAGCAAAAACGCTCGAAGAATTCCTGCTTCTTGCAAAGGCCAGCCCTACGCCACTCACTTACGGGTCGGCTGGGATTGGCAACATCACCCATATGGCGGCTGAACTGTTCATGCAGTCTTCTGGCGTCGGCAATTTCCGGCATATTCCTTACAAAGGCAGCAGCCAGGTTCTCACAGACCTGATGGGTGGACGTATTGACGCGTATTTTGACACCCTACCCTCCTCGCTGCCATTCATCCAAAGCGGACAGCTACGCGCCCTTGCGGTAACGGGCAGCACGCGCGCCACCAACGCGCCAAACATCCCCACGATGCAGGAAGCGGGGGTACCCGGCTTTCAAACTACCACCTGGTTCGGTGTGTTTGCCCCTGCAAAACTCAGCGCCGAGCGCAGCAACAAGCTCTACGAAGCGCTGCGCAAGGGGCTAAGCTCGCCCGAAGCGCAACAGGCAATGGTCTTGCGCGGTGTAATGCCGGTGCTTGACTCGCCGGCTCACTTCAAAACGGAAATGCAGACCGATCTGGCGCGCTGGACGGGCGTCGCGAAAAAGGCTGACATTACGCTCGAATAAGGCCCGCGTCGCGATAAAGCAGCTTGGCCCGGCGATTGAACGTCCCGCGAAACAGCCCTCTTGCAGCCCTGGTCTTCCTCGATTTCAATCGCACCTTGACCAGGTAGCTCTGACATCGGCAAGCGCTCCGCTTGCCTCCAGACAACACCGAAGGAGATACTTGGCGCTCTTTCGGTCAAGGGAACTCAGCCACATGCTGGCTTCCCTGGCCGTAACCATGTGTCCGCTTCGGTGGAAGCCTATGGGAGCCCAGCTGTCTATGCATTGGTCACCGCTTCGCATTGCCTCGATGATGTCAGCCGCGCTCTGCTGCAGTGCAACCTCAGCCACGGAACTGGACCGGCAGGCGGCATCTTGGGCCTCGTCCTGCATTAGCTGCCACGCTCCGAACGCGCGCGACACGTCTCCTATTCCCTCACTGAACGGGCGCGATGCCACTGACATCGAGGCGCGCATGCAGGCATTTTCTACGCAGACGCCAGCCGTCACCCTGATGGCTCAACTTGCTCGCGGCTATACAAACGCGGAAATTCACCGCATTGCACAGTGGTTTTCTCGCCAGCCCAAAGCGACCGCGCCATGAACCGGCGCAGCGTATTGCAAACCCTTGGCGCGGCGGCGGCGTGCGCAATAGCGCCTCGAGTCCGCGCCGCGCGCGCACAGGTCGTGGTGGTAGGCGGTGGTTATGGCGGCGGCACGGCGGCCCGTTATTTATGTCTTTATGGCGCGGGCGCAGTCGATGTCACGCTGGTCGATGACAGCCCTGCCTTTGTGTCCTGTCCGCTATCAAACCTGGTACTGAGCGGCGTCAAAACCATGGCGGATATCACCGTGTCACGCGATGGCCTGGCCCGGCGCGGCGTGCGCATTGTGCGTGAGCGCGCGGTGGCCATCGACCCGACAACGCGTCGACTGCGGCTGGCCAACGGCGAGCACCTCGCCTACGACCGCCTCATCCTCTCTCCTGGTGTGGAGTTTCAGTGGGACCGCATTGCAGGCATGGACACGCCACAGGCCCAAAACACTGTCTTGCACGCCTGGAAGGCCGGGCCGCAAACCGCTGCACTACGCACCCAATTAGCGGCAATGCCTGACGGCGGCACGTATGTGCTGACCATTCCACTGGCGCCCTATCGCTGCCCGCCCGCCCCTTACGAGCGCGCCTGTCAGGTAGCCTGGTATTTCAAACAGCACAAACCCAGATCTAAGGTCTTGGTGTTCGACGCAAATGCGGACATCACCTCAAAGCCTGAACTGTTCCGCCAAGCTTGGACAGAGTCGTATGCGAAGTACATCGAGTACACGCCGCAGTTCGAGGCGGTTGAAGTGGACGCGGCAACGCGCACAGTGCATTTCGAACTGGGCGAGCACGTGCGCGCCGACGTGCTCAACGTGCTGCCTCCCATGCGAGCCGCCGAGATTGCCACGCGTGCTGGCTTGGCGACGGCCAACAACAGTTGGTGCGAAGTCGATTTCCTGAGCTTTGAATCTCTCGCCGTGCCGAATATTCATGTGTTGGGCGACGCCATCCAGATCGCGCCCGCCATGCCAAAATCTGGCCATATGGCCAACCAGCATGGCAAAACCTGTGCCGCTGCCGTTATTGCTTTGCTCACAGGCACCCCGGTCAACCCGGAGCCGCTGTACGCCAACACCTGCTACAGCTTCACCTCTGACCACGAAGTCATGCATGTGGCCAGCGTCCACCGTTATGACCCCATTGCACGAACCATGATGCCGGTGCCGGGCGCGGGTGGACTGTCTGTTGCAGCCAACGCTAGGGAAACTCCCTACGCACATGCCTGGGCGCACGCTATTTGGGCCGACATGCTGTCCTGAAGTCCGTTTAGTCCTGTTCCAAGCGCCTCACTTGCTGCGGCGCAGCGTGCCGTCGCCTTCTTTATATGCAAGCATTATTTACATATAACCAAAAAAGCTAAAGAAGCTGACTGTAGTCACGGAGGAGAGGCGTGAGTCAACCAGTAAAGCCTGGGCGCTTGCAAAAAGCGCCGGAGAATTTCGTATCCACTGACTTGGTAAAAGACATTGCCCGGCATGGCCTGGACAACACCAGACGAGGTTTCTTACGTAGCAGTTTCGAACTGAGTGCTGCAACGCTCGCCGCTGGATGGGCAGGCAACGCATTTGGTGCACCGGCGGGTGACGACATGATCCTCACCCCTCGTCCCTGGACCATGTCGCTCGGCCAGCCCGTCGCAGCAAGCCCTTACGGCATGCCCTCGCGCTATGAGGCGAATCTGCAAAGGCGTGAATCGCCAGGACTCACCCGCGTCTCTGCCGCGTCGGTGGCGTTTGCACCGCTGCAAGGCCTGTTCGGCATCATCACGCCAAACGGGCTGCACTTCGAACGCCACCACCAGGGCTGGGTCGATATTGACCCCGCGCAGCACCGATTCATGATTAACGGACTCGTCGCGCAGCCCAAGGTCTACACCATGGATGACCTGATGCGCCTGCCCTCGGTATCGCGCATGCATTTCATCGAATGCGGAGCCAATACCGGTCCGGAATGGGGCAACGCCGCCGTGCCCACCGTGCAGTACACGCATGGCATGTTGTCCTGTTGTGAGTTCACCGGCGTGCCATTGTCCGTGCTGCTGGAAGACTGCGGTGCGGATCTGGTTCGCGGTAAATATGTGCTTGCCGAAGGCGCCGATGGCTCCAGCATGACCCGAACCATCTCGATGGAAGCCGCGCTGGATGATGTCATTGTGGCCTGGGGCATGAATGGCGAAATGCTGCGTCCGGAGAATGGCTATCCGCTACGGCTTGTTGTGCCAGGCGTGCAAGGTGTGTCGTGGGTGAAATGGCTACGCCGCATCAAGGTGGGCGATCAACTCTGGAACAGCAAGGATGAGTCGATTCACTACGTCGATTTGATGCCGGGTGGCCTGCACCGCCAATACACCTCAATTCAGGAATGCAAATCCGTCATCACGACGCCGTCGGGAGGACAAGTGCTTCTGGACAAGGGCTTTTGCACCATTTCGGGGCTGGCCTGGTCAGGGCGGGGCAAGATCAAGCAGGTTGATGTCTCGACGGATGGCGGGCGCAATTGGCGAAGCGCCCGATTGGAAGGCCCGGTGCTCACCAAATGCCTAACGCGATTCAACCTTGACTGGGTGTGGGACGGCTCGCCCGTCATTCTGCAAAGCCGCGCCATGGACGACACGGGTTATGTGCAACCGCGCCAGGGCCAGTTACGCGAAGTTCGCGGTACGCGATCCATTTATCACAACAACGGCATCCAATCCTGGAGCGTCGCCCAGAGCGGGGAGATAACCAATGTCCATGTCGAATAGCCTGCGCGCGGCGCTGGCCTGTCTGGGCATGGGCTTCTGTATGGGTGCGAACGCGGCGGATGCCGCTGACAAGTTTCCCGGTGTCGGGCGTGCCGCCACCACAGCAGAGATTGCCGCCTGGGACATTGACGTACGCCCGGACTTTAAGGGCCTGCCACCCGGCAGCGGAACCGTCTTGCGTGGCACGAGCATTTGGGAAGGCAAGTGTGCGTCCTGTCATGGCTCTTTCGGCGAAAGCAATGAGATATTCACGCCTATTGCTGGCGG
>JBEBWV010000115.1:0-15978 GCA_040391965.1 Achromobacter deleyi | reverse complement strand
CTCCTGCGTTCATGTTTAAGGACATGGCGCAATATTGAGGGCAGACACTTAGGTGAAACTTAAGAACGCAAAATTATGAAAAGCGGCCTGGAATTTCGGGTGGATAAGTCTCAGGCGGCCTTTGGGCCCTTCGGGAAACTCACGCGCACGCGTAATCCGTGGCCCGCAGGTGCGTCCTCGAGGGCAATCGTGGCTCCGTGCCGTTGTGCGACGGTTTGCGCGATCGCCAGGCCGAGGCCGCTGCCGTGAGTTGTGTTGCCCTCTGCTCGATAGAAACGGTTGAAGACGCGTTCTTTCTCTTCAGGTGCAATCCCGGGGCCGTTATCGTCGATCAGTAAGGTCAGGCCCTCGGGCGTCGGTGTCAGGCTGATATCGACCTGCCCATGCGCAGGCGTGTATTTAACTGCGTTATCCAATAGATTTCGCGTTAATAAAACCAGTGACTCGGGGTGGCCGTACACCCATCCATCCTCCGAACCCGTCATGCCGATATCGATCGATTTTGCATTGGCTTGTGGCAATACATCAGACAGGGCTTGGCGTACGATATCCGCCATATTCACGGTTTGAGTTGGTGCTTGCTCAGGAGCGTTTTCGTGGCGTGCCATCGAAAGCAATTGCTCAACCAGGCGTGTGGCGCGGTCGATGCCGGTAGCAAGTCTGTCAATGGCCACCTGTTTCGCAGCAGGGTCTTCGGCACGTTTAAGTGATTGCAGTTGCAGGCGTAGTGCAGCCAACGGTGAGCGCAGTTCATGTGCGGCATCGCCCACGAATTGCTTTTGCAATGCGAAGGCGCCTCGCATGCGTTCAAGGAGCAAGTTGAGCTCTTGCACCAGGGGGCGAATCTCGTCCGGCAGGCCGGTCACATTAACCGGAGAGAGGTCTTCAGGTTGCCGCGCCGCCACCTGCGCGCGCGCGCGCTCCACTGGCCTGAGCGACAGGCTGACCACGCACCACACGACCAGCATCAGTAAAGGGGCCGCCGCCGCGATGGGGCCAATCGTGCGTAAGGCCAGCGTGCTTGCCATCGACCGGCGTACCCCCATGTCTTGGGCGACCTGTATCACTTGGAAGGGGGTGGCCAAGGAATAGATACGATAGGTCGACCCTTCGACCCGGGCGTCGGAAAAGCCCAATACGATCTGATTCGGAAGTGGACGACGTGAGCGGGAGTTGAATACGCGGACCCCATCGGGTGACCAGATTTGAATAATCAAATCATCGGCGACAGCGGAGTTGCCCGGGTCGGCGTGGTTGGGGGCGGCGCTAAGTAGATTGTTGCCGGTGCCCAGCGACAGGGCAGTGCGTTGAAGCAACGAATCGAATATATCGTCGGCCTGCTGCAAGGTGCTGTGATAGGCCACGGCACCTTGTACCAGTGCAGCTACCAGAATGGAGGCCAGTAAAAAAACCAGCAGGCGCGCACGCAGCGAATAACTAAGCGGAATACTCATGCTTTTGGAATGACATAGCCGACGCCTCTTACGTTTTGGATCAGGTCCTGCCCCAGTTTCTTGCGCAGACCATGAATATAAACCTCTACCGCGTTGCTGCTGATGCCATCTTTCCAGCTATAGAGCTTTTCTTCCAGTTGCGCGCGAGAAAAAATCATACCGGGTCGCGCAATAAGCGGTTCAAGAACCGCCCATTCGCGCGCCGTGAGTGGCACGGGGATTCCGTCAACCGTTGCCGAGTGTGTTTGGGGGTCAATGCTGATGCCGCCATGCTCGAAGACCGGTTCGGCCCGCCCAGCGCTGCGCCGGATCAGTGCGCGTATGCGAGCCAGAAGTTCATCAACATCATAGGGTTTGACTACGTAATCATCTGCGCCGGCATCCAGCCCGGCGATGCGGTCTGAAATGGCATCTCGGGCGGTAGCTATGAGCACGGGGGTGCGATCTTTGCGCGTGCGCAGATCGCGCAAAATGGTCAGGCCATCTCGCTGAGGCAGTCCTAAATCCAGGAGCACCAGATCATAGGTGTCAGTGCGTAAAGCAGAGTCTGCGGCGGCGCCGTTCTTCACCCAGTCCACCGCATAGTGCTCAGCACGTAAGCAGTCCAGGACACTTTCGCCGATCATGATGTCGTCTTCGACAAGAAGAATGCGCATAGCTACCCCCGGGCTTATCGATCCAGCCATTTGACGCGATACGGAGGGTGTAGTTCCCCTGGGTTTTCCCTAGTTTTTCAGATGTGGGGAAAGGGGCAAAGAAAGGGGGGGCTTGTGGGTCAGGCTGAGTGACAGGCGTTGGATGTGACCCTTCAGCCCTTCACTCAGACTGACCGTCTGGCTACGTAAGTGGGGAACTTACGCTTCTTCCAGCTCAGGGATGATACCGAACTGGGCCAGAATTCGAGGTGAACCCATGTCTCCGGAATCCGTGTCGACCAATACCTCATAGGCCGCAACACCTGCAAACTGCGAAGACATGGACTCCGCCATGCGCGCCGCACCAAATTCGCTGGATGCCGGACGAATCTCGGCGGGGGCAATGCCATTACTGACTTGGCGATAGGGAACAACGATGTACTTAAGGACGCGCGTTTCGCTTGACATGAAGTGTCTCCAGACAACAGTTGGGCGAGTGGGCGCAGAATAGCAAAGCACTGTGTATTTATCCAGTTATATTTCGGAAGAATTTTGAACTTGTTCCGATTTTCTGGATAGGTGGCCGGTCTGGTTTGGGCGCAACGGCGTAAATACGCCTTTGCTGGCTCGCAGGCGATGGGTGGCGGCGGCCGCAATTTGATAGAAGGCCATCTACTAGAACGGCCAACAAAAAAGCCACGCACTCAGTGAGAGTCGTGGCTGTTTTGGTATTTATGTTGAAGTCTGGCGCTTGCACTAGTGTTTTGAAATGCGTTTCAAAACAGGTAGCGCCAAACTTCTGTAATTTTTGGTGCCGGCAAGAGGAGTCGAACCCCCGACCTTCGCATTACGAATGCGCTGCTCTACCAACTGAGCTATGCCGGCTAAACCATTTGTTTCTGTTCAGAAGGCTGCGTTGAATTTCAATGCAGCCAAAATACCGGAACAAAGTTCCCTGTTCTTGCGTCCCTTTTTAAGGGCAGACCAGGAAAGACCGAAATAATATCAGAATTTTATGGTGTTGTGAAATGGGGCCTCATCTTTTTCCTTTAATCGTGGATCGAACGCCCCGATTTGCACAGAATAATTTTTTAGTACATAATCTTGGTCTTGGCAGTTCCCCGATAGCTCAGCCGGTAGAGCGACGGACTGTTAATCCGCAGGTCGCTGGTTCGAACCCAGCTCGGGGAGCCAAAAAGTATTCAAAAAGGGCCATTCACGAAAGTGAGTGGCCCTTTTTCTATGGTTTTTTGGTAGATGATGCGTCTTGCAGCATCACAATGCTGCGCCACCAATTGGAATGATTCATGTCGAATGCACTGGTGCCGGACCTTCGGCTACCCGTTACCGTGATATCTGGTTTTCTGGGGGCGGGTAAAACGACGCTATTGAATCGTTTGCTTCGCGATCCGGCCTACGCCGATGCCGTGGTTATCGTCAATGAATTTGGTGATATTGGCGTGGATCATCATCTCGTGCGCGATGCGAAAGATCGTGTTGTGCTGGTCGAGGGTGGGTGCCTGTGCTGTGTCGTGCGAGGCGCTACGGTGGATGCGCTGCGGGATCTATTTTTGATGGCCCTGCGTCGGCAAATCAAGCCCTTTCGGCGTGTGCTGATCGAAACGAGCGGTGCGTCCAGCCCCGCGCCGCTGCTCTTTACCTTGCGTCATGAGCATTTTCTCGCCGAGCGCTTTGTGTATCGCGGTGCCATCGTCGTGGCGGATGCGCAGCATCTGATTGAGCAGTTGGTGTCGCAGCCCGAGGCAGCTCAGCAGGTGGCATTGGCCGACCTGGTTGTCGTGGCTAAGGCTGATCTGGTTGATGACGAACGCCTGCAATCGGTTGCGCTCGCTGTGGCAGGCATCAATCCGGGTGCCCGGCTGTGCGTGCAGCGTCCGGATGCCGCGTTGGTGCCTGAGTTGCTGGATGCGCAGATTGCCAGGGCTTCTGTTGATGGGGTGGCGCTGTCTGGCTGGTTGGGTGCTTTTTCGGGTGCCACGGTAATGCGTCGCCATAGAGAGGTCACCAGTTTTGATGTCACGTTCTCGCGGCCGCTGCGTCGGGGGGCGTTCTTGGTCGCCATGTCTGCAATTCAGGCGCAGCTTGGGCAGAATCTTCTACGCTTGAAGGGGTTGGTCGGCTTTGTGGGCGATGCATCGCCTTGCGTGGTGCATGGGGTGCACAACGAGTTCTATCCATTGCTGGCTTTGCCGCAATGGCCCTCGGAAGATCGTCGCTCGCGCCTGGTGTTTATTGTGCGCGCGGCTGAAGTGGCGCCATTGCGTGCACGGGTCGAGGCCGCTCTCGCGCCTTGCGTGTCTTAAATCTCGGTTCGGTGGGCAGGATGACGCTGCTGGAGGCCACAGTGATCCAGTTGTGGCCTCGGTTGTTGCGTTACAGCAACGTAGCCACTGTTTCGAATGGAAGGCGAGGGCCTCGCGGGTGAGCGCTAGCCTTGTCTCCATAGCCCAGATTCACGAGGAAATTGGTTTTCCACGCGCCGTCGGGAAAGAATTCGGCGTTTACTTTGCTGGCGTCAAAGCCGCTCATCGGGCCTGCATCCAGGCCAAGCATCCGAGCTGCAACAATTAGGTAGGCACCTTGCAATGCGCTGTTGCGTTCCGCAGTTGTGCGCGCCAGGTCTGCGTTGCCTTCGAACATTGGCTTTGCGTCATACGCCGGGAATTGGATGGGTAGCTGGTCGAAAAAACGGGCATCGTGCGCGACGATCACGGTGACTGGTGCGTCCAGCGTTTTTTGTAAATTTCCGGCCGAGAGTGCAGGAGCCAGCCGTGCTTTGGCTTCCTGAGTCCGCAGGAATACAAAGCGCCCCGGCTGGGAGTTCATCGCGGTAGGGCCCCATTTCATGAGATCGTGCAGGCGGTGCAGTGTGTCGTCGCCGACGGGGGTATCCAAAAAAATATTGGTCGTGCGGGCGTCGAGGAAAACGCGTTGTTGGGCAAGGCTATCTAGCGGCGGAGTCATGGTGCGAAGTGCTCAAGTGGCAATGTTGAGCGTGTATTTTAGATACTGAAAGAGGGTTGAAGTACGGTATAAACAGAACAGTCTGATGCACAAAACGAGACAATCATGGATCGATTGAAGGCAATGCAGGTGTTTGTAGAAGTCGCTGACAGGGGGAGCTTGTCGGCTGCGGCATTGCATCTGGACATGTCTCGCGCAATGGTGTCGCGCTATCTCGCCGAGATGGAGCAATGGGTGGGGGTGCGCTTATTGCATCGGACTACCCGTAGGTTGAGTCTTACGCCAGCGGGCGCGGAGACCTTGCCGCGTTGTCGACAGATGTTGGGTATGGTTGGCGACATGCGATCTGCGGTTGCAACGCCGGATGATGCGCCGCGAGGCTTATTGCGCATTACGGCAAGCATGTCGTTTGGTACGGAGCATCTTGCAGCGGCTGTGGCTGAGTTTGTGAAGATTCATCCCGGTGCTTCGGTGGATCTGCTGTTGTTGGAGCGCGCGGTGAATTTGGTCGAAGAGCGCGTGGACTTGGCGGTGCGGATCACCAATGATCTTGATCCAAACTTAATTGCACGAAAGCTGGCGGTCTGTAAATCGGTCGTGTGCGCATCCGAATCCTATCTGGCGAACCACGGTGAGCCGGCCAGGGTGGAAGATCTTTCGTTGCGAAACTGCCTCACTCATTCTTATTTCGGCAAAAGTCTCTGGCGCTTTCAGCGCGATGGGGAATCTGTTGACGTGCCCGTTAGTGGCAATATCACGGCAAACGAGGTGTCGGTGCTAATGCGCGCTGCCCTGGAGGGGGCGGGCATTGCCATGCTTCCCACATATAGTGCGGCGCAGCATATTGCGTCGGGTCGCCTGCGTCCTTTATTGACGCGATGTGAGCCACAAACGCTTGGTGTGTATGGGGTGTACGTTTCGCGTCGCCAGATGCCCTTGATTCTGCGCGCTATGTTGGACTTTCTGGCTGATCGTTTTGAGTCGTCGCCCTGGGATGGTGGGCGGTCTTGATGTCAATGCGAGCTTAAGTGTTGCAGATTTGCTGCGAGCGAGCCGACGCTAATTGCGCCTTGGCAGAAGTCGTCATGACCGGACGTGCCGAGTGTTGTGGGGTAGATGGTTTTGTCTCTGCGAGCTTTGCGCCACCGGAATCTATGTAGGTATAATTTGTATGCCACCCCAAGATTATTGGCTGTTTTTTGTCGCAGCTTTAGCGGGCGTGTTTCGCTTCTGGCGCAAGCGCCGCGCTGTGGGAAAGGGGGGGGGGCATTTATATGGACTGCACATATTTGGGCTTGGTTTTCTGGCTCAAATCGCAATTTAGCGGCAATATGTCGTCTAAGAGCGTCTAAAAAAATTGAGATATACGGTCCCAGTGGCTTTTGTCTTGCGCGAATACTGCGAAAGATATTCTTCTGGCGGCATCCTTAGGGCATTAGGTCGGTAAATTAATATTTACGCCTTGCCAGGAAATAATGTGGTGCGCGCGTGCGCAGCGCCGCGTGAATCGGATTCTATTTAAATAAATAGCCACTTGGGCTGCGCCGGTAAGTTGGTGCTGCATGCATCTAAGGGCTTGCCTATCCGGCTTGCGTTGCCTTTGGTGCCCAGGATATGGCGCGTCGGCGGCAGTGAATCGCTGTTGTCTTCAGTGTGTCGCGGTTGATTTGCTGCGGGCAAAAACAAACAGGAATGTCGTGGATATTTCGAAACCCAACGTGAATCGTTGCATCATCAATACAGCGCAAGGCCTGGCCCAAAAGAAAAAGGCCTGGCTAAAAAGCCAGGCCTCAATCAATTTGGTTGCGGGGGCAGGATTTGAACCTACGACCTTCGGGTTATGAGCCCGACGAGCTGCCAGACTGCTCCACCCCGCGTCTGAGAAAAGAATATTAACCTTATTTTTAACCGAGCGCAAGTTAGCTTCTTTTTATACGTTGAATTCGATGACCGATAGCGAGGCAATACTCGTGCTGGAAACCGCGCTGTTATGCGCAGCACAGCCGATGCAACTTTCCGAAATGCGCAAGCTGTTCGGTAATGATTACGACTTGGATAGCAATGCGCTGCGGGATCACTTGGCCACATTGCAAGGCAATTGGGCTGACGGTGGGCTGGAGCTGGTGCAGTTAGCCAGTGGTTGGCGTTTTCAGAGTCGCCCTCATATGCAGCGATATCTCGAAAGGTTGAATCCCGAGAGGCCGCCGAAGTATTCGCGAGCGGTTATGGAGACGCTTGCTATTGTGGCGTGGCGTCAGCCGGTTACGCGCGGCGATATTGAAGATATACGGGGTGTGACTGTCTCAGCACAAATCGTAAAAGCTCTTGAAGATCGGGGTTGGATCGAGGTTATCGGTCACCGTGATGCGCCGGGCAGGCCGGCGTTGTTTGCCACGACGCGCCATTTTCTGGACGACTTGGGCTTGCGTGCGCTTGATGAATTGCCGGAGCTGGAGTCTGCGCAGGCAGCGGCCGCGCTCGCTGGGCTGGATTTGGGCGGTTTGGTTGAGGTCGTGGAAATGCCCGGTGTCGCCATTGGCGAGTCAGTGTCGGCAGAAGAGGGTGATGGCGCCCTGATGGCGCAAGCCTTGATCTCTGATTCAATAAGCGAATCGGTGGGTGGCGATGCAGATTCGAGTGAGTTGATTCCGGATTCTGAAGATAAAAACCCCGAAACTTCAGGTGATAGCGTAGAATCTCCTCTTTCGCGCGCCGATGTGGGCGCGAATTCCGGTGATGAAACCGCTGTCCGGTCGCAGGCCGACAGATTGTCCGATGTACCCGCTGCGGTCATCGATGACGCCGAGGTTGCCACGGCCGACGACAAGTCTGGCGCGGGCAAACCCGACGAAGATCATCCCAATTTGCTCGAAAACACAGCTGGTAATGACGCTTCAGATGGGGTCGCTACAACAAGTAGCCCCGATGGCGTCATTCAAGCCGCTCAAGACGCGGGTTCGAACGACTTTTCCGACGAGGCTAATGCCGCGGCACCAGATGCCGAGCGGTCAGCCTTGGTCGAAAGTCCGTTCGGCGTAGCCCCGGCCTCTTCGGGTTCGTCTGTCGTGCCTCTGGCCGATGATGCGAAATCTGAACCGTCCGCAACTGGCCCGGTGCCAGGCGCGGCGCCGGCGGCCAATGATGATGACGAGCCTGCCTTCGGCGGGCCTTCCAAAGTTTGAAATTCGGAGCTGTCCCAGTGACAACGAATACAACCATGCAAGATGACACTTCTTTTCCGGACGATGCAGCACCTGCTGCAAAGCCGGAATCCGGCGCTGCCCGCGAGGGTAACGATAGCGATGCTGGTGGCCGTAGCCGCGGACGTAAGTTGCGCACGCCATTTCGTCGCCGTCGTGGTGATGCAGGCGCTGCAGGTGAGCAGCCAGCAGCACCGGTGCGTGAGGCTCAGGTCGTCGACGCGCTGATAGCCGTAGACTCCGAGACGCCAGATATGCGTGGCGGCGAACAAGAAGCCGAGCAGGCCTTGTCCTATCTGGATAGCGCAGCCCGCATCGAGCAGCGTCTGGGCAAGTATCTAAACAGCGATGCTGTAATGCCTAAGCTGCACAAGGTGCTTGCCGAGGCGGGTGTTGGTTCGCGTCGTGAAATGGAAGAGCTGATCGTGGCTGGGCGGGTTTCCGTCAACGGCGAGCCTGCTCACATCGGTCAGCGGGTGGGTCCTAATGACAATGTGCGAGTGAACGGTAAGCCGATCATGCGCGTGAATGCGAAAAAGCCGCCGCGCGTGATTCTGTATCACAAGCCCGCCGGCGAAATCGTCAGCCATGATGATCCTGGTGGTCGCGCCAGCGTGTTTGCGCGCTTGCCCAAGCTGCGTGCCGGCAAGTGGTTGTCAGTGGGGCGCCTTGATTTGAATAGCGAAGGCCTCCTCATTTTCACGACCTCTGGCGACATGGCAAACCGGATCATGCATCCGCGTTATGGCTCTGAGCGTGAGTACGCCGTTCGCGTCTTGGGTGAAATGGACGAGGCACAACGCCAGTCTCTGGTTGATGGTATTCAATTGGATGACGGTGTTGCTGCGTTTGGTTCGTTGGAATATCTGGGTGGTGACGGCAGCAATCGCTGGTACCGCGTCACGCTCAATGAAGGGCGTAATCGCGAAGTGCGGCGCATGTTCGAGGCAGTTGGCGTTACGGTCAGCCGCCTGATTCGCACGCGCTTTGGTGATATTGTTTTGCCGCGCAACTTGCGTCGTGGACGTTGGGAAGAGCTCGATCCTTCTTTGTGCACAGCGTTGATGGTCCAGTTGGGCCTGCTGCGTGAGGATGATGAATCCGGTAATGGTCGTCGTCGCTCCAAGCAACCGCAGTCTCACGACAGTGCGTTGCCGCCGGGGTTTGGCACGATGGAAAATAACGGCACGAATGGTGCGCGTATCGGCCGTCGTGGCACCTTGCAAGGTGGCCGTCAAGGCAGCGCAGGTCAAGCGGCAGCTTGTCCGTCGGATCCCTTTGGTACGGGCTTGATGATCACTGGCGGTTACGCTAATGGGCATCCGCTGGCGGGCGATGCGCCTGCAGGTGCAGCGGGTGGTCGTGGTCGTCCTGCAGGAAAAGGTAGGCCTGTTGGTGCCAAGCCTGCGGGCAAGCCTGGCGGCAAGCCACGTGGTCAAGGTGCTGGTCGCGGGCCGGGTACGGGTCGTGGTCCTCGGCCGGCAGCAGTCAGTGCTGATGCTGCTTCGGTGAATCCGGGTGTCGAGGCAGTTGCAGGTGGCAGTGTTGCTGCGCCGAGCAATCCTCGTCGTTCATCCGGTGCGAAGTCGGGCGGCAAGCCCGGTGGCGCAAAGCCGGCAGGCGCGCGCAGCGGTAATTCCGGTGCACGTACCGGTAAGCCAGGTGGTGCTGCGGGGGCGGGGCGTGGTGGTAACAAGCCTGAGGGCGCTCGTTCTGGTGGAAAGCCGCAAGGTGCGGGCTCGGGTAAGCCGTCATCAGCCGCTAGCGGAAAGCCGCGCGCGCCGCGTAATGCGGGAGCATCGTCATCGCCGCGTGGTGATGATTGGCAGCCGCGTGGGCCTGCGGCGCATGAATCGCGTCTTGGTGTGGTGGGTGGCGGTCGCGGTAGTCGCGGTCGATAAGGCGCATGGCAACGGCGCGCGATGCGCGCCGATGTTGCTGATGTGTCCCACTTAAGCGTAAACCCGTGATGAATCAGGCGTTTTTCCGGATTATCTGGTAAAATCAATGGTTTTCGCGGCTGCGCGTGTCTGTTATATGGCATGAGTGCCTGCTGGTTGTGCCCGATTTGTATAGTTGGGCGCGCTGCAGGAACACACTTCCAGCTAGGGCTGAAAGCCTTGGTAGAACAGAAGTGGTAGTGCAAAAGTGATAGAACGGCAGAATGTATAAGAACTGCAGAAAAGAATGGCAGGGTCGCAAGGCTTGACGCTATTGCGCTGATTATGTGGTGCAAACACCGAATTTGCGGTGCAAACGCCAAACTCAGGGCAAAAGTGGTGGTGGCAAGTGAGGCGCAGGGGCTGGTGTGTAATGCATTGTGTAAATGCACGGTGCCAGAATGCACTTTTAGCTCCGTCTGTTTTAGCCTACGGCTTGAAACGGAAAATGCATCTGTGCCATGGGGCGCTGTGCTGCGAATGCAGGCACGTGCCAGGTTGGCGCAGGCGGTGCGGCACTTGCTGGGCACCGCTAGCATAGGCTTGTCATGCGAGCCAAAAAATTAGGTCGCAATAAGAGGGCACTTGCCCGGCATTGCTCCTTACGATAGTAGGGGTGCGGGCTGGGCTTTGTGCAATACGGTGGGCTGGGCGTGCAGCCCATTTTTTTTGAGTATATGGCTGATTTATTCGCATTGACCAAAGAGGCTCTGGCCGGCATGGACGTCGAACTCGTGGACGTCGAGCGTGCCGCCCTGGGCCTTTTGCGCGTCACGATCGATCGGGTCGGCGGTGTGCGCATCGAAGACTGCGAGCAGGTGTCCCGCCAGCTGTCGCGGGTGTTTGAAGTCGAGAACATCGATTACAAGCGGCTGGAAGTCGGTTCGCCGGGCGTGGACCGCCCGCTGCGCAACGAGGCCGATTTCCGCCGTTTCGCAGGCGAGCGCATCGAAATCAAGCTGCGCGAGGCATTGGACGGACGCAAGGTCTTTTCCGGCACGTTGACCGTGCCCGAAGACGACGGCGCCGCGGCCTCCGACGCGGCTGCTGGGGTGCACAAGACCGTGTTCGGTCTCGAATTTGAGGCAAAAAAGAACGAAGTCCAGGTGTTGAATTTCACGGTCGAAGACATCGAACGTGCAAAACTGGATCCCGTTCTGGATTTCAAGGGCAAAAAGCGATGAGTCGCGAAATTCTTCTGTTGGTCGATGCCTTGGCGCGTGAAAAGAACGTCACGCGTGACGTCGTGTTCGGTGCACTGGAAAGTGCGCTGGCCTCGGCCATGAAAAAGCGCTTCAAGGATGATGCGGACATTCGTGTCGCCATCGATAGGGAAACCGGCGATCACGAGGGCTTCCGCCGTTGGCTGGTCGTGCCCGACGAAGCCGGGCTGCAAGAACCCGATAAGCAGGAAATGCTGTCGGACGCGGTGGAAATCGTCCCTGGCATCCAGGAAGGCGAATACATCGAAGAGCCCCTCGAGCCCATCGAATTCGGCCGTATCGGCGCGCAGGCGGCCAAGCAGGCCATTCTGCAAAAGATCCGTGACGCCGAGCGCGAACAGGTGCTGAACGACTTCCTGGACCGTGGCGAGACCATCGTGTCCGGCACGATCAAGCGCATGGACAAGGGCGACGCCATCGTCGAAACCGGCAAGATCGAAGCCCGCCTGCCGCGCTCCGAGATGATCCCGAAGGAAAACCTCCGGGTGGCCGACCGCGTCCGCGCCTTTGTGTTGCGTGTCGACCACGCCGCCCGCGGCCAGCAGGTGATCCTGTCGCGCACCTCGCCCGAGTTCATCCGCCAGCTCTTCGAGAACGAAGTCCCCGAGATCGAGCAGGGCCTGCTGGAGATCAAGGCGGCCGCCCGCGACGCCGGGGTGCGTGCGAAGATCGCCGTGGTGGCATACGATAAGCGTATCGATCCGATCGGCACGTGCGTCGGCATGCGCGGTTCGCGCGTGACCGCGGTGCGCAACGAGCTGGGCGGCGAGCAGGTCGACATCGTGCTGTGGTCGGAAGACCCCGCGCAGTTCGTCATCGGCGCCCTGGCGCCGGCCAACGTCGAGTCCATCGTCGTCGACGAGGACAAGCACGCGATGGACGTCGTGGTGGACGAGGAAAACCTGCCCAAGGCCATCGGCGCCAAGGGTCAGAACGTGCGCCTGGCTTCCGAGCTGACCGGCTGGCAGATCAACATCATGACGCCGGAAGAAAGCCTGAACCGCCAGGAAGTCGAGCGTTCGGGCCTGCGCACCACGTTCATGAGCAAGCTGGACGTCGACGAGGAAGTCGCCGACATCCTGATCGATGAAGGTTTTACCGGTATCGAGGAAATCGCCTACGTTCCCATGCAGGAACTGCTGGAAATCGAGGCCTTTGACGAAGACACCATCAATGAATTGCGCGCCCGTGCCCGCAATGCGCTGCTGACCGAGGCGATTGCCCAGGAAGAGCGCCTTGAGACCGCACAGGATTTGCTTGAACTCGAAGGCATGACGCCCGAACTGGCTGCCAAGCTGGCCGAACGTCAAGTGCATACGCGTGACGATCTGGCCGAATTGGCGACGGACGAACTGGCGGAAATCGCCGGCTTGACCGAGCAGGAAGCCAGCGACCTCATCATGCGTGCCCGCGCCCATTGGTTCGACGAAGAATAACCAAAAGGACACGGGTCTGCGGTGGGTAGTGCTGGTTTTATCCTCCGCAAGTTCACGTTGTTTGTAATAGCTGCATATAGGGAAGAGAGAGCCTAATGTCGAGTAACACCGTCGCCCAGTTCGCTACCGAGCTGAAAATGCCTGCCAATGTGCTGCTGGATCAGCTGCGCTCGGCCGGCGTTGACCTCAAATCGGTGGACGATTCCGTCACCGACAGCGACAAGGCGAAATTGCTCGAATCGCTGCGGCGCGCCCATGGCGCGACCGAAGGCAAAAAAATCACCCTGACTCGTCGTCAAACGTCGGAAATCCGCCAAGCGGATGCCACCGGACGCTCGCGCACCATTCAAGTCGAAGTGCGTAAGAAACGCACATTCGTAAAGCGTGATCCGTCGGAAGCGGCGTTGGAGCAGACTGATGCTGCTCATGCTGAAGACGGAGTGTTGGCTGATGATGACGTACACGCTAATGTGTCCGTGATCGAGCCGCACGAAATCGTGGCGATTGAAACCGAGGTGGCCGAAACGGCTGCGCCGGTGCAAAATGTTGACGTCGAGCCTGTTGCTGTGCAAGCGCCTGTGCCTGTTGAGGCGCCCGCGCCCGTTGAACCCGTTGCGGCCGAAGCGCCCGCTGTCGTCGAGGCGAAAGCCCCTGAAGTTCAGGCTCAGCCTGAATCCAAACCGACGTCGGTGGTTGCCAGTGCCGAGCCCGTGGCTGAACAAGCCAAGAACGAATCTACCGAGCCTGCGGTTGAACAAATCCAGCCGGAATCTATTGTTGTGCAAGCCAAGTCAGATATAACTCCCTCCCAGGCCGACGCGCCTGCCGCTCAGGCTGTGCCTGTTGCGAAGACCCCCGAGCCGGTCACTCCTGTTGTTGCCACCAAGCCTGATACGGTGGTTGCAGGCGTGCCTTTGGCCAAAACGTCCAACCGAGATATGCGCCGTTCAGCGCCTCCGCCTTCGGCTGCTCCTGCACCGACCGCGGCTGGCCGCGATGCCGCTCGTCGTGCCGCTGAGGCCGAAGCTGCTGCACTGCGCGAGATGCTGAACCGTCCACGCAAGGTGTTGCGCGCACCGGAACCCGAGCCAGCGCCTGTCGCTGCCGCGTTGTCCGGCACGTTGCACAAGCCTGCTGGCAAGCCGGCACCCGCTCCTGGCGCAAAGAAAGAAGCCAAACCGAGCGCACCTGGCTCGAAGAAAACCATCAAGACGGCCGAAGTTGCTTCGACCTGGTCTGATGATGCACGCAAGAAGCCGGCCGACAAGCCTGCTGCTGCACCGGCAAGCCGTGATGGCTGGCGTGGTGCTGCTGGCAAGGGCGCTGGCAAGAGCAGCGGCAAGGGTGGCAACACCCGTGGCGGTGGTCGCAATCAGCAAAATGATCGTCGCAATGAGCCGGCACCCGCCGAATTCATCGCTCGTGAAGTTCACGTGCCCGAAACCATCAGCGTGGCCGACCTGGCCCACAAGATGTCCGTCAAGGCCGCTGAGGTGATCAAGCAGTTGATGAAACTGGGTCAGATGGTCACCATCAACCAGGTTCTGGATCAAGAAACGGCCATGATTGTGGTCGAGGAACTTGGTCACGTGGCAATTGCTGCCAAGCTTGATGATCCCGAAGCATTGCTGGACGATTCGCTGGTTGCAGCTGTTGGCGCTGAAGAGTTGCCGCGTGCACCGGTCGTCACGGTGATGGGTCACGTTGACCACGGTAAGACCTCGTTGCTGGATTACATCCGTCGCGCCAAGGTTGCCGCGGGCGAAGCCGGTGGCATTACTCAGCACATTGGTGCTTACCACGTGGAAACTGAGCGTGGCGTAGTTACCTTCCTGGATACCCCGGGTCACGAAGCGTTTACCGCGATGCGTGCTCGTGGCGCCAAGGCGACTGACATCGTCATCTTGGTGGTTGCCGCAGATGACGGCGTGATGCCGCAAACGCGTGAAGCCATTCACCATGCGAAGGCTGCTGGCGTGCCGATGGTTGTGGCGATTACCAAGGTTGACAAGCCTTCGGCTAATCCCGACCGTGTGAAGCAAGAACTGGTTGCTGAGCAAGTGGTGCCGGAAGAATACGGTGGTGACGTTCCGTTCATCTCAGTGTCCGCCAAAACCGGTGAGGGCATTGATGCCTTGATCGAAAACTTGCTGTTGCAAGCTGAAGTTCTGGAATTGAAGGCACCTGTTGACGCACCTGCCAAGGGTGTCGTGATCGAAGCGCGCCTGGACAAGGGTCGTGGCCCAGTTGCCACCATCTTGGTTCAAAGCGGCACGCTCAAGCGCGGCGACGTCGTGTTGGCTGGTGCCAGCTTCGGTCGTGTTCGTGCCATGCTGGACGAAAACGGCAAGCCGGTGCAAACGGCGGGTCCGTCGATCCCTGTTGAAATTCAAGGCCTTACCGAAGTTCCCGCCGCTGGCGACGAACTGATGGTTCTGGCTGATGAGCGCAAGGCACGCGAAATTGCCCTGTTCCGTCAAGGCAAGTTCCGTGACGTGAAGTTGGCTCGCCAACGCGCTGCAAAGCTGGAATCGTTGTTCGACAATCTGGGCGAAGGTACGCAAACGCTGGCACTTATCGTCAAGACCGACGTGCAGGGCTCGCAGGAAGCATTGGTTCAATCGCTTACCAAGTTGTCTACCGACGAAGTGCGCGTACAAGTTGTACACGCCGCCGTGGGTGGTATCTCGGAAAGCGACATCAACCTGGCTATTGCATCGAAGGCTGTGGTTATTGGCTTTAACGTGCGTGCAGAGTCCAGTGCGAAGAAGTTGGCCGAGAACAACGGCATCGACGTTCGCTACTACAACATCATCTATGACGCTGTAGATGAAGTGAAGGCAGCCATGTCGGGCATGTTGGCGCCTGAGAAGAAAGAAGAAATCATCGGCCTGGTCGAGATTCGCGAGGTCTACAGCATCTCGCGTATCGGGAACATCGCCGGTTGTATGGTGCTCGAGGGCATCGTGCGCCGCGATTCTCAGGTCCGTATGCTGCGCAACAACGTGGTCCATTGGGCCGGCCAAGTGGAGTCACTGCGCCGCTTCAAAGACGACGTCAAGGAAGTCAAGTCGGGCTTCGATTGCGGTCTTACGCTGCGCGGCA
>JBEBWV010000114.1:0-16664 GCA_040391965.1 Achromobacter deleyi | reverse complement strand
GAGCCTGCATGCTCCCGATTGCCGCCGCCATATTGGCCGCTGTAGTTCAAGCCGACGGTGGCGTTGCGCGAGATCGCCAGATCGGCACCCAGCTCAGCCAAGGCGGCATTACGCGCAATGGGCGCTCCAGCCACGGTGAAGGCTTGACCACCATCGAAAGCCATTGTCGATTGCGGTGTCACCTCGCCAAACGCATGACGCCACCCTAATGTGGCGCGTAGTTTTCCTTCGGTCTGACCCAAGGTAAAGGCGGTTTGTGCGCGAGCGCCCAGCGTGGTGCTGGTTTGCTTGTCGCTCCCGCTTTGACCGCTGAGTGCCGCCGAGCCACCGGACTCCGAGAAACCGCGTGTACGCATGTCGCTCCATGCCAACCCCGCAAAGGGTTCAATGCTGGCGCGATCCGATAAGGCCATGGCATAGCCCAACTCCGTAAAGAGCTGCGTGGTGTTGGCGCCATAGTCCGCCGTGAGTTTTTGCGAAGCCCCTGCCACGGTGGCGTAACGCTCGCTGTCGATGTTGTGCCAGGTATATGACGTGCCTGCCAGCACGTTCAGCTTACCTGCACCGACGTCGAATGACTTGCCGCCGTATACGGCCGCGCTATAGCTGGACACATCGGCTTTGGAATTACGGTCGTCGATGCGGATGTTGCCATCGGTGTAACCCAAGGCCGCGCCCACACGCCAACCGCCGCCGACCGCGTGGTCAGCACCTACGAAGAGTCCGCCGGTGCGCTGCGTAGCTTTGGCCGCGTTGCCGTTACCGTCAAGCGTCTGCCAATTGCCGACCAACTCGGCCCAGGCGGGCTGTGCGTTCGACGTGGGCAAGGCCTGTGCCGACAGTGCTCCGCTTGCTTGCGCAGTGGCGGCGCCCGGCTGCAAGCCTGCGGCCAGATTGGTGCGCAGATGCGCCAGCGGCAGTGTGCGCGTCGTGGTGCCGGACCCGGTCAGCAAGGACGACACGCTGGCATGGATCTCACCCGATAGACTGTCGAACACGGCGGGCGGTGCGCCTGCCGGCAAGGTCAAGATGAACTCGTGCAGCGGGTTGCCAGTAGCCAGACTTTCCAGGCCGTTGGCTGTGGCACGCTGATTGCCGGTTTTCGCCGCGTCAGCAAACGTCATGGGGCGCGGTGATGGCGTCAAAGAGGGATCAACGGGCTTCACGGGTGGTGTGACAGAAGGATCGTCCGGCACCGATTTCCGCGCGAGTTCCAACGTGACATCGTGCACGCTGTAGCTGAGCTTGGGGTCAAGATACGCATAGTTCGAGCTGACCGTGCCAAATTGCCCCTGCAATGTGTTGGCGCTCAGGATGGTGTATTGGCGCGCGCTGGCAAAGCCGCCCTCAGGGCCCACATGCACGACCGAGCCAGCCAGATGAGCCGTGCCGGTGACCGTGACGAGGCTGCTGGCGTTCGAGTTTGGATCGGCCTCGACACGGTAAATGGCACCAGGTGCAAAGTTGAGGTCACCCAAAACTCTTAACGGCAGGACTGCCCCTGGCGAGCTCGAGCTAAACCACGATCCCGGAGCAAGAATCGCTCCGTTTTGTAGAGTGGTGGTACCCACGCGGCCTATACCTGCCAGCGTGGCGCCGTCGGCAATGGTTAGCGTGCCGCCCAGTTGACCATAGACGTCGGTGAAGCCCCACATCATGCCTGAGTTAGGTATGCCCACTCTCAGCGTGCCGGCTTGCACATGCGTGTTTCCGGTGAAGCCAGAGCTGTCACCGTCGAGTATCAGTGTGCCGGTGCCAAGTTTATTCACGCTACCGCCCGTGGCGGATGAAAAGCCGGAAAGCACCGTAATGTCATACCCGCGCGTGTCGAGCCACGCGCCTTCGGGGCCGACGGCGACCTTGGGAATGCCCGACAGGTAATCGGCCTCGTTCCGCGTGGCTTGCAGGATGCCGCCATTGAGATTAAGCGTGGCGGAACCCAAGCCTTTTTGGACTTTTCCGGTTTCCAGCACGCCGCGGCCGCTCGTGGCATTGCCATTGAGATTGAGCTCGCCCTCGGCTCCTCTGCTTTCCGCAATCTTGATCGTGGGCGCTATCACCGTGCCATCGCCGTCGATGGTCAATGCCCCCTGGCCGGAAAGGCCAATAGTGGGTTCATTGGTTGTTGTCCAGCGTGCTCCCTTGCCAGACACCGTCACGGCGCCCTTGCTGTCCGGGTTGGCGCCAACATAGCTGCTGAGGTTGGAAACCGTGGCACCATCTTTGATATTCAAGGTGCCGGTGCCGGAATTGCCGACGTAGAGGACGCCCGCAGTCGTCCAGCTCGAACCCTCGCCGGACACGGTGGCTGTCGCGGTATCTCCGATGGCACCGGCAATCAGGCTCCGGCCGCCGCTGCTAACCATTGCGCCGTCCTTGATGTTCAACGTGCCGCTTGAGACGGATTGGCTATCTGTGTTGATCCAGGTCGAGCCTTTGCCAGTCACCGTTACGGATCCGTGAACAATATCGCTTGTGCTGTTGGTAACGCTGCCGCCGTCCTCAATGTTCACTGTGCCGGAGCCCAAATAGCCAACAGAAAGGTGAAGGCTGTTCGTCCAGGCCGAGCCCGGGCCAGACACCGTGGCCGTGCCAATACCACCGACACCCATGCCAATCCAGCTGCTGCTGCCGGTCACGGTGCCACCGCCGCTGATATTCAATGTCCCAGGGCCAGTGTTTCCAAGATAGAGGTCGCCGCCAACCGACCACGACGGCAAAGATGGCAGCGGTAAGCCAGGGGTTATGTCTCCGGTTCCTGTGATTGATGGCGCTGCCCCAGCGGCTTGCGCGCCGCAGATGGCGGCCAATGCCGTAACGAGTGTGGCGGCCCTCAACAGCACACTCGGGCTGCGGCGATTGGCGGCGGGCTTCAATCGCCCGCCGCTCTTGCCTTCCCCGCGGGCGTTTTCACTGACAACCTGCCAAATGCCTTGGCTACGGTTAAAGACAATGCAATAAATATGATTCATTGGATTCTTGGTTTTTTGTTGGGAGCAACATCTGTAGGAAACCCGGTGGCACACGAGAAAAACTCGGAGAGACGCTGAAGTAATTAGTGTTTTTTGAATTCAAGCTTTACCTGCGTCTGCGCAGCCCCACCGCCTCTGCCTGCGTGATCGCCAGCCGCGTCCACGTTGTGGGCTTGGCCTATGAAGGCGCTCCTCAATGGCGTCACCCAAGGCCGGTCGTTTGGCCTGCGCTGGTCCTCTGCACAGCATTGGAGGTCGAGTGCATCCGTAACCCTCTTTCATCATTCCCTGCGGGTTCGCCTCACGCTGGGGAAGATGGCTCGAAGTAGGCATGCGCGCATCAGCCTGAAGCGTGATGAGTTATACGATTTTGTACTCAGTTGAAACTGAGCAAATCTGAGCGCCGCCGATCGATTTCCACGATATCGTGGCTCGTTTACCGCAGATTGCATTTTCAGGCGCCACTGGGTTGCCACAGGCGTGGCGCTAACTCAGTGGGCTTGGATGCCGGAAAGGGTGCACCGGGTGCACTATCGCCAGTTTCTGGGATAAGTACGCACTGGATGAGGGGCTCGAGCACTGCCGCCTTTGCCGGGCTCTTCATTACGCCGAGCGGGCCCACGATCGCGGCCCACCTATTCGGAATGACAGTCCAATCCTCCTTACGCTGGCACGCACTCCTACCTTGCGGCCATCGTCCCGTATGCCTTCCAAGATGCAGTGATCCACCACACCATTTAGATATTGGACGGCTTGTTTGGCCAGGCAGGGGGGGGTAGCGGTAATCTGGCGTAGTGGCTCGGTCACGTCCATGCAGCGAAGAGTGCGCAGGTCTAGAGTGCCGATCTTGGGCCGTAGGTAGGTGCAAACCACCCTAGACGCATAGACAACAAAAAACCCGCGTCTCTATGGAGAATCGCGGGTCTGATGTACTTCTGTGTAGTGCCTCTGTGGACTACCTGATACTGCTTTTTGGTGCGACGGCGAGACCCGAACTACATAGATAAACAAATGCAATTCAATCAATAAAGTACCTAAAAAGGTACCAAAAAATCACGGCTTGCCATAGACGCTCAGATCGCGCCAGGCCATCACCAGCCCTCTCCGCGAAACACGCAAGGCAGTCATCCACGCAGAATTGCCGAGGCTTTCGCGAACGCCTTCGAAAGGCCGCTTCCGACCCTGAAGAGACGTCTATGTGCCTCGATAGCTGGCGTTCGAAAATAAGCCAACGCAAAGCTACCCTGCATCCTTATGTCGTGCCAGTCTTCGTTCTTTGGCTATCTCAAGACGTTTCGGCTCGGTATACAGCCGCTCAAGCAGCTCATAAGCAAAATCGTGCAGGTCCTCTGCATCCACCTTCGTCAGCGTTCCATCGTGGGCACCGTCGTTGCCATCGTCCTTAACACAGGCAGCAAGCTCTCGTAACGCTTCTGGCAACCTGCCGGTGTCAAATAGCCACGCTAGCCGAAGCCCAAGGCTCCCGCGTATTCGTTTGGTAAGGCCATCGACATCGTCGGCAGGCGTCATCGATTTCGTGGCAAAGTCGAGGCACAGCCGGAACATGGTGCCCGCAGCGTTGTAGCACTTCACGGCCATGCAGGTGGCCCCCTCCTTGAATGCGGCTTCGATATCTGCCGGAAGATATTCTGGAGGCTGCTCGGCTCTTTCGTCCTTTAGACTTAGGTGTCCTTCGACGCTAAAGTAGTCGTTCAGGGAACCGGGAAGGCTCGCGAGACCCGTCTTACGAACAGCGACGTGGGACGCGTCTGTGGTTTGCGCCAGCATAATGATGCTGCCGTTGTGGCACTTCCGGCAAATACAGAACGCTTCATACCAGTGCTGCCATCCGTATTCGATTCGAAAATAGTTTTCGCCAGCTAAATCCAATGTGATGTGACCAGCCCCGCAGCGAGGACAATCGGCAACCAGTTCCGCCATCTTTTTTCCTTTGTTTTGTTGGGTCAGAGGCGCGCACTCAAGCATAACTCGTCCGGAAGGCGGGGCTATCCGATCGTCTACGATTCGATTGTCGATGTCCAATGTCTCGAAGTGGCCGAAAGTGCATGTTCATTGAGGGCTGGTCGCGCCTACCCGCTGCGCTCGAGCTTGCGCAAGGCGGACCCTCGAAATTATTACCCCCCCTCCCTATGAAAAGCGCTTTGGATCTCACTTTCAAAACAGCTAGATCCGCATAAACAAAGGCTCTCCGGGAAATATTATTATTACCCCCCCCTACGAAAAATCTCATAAGCGGCGAGCGTCTGGGGTTCGAATCCCCCTTACCTGGCCGATTCCTCTAGGGGCCCCTTGGGTGGGCTTCACTCCCATTGAATCTACTTGCGGCATTCACTCCGGAGTCAAGGTAAGGACGACATCGCAGGTATCACAACCAGTGACTCCAAGGAGTCGCTCACATATGCTCACGGCCTCCCAGTGGCAAATATGGATCGACGGCTTCCAACGCTCGCCAAGTTTCGATTTTCTCAAGGTCAGCTACCTTTTCAGCATCCAGAATCGCATCTCCTACAGCACGGAATAACTCGCGTCGAGATGGATCCAATTTTGGCAAGATTAAATTAAGCAATCTGGAGAAGTCCCACTGCGCGCGTTCAAAACCAGCGGCCATAGCGGCTTTCAAGCGGTTGAGTAGGTTATTGGCCGACTCTCCCGGTACTAGCTCTTCTACCAGCGCCCCATACAGTAGAGCTTCAGCGAGAGCTTGCGACACCGTTGGCCGACAGAGATCTATCACCCTGTATACCAAGGGCAATACAGTCCGTGCCGACTTAACGTCACTTGCCACCAGTGTAGAAAACACCAAATTAGCCAAGTAGTTCGCGTTGCTCGGGTCTAGCTCGATCGCCTTCTTGTACATAGCTTGCGCCGCGTGATCGTCCTTGCGTCGCTCAGACAGAAAATACGCGTAGTTGCTCGTGACGTTCGCGTCGTTCGAGTCGAGTGCGAGTGCCTTCTTGAACATCGCCTCAGCTGTATCGAAATCCTTACCTATATTCGACAGAAAGTGCGCATAATTCCCAGCGCTGTTCACATTGTTCGGGGCGAGGTCGAGTACCTTCCTGTACATCTTCTCGGCCTCGTCATAGTGCTTGCGATTAGTAGCCAGAAAATTGGCGTAGTTGCCCCTGACTTTCGCGTTCCTGGGGTCTAGCTCGAGCGATCTCTTGTACATCGCTTCCGCCCCGTCGTCGTCCTTGCGTCGCTCCGACAGAAAGTACGCATAGCTACCCGTGTTATTCGCGTGGTCCGCATCAATATCGAGGGCTTTCTTGTGCATCGCCTCAGCGGCATCTAGATTCTTACCTTGATTAGCCAGAAAAATTGCGTAGTTCCCGACGATATTCGCGTTCGTCGGTGCTAGGTCGAGCGCCTTCTTGTACAGCGCATCAGCGGCATCGTAATCCCCACGGTACTCTGCAAGAAACTCTGCGTAGCTGCTGGTGATGTAAGGATGATTTGGGTTTAGTTCGAGCGCCTTCTTATACATTGCTTCTGCCGCGTCGTAGTCCTTATGCCGAACCAAGAGAAAGCGTCCATAATTGCCTAGGTTGTTGACGTGGTTCGGGCTTAGTTCGAGCGCCTGCTTGAACATCAGCTCAGCAGCATCGTAATCCTCGCGCCTATGCGTCAAAAAAATAGCATAGTTACCAATGTTGTTGGCGTTGCTCGGATCAAGGACGAGCGCCTTCTTATACATGGCTTCCGCCTCGTCATAAAGGTCGCGCTGATCAGACAGAAAAGTTGCGTAGTTACCCGTGATGCTCGCATTGCTCGGGTCAAGACCAAGTGCCTTCTTGTACATCACCTCAGCCTCGTCTTTGTCCTTGCCTAAACTCACCAGAAAGTTTGCGTAGCTACCGGTTAGTTCTGGACTGGCTGGGAGATGCCGAAGGCCTTCCAAATAAATGCGCCTGCGCTCTTCAACGTTTGGTTGAGCCATAGCTGTCATCTGCCACGCCCACCAGCTTTGGCCTAACCGTACTGATTGAGTTAGCACTGCGCCTGCGCGTTGCTCTGCTAGGGATCCTCGCTCAGAAGATTCACGTAGCTTACTGGCCTGATCCCGATATCGATCGGCCCGTTCTTGGCCCAGTTTGGCGGTCCGATCAGCTATGGCAGCAACGTCAAAGTCCGTCACTAGCTTGGCAGCTAGTTGGAGCATGAACTCATCAAAACCCGCAATTTTTACTAGAAGGCCACTGTGTTTTCTCAATACCTTCAACGCCTTTTCTGGCACCGGTGAGTCCTCGCGATAGCACCAGATCATGCGCCCCGCAATATCGCCCTCATCAAGCCCCAACAACATATCCATCAGGCTACCGTCGTTGCCGCCATATCCGACAACAACAGGTGTGAAGTACTGAAAGAGCTTCTTCAGTGCCATCTTCCAAGCTAGCTCCATTGTCGAAACCCCAGCTGCATCATTGATGGGGTGCAGATAAAGGTCACGATGGATTTTGGCAACCAATGGTCGTCGCAACTGCGGCCGAACAAATCCAGCTAGGGATTCGTGGGCGACTATCAAGGGAGACTGGTGGGCATGCATGGCCAGCGCATCGGCGACCAGATTATCAAAATTAGTGGTCACCACCACTTTGTGACGCGTGTGTTGAATGATCTCGGCAAGCAGTGAGTAACCTAAGCTAGGAGATTTTCCTTCCATAGCAGCTTCCAACTCGGCATATCCAGCCTCCCGGTCACCGTCAAATCGACGCTCGAATATTTGCGGATACCGTTCCGCCGCCGTCTGCATGGTCAGGGCACCGTCTCCCACCCAACATTCAGCTATCCATTGATCGAGAGATCGGCCATCTGCACATTCGCGTAAATGTAAGTCCTTCAACCATTTCTGGGCTAAGTGCTGGCCCGTAGGGATGCCTGACGTAAACGACGCACCAGCGCCGAGAATGAACGCAAATTGCCGATCCTTCATCGCCCCGTGGATGCTCCCCATCTCATCCAAGACACCATCTAGAGTCCATTCACTTACATCTCTATCGCCCATGCTCTCTCCTCCCCTGAACAACCGAACTAGCAGCCGACAATAATACTTGCTTACTCAAGTGGTGATGCTCTGCACCAGTTCCAGCAAAACACGACCGATTGCGTGGTGCCACTGATCACTAGTTTCGCTAACTACCGAAATTTGTGAACGGAAAATCAGTCATACGCTCGTCTTCGCTTGGCATAGACCTCCCCGGCCATCTCATCAAATGGGCCCGCTTGCAATGGCCCCTCCTGAGACGTGGTTAAGGGCCTATGGACATTGCTGATCTCGCCCCCGGCTTCATCAACCACCATATCAAATAGCCGCTTTCTGACGTGCTCCACACCCAAGCCTGTAATCACAAAGTCTGCCGCCATTCCCGGGCGCTTGGCAGCCAGGCATAGGCCTGCGATCTCGCTTGCGGCCTCGATGCGAGCCACGGCTTGAGCGCGACCTTGTGAGCCACCCGAGTGCAGCACAGCCTCGACCATGTTCCCGAGCCCTCTATCGCGGCACTCGGCTATCACGTAGCGTGCGACGGCAGTTGGCGAGTTTCTATCGGCAGACGGCAAGTGTTTATGTGTCATGAATTCAGCTCCAAAAAATGGCGCCGCAACGAGGAGCTGCAAGCGCCGGAATCACTGCTCAATAGCTGAGCACGCTAGCCAGGAATGCCCAGGATCGCTCGCGGGTCTGCATCAGCGCGTCGGTACACAACTTCGCCCACCGCTTCCATCTTCTCGATTTCCGCCTCTTCCACCCGTTCAAGATCAAGCAGCTTGCCACGCAGATCCGCCAGTTCAGCCTCTTTATTGCCGACCTGGCGAACCTTGATAGACGCCTTGGCCGATTGAGTCAGAAGCTCATGGAAGGCGCTGCGATTCAAGTGGGCTTGAAGGGCCAGGCCCAGTCCGGGATAACGATATGAGACCTCCATTAGGGATGGGCACGCCCCCGCGCCAGGCATAGTTGATTCATATGCAAGCTCACTGGCAAGGCTGACCATTTTCTCGTTGACAGTGCGAGACTGCTCATCCAACCAAGCATTCACCCGCGCACTGATCCCCTTATCGTCCAAGGCTGCGTTTTCGACTTGGCTGATTTCAGCCTTTAACGCCAATATGTCCGTCTGCACTTTCTTCAGCTTTTGCGACATAGCTATTACCTCCAACCCATTGCTTCGAAATACTCAACCGCTGGATGACCTGCGCCCGTGTAAACCTCAATTGCTGTCAGCGCGTTGTCCACGACCGCCCTCGTCGCCGAGCTGTGCTGCCCAAGTGAGGTGCGCTTGACCTCCATTTGAGCGAGTTGAGTCTTGAACGTATCAAGCCGCTCTCGGTGGCGAATCACGTCATCATCGCTGTCCGTTGAGTGAGCAGGTGATTGCAAATCTCTTTCAAAGAGTTGGGTCTTTTTTTGCAACTCAAGCAAACTCCCTGCGGTGCGCCTGTATGCGACAAAGAGATCGTCTCGCAACATCACCAGGTGTGTGATCTTGGCAATCATGGCCGGGCTGAGTTTCTTCGCAAATGCCGAATAGCCATTTACTTGCTGGCCGTCATCGGCGGTATCACCATCGCGCTCATACGCGCTGTCTTTACGCATTGTTATCGCTCCTTCCTATTGTTGGTGCAACATTGGGCAGTGCTTCCATTTCTGAAGTGCCCAGTGCGGCCGTAGTGGCCTGCCATGCAAGCGGATTAGCTAGCCAAGCGCGAACGGCGGCAACTGGCCAGGCGCTCACACGCGGCGAGAGTTTTACGGGTTTAGGGAATCTGCCATCAGCGCACCACTTCCACACGGTGGACTCCGCGATGCCGCAGATTTTCAGCAGTACAGGCAGACGTACTAGGCCTGTTTCGGGCAGGCTAGCCCGCGCATCGTTAGATTGCTTTTCCTTCCGCTGATTCTTGCTTTGCGAAAGCCCGAGCACGGCGCTCTGCGTTTGGATATTGGGGGTGCTGTCACTCGCTCCACATAGCCCCATATAGGTCTCCTAGATGATTGAGACCTAGTAAATATCACGCTGCCTTTGCGCCTTCAATAGCACTTTTGACGAGTGAATTTCCGCGAACCTTAACGGACGAAACTATTTTGTAAGCGCGTTGTTTTGCTGCTCAGGATAGCGGTGTGGCCGTGCTTCGTGGCCTCATGCAGAGGGGGTGCGCAATTTTGCGCACTGCTTTGAAATCAATGACTTATAGAGCCGCGACCGAAGGCTATACGGAATGCAGAGGGGTGGCATTTCGCCACCCCTTTCATGCGTCAATGCGGCTTTGAGAATGTCGCCAGATTGCAGGTATCACCGCCGTCCGCTGGGCATATCCGTAGCGGGTGCGTATCGCCGTACGCGGGTGGTAAATCATCCCGAATCGAGCAATACCCCCGTGATGCCCCGGGTCTGCACAGGTGCGCGCAACGCTGACAATTGGTGTCCGCCAGGGCCAGCAGAATCTCCCCCTTGTGAGTCCTGATGTGCTGGCGCAAGGCATCGGTCAATCGTTCGGACGGCGAGACGGCAAGCTTGTACCCGTCCACGATATCCACGCGCAAGCCCGCTTCAATAAGCAGCAGAATTGAGGCGTCAATCATCAAAACACCTCTCGGCCGAAAACCTCCGTTTTCCCGAAGGCGCTCAAATCTTCCTGAAGGCGCTCACTGTTTTGAGTGAGCATCTTCTGGTTTTCTTGAGCGCCTTCTGGTTTTTCCGGGGAGGCGTCAACTCCCCATTCGTGCCCTTTTTCTCCATTCGTGCCCACACCTGGGAGTGGGCACGAATGGAGTTCGGAGGGCACGAATGGAGTTTTTCCCTTATCGAGCAGTGACCAGAAGGTCTTCATGTTGGTGCCGAAACCGTCGCGAACAGTGCTGACATCAAGACGTTCACGCGCTCCCCGAATTTGCTTTTCGGTGTACCCGCTTTCCGACATAACGGCCTTGGCCTTCTTTCCATTGACCGGGCCATCACGAAGCAAACGGCGGAGCGCATCATCAACGTCCCGTATCGGATCGTCGTCATCATCCACGTGCGGCGCCTCGACCGCCCCCAAGATATCGCGGGCGGTGCCTTCGATCTTGCCGCCCCACATCACCCGCGTGGTTTCAATGCCGCTTTCCAGTGCATACGGTTCGATGGTGTAAGTCACTCCCCCCTCATCAATTGAAATATTGCTTTTGGCGCGGGCCAGTACGCGGGTATCGGAATCTTCCTCTTTTGCGGCCACCAGTACGGTACGGGCCAGGGCGCCAAAGGCTTGAGAGCCTATAACGCGCTCCTGCGGTGACGAACCCGCAGAGCCCTTGGCGAAATGGGTAATGCCCAAGACGGCGCAGTTATAGGACTCGGCAAAGTCCACCAGGGCTTGAAGCCCTCGACGCACGTCATTAGCTCTATGCATATCTCCTGCGACAGCGGACACGATAGGATCAACTATTAATAACGAAGCTCCTCCGATAGCTGAGACCGCAGCGTTAAGCGTTGGAATGTCTCGGGACGGGTCAAACGGTAATACCTCGCCCTGTTCGTCCGTCACGCCTTGAACGAAGTAGATCCGAGTCACGTCAGCACCGCACGCCATCAGCCGCGGCTTGAGCGTGTCGGCCACGTCATCCTCAGATGACCACACCAACACATTGCTGCTACCGGCACACATCAATCCATCAGGCCAGCGCCCCCCGGTCGTGACCGTGGCCGCCAAGCCTAGGGCCAGCGTGGTCTTCCCTGTCCCGGCGGAGCCCGCTAGGATGATGAGTTTGCCTCGTGCCAGCCATCCCGGCCAAAGCCAGTGAATAGGACGCTCCACAACATCAGAAGCCCGCAGCAGTGATACGCCCCCTGCGTGCGTCCGTGCTGGCTGGGCATCCGTATACGCATCTATCGGCGGTAGTGGCGGCATATTCGGCATTGTTTCGTCCAGCTTGGCTTGCAGCTGGGCCAACAGAGAGGGTCGATTCTCTACTTGCATTGGCATACCTCCAGCGCATGATTGATGCGATTTGCCGCAAGCCAAAGGCGTTGACGGTCACTCTCGGACAGAGGTACGCCTTGGGCAACGTTGCCAGCAGCTAGGGCGACGAACAGTGCCTCGAAAGATATGCACCGCAACGCATCGGCGTAGCTGAATGGCATACGGTTTGTCTTGAGGGCCGACCGTGGCCGCGCATCAGGGAATAAGTCGTCTACCTTCATCCCCACCGATACCAGCACGTCATAGATAGAGCAGCCCCCAAAGTCATGCACCAGCACCTTGCCATCGTCGGTCTCGGTGATTGCCAGGGACTGATGCGATTTGGAGTGATGCGCCGGGCAGCATGCTGTCCAGCGTCCCCGACCCATTGGTTTGACCCGATCCAAACGAGATAGAAGAGTTTGCAGGCTCATTGCTTACCCCCATTCACGAAGCGCCGTTGCGCCCATTCGTCCAGCGCATCGCCGTCTTGAATCAGAGCCTGTGCTGCGACCTGAATCAGTCCCAGCATGTTGTCGGTGTCGTAGGCCGACAGGACGGGCGGATTTTCGTCACTCGGACAATCGATATTTGGCTGATTCCAGCGCAACAAGCCCACCACGCTTTCAATATCTGCCATAGCAGCAACGCACTTGTCGGCATAGGCGACAAAGGGGTGTGCACCGATGCTGTGCGCGTGATGAGTGACGCTATCGGAAAACCTGGAGGATTTGGTGTCGATATGGTTGGGCTGGCTCATCGTGCGCCCCCTTGCACCGCTGCCAGAAGCAAAGGCAGGCGCTCAGACTTGAACTCATCGCAAACGATATCGATTAGATTGCTTCGGTCCGCCGCAACGTACTTTCCGAGGCGGGCCAGCGTGCGAATCTGCGCTAGGCGAAGCATAGCGGTACGGTTATCTCGACTCGTGCAATCGTCAATTGCGGCAAATAGTGCTTCTATGTGCCCAAGCGCTTCAGCACCAATACGCATCTCGGTCACCATGTCACTGGTAACGAGTCGGACAATGTCGGGGGTGTTTTGTGCAGACGTGCGCGGGGGATGGTTAGCCATGGTAGGCACTCCTTTTACGGTCAGACCGCGCCCTACTGCAAAATAGGGTGGGCGGCAGGTAACGGGTTTGCAGACTGGCGTAAAAGGAAACCAGCAGGCCGAAGCCTCCCGCTACCGCCACCCATAGGGGTGCGCATAGCGTGGACGTAAAAATACCGCCTGGGTGGCGGTTCGTCCGCCTTTTACATTTCGAGCTGCAAAACTCGGTCGCGTTTGTTTTAGCGACGGCGCAAGTATGCACCATCGCGGGAAGCGATGCAATCATGATTGGCCCATTCAGACGGTCGCGGGCGGCTCGGAATTGGAATGCTGGGCCTGTCGGGCGGCATGGATGCTCTGGGCGATCCATTCGCCCACTTCGCTATCTACCCAGGCTACCGACCGCGAACCAGGCAGCGCTATAGGGGCCGGAAAGCGCCCTTCTTTCACCGCCTTCAGTACCCACGAGCGACCCATAGCGGTGCGTGCAAGAACCTCGGGAAGACGAACCAGGCGAATATCTTGGATAGTGTTCTCACTCGCCATGATTACGCTTCCTGTCCATTGGCCGCCTGCCATGCAATAGGATCCGCCAGCCAGGCGCGAACCTCAGCCACCGGCCAAGCGCTCACACGCGGCGAGAGTTTCACGGGTTTGGGGAAACGGCCTTGCGCAGTCCAGGCCCAGATGGTGGACTTGGCAATGCCGCATACGCCTGCCACAGTAGGCAAGCGCACATAGCCTGTGGTGGGCAATGCCGCGGCGTAGGTTTCAGTGATGTGTACCGGCTTGATAGACGGTGTGGCACGGACCGGTTTGAGAACGGTGGTTTGCATAGCTACTTGTCCCTTGTGGTAAGCATGGGATGTAGCTTGCCCGCTATGAAAATGGTGCGGTAGTTGGCTGAACTAGCTCACAGGCCAGCATGCTAGTAGGGTGTCCTGTGAGCTAGCTGACTGATCGGCGCGCTAGCTAGAAACGCTGTCAGCTAGCTGGGCGACTATAACGACGTAGGGGCCTTACCCCATTCACGACACCAGTCTTCAACGGTGCGTGTACTCACAAGGTGGGCGCACTTCGTGAGCATGTCGCGAGCAAATGCAGATTGGCCGGGATAGCTTTCCAGCTTTGCCTGCCATGCCTGCCAGCATTCGTACACAAAGGCCTTGTCTTGTTGCTTCGGGTCCCTCTTCAGACGTTCAAGAGCGCCGGCTTTCGCTTGAATGCTACGCATGGTGCGTTGGACCTCTGGACTTTCGTGCGCGTGTTCAATCGCGGTTTCCCACGTTTCTGAACAGTTGACTTGCGTCCATAGACCGTGCGCCTCGCAAACAGTCTCCATTATTTCGGTGAGCGCAGCACCCTGTGCAGCCATGGAATCGGCCCCATGAAACAAGTAGCACGACATAGCCGACAGTAGTTCTTTCCGCTGGGGTTCGCCAACATCTAGCATGCCCCTTAGCTTCGGCGCGTCCGTGTCTCGAAGTACGGCGGGAAACGGGGCGGTTAGCTTGCTGTATGGCGCGCTGCACATCGCGTCGGCACCGACGCCTTGTGCAAGATAGCCCTTTGGTGTTGTGCGGCTGCGGGCGTAACTGTCGTCCAATACGGTGCCAGCGATAATGGATAGTTCGAACCAACAAGCGCCCGCCCAGGCCACGCCCCAATATGCGGCGTACGCACACGCAACGAATTTCGGTAGGTCGTCGCCGAAAGCACTCGTCAGCCGCTCTAACTGGGCGGCGTAGATTCTGTTAGTCGCTGGGCCGAGACGGTTCACCTCTGTGGGCAGGTCTATGGAGGAAGGCAATCCCATTGCCAGGGTTCGCTCGAGAGCCAGTGACCACACCTTTTCTTCAAATGCATCATCGGCCGCCCACGGGTCCTCGTGGCAGTGACAAGTCTTGGTATCAGCCTGTACTTCTTCTTCAGTAGCGTATTGTTCCGCCATGCCTGCACCGTCCTACGCTGTCCAGGAGATAGGAGCCAGCACCGGGCCGGTGGACGTTCCGGATTTTCACCCCGTCGGGTTAGGTGCTGGCGTAAACGAATCTAGATGACTGTGGATGATACTGGACGAAAACACAGTGCGCTACGTAGTGCCATATATGGCGACTGCGGCCGCGGTCGTATATGGAATGGAGAAGGAAAATTACGCTTTTCGGGTCAGCGGCAACACGTTATCCGAGCCCTCAATAGCCGCCAGCTCGTCTAAATAGTCTGCCCACCGTTGCATCGCCTCGCGCCGCTCGTCATCAAACTGCGTCCGGTCGTAAGCTGCCTGGATTTGATCTCGTTTGGCGTGAGCAAGTTGAGCCTCCAGCACGTCGAAGTCAACGCGCAGGCGCTCCCGTGCCACTGTGCGCAGCATGGCCCGGAAACCATGCGGAGTATGCGCACCAGCAAACCCCATCAGACGCAATGCCCGCGACAGCGCATCGCGGTTTAAGTGCGGGTTGCGCATCTTGCCTACGGCGGGAAACACATACTCCGCCCCCGCGGAGAACTGCTGCATGCCTTTGAGCATAGCGACCGCCTGACGCGGCAGGCTCACTAGATGCTCGTGACCTGTCTTCATCCGCCGGCGCCCGTCTTCTTCCATCGCTTCTATGTGCCATTCGGCCCGGTCTAGATCAACCTCGGACCATCGCGCACTTGCTATCACGCCTGGGCGCAACGCAGTCCATGCCGCAAGCAGCAAAGCCGACCGGACAACAACCCCTTCGTAAGCTCGGATGGCGCGTAAGAGCGGCCCTATGCCCTGCTCCCTCGTAACGGCAGGCACATGCCCACCACGATAAGTGGGCAGCACGCCACGCAGGCGAAGCACCCGGTCATCGTCCCGGATGCCTTCCAAGATGCAGTAATCCACCACACCGTTTAGATATTGGACGGCTTTTTTGGCCAGGCTGGGGGTGTTGGCGGCAATCTGCCGTAGTGGCTCGGTCACGTCCATGCTGCGAAGAGTGCGCATGTCTAAGGTGCCGATCTTGGGCTGTAGGTAGGTGCGGACCACGTATGCCGCTTTACGGTAGCTTTCGGCTGCCCAGCCCGGCTTGCGAACCTCCAACCAAGCTTCGGACAGGACGGCGAAAGAATGGCGCTGAGCATCTTCAGCAGCGACTTGCGCAGCCTGTTCATCTTCCGTCAGGCTGAGAGTTCTAGCCCGGCTCTCAGCGCGCAGACCAATGATGGCAGTGCCGGTGCGGGCGGCGAGATGGACTGCTGCTGTCTTGATGTGAGCCTGGGCGATAGATAGATCAGGGTAGGTACCGATCACGACCTTACCGCGCTTACCTTCGACGGTCTGGTACCTGACAAGCCATTGCTTTCCGCCGCCAGGCTGCACCAACAGGAATAAGCCGTTTCCGCTCGCCAAAGTGTAGGGGGCGGACTTAGGCCGGGCCTTGTCCGCCGCGATGGTGGTAAGTTGCTTGGATAGTCTAGGCATCGTCTATGAGGTTGGTACTTTTGGGTCTCAAAGAGAGACCGCCTTTGGTACTTTTCCAAAAGGTACCAAAAAAGGTACCAAAAGAACATAGATTCTGCGATACGACCCTAGACGCATAGGCAACAAAAAACCCGCGTCCCTATAGGAGAATCGCGGGTCTGATGTACTTCTGTGTACTACCTGATACTGCTTCTTGGTGCCGACGGCGAGACTCGAACTCGCACAGCTTT
>JBEBWV010000113.1:0-16711 GCA_040391965.1 Achromobacter deleyi | reverse complement strand
GTCCACCATGCTGATGGCCTGGATGAACAGCAGACCCATGCCGGGCCACTGAAATACCGTTTCCGTGATGATGGCAAATGCAATGATGGAGCCTATTTGAAGACCCGTAATGGTGATGACAGGCACCATCGTGTTCTTTAAGGCATGGCGAAAATTGATAAGGCGTTCCGGCAAGCCGCGTGCTCGCGCGAATTTGATGAAGTCGGCCCTGAGTATTTCCAACATCTCTGCACGCACCAGGCGCATGATGAGCGTCATCTGGAAAAGCGCCAGGGTGATCGCGGGCATGATGAGTGCGGCCCAGCCGGTTTTGGTCAGAAAGCCCGTGGTCCACCACCCAATGGAGACTACGTCGCCGCGTCCGAAACTTGGTAGCCAGCGCAATTGCACACCGAAGAAAAGAATGAGCAGAATGCCGATCAAGAACGTGGGTAACGAGATACCCGCGAGAGAGATGGCCATGAAGAGTTTGGAGACGATGCCTTTACGTCGTAGTGCCGTGTAAATACCCATCGGAATGCCAAGCGCCAAGGCCATGACGGCGGACACTAATGACAATTCCAGTGTGGCGGGCAGCCGCTCTTCGATCAGATCACTGACAGGTCTGCGGTGGCGATACGAAATGCCGAAATCGCCTCGCGCAGCGTTGTACACGAAGCGAGCGTACTGCACCACAAATGGCGCATCCAGACCGAGATCTTCGCGTAACTGAGCGCGTTGTTCAGGCGTGGTGTCCTGGCCCACCATCGTGGAGACGGGGTCGCCCACGTAGCGAAACATAGCGAATGCGATCAATGCGACCGTCAACATCACCAGCAGCGACTGAAAGAGTCGTTGCGCAATAAAAGAAAGCATGTGCGGGTGCCCTTGAGGGAAACCTTGTTGAGCAGGGGCCGGGCCCGGCGACCAATCGGCGGCGCATGACGCACCGCCGATTGGTTAGATCGCGTTGGCGTTAGGGCAAGACGACATCGCGCAGATCAAGCACGTCATCTTCGCGCTGGATCACCTTGATGTTGTCTTTGACGCCCCAGGACATCGGTTGCTGATGCAGCGGCAGATAACCAAAATCATTGCGCACGATCATGAATGATTCTTTGATCATGGCGTTGCGTTTGACCTGGTCGGTTTCCTGGCCAATGGCGTCGTTGAGCTCATCGACCTTCTTGTTGCAGTAGCCACCCAAATTGAACTGCCCTGCCGCTGTTTTGGCATTGCGGCACGAGGTGAGGTTCAGCAACGCATTGTGCGCATCGGTGGATGTGGGTGTCCAACCCAGCATGTACATGCTGGTCTGGTTGCCCGCCTGCAGCAAGATCTTGCCGAAGTACTTCGACTTTGTCTGGGCCAGCAGATTGATCTTGATGCCTACGCGTGCCAGCATGCCTGCGACGGCCTGGCAGACCTTTTCATCGTTAACGTATCGGTCATTCGGGCAATCCATCGTGACCGAAAATCCCTTGGGGTACCCTGCCTCGGCCAGCAACTTCTTCGCGCGTTCTGGATCCGGCTTGTATGGTGCGCCGAAGGATTCGTCGTAACCGTTGATCGGTGTGGCAATCAGCGTGCCCAACGGCTTGGCCGCCCCGCGCATGATCTTGTCGTTGATCGCTTTGGTGTCGACAGCCAGAACGACGGCTTCACGCACTCTCGCATCTTTGAACGGGTTCTTGCCTTTGACATCCGAGAAGAGCAGTTCGTCACGGTCCTGATCCATGCCGATAAAGATGGCGCGTGCTTCTGGTGCGGTCAAAGGTTTGACACCCTTGGCCTCTTCCAGGCGCTTCCAGTCCTGAACGGGCACGGGCTGCACCAAATCCATTTCGCCGGAAATCAACGCGGCCACACGTGTGGCTTCTTGCGAGATGGGTTGGAAAATAACTTCGTCGATATTGGTTTTGACGTCTTTATTCCAGTAGCCGTCAAAGCGCTTGAGCACCGTCTTCACATCTGGCTGGCGCTCGGTGACCATGAAGGGGCCGGTGCCATTAGTGTGCAGGTTGGCGTAATTGCCTTGGTTGTCGCCCTTGACGTTGGTGGCCTCGGTGGTCTTGTTCTTTTCAGACCAGGGCTTGCTCATGATGTACAGGAACGCCCACTCACGCGGCAGAATCGGGTTAGGCGTGGGCGTGGTGACTTCAATCGTATAGTCGTCGATTTTCTTGATGTCGGACGCTTTGGAGCCGTAGCCCTTCATGTCCGAGCCCGGCGTCAGGCTGCGTTTCCACGAGAAGATAACGTCGTCGGCGTTAAACGGCGAGCCGTCATGGAACTTCACGCCTTTGCGCAGTTTGAAGATCCACTTTGTCGGCTCAGGGTTTTCCCAACTCTCCGCCAACAAGGGCGTGAGTTTGAGCTTGCCGTCGTAACCGGCCAGCGTTTCGTAGATGTTGCCCTGGAAGCCCAAGGTGAATGTTTCGTTGAGCGCCATCGGGTCCATTGAGGTGGCGTCACCTTGATAGGACCAATGGAACGTCTTGGCGGCATTGGCTCCGGCACTGAATGCCAATGCGGTGGCCAGGGCGGCAGCGAGCGCCGATTGCTTGAGTAAAGGAGAAATACGCATAGCCCTCATGCTCCGTGTAGTGCGCGCGTGGCGCGACAGAAGTGACAAGGCCCCGGCGACCGGAAAATCCAGGCCAGGGGAACGGCGTTGCTGCTTAGGAAGACAGGCGGATCAGAACCGGGCGCCACGCAGAGTGACGGGTGCGCGGATGTGTGAAGCGGTGAATTACTGCATGAGACTTCAACTTCACGATAGAGCCAACCCTTGTTATTTTCTTGACGCAATGCGGGCCCGCGTCAATGTATTCGAATCTTATAGATCGATTCGTTTAAGCGTCAACCGATTTGGATTGGGGTTAGTACTTGCTTGTCGTAACGCTGGAATAATGCATTTTGAGCGCATGATGCGCTCCGTTAGCGTAATCCCGAATACGTGGGATTCAGGTTGACGTGCCGGGATCTTGCGCCAATGTTCGGGCAAGTTCGGCCACGACGGCTTTGCGCCGATCATCGTCGTCGTGATGCTTGCCAAGTGCAGACCATTCCGGTCGGCTACGGGCTTCTTTCAATGCATCAGGCAAGGGCCCTTTGCGCCAGGCATCGTCAGCGGGTTGGTTCAGTCGCAAAGGAGCGCGTGCGGCGTGTCCTCGGCGCTCAAGCGCTTGCACCAGCTGTCGTTGGCGCAACGCCAGTAGGCGCAACACGGCGTCGTCTACGCTGATTTCGCGCCACCCCCGCAACTTTCCCACTACGCGTTTGCCAAAGCGTTCGGCGCCCTGCCACAAGCCACCAGCGGCCGCGCCAATCAACATGCCTGTGCCCAGGCTGAGGCCCGCGCTGAAGAGATCAACTGCGGCACCGGCCATGGCACCGGCGGCAACACCGACACCGAGTTGTACACCCATGCTTTTGAGTGTTGCAGGATGGAATAAATCCATGGCCCAACGTTCACCTTCCAGCGGCACGCTGTCGTTGTCGTAATCGGTTGCGCGAAAGTTATAGAGCGCGAGCAAGGCATTGACGCAGGTTTGCTCGCGTTGTCTTACGCTATCGCGCAAGCGTGCAGCGGCGTCGGCAAGCGCGTGATCATTGCTTGGGGTGGCGATGTGCAGCGCGGCGACATCAATCAACATGTCGGCCACTAACTGATATGCAGCATGGTGCCGAGCCTGGCGTTGCTGGCGCAGCTCGTCAGCGAGTCTCGTCAAGGTGTCTGCGTGCCGGTCTAACAAGACGGCGAGTTTGGCGTATAGCTGTTGTTCACCATCGAGCGGTGGCGCGACGGTGTCGAACTCGACGACAGCGTGCAGGCCGAGCCGTGCCATCGCGTCACGCCACTGCTGCGCCCGGTGTGCTGGCGCGCTAACGAAGTTCAGGATGGGCAGCAATGGCCGACCGCAAGCGGCCAGAATGGCCAGTTCATCACGGTGCTTGCTTAGGACAGGATCGCGCGCATCGATGACATAAAGCGCGGCATCACACCCCAACATTTTGGTGAGCACACGTGCTTCTTGTTCGTAGCGGCGGTGTGCTTCGGTGGAATCCAAAAAGCGCCGAATTCGCGTGGGGCCATCCAGACGCTCGTCAGGCGTATCCAGCCGTTCCAGATATTCGAGCAAGCTAATACTGTCTTCCATGCCCGGCGTGTCGAACCATTCGAGCACGGGTCTGCCATTGATGCGTAGCGCAGCACCTTCCACATGACGAGTCGTGCCAGGTCCGTCAGCCACTTCACCAAAATTTGTATTGCGCGTCAGGGTGCGCAATAGTGACGTCTTGCCAGTGTTGGTGTGGCCGACAACCGCAATTTTGAGCAGGCTGTCAGTCATGTGTGTTGTCCAGCCAGCGAAGGGGGTTGTCTGCGTCGAGCATGACCGCGTCCTTTGGCAAACCGGCGGCTTCAAGGCGGCTGCGCCAGGTGTCGAAACGCTCTGGTTCAAGCTCATTGCTGACGCCGGTGCCGAAACGTGTGGAGAGCCAGACTCTGGTCTGGCCGGCCTTGCCTGCAAGCTCTGCAATGAGGCTCAAGGTGCCGCGATCTGGCGTCTGGCGTGCGTCGCAAGCGATGAGCAATCGAGAGGCGGCTGATTGCGTCAGCGCATCCAGCACGCGATTGCGTTGTTCGCGCGTGTCCAGATTTCCGGCATCGCGCGCACTGGCTGGCAAGGACGGGGGTGGCCATGCCAGATCAGACGGCAGCTCCAGCCCTACCAGAACGGCTTGCTCGCCGAAATCGATGAGCGGTACGTGGGCGACGCGAGGTTCGTGCAAGGGTTGAACGGGTCGGTCGATGCCGATCGACTGGGCGGGCGGCTGGAGTCGATCACGCAGCGCGGCAAATCCTGGCAACGACAAATCCACTTTCAGTGCGCGCTGTGACCGGAAGGTCATGGCGATGCACAGCAGCCACGCGAGCAGGCGGGGCAAAATGCCATACACCACGAGCACGCCGATCAGCCAGACCGACCACTGCACTTGTGCCTGTGCTGGCAATATTTGCGCGCCATCGCTGATGCGCACCATGGCGGCGTCCGGCAAGGCGAACCCAAATTGCGCAGGGAGCCAGCCAATGGCGTGGGTGAGGCGAACAAAGGTGTCGGGTTCCAGCAAGGTCGTTGCCCAGACAAAGCGATAGCTGGCGGTGGAAAGGACTGCCAGCAAGGCGATCAGGGCGGCGCTCAGGCCGACGAGCCACAGCAAGTGGCTGATGGCACCGAATAGCCAACGCAACGCACCCGTGCGGGCCAGCAGATTGAGCAAGGCTTGTGGCACCAGGGCGGCGTCTGGACCGCGCGCGAACTTGCGCGTGATCCACAGCCAGAGTCTGCCAAGCCCCGTGACCGCCGCAGGGCGTAGCGTGAAGCTGGCGAGCCAAATAAAGAAAGTCAGGAGATGCAGGCCGAGCAAGGCACCAATCGCCCAGAGCACATTGACAGGACGCGTGCCGTCGCCCAACGCACCCAGTGCAACACTGGCGCCAGACACGGCGGCCAGCACGATCAGCACAATAAAGATGCCGGTAGCGCTGCGATACCAGCTGTCGACCATCGGCGAGAGTTTTTCGCGATCAGCCAGGATGGTGGCGCGCGTGAGAATGCGGGTTTGTAGGTCACCGCCTGCCTGGCTGGCGCGACGCACGGCATCGGCATCGTCGATCGGGCCCCAATGGGCCTCTCGCAGACGAATCAGCTCTGCCAGCCAGTGCACACGCAGTGTGCGCGAGATGTCTGTGTTCGACGTGACGGACTGACTCGTGAGGCTGCTAGGAGGCATTGAGTAGGCGATTGGCGTTGTCTTTCAGGCAGCGGAGAACCACTGGTTCAGCTTGTCGCGTGCTTGTGTTTTGACATCTTCGTTGATGTAGAGCGCGACCGCTGCTATTGCCGCGGTCAAGATACCGATATCGTCGGTGTAGCCCACGCCTGGAAGGAGATCCGGAATGGCATCGAGCGGCATCACAAAGTAAGCCAGCGCACCATAAATGACGCGGCGTGCCCACTTTGGCGTATTGGGATTCTGAACGGCATAGAACAGCCACAGCGCTTTCTCTACCGTCTGACGGCCAGCCGCCGATGCCTGCGTTTTGGCTTTACGCCAGAACCCGCGTTCGGAATAGGCTTGTTCGTGCCGCTTCTTTGCAAACAACATGTCGTTTCCCGTGATGTCCCGTCGCAACGCCGTCGCCTGGGGCGATAGCGCGCATTGTAGACCGTGGGGACTGCCGCGACGGTTGGGAACGTGCGCGATTACGCGCCAGTGGCCTGACGATATTGCCTGGGAGTGACGCCCACCGTTTCATGGAAGTGTCGCGAGAAATGGCTGGCGCTGCCAAAGCCGCAGCGCTGTGCGATGCCTGCCATGTCACCGTGTGAGCGCGTCAACAGCGTTTGAGCATGCGCCACACGGCGTGCCCGCACCCAGGCGTGCGGAGGCTCGCCAAACGAGGTGTGAAACATGCGCGCAAAGTGATAGGTCGACAGGGAGGCAACCCCGGCCAGATCATCCAGCGTGAGAGGGGCCGCCAAATGGGCATCAACGTAGTCAATGATTCTGCGCCGGACAATGGGCGCCAGACCGCCTCGAACCTGCGCAGGCGTGCGTCTTGCGGTGCTTTGGATTAGCAAATGATGCAGTACGGTTTCAGCGGCGCTACTGGCCGCCAAGCGATCCGCAGGTTCGTTCCAGTGCGTGCCGAGTAATCGGGCACAAACGTCGATCAGTGACGCGTCCTGGATGTACGTGCGGTCGCGCAGTTCGAGGGCTCGGGGTTCCGCATCCAACCGCATGATGGTTTCGCGCGCCAGGCGTTGCGGAGCAATGTACAGGTGCAAGAAACGCACGCTGTCATTCATGCTCCATTGCGAGTAGTGCTCATCGGGCAGCACGCAGAATTTTCCGGCGCCTCCGTGCAAGCCTTGCCCGAGCCGAAACGACTTTTCCCCGCCATGCAGATACAGCGACAAGGTGTGATGCCCGGGCATGTCGTAGCTGAGCGTTTCATGAGCGCTGCGGCGCCACTGCGCAATGGCCAATCCTTCGCCAAGCGTGACAGCGCGTTCCAGCGTTGCGGTGGATTGCGAAAGTGTACGGAAAACAGAGAAATCGGCGGGTGCCGTGGCGACGTTGCTCATCAGAATTGGAATGCTACGCCAATGGGCAGGCAAGTCGCCAGGAGAGGCACGGGCCACCGAAGAAAAGCGCAAGAATCGGCAATTTGAGCGGTGTCTGGCGCGTCACACTGGAGGCCAGGAGTTGGAATGCCTACGACCGGGTGACGCCGCAAATCAAATGACGTAGTTCCGTGCGGCAGATTGGTCTGACCCTTTTTAATCAACATGCCTTAGATGGCGTTTCTGCAGCATCGCATCGTGAATCTTTTTCTGTATTTTTTGACGGTCGTCATCTGGGGCACCACCTGGATTGCCATCAAGCTACAACTGGGCAACGTGGCCATTCCCGTGTCGATTTTTTACCGCTTTGCCTTGGCGGGTTTGATTTTGTTCCTGCTGCTGGCGCTCACTCGCGGATTGCAGCGAATGAATCGGCGAAGCCATTTCTTGTGCGTGGGCCAGGGCCTGTGCCTGTTTTGCCTCAACTTCCTGTGCTTCTACACCGCTACACAGTGGATTCCCAGCGGGCTGGTGTCGGTGGTGTTTTCCGCTGCCACGTTGTGGAACGCCTTGAATGCCAGAATCTGGTTTGGCACGCGAATCGCGCCTCGCGTGATGGTTGCCGGGGCGTTTGGACTGTGCGGCTTGATTCTCCTGTTTTGGCCAGAGCTCGCCGCGCAGCAAGCCAGCCGCGAAACGCTACTCGGACTTGGCTTCGCTTTGCTCGGTACTTTCTTCTTTTCCACGGGCAACATGCTGTCGTCGGTTCAACAGCGCGCGGGAATTCGCCCTTTAACCGGCAACGCCTACAGCATGCTCTATGGCGCAGCGATATTGCTGATTGGTTGCCTGCTTGCGGGTGTGCCGTTCACGTTTGATGCGTCTACGGCCTATGTGGGAGCACTTGTGTACCTGGCCATTCCCGGTTCGGTTATTGGGTTCACAGCCTATCTGACGCTGGTCGGGCGGATGGGGCCCGCGCGTGCGGCCTATTGCACGGTGTTATTTCCGGTGGTGGCACTGAGCGTGTCAACGATTGCCGAAGGCTACCAATGGACGACGTCTGCATTCTTGGGACTGGCGTTGGTCATGGTTGGCAATCTCTTGGTGTTCACGAAATGGACGCCGAATCTGAGACGGGCCACTGCGTGAAAAAACAGCACGGGCGCCACTGGCGCCCGTGCTGTTTTGCGGCTCTGTGTGATTAACGAGTCAGGCCGAGGAGCGCGCTTAGCAAGCGATCGATCTCCGTCTCTGACGTGAGGTAACTCACCGAGGCTCGCACGATGTGTGTCAGCCCACGGGCATTCATGTCGAACGGTGTGTATGGCACGCCGTTGCTGCCAACCACTACGCCTTGCGCCGCGAGCAGCTTCTGCACCGTCGGGGCTGAGTGGCCCGCCAGATTGAAGGAGATCAGGCCTGAGTGCTCGCGGCCTTGATCCAGCAGCGTCAGTCCAGGAATCTCGGCCAATTGAGCACGCAAGGTCTGCGCCGTGAAGTCGATTCGCGCACGAATGCGATCGATGCCAATTTCCAGCGCTTCGCCCAACGCATTGCCCAAACCGCAACGCAGCGCCATGGCCACTTCGGCCGACTCCAGGCAGGCGGCGTCCTGGCGCAGCACCGGCATGTCGTCTGGTCCCAAGGGAGCCGAATGCGTGTCTACAAAGGCCGGTGTCAGGCGCGGCAGGAAGTCTTGGCGAACAAAGAGCAGACCCGTGCCACGAGGGCCTCTGAGCGCCTTGCGTCCGGCCCCGGTGAGGACGTCGCAGCCGATCTCTGCGGTATCAACGGGCAACTGTCCGACCGCCTGAGCCGCATCCAGAAAATAGGGAATACCGTGGCGGCGCGCAATTTTTCCGATGGCGGCCGCCGGGTTGATGAGTCCGCCATTCGCCGGCAGCCACGTCAGTGCAATCAGGCGCACGCGCTCATCCAGCATGGCTTCTAACGCTTCCGTGCTGACCACGCCTGTTTCATCAGAGGGAATGGCCTCGATCGATGCACCCATGCGCGCGGCGACAAGCTGCATAGTGGCAAGATTGCCACCCCACTCATGACGACCGACCAGAATGCGGTCGCCTGGTCGCCAGGGACCCAAGGCGGCGAAGGCGGCACCCCATCCGGGCGAGTTGCCGGTGGTCAGCGCAATTTCCGCGGGCTTGGCGTTAAGCAAGGTGGCAGCGAGCTCACGTGTGGTTTCGCTTTGCGCGCGCGCCGCGGTGCCCGCTTCCATCGGGCCCATCGTGGCCTCCCGGAGCAGGTGTGCGCCAATAGCGTCCAACGTTGCGAGGGATGCCAGCGAGGCACCCGCATGATTAAAGTGTGTCGTCGTGCTGGCACCCGGCGTGCGAGCGCGTAAAGCGTCGACGTCGACGGTCGTTAAGGGAGTCAAGGCAGGCATGGCAATTCCTGGTGGGTCAGTGCCGGGCGATCAATCGTCGGTGAGCGCGACGACGGCTTCAATTTCAACGGCGACACCGCGCGGCAACGCGGCCACACCGACCGCGCTACGGGCATGGCGGCCTGCCGCGCCAAAAACTTGCACCATGAGGTCGGATGCACCGTCGGCGATGGCACTTTGGCGGGTGAATTCCGGGTGGCTGGCCACGAATACGCCCAGGCGCACGACGCGAGCCACTCGCCCAAGGTTGTCGCCGGTGGCGGCCGCAATCTGTGACAGCAGGCTCAAACCAGACGAGCGCGCCGCTTCAATGCCTTCGGCATCGCTGATACCCTCGCCCAAACGGCCCAGAAAGGCCGGCAGGCCGTTTTTTCGTGAAATTTGACCCGAGATATAGAGCAGGTTGCCGTCGCGCACGTAGGGCACGTAATTGGCGGCCGGCGCTGAGGCGTCTTCCAGGGTGTAGCCCAAGGTGGCCACGCGGTCAGATATCGTTGCAGACATGGTTATTGCGCTCGAAGGTCAGGATGGAAGAGAAAACATCCATGCTACCCGTTCAGAGGACGGTCGTGCGCGTCTGCAGTCCCTGCTGTGGTCACAAGTGACCTGCGGTGATTCTGCGTTGCCGCTTGATAGAACGCTTTATTTACGTTCTATTTTTTCTGCCTATCTTTTGCCCTGTCTTTTTCCCTGTCTTTCGTCCTGTTTTTTGCCCGATTCAAGTGCTTCGGAAATGCAAAAGGCCCGCAATAAATTGCGGGCCTTTTCTTCAATCTTTGGCTCCCCGAGCTGGGCTCGAACCAGCGACCTGCGGATTAACAGTCCGTCGCTCTACCAACTGAGCTATCAGGGAACAGGCGCGAGAGTATGAGCGATAAATTTAAAAAAAGCAAATTCCCTCGGGCGGGCCATCAGAACTTTGCGTTCATGGACAAGAAAACGTTTCGTGGCGCGCCAAAGTAAAGCTGGCTCAGGTTCGTGGCGTACTGCTTATTGAACACGTTGTTCACGTTCAGTTGGGCCGATAAGCTAGGGTTGAACTCATAGCGGGCCATCAGGTTGACCAGACTGAACGCATTTTGTTTGACGCGCACAGATTTGGTGTCAGTGTCGTGAAGCTTGTAGGTGCTGCTTTGCCAGTTCACGCCACCACCGACGGTCAGCTTGTCGAACTGCCCCGGCAGGCGGTACGTGGTGAACAGGCGTACAAACGCACGCGGGGTGTCAGTGTTCACCGTATCGCGGTCGGCGTCTTTGCTGCTGGTCAACGTGGCACCCAGCGTCATGTTCCAGCCAGGAGTGATCTGACCTGACACCTCACCTTCTATGCCGCGGGTGGTCACACCTTGTGCGGCGGTGTAGGCCTGGTCTGTGGTGCCGGGTACGAAAAAGCCGGAATCGGCTTGCGCTACGTTGTTCTGTTTGACGGTGAACACGGCAAGTGACGCGTTGACTCGGCCTTCCAGATACTCACCCTTGATGCCCAACTCATAGTTCTTGCCTGTGACGGGATCAAGATACTTGCCAGTGCGGTCCCGATTGCTCTGCGGCAGGAAAATATCGGTATAGCTGGCATAGGCGGAGTAGGTTTCATTGATGTCGTAAACCAAGCCTGCATAGGGTGTGAAGACCTGCTCATCCCGTTTTTGCGTCAGCGCATCTGACTTCCAATCGGTATACCGGCCCCCCACGATTAACGTCAGTGGGTCGGCCAGCGAAAAGCGGCCCGCGGTGTAGACGGCGCGCTGTTCAATCTTGTCGCGCACGGTCAGGTTCTGCTTGCCCCACACGGGCTCGGGATACGAGCCGTCCCAATCGTAGAAATTCCCCACGCCGGGCGACATGCTGTCGCGGGTGTGGTTGTAATCGCGTTGGGTGGACCGGCTACCCGTCAGGCCCACAACCATTTCATGTTTTCGACCAAAAAGGTCGAATGGACCCGTCGCCTGAACATCCAGTGTGTCTTGCTTGAAGTTTGAATTGAAGTAACCGGGCAACGTGCCCATTCCTTTACCGGTGATGCGATCAGGGGCACCGTACAAATACAAAAGTTTCGCGTCGTATTTGCTTTCGCGGTGCATGAAATTCGCTCGGGCGTTCCAGCCGCTTTCGAATCGGTGTTCCAGCGTGCTGAAGACGGTGGTGTTGGTGGTATCCCAACGAGTCCAGTCTGCGGCCGTGGTCTTCGACGTGCGCCAGTTTGTGGGAGTGCCATCACTGAAAATCGCGGGCAGCCCGCCCCAGGTGGATCCATCTGGGCGATTCTGTTGATAGTCGGCGCCCACGCTCAGTGTCGTATTGGCACCCAGGTCAGCGTCTATGACGCCATAGAACACCTGCTTCTTGGCATGATAAAGATCCATATAGGAGTCTTTCTGCTGTCCCATCGCGATCACACGGCCGCGCACGCTGCCGTCGCTGTTGATGGGCGTGGATAGGTCCACGCTGGCCCGATACTGGTTCCACGAGCCCGCGCCCAGCGCTACGGTTCCGGTGAGCTCTTTGCTGTTGGCGCGCTTGCGCACCAGATTGATTGAAGCAGAAGGGTTGCCCGGGCCTGTCATAAGCCCGGTAGCACCACGAACTACTTCGATTCGGTCGTAGATGATGGAGTCGTTTGACGACTCACCAAACATGGACAGGCCAATAGACGTTGGCACACCGTCATATTGGACGTTGTTGATGTAGAAACCACGGGAGTAGAAGTCGGTACGATCGGTATCTTCGCCGAAGACATAAACCCCTGTGGTGTTGCTCAGTACCTCGTCCAGGCTGTTGAGATTCTGATCTTCCATGCGCTGACGCGTCATCACACTGACGGACTGCGGCGTCTCGCGCAAGGACAGCGACATACCGGTTGCGCTTGCGCTGGCGCGGGTGGTGAAGGAACCCGTGCCCTCTGTTGTGGCCCGGTTTGCGTGTGCACCCGTTACCGTGACGGGCGCCATCGTGGTGGCGCTCGCTGGAATGGCTCGCAGCACGTACACCCCGTTGCCCCGAGACACGGCTTCCACGTTTGTGTTGGCGAGCAGTTGCGCAAATCCGTCGGTTACTCCAAAACGGCCGTGCAAGCCTGCTGTTCGCAAACCTTCGGTTAGCGCGGGGTTGGATGAGAGATTGACGCCAGCCTGACCCGCGAAGCTCGACAGCGCAGGGCTCAAGGGCCCGGCAGCGATGTTATAGGTTGGCGTGGCGGCGCTACTGGCCACATTTTGTGCCAGGGCTCGCGCTTGCGGATAAACCATCGCGGTCATCGTGGCGATGAATAGCAGCTTCGTACGTAGCGCGCCACGCACACCCGTCTGGGCGGCCTTTGTTGTCTGAGTGCGTGGGCATCGAACCAGGCCTGTTGTCGTGCGTCGGTGTGCCATGGAACCAATCCTTCGAGATAGCGGTGTTTGAATAGGGGCTATCTCGTATGACCGGCGAGCCAGAAAAAGGGGACAAGCGTGGAAGAAAATAAATTCAAGCGGGAACAACCGTGACCCAATACCGGCTGTGTGAGTGGATGCGCAGCGGCAACGACGCGGCAAGCGCTTGCAAGATCACGTCTGTGTCGCGCAACTGGAATGCACCGGAAACCCGAAATTTCGCGACGGCGGGATCGCAGCGCAAAACACCTGGCCGGTAGCGCCCTACTTCGGCTAGAAATTCGTCCAGTTGCATCTTTTCGGCGTACAGGGTGCCTTGCGTCCAGCTACCGCTATGGGCGGATAGCGGCAGGGGCGTTTCTCCACCTGAGCCCGTGAAATGCGATTGTTGGCCCGTTGGCACAATAAACGCGGCACCCGGGTTGTGCCTTGGTGTGACTTCTACGGCACCGGCTTGCACCGCCACGCAGCTCACTGACTCACCCTGGCGCACCAGGAAACGCGTGCCCAGCGCCCGAATACTGCCTTCCTGGCTTTCCACCATGAACGGACGCGCACTGTGGGTGGGGTCTGGCGACGTTTCTACCCAGATTTCGCCGCTCACGAGTGCGATGCGACGCACGCGCTCATCAAATTGAATATTGATCGCGCTTGATGTATTTAGCATCAAACGGCTGCCATCAGGTAAGGAAAGCTCTCGACGCTCGCCTGTGCGCGTGCGCGCATCCGACATCCATTCACGGCCAGGACCCCATCGATACATTCCCCACGCGATAGGCGTGCCACCCATCACCAAGGTCAAGGCTTTGATGGCTTTGCGCCGGTTCATGATCGCGGCCTGCCGCAGTGTTGAGGCAGCAATATTCGATGGCACGGTGCGTAATTTTGCGCCTATCTGTTCGGCGCGAAGCCAGGCTGCCTCATGGTCTGGGTCGCTGGCCCGCCATTGCCGACAGGCTTCATGATCACTGGGCGACATCTCACCGGAATGCAGGCGCACGAGCCATTGCACAGCTTGTCTGACTGAGCTGGGATTAAGCGCAGTCGCCGCAGGCCGTACGTGGGCAGATTCCCGGGTCATGCGGCAAGCTCATCGGTAAGCAAGAGGCAATGTGCGAATGCCTGCGCCATATAGCGCTTGACCGTCCGCTCGGTGATGCCTGAACGTTGCGCAATCTGGGCATAAGTCAGCCCCTCCAATTGCGATAACAAGAACGTCTCGCGTACTTTTGCGCCCAGGCCATCAAGCATGGCATCAATCTCGTGCAGGGTTTCGAGAATAAGAAATCGGGTTTCGGGTGATGGCGTGCAAGGCGCTGGCATGGCTGCCAGCACATCTAAATAGGCTTGCTCGAGGGATTTGCGTTTGACGTAGTTGATGAGCAGGCGATGGGCCACGGTTCTCAAGTACGCACGTGGCTCACGCAGCGTTAATTCACGTCGCGCATCGTAGGTAGACAAGATGCGCACAAAAGTGTCTTGCGCCAGGTCGGCGGCATGATCTGAACCGCGAAGCTTTTGGCGCAGCCAATCAACCAACCATCGGTTGTGTTCATCGTAAAGCGAAGATATGTCGCTGCGGATTGCGGCGTCAGTTGCGGACATCGGAGTCTCCTGAATCCGCCTTGTCTGGGGTGACGCAAACGAAGATGCGAATCGATCTTATTAATTATATCGCATGACTCACTACGGTTCGCTGCAATGTTTCGTGAATGCGCTGCGTAAAAAGAATCGGCCGCCAGACAGGCTGGCGGCCGATTATTCAAGCGAGCTGGCGGGCGAAGCCCGCGGGCAGCTTAGGAACCTTGGTACAGATCATTCATGCGGGCGAATTCACCCGAAGCCTTGGAGGCAGCCAATTCAGCTTGAACATCAGCACGCGATTTTTGCGAGCCTGAGGGTGCAGCGCCATAAACGCCTTGGAACGGAACGTTGTTGGGTTCGACGTTCGACACCAAACCAGCAGCCTTGGCAGTGGCGAGGTCAGCTTCGACCTGAGCACGTGTCACACCGCTTGCGTCCGGAGTGCCGTAAACGCCTTGGAATGGGGTGTTATTCGGTTCGTGATTGGGTGATGCATAAGCGCCAGCGCTCAAAACAGTCATCGACATCATCAGTGCGGTTACTAGGGTCTTCATTGTAAGCCTCCGAGCTTTTTGATCCTGGGATCGAATCCGGCGGCCTTTCCGTCGTGGTTCGTTGTTGTTTCCCGATGGATGAATGTTGCGCCCTTATGACTATGGGATAAACCCCTATATCGGTAAAGCAGTTTCCCATTGATGGGATGAATAAGCTAATAAAACGTGATACTGGCTATCTATGGCACAAAAATGCCAGCGCGTTGGGCGTTGGGGCTGCGGCAATGAATTGTTAAGGTACTTTTCCCAGCACAGGTCGTTATTCGAAACTCTCTAATCGCTGAGTCTTTTCCAGATTCCGGTCTGCGATAACGGGGCGTAGCGTGGGTGGAGCGCGAGCAAACCGAGACCAGGGCACGCCCAATGAGCGCGCGTAACCCGCGATTCTTGATCAGGGAGTCTTGACCAATACAACGGCTCGGAAATCAGCACCCGGGTTACGCGCGCTCACCAGTCGCGTCATCCTTTAGATTGTTTCGCGCAAGCCCCAGCTACGAACCCCCCCTTTCATGCGCCCAACGATGCCCAGAAAGCAAAAATGCCAACCCCGAAGGGTTGGCATTTGCCACATCATTTGCTACTTCATTTGCTATTGCATACTGCTGAATACTTTGGTGCCGGTGAAAGGAATCGAACCCTCGACCTTCTCATTACAAGTGAGCTGCTCTACCAACTGAGCTACACCGGCAGCGCGACTTGGCGTTCGATTTCGTCAAACGCCAAGTGCGAGGGACTGCATTGTAATGAAACTCTGCAAAGATTCCCAGTCCGAAGACAATTATTTAACGATAGTCAGGCGCGGACGCTTGGGTTCGTTGTCATCACCGTCGTCAGACGGCGTGTCTTCGGTAGTTTGACCGTCAGGCACGATGGCCGGCTGGCTCCCGGATTCAGGCACAGCCGGCGCTTCGTAGGGCTGAACCTCAAACCCCATGCCCGCGCCTGTTTCGCGCGCGTAGATGGCGCTTACAGCGCCCACGGGCACATACACGTTCTCTGTGACACCACTGAAGCGAGCCTGGAATTCTATGAATTCATTGCCCAGTACCAATCGATTGGTAGCCAGTGTGCCAACATTGAGCGTGATCTGCCCATCATGTACATGGCCGGCGGGCACCATCGTGTGCTCGTCGACTTGTACGGTCAGGTAGGGCGTATAGCCGTTATCGGTGCACCATTCGTGCAACGCGCGGATCAGATACGGTTTGGTAGAGGTCTCACCCATTACACAGCCTTAACGACGCATCACTTTTTCGGAAGGCGTCAGCGCTTCGATATACGCCGGACGCGAGAAAATGCGTTCGGCGTATTTCTGCAGCGGCGCCGCGTTCTTGGGCAATTCGATGCCGTAGTGGTCCAGACGCCAGAGCAAAGGCGCGACGGCCACGTCGAGCATGGAGAATTCCTCGCCCAGCATGTATTTGTTCTTCAGCAGGATCGGCGCCAGCTGGGCCAGACGGTCACGAATGTTCTGGCGAGCGTTCGCCAGTTTCTTCTCGTCAGGCTTGGAGCTGCGATCTTCCAGCGTGGAAACGTGCACGAACAGCTCTTTCTCGAAGTTGTACAAGAAAAGGCGGGTACGTGCGCGCATGACCGGGTCAGCGGGCATGAGCTGCGGGTGGGGAAAGCGCTCGTCGATGTACTCGTTGATGATGTTCGACTCGTACAGAACCAGGTCGC
>JBEBWV010000112.1:0-16771 GCA_040391965.1 Achromobacter deleyi | reverse complement strand
AAACCGGCTGGAGCAAGCGGTAAAGAAAGTCCGCGACGAATATATCTAGCGTAGCCGCGGCTCACTCTATTCCTTTCAAAAGGCTTAAAGGAGAATGCCATGAATGCAATGGTCTCGGCTCTAGCCCCAAATGCCCGGCAATGGCTTCCCGAACTGGAGGTCATTTAATAAAGACATTCATGACAAACCGGGGCGAGATTTACCCTGCCTTACGTGTTTCTTCCATGGTGCGCTCTATCCCTTTTCGCAAGTCATACTGCGGCACATAGTTCAGTTCCTTCCGGGCACGGGAAATGTCCAATGCCCCCTTACGAGCTGTCGGAAACGTACCACCATGCAAATACCAACCCGGTGAGGTCGAAACTTTGGCACCCGGTACAAGATCGCGCACAATCCGCGCCACATCATCAATGGTTGGCGCCTGTCCCGTCGCGATATGGTAAGCATCGAATCGATGGGATTTTTTATCGAGTGCCAGTAAAACACCGGCAATGGTGTCATCAATGTAGACCTGATCGACGGCCAGGTCGCCGCCCGTTTCCAAGTGATAGGCCGTGCCGGTGAGCGCCGCATCAATGAATACCTTCGGCACACGGGCGCGCGGCAAATGAGGTCCGTACACCCAGCAAGTACGCACGTTGATGCACTCCAGGCCATAGCGATCTGAATACGTCCGACCGTAGTGTTCTGCAGCCAACTTGGTCAAGCCATATATGCTGGTTGGCTTTTGCTGGTGATTCTCGTCAATGATCTGAGCGGTAAAGTCCCCATAGGTTTCCTCGGTGCTGACATGCACCACGCGTTTGACATCGTGCATGCGCATCGCTTCAAACAGGTTCACCGAACCCTCCACATTGACCCGCATCGCCTTGATGGGCACGTCCGCAGCCAGCACCACACCCACAATCGCCGCGGCATGCACCACCGCCTCGGGCTGATGTATGCGGAACACATCCATCACTTGCGACCATTCACCCAAATCCGCTTCAATAGGCGTCAAGAGGCTATATTGAGTTTGCAGGGCGATCAGTTGGGCAGACGCGCGCACATCCAAGCCGATCACGCGATCACCACGGGCCAGCAAGGCCTTGACGATCCCGATACCCAGCCAGCCTGAGGCGCCTGTGACAAGAATACTTTTTGACATGAACAACCTTATTCGTCAGTGGGAGGGGTTGTAATCACCAGGAAAACCAGTGTGTCTGTGCCAGTGCAGTGCAGCTCATGCACCACACCCGGCGGAATGAACGCGACGTCATTGGCCCGCACGACACGACGCTCACCGTCAGTGATAATGACGCCTTCACCGCTCAGTACGTGGTAGATCTGCTCTTGCACTTTGTGCACATGCGACTCCACATACGCACCTGGCTCATAACAGGAGATCCGGTGGTCAAACAGCTTGCTGCCGCACACTTCCGGCGTCACGATGGCTTTTGACAAGGCTTGATTGTGATGCCCCGGGTATTCGGTCCAAAACAGCTCAGCCAAATTACGTGTCACGCTCGGTGCATAAGGCACGCTGGGGGTACTGGCTTGGTCTTTATCGTTCATAACATCTATCCTCATCATTAATATTCGGCAAATTCAAAAAACTTGGCCATTGCATATCAGGTGAATTTTTCGATCAGCGCGCGCAGGCTGAATTCAGGCGTAAAGCCCAGCCGTTCCCGCGCAGGGCGCAAGTCGTACAGCGATGCATAAGGGTTCTTTTCATAAAGCTGCGGGTCGCGCACATCAATCTTGCGACCCAATATGCGTTCCAGACGTGCGACGGTCGGCTCCGGCGCCAGGGTGTCTTCGGCAGCCAGATAGAACGCTTCAAAAGGGCAGGTGGGCGTACCAGGCCGCGACAACTGCAGGGCAAGCCTGAACGCCCGAGCCAGGTCGCGCGGATCGATGTGGTTGTAAAGCGGCCCTCCCCCTGCTGAGGAGGGGCCGCCGGCCTGGCGTCCGACATACGATGCCGGATTGGCGGCACGCGCGCGAATCTCCCCTTCCATGTCGGGGTAGGCGACAAATACAGTACGTAACGCAACCACCTCCAGGCCACGGTACGCAAAAGAGCGAGCGATATCCTCGCCCAGAATCTTGCTCAGAGCATACGGATCAGTAGCACGTAATGGATGGGCGATATCTACCGGCATGTAATCCGGCGGCACCATTTTCCCTTCCACAACGGTGTAGCCTAGAACAGAATCACTGGAACAGAACACGACGCGCTTGATACCTGCGGCTTCGCAGGCCTTGAATACATTCCATGCACCCAGAGTGTTGATGCGCAAGATATCGTCGCCATCACCCGACCAAATGTTTGGCCTGGCGGCCGCATGGATGACAGCAAAGCAGCCTTGAACAGCTTCCGCCACGGCTGCGGCATCAATAATGTCGCCAATGTGCCAATCGATATCCTCCGGCGCGCTACGCAGGTCAAACCCACGTACCTGCAAACCCTGCGCGACCAAATCACGTACGATATGGCGCCCCAGCAACCCGGCGGCGCCAGTCACGAGAATCGTGGGTTTGCCTGAATCAAAGTGTGGCAGCTCGATCATGCTTTTTATTACCTGTTATGGAAAATTCCCTGGGCAACCAGAGAGTCACGGCTACTTACAGTGGCCGCCTTAGGATCGGGATCGACGATTTCCAGCAGTACAGGTCCGTCGTAGCTGGACGCCTGCAGCGCCTGAGCGAGCTCAGCCCACGGCACATCACCTTTGCCCACCACATCATGCCGCCAAGCGCTGCGTGTGGTATCGGAACAATGCACCAATCTTACGTGCCCATCCAGGCAACGCAGGCCTTCGCTTAGCGATTCGCCCACAAAATGGGCATTGGCCACGTCATAGCACACACCCAGCACATCTTGATTGCCCATCGCTTCAACAAAATCGGCCAAATCCTGAGCATGCGGCAACGAGGCAAAGGGCACATTTTCTAAAGCCAAGCCCACCCCGTGCTCCCGTGCATAGGGAATCAATTGGCCTAGCGTGTCTTGTAACCACGCATCACGTGCCGCCCGACTTGGCGGCAGCAGTGGATTGAGCCGCCCGGGTACCGTCACGAGCTGCGGGGCCCGCAGGTCGGCTGCCAGGCCAATAGCCTTCTTGAACAGGCTGACGGTGTAATCCCGCGTGTAGGCAAAGGGGCTAACCAGATTGGAGTCCAGGCTGGGCAAGTTCAACGAACTAAACGACAGTCCTTCCCCTTCCATGAAATCACGCAGCGCACGGCGCTTTCCTGGCGTACTCTCAATATCCATATGCGGGGGATTAATCACTCCCTCGAATACTCGGAAGCCATGAGTCGCCAACTGCGCAAGACATTGCTGGATGTTTTCCTGCCATATATAGCCGTAGGTATTGACACCCGCTGCGTACGTTTTCAAGCGGCTACCTCCATTTGGCCGACTCCCAGCAGGCGCTGCTGTAGCGCTTTATCTTCGTTCAAGCCATGCGCGGAGCCCTCGTAGGCAATCTTGCCATTCACCAGAACGTAGGCGCGATCAGATATCTCCAAGGCAGACTCCGCATGATGTTCGACGATAATCATGCTGACTTGGGTAGAGATGCGCTGAACGGCAGATCGGATGTCTTGCACAACGGCGGGCGCCAGGCCCTCGAAGGGCTCATCGAGCAAAATCAGCTTGCTGGGTGCCATCAGTGACCGGGCCACCGCTACCATCTGGCGCTCACCACCCGAGAGGTTCTCTGCGCGCGATTTCGCCAGGATGCGCAGTTTCGGGAAAAGGTCGTAGATTTCTTCCATCGCTGCGCCACCCGGACGGGCGGCAATACGCAAGTTATCCATCACCGTCAGGTTGGGGAACAATCTGCGGCCTTCCGGCACCATCGCCATGCCCAAAAGATTGATGCGGTCAGCACGCTGGCTGGTAATATCATGCCCAGCAAACTCAATGGATCCAGCGCTGGGTTTGATGGCACCCATCATCGTACGCAAAGCCGTCGTCTTGCCTACACCATTGCGGCCCAGCAAAGCAACGACCTCATTGGTGTTCACGGTCAGTTCAATACCCTCGAGCACCGTGCCGCCGCCGTAGCCGGCAAACACTCCCTCCATTTTAAGAAGCGGCTTGCGTTCAATGGGCTCCAGACTCCGGCTGGCCTGGCGCGTCACTGCCACTGATACCGCGGCGCCCTCTGTTGCTTTCTTCTCGGGCTCGCCCAAATAGGCCGCGATCACTTCAGGGTGCTCAGACACCTCTTTAGGCAGGCCGTCGGCAATCAGCTTGCCCTGATGCATGACAGTAATCCGATCCGATAGCGCCAGCACGCGGTCAATATCGTGTTCGATCAGCAATACGGCATGGCTCTTGGCCAACTTGGTGATAATAGAGGAAACCACATGTCGGTCGGCCTCGCCCAAACCGGCCAAAGGCTCGTCCAACAAGAGTAAACGCGCGCTACCTGCCAGTGACAAGGTGATATCCAGCAGCCGCTTTTCCCCATGCGACAAGGCGGAACACAGATCGCCTGCACGGTCAGCCAGCCCCACCGCATCAAGCAGCGACCACACGCGGGCATTATCTTGTTCATTGTCGTAGGCATCCCTCCAGAAACCACCCCAGGGGCTGCGCGCACCTTGCACGGCAATGCGCACATTCTCGAACGTGGTCAGATTGGGAAATACACTCAGGATCTGGAACGAGCGGGACACACCTGAACGCGCGCGATGGAAGGGAGACATACGCGTAATGTCTTGGCCATTGAAGATGACCTTACCCGCATCAGGCGGCAACATACCCGTCAATATATTGAACAGTGTCGTCTTGCCAGCGCCATTGGGGCCAATCAGACTGTGCAATTTGCGGTCATGCACATCAATGGAGATGTCATTCGACGTGACAATGGACCCAAACCGTTTGGACAGGCCCTTGATTGACAGCACCAGCTCATGCTCGTCCGAACCCGACTTTGCAGGGGGTGGCGTATACGGTTCGATCTTGGATGGCTTTTCGGGAATCTCGTTGCGAACCAGTGTCCAACGCTCATCCTTGCGGAACCACTTGCGCACAATGCCATGCATTCCTTCGGGCGACAATACCGCAAACAGAATAATGATGGGCGCAAACATCAGCCACCAATTTTCAGTGATCGCGCTCAAGCGGTCTTCTAAAATGATAAAGGTCGTCGCCCCCCACAAGGGTCCCAAGAAGTGATGCACGCCGCCCAATGCCGCCATCAGGACCGGGTCCCCCGCATGCTGCCAGCTCAAGTTATTAGCGTAGGCGCCACGCAGCATCAGCGCCATCAGGCCACCGCCAATGCCGATCACGACCCCTGAAACGCAGAAAGCCGCCAGCTTGAGTGCGAACGCATTGAAACCGAGCATCGTCACGCGTTGCTCGTTATCGCGAATAGCTTGCAGGACACGGCCAAACGGAGCATGCACCAGGCGCCATAGCATAAACACGACCAGCAAAACCACCACGATGGTAAACAGGTGGAAGCTCATTGTGCTGCCAAACAGCGGACGAGTGACGCCCTGTATGCCATTTTCGCCACCCGTGACCGACGTCCAACTGTAGGCGACCTCGAACGCAATCTGCGATGCAGCCAGCGTCAGCAGTGAAAAATACAGACCCTTGCGGCGCAGGATCACCGCACCCAACATCACAGCCAGCATCAATGAGAACACTGCACTGATGGCCAGAGCGGCCACTTCGTTGACCATGAATTCCCGAGCAGTGATAGCAGCGGCATAGCTGGCCACACCAAAGAAGAATGATGCGCCAAATGGCACCAGGCCCAGGTAGCCGATCAGGAAATTCACGCCTATGCCGTATAACGCGTACACGGCCACTTGCGTAATACGGGACACCGGCATGCCCAATGCCAGAACCGCGCCGGTCAACAGCAATAAAAAAACTGCGAGAATTAGAATGGGGTTGGAATTAACAGAACGTTGCTTCATTCGAAACGCTCCCAGCGCTCACCCAGTAGACCGCGCGGGCGAATCAACAGGATCAAAAACATGAATAGATACATGGCTGCGCCAGCAGCCCCCGGATAAAACTGGATGGTTATGGCACTGACCAGGCCGACAAGAATGCCCGCCACGGTGGCACCGCGTAGCGAACCCAGCCCGCCAATGGCAACAACAACAAAAGCCGGCATGATGGCGCTGGAGGACATCGAAGGCGACACATTCCATAAAGGGCCGGCCAGCACACCCGCAATCGCAGCGAGTCCACAACCCAAACCGAACACACCCGTCATGACCCTTGGCAAAGGAATGCCAAGCATCTCGACCATTTCAGGGTCGCGGCTCCCCGCCCGCAAAATGCGTCCGTATGGTGTGAACACCAAGAAGAGCCAGAGCGCCAGTAAGGCCAGCACTGTGGCCACCAGGACCGATACGCGGTAAGTGGTCATGAGCAACGGCCCCAACTCAAACACGCCAGACAAAAACTCTGGCGCGCTGAACGGCTTGCCATCGGCACCCCAAACAAAGCGAATAATCGCCTCGATCAGCAGCGCTAATGCAAATGTGACAATCAGGCTGAGCAAAGGCTCTTTACCGTACAGCCTGCGGATCAATACCACTTCGACCGCCATGCCAACCAAAGCAACCAGGATGGGAGCGAACGGCACCGCCACCCATCCAAACAGTTGGTACAGCGTCAAGCCAAAATAGGCACCCAGTGCGAAAAAGGCGCCGTGCGCAAAGTTAATAACGCCCAGCAACCCGAACGTAATGGATAGCCCTGCCGCAATCAGCACATACAGAAAACCCAATACAACCCCATTGGCTGCTTGTGACAGAAATATCTCAAACATGGATCAACCTTCCAGACTCAACGTAGTGATCAAAGCGCGGCCATCTTGCAACCCACTTCTTCCCGAGTACCAAAATCCGCAAGTGTGTCTTCCTGATTTTGACTCGTATGAGCCAGCACATTAAAGAAATCCCACTTGTCCGTAATCTGGTCTTTCACTTTCACAATTACCGATGGGCGGATAAGCTGGTGGTCCCAATCACGGTAGTAGGCAGGGAAAGCGCCCTTGTCGTCTTTCCAGCTCTCGAGCGCTTTTACGATATCCTTAGCCTCGGTGGACTTAGCGTTCTCGATAGCATCAAGCAAAGAGCGCATGGTGAGCCAGCCGGAATAGGCTTTGTCCGCAGGCGGGCGACCATACTTTTCTGTAAAAAGTTTGCTGAATTCCTTATCGCCTGCGGCATTATTCGGATCGTTGTAATACCAAGGCTTGGCATAGACGCCCGTCGAAGCTGCCACACCCACGTCCCAGAAATCGGTGTCGCTGACGGCAATTTCATAGAAAGGGATCTTGCCCTTCATGCCCATGGCATTCCAGGTCTTCAGGAAGCTCGACAGATCCTGGCCAACCAAGCCCCCTACGACAGCATCCGGCTTCTTAGAGCGGATCTTCAGAACGTACGAGCTATAGTCCGCTGTGTTAAGCGGCACTTCATCCACGCCCACTTCTTTGCCATTGCCCTTGAGCATGTCGCGGCCAGTGTTCAGAATATCCTGACCGAATGCATAGGCGGCGGTGATGAAATAAACGTTCTCACCCTCTTTTTTCACCATTGGCATCAAGCCAGCCATCTGCACAGGCACCGTCGCTTGGAAACGGAAAGTGTAGGGGTTACAGTTGGCGCCGGTCACTTCACGTGCGGCAGCTCCAGCAACCACCAACGGCGTTTTGGTCCTATTGGCTACGCTCATCATGGCCAGCGCAGCCGCGCTGCTGTTACCGCCCACAACACCTACAACGCCGTGCTCATCAACCAGTTTCTGAAAATTCTGCTGTGCCTGTTGTGCACTGGGCTCATCCAGAAATACGATTTCAATATCACGCCCCATTACCTTGCCGCCGCGCTGCTCCACAGCCAGCATCGCCCCGCGCGACAGGTACTCACCGATAGATGCACTCGGCCCTTGCTTTGGAAAGATCATGCCAATCTTGATCGGACCACTTCCCTGCGCAAAGGCGGTCATGGTGGAAGTCATGAAAACGGCACCCAACAGGCTGGCCTTGAACACGCTTCCAGCAGTGAATGCGCGCACGTTTGAATGTTTAATATTCTTCATTGATATCTCCATAGGTAGTAATTATTTTGCTCTTACGGTCATGTTCAACTGCAGTTAAAAAATTGTCAGGCAAGCGCGGCGACCAGCCGGCCGGCACGGCGTCCCGATACAAATGCCCAGGCAAGGTGGTGTCCATGCCCTTTGAGCAGCAAACCGCCCTGCCCGGTGGACCCCACGGCATATAGACCTTCAATTGCCTTGCCGCCTTTACCCAGCACTCGATGTTGCGTATCGACTTTCAAGCCGCCTTCGTTATGGACAAATACGGATCGCACCGGTCCCAAAGCGACATAGGGACCTTGGCCGATACCGTGCAACGCACTTTCAAGCGAGGCGGAATCCATGCCCAGCCTTTGTGCCAGTTGTGCCGGAGTATCGGCTTGTGCATAGATGTCCTTGCGGTTGCGTGCATAGTCAGGCAAGTAGGCGTATGCAACCCCGGGGGCGGTTGAGATAAAGTCCGGCCACTTCGAGAAACGTGAAGAAACGGAACGATCAAAGACAATCCAGCCGCGATTACCCGGCTCATCGGCCAAGGCGTAGGCTAATTGCTCGGGGCTTTCATTCACACCCTTGCCATACTGGTTTACCAAGACGGCACCAGCCTTGAAAAGTTCCAGCGATGGAGCCAAGGCCGTCGTCAGAAACTGCATCAGAAAGGGTCGCAGAATCGATTGAGGCACATGGTCCATCGACCATTGCATGATTACGGCCAATGCAGGCCATGGCGGCAGGCGTCTGATCAGCGTTTCTTTGCTGGGTGGCACGAAGCGCAGCTCTGGCCCCAGAGCCAGATCGCCATTGATGACCGTTGCACCCAATTGCTCGGCCATGATTTGGCCGTCACCCGTCGCGGTCATATTGATGGCCTCAACCTTGGCTTCGCGCGGGCCCATGAATCGCGCCTTGAGCTCAGGGCTATTCGTAAAGTCGCCAGCCGCCAATATGACGCCTTTTTTTCCCAGCAACTCTGTTTCTTGGCCCCCGCGTTCAACAACCACGCCTATCACCCGGCCGTTTTCCTGCAACAGCCGTTGCACCTTGGACGACGTCCAAATTTCAACGCCCACTCGGCGCGCCCGGCGTTCAAGGTGATAAATAAAAGAGCGCGAATTGGGGAGGACATTATGCATGCGCGGCTGCCGGTGCGGCGGTTCCGGCATAGGCCCCATGAACCGCACACCTGAATCGAGCAGCCACTGAAATGCCGATGGCACTTCATCACACAGAATCTTGCGCAGTTCGTCATTGTCACGCGCTGCCAAGTCACCGGCAAAACCCGGCATATCCTCCCAATGATGCTGCGGATTGTCGACGATGCCTTTTGCACGCTGATGCGGTGTCTGGGTTGCAGATACTGACCCGATCGACCATGCGGTCGACCCGCCCAACTCTGGATTTTTTTCCAGCAAGACGACCCGCGCCCCCGCTTCGCGCGCCTCGATCGCAGCGGCAAGGCCTGCGCCCCCTCCGCCCACGACAACGATATCGACCTGGCTACGATTCATGTTGCCCCTACTTAATGAAAGGTTTGCCGTAGGCCGGCTCTGTAAAAGGTATCGGAGGCAATTGCCAGGTACCGGTCGAGATCGGCCTGACTTCGGAATCGATATGCACATCGATCACGCAGGGGCGACGATTCTTGATCGCTTGTTCGACCGCGCCAGCAAGGTCTTCGCTACGCGTGATGGTGACCCCATCCGCGCCGCAGGCGCGGGCCCATGCGGCAAAGTCCGGGTTGTAGCGTTCCCCACCTGGGCCTTGTTTGCCTTTGTAGAAGGCAGTCCCCAGTTCACGGCCTTCGAATAGGCCATATTGCAGGTCGCGAATCGCGCCCCAGGCAAAGTTGTTCCAGATAATCCATATGCATGGCAGCTCATACTCGACCGCAGTCGCAACGACATAGGGCGCCATCATGAACCCCCCGTCACCCACCACGGCTACGCAGGGTCGATCCGGCGCAGCCAGCTGAGCGCCCAGCACGCTGCATACGCCAAAGCCCATGGATGAATAGCCCCAACTGTTCAGCATGCTGCCGGGTTGCTTTGGCTGCCAGTACTGCATGAACCAATTATGGTGTACACCCGAGTCAAACGTCATGATGACATCGTCTGGCAGGGTCTTTTGCAATGTACCCACGACATATTCTGGCCGGATCGGTGTCGTGATGGCCTGAAAGTTCGGCGCAATATAATCACGCCACTCATTGCTCCACGCATTGATCTCGCCGCGCCAGGCTTCGAAATTTTCACGCTTGATGTCCGCCCTACGCTCTAGTCCACCAAGCAACTGGCGGCAGAAGGTCTTCGCGTCAGCAATCAAACCCAGGTTGGGGACGTAATTGCGGCCCAGCTCTGCCGGATCAAGATCTACATGCAAGAGCTTGGTTTGGGGGAAGTTCCATGAATATCCCTTGTGCCAGGTAGACGATGAGCGATCATCAAAGCGCGTGCCCACGCAAATTACCAGATCAGCGTGCCGGCCGGCCTGATTGGCAGGATAGGCACCGTTACGACCGATAAAGCCTAAAGTGAGCGGATCACCGGTCGGCACGCAACCCATGCCGTTGGGTGAGGTCACCACCGGGACGCCCAGCTTGGCTTGCAATTCCGTCAACTCAGGGCCAGCCTCGGATAGCGTTGCGCCATGGCCAATAAACACGACGGGCCGCTGTGCCGCAGCAATCATATCCAGGGCACTATTCAGGTCGACCTCGCTTACCGCGGGACGATGCGTACCGAAGGTGTGCGCATCGGGAGGTAGCTCGACGTCGGCTTCCTCCTGAAAGACGTTGTAGGGTATGTCCATATTCACCGGACCTGGGCGGCCGGTCACCATGGTATCGAACGACTGACGCAAGGCCAGCGGAAGCATATCTACTCGCGAGGGCTGAAAACTACGCTTCACGACGGGGCGCAACACCTGCGCAAAATCGGCCTGATTGTGCGCATAAAGCTCTTGAAAAGGAGCGCGATTATGCTGAGATGTCGGCACATTGGCAGTGATCGCCAAGAAGGCCGAGGAATCGGACAGTGCGGTCGCCAGCGACATCACCATATTGGCTGAGCCGGGGCCGGTAGAAGTCAAAGTCGCGACCGGCGCATGCTTTACCCGAAAGTAGCCGTCCGCCATATGGCCCGCACACTGCTCATGCCTGGGCGATACCAGCTTGATTTCATCCTTACGCTCGTGCAGGGCATCCAAAATACCTACATTTCCATGCCCACAGATGCCAAACACGTATGGCATCTTTTGCTTGATAAGGTAGTCAACAATCAATTCACCGCCTTTCATCTTGCTCATTTTGTTGCTCCTGAAAATGTATCTGGGATAAGCGTGACGACGCGCTCTTCACTCATTTCGCGCATGGCGAAATGGGGGCCTTCACGGCCAAATCCGCTGGCTTTTGATCCACCGTAGGGCATCATGTCGACACGAGAGCTGGACGTCTCGTTGATATGGACGCCGCCCACCTGGAGTTCGCGCGCAAATCGAAAAGCGCTGTCCAGGCTGTTGGTGAATACGCCCGTTGCCAGGCCATAAGGGGTGCTATTGATGCGTGCAATGACCTCGTCGATGCTAGAGAATGGCACCAGGGACATGACCGGGCCAAATACCTCCTGACAGCCCAGCTTCATACTATCGTTCAGATTCGTCAGCAGGGTGGGCGCGACAACATTACGCTCACGAACGCCACCGGCTAGGCATATGGCACCGCTTTGAATGGCCTCGTCAATCCATGAAGAAATTCGCAATGCGGCCTCTTCGCTAATCACCGGACCAACAAAGGTTGCAGGATTTAGCGGATCACCATATACAAGCGCCCTGACCCGAGCGGTCAGTTGGTCGCGTACTTGATCAAAAATACGTTCATGCACCAGCAACAGTTGAATGGACGTACATACTTGACCGGCCTTCCGGTAGGCGGCATTCACGATTTTGGGAAGGGCAAAATCCAGATTGGCGTCTTCACCTAGAACACCGAACGCGATCGAACCCAGCTCCATCTGCGTACGGCGCAAGCCGGCACGCGCTTGAATTGCGCGTCCCGCAGCAGTGCTGCCGGTAAACGCATAAAAATGGACGGACTCACTGTCCAACAGGCTGTTGACCACGTCTTCATTGCCGTGCAGAACCGTGATCAAGCCCTTAGGCAGCCCCGCCTCAATCAGCGCATCAGCCATCACACAAGCGGAGATGGGAGTGCGCGGCGATGGCTTCAGAACCACTGCATTTCCCGCAGCCAGGGCAGGCGCTACCTTATGCGCGACAGTATTCAGTGGCGCATTGAATGGCGTGATGGCACATACAACACCCAGCGGTACGCGAATGGTCCAGCCAAACCTGCCAGACTGACCTGGCGCTCCATCAATAGGAATGACATCGCCACCAAAGCGCCGCGCCTCTTCGGCCGAAAGGCGGAAAGTCTGAACGCATCGGCGGATCTCACCTGCCGCGTCACTCAAGGTAAAGCCTGCTTCGATACATACAATGCGTTGCAATGCTTCCAGGCGCTGCTCTAGCACAGCCGCAGCCTTATCGAGAATTTCGCCACGCTCGTAAGCGGACAGCCGGCTTTCCTTGTATGCGGCCTCGGCCGCGGCGAGGGCCTCAGTCACTTGCTTAGGCGAGGGCGTATCAATTTCAGTGAAGACAGTGTTATCGTATTTATTTAGTACTTTTATTGCTGGGCCTTCGCCACGCACCCAATTACCCCCAATCAACAGCCCTCTCTGCGCCTCCACTTGCTGCTCCGCTACTAACGCCATCTCTATTGCCTCTCGCCTATACAGTGAATACCTGACAGGATAAGCACTGGGACGCAAAAAAAATAATACTGTTTTTAGCTTGGGGTCATAAGCAGAATGAATGGGCGCTCTGCAAGCACCGGCAAGGCATAATATCTTTGGTAGAAAATAATGGAATTGCGTCAGCTCAAATACTTCATCCAGATCGTTGACTGCGGTAGCCTGACCAAGGCATCGCAACAGCTGTATATCGCACAGTCAGCCCTGAGCCAACAGATATCCAAGCTAGAAGGCGAAATAGGCAAACCTTTGCTGCACCGCACCGCCAAAGGCGTCGTCACCACTGAAAATGGGCAGGCACTATACAACCAGGCCAGGCTCATGCTCCGTCAACACGACCAGGCACTTTCTATCGCAAGGCAAGATACACCGCAAATCGAAGGCATGGTTTCGCTAGGGCTGGCGGCCACAACCTGCGCCGCATTGGGCCTGCCCCTGATGCGCTGGATGCGAGAGAAGTATCCGCGTGTGGTCTTGAATATTGTAGAAGGCATGAGTGGGCACCTGGCCCAGATGATGCGCTTACGTCAACTGGACCTGGCGGTACTGTTCAACCCAAATGCTTTGCCCGGCCTAAGTCCCAGGCCGCTTTTACAAGAAGAGCTGTTCGTGATCGCGCCCGCCAACTCACCGTTGATTCCGGCGGGCCGACAGACCCTCTTGCTCAAAGAAGTGGCGGAACTTCCTTTGATCGTACCTACGGCCTCTCATGGTCTGCGCCGTCAAATTACGTCCAATTTTGAACAACGCAACCTGATGATGAACGTCATCGCCGAAATTGATTCGCTGTCGTTGCTAATGGACTGTGTAGACGAAGGTATGGGCGTCACTATTAAACCCATGGCAGCCATTCTGTCGCAGGGGGCGCGTTTACGTAGCTGGCGGGCCTATTCGATTTCAGACGCCCAGCTCATACGCGGCAACTACATTTATTCCCTGGGCAACGAGATCGACTCGCCGTCCATTTCAGCCGTGGCCAACGAAGTATGCCGGGTCACCACATCATTGATCCGTGAAGCCAAATGGCAGGGCGTTCAGCTTCACGAAACCATGTAGGACACCTCAGCTCAACACTAGGCGCTAAACCATGCCGCCATTTGGCTGGATGATTTGACCCGTAACCCATGAGGCCTTTTCAGACGCAAGGAAAGACACCATTGCGGCCACTTCTTCGGGCCGGCCTACCCGATTGAAGGGGCTCATGGACGCCGACTTTTGTTTTGCTTCATCCGTCTTGCCCGTATTGAACAGATCCGTGTCGACGGGACCTGGCGCGACGCCATTTACGCGTATGCTACGCCCAGCCAGCTCCTTGGCCATCGAACGCAACAGCGACTCAACGGCCGCCTTTGATGCTGTGTAAGGACCGCCACCAGGCACCGCGAACCGCACCATGGAAGTTGTCACACCAATAATGGCGCCACCATCCAAGGTCTGGCGCGCAGCCTCGGTCAGTACATTGAAGGCGCCAAACAGATTCACATTCATCAGTTCGTGAAAACGCCCGGCGTCGAACTGTCCAATGGGCGCGGGAGGCACATTGATTCCTGCGTTGGCGACCACGCATGATGGCTTCACACCGAAATCGCGCTCGGCATCCGCAAACACTTGGGAGACCTGACGTGCATCAGAGACGTCGGCCTGATAGGCGCGTGCATGTTCCGTCACTGTCTTAGAAGGCATCTGCGAAACATACGTCCACGCCACCGAATATCCGTCATTCAGCAGCGCACGCACGCTGGAGGCGCCTATGCCACGTGACCCGCCAAAAACAATCGCCAGCTTCCTGTCCATTCAAAATTCTCCCGTTAGGCTGTTACGAATAACGGTACCCGACATTGCGAGCCACCGACTTGACTCGCTTAAACACCGCATTCTTATGAAGGCGTATTCTGTATCTTCAATCGGGAAAGAACAAGCCGTCCCAGCTCGCGCGCGACGGTTCTTACAATGCCGACAGGCGCCCAATGCCAATGGCCACGCGCCATTGCAGCGTGTCTTCTGGAAATCCGATGGCGGACATCTGAAATTAGTAGTCCCGCTCAGGAATCCGCAGCCATACACTACCGTCATCATGATCGACAACAACTACGATTTAATTGTGGTCGGTGCCGGAGCAGCCGGCCTTACCGCAGCATCGACGGCCGCCGCCCAAGGGCAATCCGTACTGCTACTTGAACATACCGATCGCATTGGCGGCACAACGGCGATCTCGGGCGGCATGGTGTGGATCCCGGCCAATCACAAGATGGCGGAAATCGGTGTAGACGATACCATCTCTAATGCCGGAACCTATTTGGAACAGCTGGTACCTGGCTCAAAAGACGACGCACGCATGCAAGCGTACTTGCGCCATGGCGACACAGCCATCCGCTATCTTGAAGCACATACATCGCTCAAGCTCCAACCGGTACGCCGCTACCCTGACTACTATCCAACCCTGTCCGGCGCAACACCCGGCGGTCGCGTGCTTGAACCCGTTCCGTTCAACGGCAGCGAACTGGGGAGCGACTTCGCGCTTCTTCGAGATCCGCTGCCTGAGTTCATGTTGTTCGGCGGAATGATGATCAGCCGGGAAGATATACCGAAACTGCGGCGCGTAAGCCGGTCGCCGGCGGCAGCCCTGTACGTATTCAAACTGCTTGGGCGCTATGCGCGCCAACGTTTACGTGCCCATCGAGGCACAACACTTGTACTTGGCAACGCATTGGCCGCAAGACTGTTCAAATCATGTCGCAACCTGGGCGTCGACATCGTGCTCAACGTGCGGGTGGAAAGCCTGCACTTCGACGGTAAACGTGTCGCGGGTCTGCAAGGCCAAGTGGACGGACAGCCATTTTCGGTCGGCGCCCGGGCGGGCGTCATTCTGGCCACTGGCGGAGTGTCGCACGACCTTGGCCTACGCGGGAATTTTGTTCCAGCGCAAGCAGGGCAGCTGTCTGCAACCGTCAATGCCCACTCGGCACGAGGTGGCGTACGCCTCGGATACAAAACGGGTGGCGCGCTGAGCCCCAATGCACACAACGTGGATAACGCGCGTGCATTCTGGGTTCCGGCGTCATCGTGGCAACGCAAAGATGGGTCAACTGCTGTGTTTCCCCATACGGTGACGGATCGCGCCAAGCCAGGCTTGATTGCAGTCAATCAGCAAGGCCACCGCTTTGTCAACGAAGCGGTGTCGTACCATGAGTTTGTGCGGGCACAACTGAAGCTAGAAAACCACGCAATCCCTGCCTGGTTGATATGCGACAGCAAGTTCCTCTGGAAATACGGACTGGGGCGCGTGCGCCCGTTCGCTCTATCAACCCGTCGCGATATTGCCAGCGGCTATTTGAAGAAATCGCCAACGCTCGAAGCCCTGGCGGAACTGATCGGTGTGCCGCAGGAAGCGCTGGTTCAGACTGTGGGTGCATTCAATATGGATGCACGTGAAGGCCGTGATTCTCAATTCAATCGAGGTGCCGATATCTACCAGCGCCATTTGGGCGATGGCGATCATCTGCCCAATCCCTGCGTCGCCCCCATCGAACATGCGCCGTACTATGCAGTGCAAGTTATTCCAGCCGACCTCGGCATGGCGGCAGGCTTACTGACCGACGAACATGCCCGCGTTACAAGCGCCAACGGTACGCCCATAGAAGGGTTGTACGCCTGTGGCAACGACATGCACTCAGTCATGCAGGGCGCCTATCCGGGCCCCGGCATTACGCTAGGGCCGGCACTGGTGTTTGGCGTTATTGCAGCGCACCATGCGCTAGGTCTCCCGCTGACCCTGTAAGCGCCAACACCAAACAACCTTGTTTCTCTTCCGGCTAGAACGGAATATCGTCATCCATGTCGGCCAGGTTGGCCGCTGGCGAGGCCTGCGGCGCGGCGGGACGCGGCT
>JBEBWV010000111.1:0-16964 GCA_040391965.1 Achromobacter deleyi | reverse complement strand
TTCGACTTTGGACAAGAACTCCAGATCCAAGCGCGCGTAACCCGCGATGCTGCCGAGGCAAATTCACGGCGCAAAAATCGCGGGTTACGCGCGATTAACAGCAGTGTTCTAACCGCCGTTTCCTCGCGCTCCACCCACGCTACAGCAGAAGGGTAGCGTGGGTGGAGCGCGTTCGACTTTGGACAAGAACTCCAGATCCAAGCGCGCGTAACCCGCGATGCTGCCGCGGCAAATTCATGGCGCAAAAATCGCGGGTTACGCGCGTATAACAGCAGCGTTCTAACCGCCGTTTCCTCGCGCTCCACCCACGCTACATTTCGTTTTTTACGCCAGTTCTTTCAACAGCAACTGCCAGAACTTGAGGCGCTGCGAAAGCGTGGACACCATGATGTATTCATTCAGGGTGTGCGCGCCGTCACCGTCTGCGCCCAGTCCGTCCAGCGTGGGAATGCCCATGGCGGATGTGAAGTTTGCATCGCTGGCACCACCGGTCATGGGAGCGTCTTCCAGCGGGAAACCGGCGCGCTCGGCATAGCCTTGCACCAAGGCGAGCAGGGCCGCTGACTCATCTGTCTTGACCATTGGGGGGCGGTTGAGCTCAACGTTGATGTCCAGCTCAACATCGGGGCCCACGGCGCACAATTCGCGCATGCGGCGCAACACGTCTTCAGCCGCGCCCATGTCCGGCACGCGGAAGTCCACCACGCAGCGGCACATCGCTGGCACGGTGTTTGTGACGGTGCCGCCAGCAATGGTGCCAACGCTGACGGTAATGCCACGGTCGTAGTCGGTCATGGCTTCCAGCGCCAACACCTGATGCGCCATTTCACGGATGGCGCTGCGGCCCTTCTCGTGTTGCATGCCCGCATGCGCCGGACGGCCCTTGACGTTCAGGTTGAGCATGCCCGTGCCTTTGCGCGCGGTCACACACTTGCCGCCGTTCGGGCGTGCCGGTTCGCATACCAGCGCGTATTTGGCGTTGGCGGCAAAGCGTTCGATGTGAGGGCGCGATGCATGGCTGCCCGTCTCTTCATCCGGCACCATCAGAAAGTCGATGGGAAGTTGCGTGGCACCTGGCGTGGCCAGGCCGTTCAAGGCTTTCAATGCCAGGAAAATGCCGGCCTTCATGTCGTAGCTGCCCGGGCCGTAGAGACGGTCGCCTTCGACACGCACGGGGTTTTCTTGCAACGTACCAATCGGGTGCACCGTGTCCATGTGCGCCAGGATCAGAATGCCCGGGCGCGTGTCGTCGGCGGCGCGATTGGTCGCGTAGAGCAGTGGACCGGTCGTGGGACCCAATGACGATACTTCAACGGTCAGACCAAGCTCGCGCGCTTCACCCGCGATGATGTCGGCCATGGCGGCAATGCCGGCAGGGGAGTTGGACGGGGATTCGCAGCGAAGCCAGGATTGGATGCCGGCGACGATCTGTTCAGTGCTAAGAAGAGCGGACATAGGGGTTCTCGAAAGTCAGCAAGGAAGTTCTAGAAAGTTTATGCACAACGGGCCTGACACCGTGTCAGGCCCGTTGGAGGCGTATGTCAGGCGACCTGTTGGCCTGCCAGGCGGGCCAATTCGGCGTCGTCCGGCATCTTGCCGTCAAACCACAAGCTGGCACACACCGCAGACATGGCCCGGCCATCGTGGCCGATGCCGGGCACGACTTGCAGTGTCCAGTTGAACGGTACACCACGGCGCTCGGCTTCAAGGCGACCCGCCTCAAAGTAATTCTTGGCGCGTGCAAAGCGATGCGGGCCCTGGCGCATGGCAGCGGGCTCGGACGGCAGGTTGGGATCATCGGTGACGATGTCTTGATCGCCCGCCAGAATGGTCATGGGATACGCGAGCAAGTTGACCAGGTTTTCTTCGGTCAGGCCGACGCCGTCCATGCCTTCGGGGAACGGGAAATCAAACGTGGGCAAGGTATACCAGCCAGGATTGCCTGCCGTTACCGCACGGAATGGAGCGTGCGATTGGCTGCTCATCAAGCGGTGCGCAAATTGGCCGCCCGCCGAATGCCCGAACAGGTAGACGTTTTTACCGTCGGTAATTTCACCGGCGATCATGTCTGCAATGACATTGCCGACCAAGGCGTAAGTCCAGCCTTCTACATGGCGAACATTGCCCGACGGGGTGAATACGCGACCATTGTTGTAGCTTTCCACGCCAGGCCAGATCTCGTTGGAGAAGGTCAGGGCAACGATCAGCAGCTTGTGCTTGTCGGCGGCCTCCACCCAGAAATCACGGTACTCGTCGCCATTGCGCAGCACGCCGTGTTGCACGATGACGACCGGACAATCCGGCGTGTAGCCGTAAGGGCGATAGGTCTGCAGCTTGAAAGGACGGTCTGTGTTGCGGTCTTCGTCAACGTAGGCAATGGTATTGCGGCCTGCGTGGCCAAGTTCGATGGCGATGCGGTCCACGTTGGACATGTCGGAAGGTTTCATGGCTTAGGCGATGGTGTCGTTGAGGTGACAGGCCGACCAGTGGCCCGATGCAATTTCTTTCAGATCAGGGGTCTGCTCTTTGCAGCGCGGCATGGCATGCGGGCAGCGCGGGTGGAACGTGCAGCCCGGGGGCGGATTCAGTGGTGATGGAATCTCGCCCTTGATTGGCGTGAATTTACGCCCGCGGCGGCCCACATCAGGCACTTCGGCCATCAAGGCCTGGGTGTACGGGTGGTTGGCGTGCGCGAAGATTTCGGACGAGGTGGAAATTTCCACGATCTTGCCCAAATACATAATCGCCACGCGGTCAGAGATGTGTTTAACCACACCCAGATCATGACTGATGAACAGATACGTAAAACCGTGCTGTTCACGCAAATCCATGAACAGGTTGATGACCTGCGCTTGAATAGACACGTCCAACGCGGCTACCGGCTCGTCGCAGACCAGAAACTTCGGCGCCACCATCAGTGCGCGGGCAATGCCGATACGCTGGCGCTGACCGCCGGAGATCTGGTGCGGAAAGCGGTCACGGTATTCCGGATCCAGACCTACCTCGGTCAAGGCGCGATCAATGCGTGCAGGAATCTCGGCCTTAGGCGCGAGCTTATGCACTTTCAATGCTTCACCGAGAATCTGGCGCACGCGCTGACGCGGATTCAGCGAAGCCTGCGGATCCTGGAAAATCATCTGCACGCCTAGCGTGTAGGCCAGCTTCTCAGCACCGCGCAGGTCATGCGCGCGGCGGCCTTGATACAGAAGCTCGCCTGAGCTTTCGCGGTGTAAACCGGCCACAATTCGGCCCAGGGTGGACTTGCCGCAGCCGGACTCACCGACCAGACCCAACACTTCACCGCGCTGGATGGTCAGATCCACGCCGTTGACGGCATAGACCGTGCGCCGATCGATTGGCTTGCCGGCCAGCGCGAGAATGCGCTGGGCTACATCGGGACGTTGCTCAAAACGCTTGTGAACGTTTTTGAGTTCGATAACAGGGGTATCAGGCTGGCTCATGCTTGCGCGGCCTCAGGGGCATTCGGCACATAGCAGCGGAAGCTGCGTGTGCCTTCGGTGGTGATGTTGGGCGCTTTCTCGGTGCAGCGCGTGATGGCGTTGGGACAACGCGGGCGAAAGGCACAGCCCGACGGACGGCTGGCCAGACTTGGCGCCATCCCGTTGATCTGGTGCAATCGGCCGCCGGGCATGGTGGCACCCGGCATCGATTCCAGCAGGCCCTTGGTGTAGGGATGGCGGGGCGCATCAAGAATTTGCGCCACCGGGCCCGTTTCAACGATGCGACCGGCATACATCACGGCCACATTGTCGGCCAGCTCGGCCACCACACCCAGGTCATGCGTGATCCAGATCAGCGCCGTATTGTTCTTGCGGCAGATCTCTTGCATGCGGTAGAGAATTTGACCCTGAATGGTGACGTCCAGCGCGGTCGTGGGCTCATCGCAAATAATCAGATCAGGATTATTCAGCATCGCAATGGCAATCGCCACGCGCTGGCGCATGCCGCCTGAAAACTCGTGTGGGTAGCTCTTTAAACGCTTTTCGGGAGCGGGAATGCCAACCATGTCCAAGGCGTCACGGCATCGTTCCATGGCCACTTCCTTGGACACATTCTCGTGGGTGAGAATGGCCTCCATCATCTGCTCGCCGATGCGTAGCACCGGGTTAAGCGTCATCAGCGGATCCTGGAAGATCATGGCGATGCGATTGCCGCGAAGCTGTCGCATCTGCTCTTCGGCCAGCTTACGCAGATCCTGGCCTTTGAATTTGACCTCGCCTTCCACGATTTCGCCCGGAGCGTCGATCAGCCCGATGAGCGAAAAGCCAGTGACGGATTTTCCAGAACCGGATTCGCCCACGAGGCCGAGAATTTCGCCACGACGCACGGTAAGGTCCACACCGTCAACGGCAGGCCAGGCGCCCGCCTCGGTGTGAAATGCGGTGCGCAGACCGCGTACTTCAAGAAGAATTTCGTTCATGCTCGTCGCGGGTCCAGGCTTTCTCGCAGGCGATCGCCCACGATGTTGATGGTGAGGATCAGCGCCAAGAGGGCAAGCCCCGGGAACAAGCTAATCCAGTAATCGCCCGAAAGCAGGTATTGAAAACCGTTGGCGATAAGCAGGCCGAGCGAGGGCTCGGTAATGGGCACACCCACACCCAGGAATGACAAGGTCGCTTCCAACGCGATGGCATTCGCGATCTGGATGGTGGCAAACACCATTACGGGGGCCAGACAGTTGGGCAAGAGATGGAACATCATGATGCGCCACGATGGAAAGCCGAGGTTTGCGGCCGCTTCCACATACTCTTTGCCACGCTCTTGCAGTGCCCGTGAACGCATGATGCGCGCGTAGTGAGCCCATTGCACAAGCACGAGGGCAAAAATAACTTTGTCCACGCCCCGGCCCAACATGGCAAGCAGCACCAGCGCTACCAGAATGGTGGGAAAGCCCAGGATGAAGTCGACGATGCGCATGAGCACGGCGTCCACGATGCCACCCGTGTAGGCGGCGATGAGGCCGACGGTGCTGCCAATGGCGGTGGCTAGTACGACCGCCGTCAGGCCTACCATCAGGCTGATGCGCAAGCCATACAGGATGGCGCTGAGCATGTCGCGGCCCAGATCATCGGTGCCCAACCAGTAGAAACCGCCGTCCATCATGGGCGAGCGCGGGGGCAGACGGCCATCCAGCAAATTCAGACCCGCCAGATCGTAAGGATTCTGAGGGGCGAAGTGCGGCCCCACAAATACAAAAATTATCAGGAGGGCAAGCGCGATGACAGAACCGCGCAGCGTCGGGCGCGCGCGGAGTTTTTTCAGAATGGCGTTGCGTTGCGGCGTCTCAGTAAGCGGAGGGACGGTGCGCATGCGGCCGGGATTGGGATGATTAGCCATAGTGATTTACTGTGAGGCAGCCGTCAGCTGTACACGCGGATCGAGCGTGGCGTACAGAATATCGACAACCAGGTTGATGACCACAAAGATCAACGTGACAAGCATCACGTAGGCCACCACAACGGGGCGGTCGAGCTGATATACGCTGTCGATGAGCAGCTTGCCCATGCCAGGCCAGGCGAACACGGTTTCCGTGATGGTGGAGTAGGCGATAAGGCTGCCGAACTCCATACCAATCACCGTGACGACGGGAATCAGGATGTTGCGCAGAATGTGACGGCGCACAATACGGCCGGGTTTGACCCCCTTGGCGCGTGCGAATTTCACATATTCCTGCTCACGTGCTTCCACGACACCAGAAGCGGTCAGGCGTAGCACCAGCGCAATATTGGCCAGCGCCAGGTTCACGGCGGGCAGGATCAAGTGCGACCAGCCATCTGCTGTGAGAATCGACAATGGCACGCCGAACACTGACACGGTATCGCCGCGACCCGAGGCGGGCAACCAGCCCAACCAGACGGCGAACAACAGAATCAGCATCATGCCTTGCCAGAAATTGGGCAAGGAGAAACCCAGGATGGACGTGGCCATAATGCCGCGGCCCAGTGGCCTGTCACGATACAGACCGGCAACCAGACCCAGGGGAATGCCCAGGACAATCGTCAGCGTAATGGCGACCACAACCAGCTCAAACGTGGCCGGGAGGCGCTGAAGAATGAGTTGAATGGCCGGAATGCCGTGCACGAATGAGGTGCCCAGATCGCCATGTAGCGCGCGCCACAAAAACCCGAGATATTGCTGCCACACGGGCAAATCGAGTCCCAGGCGCGCAATCATTGCTTCGCGGGCAGCCTGACTGGCTTCGGGGCTGACCAGCAGTTCGATCGGGTCTCCCACGGCATACACCGCGAAGAACACCACGAGCGAAACCGCCAGCAGCACAAACAGACTCTGAATCAGTCTGCGTAGGATAAACAAGGCCACGTGATGGGTTCCTTAGTGGTCTTAGAGGAAAAACTGGCGCTAGCGGCTTGTGCCTATTTGGCAGGCTTGACCGACATTGCCAGCGTGTACTGATCGGCCCGACCTTCATAGGTCAGCCCCTTTCTGAATGCCCAGATGCTGCTTTCGAAATGCAAAGGCACGCTAGGCATTTGTGCCAATGCAATCGTCACGGACTCTTGCAGCAGCTTTTCTCGTTGGGTTGGATCTACCGTGACTAAGGCCTGACGGAAGACACGATCGAACTCCGGGTCATTAAAGCCACCATAGTTGCTCGTGCCCAGGCCGCGTTCTTTGTCGAGCGCGCTTACCCAGTATTGTAGGAAGGAAGACGCTTCACCGGTCTCCGACGACCAGCCACCCATTGCAAAGCTGAATTCTCGCTTGGCGCGGCGGGGGAAGAAAATGGAACGCGTCATGACATCGACGGTGGTTTTGATACCCACGCGCGACAAGTATTGCGCCACGGCCTGGGTGATCTGCGCGTCGTTGATGTAGCGGTCGTTGGTAGAGGTGAGGGTCATTTCAAAGCCGTTGGGGTAACCGGCTTCAGCCAAGAGTTTCTTGGCGCCTTCAGGGTCATACTTCAGCTCAGGCGGATTGGGCAGCGTACCAAACATACCGTCGGGCAGGAATTGATTGGCGGGCGTGGCTGCGCCATCCATGATGCGTTGGGAAATAGTCTTGCGGTCAATGGCCATGGAAATGGCACGACGCACACGTACATCCTGGAAGGGGTTTTTGCCATCAGCCGCTTTAACTTGCGGGCTGGGGCTACGGCCCACATCGAATTGGAAATACACCACACGAACCGATGGTGTGATTACCGACCCAAACCCCGGAGTTTCGTTGATGCGCTTTACATCGCGCGCCGCCGGGTTCTCAATGACGTCGAAATCGCCGGCAAGCAGGCCCGTCAATCGTGGGCCAGCACTGGGCACAGGAATCAGCTTGACCTCTTTCCACGCAGGCTTCTCGCCCCAATACGCGTCATTGCGTGTGAATTCGATGGCGCTGCCCTTCACGTAGGATTTGAACGTGTAGGGGCCTGTGCCAATAGTGCTTTTGCCGGTATTGAAGTCAGCCACTTCAGGCCAGGGGCCAGTCACGCCGCATTTGTTCTTCAGATCGAAGGTGATGGGGCCATGCTGCACAATGCCGCTCCACAGCATGCCCATACGGCTCAGATCGTTAGGCAACAGCGGATACGGGTGCTGCGTCTTGATAATCAGTGTATTGCCGTCGCGAACATCGATGCTGGTCAACTTCTGCACGATCGCCGGGTACGAGCTGCTGATGGCTTGTTCGTTATTAACCGCGCGGCAAAACGTGAAAATCACGTCTTGTGCGGTGAAGGGCTGGCCGTTGGAGAATTTCACGCCGTCACGCAGCTTGAATTCCCAGGTGTCATCACCTATCGGTTTCCATTCCGTGGCCAAACGCGGCGTCAGCGCCATTTTCGCGTCCTGGCCTACCAGGGTCTCGAAAATGTGCGAGGTCATCGCGTCGTTTGGCGTGGCCTGGTGGTAGTGCGGGTCCATCGAGGTCGGCTCTGACGACAGGCCAATTTTCAAGGCCTGCGACTGTGCCTGCACGGAGGCTGACGATGCGCCCGCGATCAACGTACAGGCCAATAGCGAGTATCTGAGAACTACATTTGCAGCCATACTTTTCCCCTTCATATTTTTAATTTTCTGTGCGGGCACGCTCGTGGGCGTGCCCGGATGACTTAGCCAATAGGCTGGGCCAGGCGCACCACGGTGACACCGGGGCGCAAGTTGGCGGACGAGGGCATGATGAGAACGCAATCGTCGTAGGGTGTCGTCACTGCTTCGCCTTCAGACCAACCAATGATGGTACCGGCTTTAGGCAGGCTCTCCAGGCCCTTCCAGGGTTCGGAGAAGCGGAAGTCAGCGCTTTTGGCGGCAACCGCATGCGTTACGCGCAAGGCTTGCTGCGACGGTGCGTCAGGCGCGAACCACGATGCCGGCATGTCGTCGCGATCGACCGTTTCCGCCGCCAGCAGAAAGCGTGCCATCTGGTCGACGGCCACGCCTCGCGCGGCGGGCGCGCCGTGGAAGCCGCATTCAATCAAGAGCGAGCGCGTGCCATTGTCACCGGCTTCGCCAAAGCGGCCGAAATCACGCATGCGCACGCCAGAGGCGTGGCCAGCATCGGAAATGATGGTGCCGGGCGTGCCCAGGCTGAGTGCGAAGTCGATGTTGCGCTGAAGCACGCCGGTCAGTTGCAGCGGCACATCCGAGTTACTCATCGAATGAAAGTCCAGCAACCAGTCGGTTTTCTCGACCCAGGGGCGCAATTCGGCCGCACGACGACGTTCCTGGCTGCTTGGCTCTGACAATTTGTCGTCGCTCCAGACACGGTTCATGTCCTCATCAACAAACCGGGCTGGTGCATAGTTCGCCGGGTCAAAACGGTCAAATGCTGCCAGATTGCAAAAGGCCAGCGTCAAGGTGCCACGGCGCGGGCGCAAGCCCGCCTCCAGCGCTTCCTTCAATGCCCAGGCGCCACAGAGCTCATTGCCATGGACGAGTGCGCTCAGCATGACGTGACGGCCGGGCACGCCGGAGTCGAAATGCCAAACGCCAGGCGTGTCGGTATTGCCTTTGCGCTCAAGCGAAAGGTCCGGACAGGCGAGGGTGAAAGGACGCACGGCAGGTGCGACGGTGGTCGAGGACATGGCAACTCCGATGAAGCGGAACGGATTGTATAGGGCTTACAACATTACAAAAAAGGGCGCTGCGAAACAGGGCTGGCGCCACGCGCTTGCAGCACCTGTAGTCCTTCCTGGCCCAAGTCCCAGAACAGACCGGCCATGACGGCAATTGATTCGCGCGCCACGGACGCCAGCATATGCTCGTCGGGCCCATGTTGACAGCAGGCCGGGTAAGAGTGAGGCACCCAGACTGTCGGCAAACCCAGCACCTCGGAGAAGGCATCGTTTGGTACGGTGCCACCCAGATTCGGCAAAAGTGCCGGTATTTTGCCAGTGGTTTGCTGTAACGAGGCGAGCGCCCATTGGGCCCAAGGATCTTGGGGGTCGAGTCTGGTGGCGGGGGTGCCTCGGCGAACGTTGACGGTGACGTGGGTTAAACCCAGTTCGTCCAGATGGTCGCGCAGAATTTGCGCGGCTTCACGCCACGGCGTGCCAACCACAAAACGCAAATTACAGGTGGCGCTGGCTCGAGGCGGAATCGCGCCAACCGGGTTCTCCGGATTGCCGGTTTTAAACGCCAGCACTTCCAGGGTGTTCCAGCCGAACAGGCGCTCGGCCAGCGTCAGGCCAGGCTCTCCCCATGACGGGTCAATGTCGGGGGCGTCAGCATCCAGGCCCACTTCTATAGTGCTTAGCGCTGCGCGCACCGACGGCGACAGTGGTGGAGGTTGCAGGCCATTAACCAGCAAGCGCCCACGCGCATCGACCAGACTGGCCAGGGCATTGGCCAAAATAATGCCCGGATTGGGCAGCACGCCACCCCAATTGCCTGAGTGGTGCGCGTGCTCGCGCAAATGCACCGTCAAATCAAACAACAGAGTGCCTCGCGAGCCCAGAAACAGCGTGGGCAGGTCGGCGCGCAAGCGCGGGCCATCCGAAGCAATGAATACATCTGCGGCCAGTGCGTCGCGCCAGGCGGCGCAGGTAGCATGCAAGCCGGGCGAGCCCACTTCCTCGCCGCATTCCACAATGATGCGTGTGTTGAACCCCAAGCGACCACCGCGTTCGGTCATGACCTGTTCCAGAGCTGCCAGGTTTATGCTGAACTGTCCCTTGTTGTCTGCCGTGCCGCGTCCATACCAGCGGTCTCCTTCTTCGGTCAGGTGCCACGGGCTGAGTCCTGCCCGCCATTGCTCGTCGTACCCACGCACGACATCGGCATGGGCATAGGTGAGAACCGTGGGCAGGCCATCTGCCTCAATGCGCTCGGCCAGCAAGAACGGAGGCCCGTCCTCTTGCGAGTTTTCAACTATTTTCCAGCTGAAGTCCAGGCGTTCCAGCACCGGAGCGATCTGTTCGCTCAAGTAGGCATAAAGTGAGGGTCGTTGCTGCGGATTCTGGCTTTCCGTCCGGTAGGCGACTCGGATAGCCAAGTCTTTTTGAAGTTCTCCGCTGTCAAAATGGGCTATGGAGCGTTCAATCGCGGACGCGCGCGTGGCGCAACTTGCTGTGGATGACACGCTAGGGGTTCCCGTCTCGGCTGGTGCGCTAGCACCGCGCCGTCTTGTTAGCTATGGCGGGAAATTCTAGGAGGCGCACTCCTTTCTCCACAATTACAATAAATGTTTGTACCTTTGCCAAATAGGCAAAGCTTGCTCGATACTCATCACCGCAGGACGGATCTTATGCACGGGATCGCACTGAAATACTTCGTGGAAGTGGCTCGCACAGGCAGTCTGAGCGCCGCATCAGAGGGGCTTCACGTTGCGGTATCGGCGATCAGCCGACAAATTGCCAAGCTGGAAGAAGAAGTGGGCGCCCCGCTGTTTGAGCGCGCGCCTCGCGGTATGGTGCTCAGCGACTCAGGAAAGCTGCTATTGGCGCATGCGCGACGCGCACTTTTAGAGTCAGAAACCGTACTGCGCGAAATCGCAGGCTTGCAAGGCTCGCCGCGCAATCAAATTCGCGTGGCTTGTTCGGAAGGGCCCGCGCAGGGTTTCCTGCCCATGGCCATGGCACAGTTTCGTCAGCGCTGGCCGGATATCCGTTTTGACCTGCATGTCAGCTCGCCCCTGGAAGCCACTCGTCGAGTCGCTGAAGGTGAGGCCGACGTTGGCATGACGTTTAACGTAGAGCAGGGCAAGGGGGTGGACGTGCGACATTCGCGCCGTGCACCGGTTTACGCGGTGATGGCGAGTGCGCACCCATTGGCGGATCGTGCCATCGTCAGTCTGGACGACCTCAGACGTTACCCGCTGGCCTTGACGGGTGCCGCGACCACCACACGACGCCTTTTCGAACTGGGCTGTGCCCTGGATTCCGTCACGATTGAGCCCGCCTTGAGTTCCAATTACTCGGGCGCGCTGAATGTGTTTGTTCAAGAAAGCAACGCCATTATGTTGAGTGGCTATGTGTCAGTGGCATGGCGGCTAGCAGACGGAAATCTGGTGGCCATTCCGATTTCCAACGCGGAGCTGCAATCGCGCACGTTGCAGATACAGGTGATGCAAGACCGATTGCTACCACCTGCCGTCGAGGCGTTCATTGCGGCACTGGCCGCAGAGTTGGAGCAGATCGCGACGGTGCCTTAAGGGCAGAATCAGGCGTGTCTATGTCGTGTTTGGTCGAAAACGATAAGTCAGATTGAGACTTGTCCGGTATTGAGGCTACCCGAGAAAGCGGAAGATTCAATCTTCGCGGTGCCGCTTGCCTTTGCTGAATTTGGCTTGTTGTGTGTCGCCATCCTCCACAACGACAAGGCTCAATCATGTTGACGCAAGAAAAAATCCTCCTCCTGGTGATTGGTGTTCTTCTCTTCGGAAGCACCCAGGCTATGGCGCAATCGCCAGGCGAACACAACATCTCTGCTGTCTCTTCAGTCAGCAAGCAAAAGCAGAATCTGGCTGTACCCCCATTGATGCTGCGCGAGGCGAAACCGACGATCCTGAGCACTCCAGGCTTGAGCAGCCTTGATGCGCGCGTAACGAAAGCGGGTAATTCTGTCTCGGCACCCAATTGGGCAGGGTTGGATACGGCAAGAAATAGCTTGAACGGTGGCATGCCGACGGCACCCGCGGTGGCGTAATCAGCAGAGATCGCGCTGCGGTTTGTCGCGAAGGCTGGTGTTCTTGGGAGGCACGGCGGTGCTCGCACCCGCGTTGTCCTCCGTCACGCAGTGGTAGCGTGGGTGGAGCGCGCGATTGCCTTCATCGTAGAGACACTGAAAAGCGCGCGTAACCCGCGATCTGAACCCCACGCAATTGCTGTTCAAACATCGCGAGTAACGCGCGTGAAACGGTGGTTTTCTTGCGCCAGGTTGCAACGGCTTAGCAAAAAAAACACCCCAAAGGCTGGATCGCTATCCAACGTTTGGGGTGCAGTTCAAGGTGCTAGAAGCACCGGCAATGCTTACTTGGCGTCTGGCTTCACCGACATGGCCAGCGTGAACTGGTCACGGCGACCTTCGTAGGTAATGCCCTTGCGGAAGGCCCAGATGCTGCTTTCAAAGTGCAGCGGGATCAGTGGCACGTTGTCCAGGGCGATCTGAGTCGCTTGCTGCAACAGCTGTTCGCGCTTGGGCACGTCAACCGTCACCATGGCTTGCTTGAATACCTTGTCGAAATCGGCATTGGAGAAACCGCCGTAATTGCTGGTACCCAGGCTGTTAGCCGAATCAAGCGAAGCGACCCACAATTGGAACAACGCTGAAGCTTCACCCGTTTCAGCTGGCCAGCCGCCCATCGGGAAGCTGAACTCGCGCTTGGCACGCTTGGGGAAGTAAATGGAAGCCGTCATGGCGTCCACATTGGCCTTGATGCCCACACGCGACAGGTATTGCGCAACAGCTTGAGCAATCTGGCCGTCATTGACGTAACGATCATTCGTCGACGAGATCGTCATCTCGAAGCCGTTCGGGTAGCCCGCTTCAGCCAAGAGCTTCTTCGCACCTTCGGGGTCGTACTTGATTTCAGGCGCTTTGGGCAATGCACCAAACATGCCATCGGGCATGTATTGGTAAGCCGGAGTGGCCATGCCGTCCATGATGCGCGACGTAATCGTCTTGCGGTCAATGGCCATCGAGATCGCTTTGCGAACACGCAGGTCTTGCAGCGGGTTCTTGCCATCCGCGCTCTTGACGAACGGGCTGGGGTTACGGCCTACGTCGGGTTGGAAGAAAACCAGACGCGTCGACGGGGTGGCAACATAGCCATACTTGGGATTGTCTTTCAGGCGCGGCAAATCGCGTGCGGCCGGGTTTTCGACCAGATCGAAGTCACCAGAAAGCAGACCCGTCAGGCGGGGGCCGGCATTGGGCACCGGAACGAACTTTACGTCCTTCCAGTACGGCTTCGGGCCCCAGTAGTTCTCGTTGCGGACCAGTTCAATACCCGTGCCTTTTACATAGGACTTCAGGGTATAGGGGCCGGTACCGATTGCGAGCTTGCCGTTGTTGAAGTCCGCCACAGTCGGCCACGGGCCAGTCACGCCACAACCCTTTTTCGGATCGAATGTGAGCTTGCCGTGCTCAACAATGCCATTCCAGACGATTGGCAGTGAGCGTGCCAGTTCGGCGGGCATCAAAGGCAATGGTGCGGCGGTCTTGAGGATAACGGTGTGCGCGTCCGGCGTTTGCACGTCAACCAATTGCTTGGTCATGTCCATGTAGGACTGGGACACGTTGGTTTCGTTATTCAGCGTGCGGCAGATGGTGAACAACACATCTTCCGACGTAAAAGGCTTGCCGTTCGAGAACTTGACGTCATCGCGCAGCTTGAATTCCCAGGTCAGGTCATCAAGGTTCTTCCACGACGTGGCCAATGCAGGAACCAGCTTCATATCGGCATTGCGGCCAATGAGGGAGCTGTAGACGTGCGCCGAGAAGGCGTCGTTCTGCGTCATCTTGTGATAGTGGGGGTCAGCCGAAGTCGGTTCGGAAGACAAGGCGATTTTCAGCGACTGGGCCAAGGCGGCGCCCATAGGGGCGGCAGCGATACCGACGCTGGTCGCCAGCAGGGCGAAGGTGGTGCGCAACTTCATGGTGACAACTCCGGGAGAATGACTGACCGGATCGTAGCGCGGCTTTCCCAACCGGAAGGACTTTCTGGCACGCAAGTAAGGGCCGGATAGCTTACGAATTGGCGCCTGGCTCGACGGCAAGGGGCCGATTATCGGTAGGGGGGTCGCGCGTTGTCAATAATCAACGTCATTTGGCGCGTAATTGAGCAAGGCTCAAGGCCAAAAAAAACGAGAATTGAGGCGCCCAATTTGACCAGGATGCTGGTCAGTGAGGGGGGGGGTGCTGAGGAACACGGCGAATCAGTCGCCGGAAAACAGACGCTTAAGTGGGAAGTGATGCAAGCCTTGCGTGTCTGCAAGACTAAGGCAAAACACCCCGGTTCGCGGGAAATCTGACGCGAAAAGGGGGGCATTAAGCCTTCACACAACCGGGCACCGCGAAATTACCACTGCGAACCGGAGTAGCGCGAGCTGGCGGCGCGAGCGCGGTTCATCGATTCGTTTACTTCGTCGATAAACGCGAAAACAGCAGCGATGCCACCCAGTACGGCACGGCCAGCATTCTTCAGGCTGGTCAGCGGGCGAGCATTCGGTTGGTTCTCAAGCGTGCCGCGCAGGAAATCACGTTCCATTGCGTCGGTCATGTTGATGCGGGCGTTGTAAAGGGGCAGTGCAGTCATGGTGTTCTTCCAGTCCGTTTCGTCTTGGGGTAATCCATTATAGGGATAACCCTAATCATAAAGCAACCTGAATCTTTGACCGCACATGAGAGTGTTGTTTGAAAGCGCTCAGCCCCCGTGATTGCGCAGGTAGCGGGCGGCATCGGCAAGTTCGCCTGCTGTCAGGCCTATCGGGCCGATGCCCTGAGCGACAAGGGCGTCGGCGGCCGCGCCATGCAGCCACACGGCGCCCGGCACCGCTTGCGCAAGTGGAATTCCCTGCGCAATTAATGCGCCCAGAATTCCCGCTAAAACATCGCCGGTGCCTGCGGTTGCCAGACCAGGATTGCCGGTGTTGTTGATCTGCCAGTGGCCATCAGGGTCACACACAATAGTTCCGGCCCCCTTTAATATGACCCAGGCACCGTAGCGTTTGGCGAGCGCCTGAGCCGCTTTAGGGCGATCCGCCTGCACCTGACTGGTCTGCTGGCCAAGAAGCCGTCCGGCTTCAGCAGGATGCGGGGTCAATATGACCGGACCGTCGTGCCAGTTTGCCTGTACGTCGCCATGCGCCAAGTGGTTCAGCCCGTCAGCGTCCAGGACTAGCGGCGCGCCTTTGCGCAGCACAAAGAGTTCAGACAGAGCATTGATGGCAGTCACCGTGCCGCCAAGGCCACAGCCAGCGACCCACGTCGTGACGCCCCAGTCTTGTTCCAGAAGTCCCTTTGCATCGCGCAGCATCAGCTCCGGCTGCATGGGATCGCAGGCAAGCGGCACTTGCGCTTCGGCAAAACCAACCAGCACCTTGCCCGCGCCCAGTTTCAAGGCGGCTCTTGCTGCCAGGAGTATCGCGCCGGTCATTCCTGGCCCGCCGCCGATGAGTCCCAATGTGCCGAAGCTGCCTTTGTGCGTGTCGGCATCGCGGGGAGTAAAGAGGGCAGGCAGCGCGTTTCGGTGAATCAGGCGGTCCGAGGGTGGCGATGGGGTTTTCATGTTGTTGGGTTCCTGTTGGCGGGGCGAGCGTTCCGATCCACTATAGTGCCCAAGTTGCGTGGCTCGGAGCGGCATATGACCGTGGGCACACCAGATTTCGCCCGGCGCACGCCGGCAATATTCGGAGACATCACCATGACCGACTCGACACTCGAACATTACGCCAGCTATCAATCGTTAAAGCTGCGTCGTCATCCCAACGGCGTGCTGGAAGTCATCATGGGGGCGAAAGACGGCCTGCCGGGCAAACTATCCACCGCGGATGATCGGATGCATCGCGAGCTGGCCGAGATCTGGCGCGACGTCGATACCGACCCTGAGACGCGAGTGGTGGTAATTCGAGGGGAAGGCAAGGGTTTTTCGGGCGGTGGCGACCTGGGGCTGGTCGAGCAGATGGCCGATGATTTCAACGTACGGGCACGCGTGTGGCGTGAAGCTCGAGACCTGGTCTACAACATCATCAATTGCAGCAAGCCAATTGTGTCGGCCATGCACGGGGCCGCCGTAGGAGCGGGCCTGGTTGCAGGCTTGCTGGCGGATATTTCTATTGCTGCGCGGGATGCACGCATCATTGATGGTCATACGCGATTGGGCGTGGCGGCCGGCGATCATGCGGCGATTGTGTGGCCATTGCTGTGCGGCATGGCCAAGGCAAAGTACTACTTGCTGCTGTGCGAAACCGTAAGTGGCGAAGAGGCGGAGCGCATTGGCCTGGTGTCGTTGTGCGTCGACGAAGCCGAGCTCGTGAGCAAGGCGTTCGAGGTAGCAAATAAGTTGGCGGCCGGGTCACCAACCGCCATTCGCTGGACAAAGTACGCGCTGAATAACTGGCTTCGCATGGCGGGCCCAAGCTTTGATGCCTCGTTGGCATTGGAATTCATGGGCTTTAGCGGGCCAGACGTGCGGGAAGGCATCAGCTCGCTGCGCGAGCGTCGCGCCCCGAATTTTCAGGCGAACTCGCCCTTCTGAGGGGATCAGGATCGCGGGTTACGCGCGCAACCCGCGATCTTGACTCTGCGCAATCGCTGTTCGAGCATCGCGGGTTACGCGCGTTTGATGCTGGGTTTCTTGTGCCAGATCTGTCGCGCTGCACCCACGCTACGCACTGTCTGCATGCCGAGGATTCGTAGCGTGGGTGGAGCGCGATTGGCCTTAACCATTGAGACAGTGGCGAGCGCGCGTAACCCGCGATCTTGATTCTGCACAATTGCTGTTCGAGCATCGCGGGTTACGCGCGTTTGATGCTGGGTTTCTTGTGC
>JBEBWV010000110.1:0-17087 GCA_040391965.1 Achromobacter deleyi | reverse complement strand
TCTACATGCATCTGGACTTCAAACTTGCCGCAGAGCTCATGCTCCAGATAGACCAGTTGGGCGGCTTCGCTGCTGCCGAGCCGAAAGGCATGATGTCCAGCCCCATGGATCGCCGACTCACCGAGTCCGTCTTGCGCTTCATTGAAACGATGCACCGCCCAATGGAGGCGGAGATTCTTGGCCCCTCTCTCGTGCGCCAAATCTACTTCCACATCCTGACCGGCGATCAGGGGCCTGCCATGCGAGCGGCGCTGGCTATGCAGGGGCAGTTTGGCAAAGTTGTAAGAGCGCTTCGTCGCATCCACGCGTCCTTCAAGGAAGACCTGACCGTGGAACAGTTGGCTCGGGAAGCGGGAATGAGTGTTCCCGCGTTCCATGTGCACTTTAAGGCAGTGACAGACACATCACCGATGCAATACTTGAAATCCACACGCTTGCATCAGGCACGACTGCTGATGGTGCGCAATTCCATCACGGCAGCGGCTGCCAGTGCGCAAGTTGGCTATGAAAGCCCCTCGCAATTCAGCCGAGAGTTCAAGCGGGTTTTTGGACTAAGCCCCGTCCAGGAAGTCAATCGAATGAGGGCAGACTTCGCCGTGCCTCCGGCCTTTGCTGCATCGGTATATGTTTCCTCACACTGAGCTTCATTTCTCGAGGCCCGCTGCTTTTGCTTTATAGGGATACGCTCACACTAAGAGATACCTCAGCATTTTTCAGCGCCATCGTCGGTCGGTTTCGAGCGCCGTAGCCGCCAGGTGTTCTTAGGTGCGATTCCACATGGCGTGGTGATGCTGAGCGAAGATCAGGGTAAAGGCGGGCACCACAACCCGCAGCGTTTATTGACAGACAAGCCATTTCGTAACACCATATGTTATATGAAATACGATAACGTCTCTTTGGCACTTTCCACCACCCCTGGTGCCGTCGACGGATACGCTGAAAGGGTCGCACGCGTTATTCCCGGTCTACGGGACCTTCACCGAATGATAGGTCTGCTCTTGGCGGAATATGTCCCGGCTGACGGACGCATATTGGTTCTTGGGGCCGGAGGCGGACTCGAACTGAAAGCCCTCGCCGAAGCACAGCCAGGCTGGCACTTTGACGGCGTGGATCCCTCAGCGCAGATGCTGCAACAAGCAAGGGCCATCCTCGGTGATTTGGTGAGTCGCGTGACTTTTTACGAGGGCTACATCGATGACGCGCCCGAGGGGCCATACGATGGCGCAACCTGCCTCCTGACCCTGCACTTCCTGCCGGAGGACGAACGGCGAAGAACGGTCAAAGAGATCAGCCACCGCCTGAAACCCGGCGCACCTTTCACTGCCGTACACCATAGTTTTCCTACCGATGAGCAGGACAAGTGGCTTTCGCGCAATGCTGCTTTCGTCACCGCCGCCGGAGTGCCTGCGTCACAAGCCCAAAAGGGCATTAAGACAATGAAGGAACGGCTCCCCGTTCTGGCGCCGGAAACAGACGAAGCCATACTCAGGGGGGCCGGTTTCTCGGAGATCGAGCTCTTCTATGCCGCGTTCACGTTCAAGGGTTGGGTATGCCGCAAGACATGACGCAGTGATTCCGCGGTAGCGGCCTTATGCGGCGCCAAGCGGCGCGAGCAACTGCCACGCCAATCTCGCAGCCACCCTGGCCGTGCGACCATCAATATCGAATTTCGGATTGCACTCCGCAATATCAGCCAGCCTGAGCTTGCCGCTTGCCTTAACGTGCAACACGATTTCCTCCACCACTGACAGCGGCACGCCATAGGGCGCCGGTGCAGAAACGCCTGGCGCTACACCCGCCGCAAGCACGTCAAGATCGATCGTGAGGTAGACATGACCTGCTTTTGCCAACAAGCGGTCCAGATCCTCCAGGCGTGCCTGCAAATGCCGTTCTTGCATGTTGCGATCTTCGATCCAGACAGCATCGATTTCTGCCGCACGGGCGAATAAACCAGGGGTATTCGACAGGCGCGACACGCCATAGCAAGCGTATTGCCATGCCCGGCCTCGTGCCTCGCAATCGTCCGCAATCTGGTCAAACGGCGTGCCCGAACTGCCAGGCCGGCCGGTACGCAAATCAAAATGCGCGTCCAGGTTCAGCACGAGCACGGGTGCGTCGTCCTTGTTGGCATCAAGCCACTGACGCAAGCCCTGAAAATCTCCCCAAGCCATTTCATGCCCGCCGCCCAACACGACCAGCCGAGCCTGAGACTGAAGAAGGTGCGCGGTTCGGTCTGCCAATGTCTGCTGCGCCGCTTCCAAGGCATCACCTTCGCAGACCACGTCGCCCGCATCCAGCAAACGTGTCAGGTCATGCGCAGGCAAGCCCGCCATGGCCCGACGAATGGCAGAGGGCGCCAAAGCAGAACCGACACGCGCCTGATTGCGGGCTACCCCGGCATCGCAGGCAAAGCCCATCACCACCGCGTCACCCGGTTTCACGCCAGCTTCAGCAGACGCCACAATATGCGCCAAACGTCTTGTGTCGCCTCGCTCGGCAGCATCATTGCGCGCTGTCCAAAGCGTTGTATCCATTGCCTTGATCATGCTGCCCCCTGCCCTGCATTCAAAACTGCTTGCAGGAATTCGCGGGTGCGCGCCTCCCGCGGTTGACTGAAAATGACCTCGGGCGAGCCCGACTCCAGAATGACGCCGCCATCCATTACGGCGACAACATCCGCGACCTCTCGCGCAAATGCCATTTCGTGGGTCACGACCATCATGGTCATGCCTTCTTTCGCCAACAACTTCATAACTTGCAGCACTTCCCCCACCAACTCGGGATCAAGTGCCGAGGTGGGCTCGTCAAACAGCATGACCTTGGGCTGCATCGCCAGCGCGCGGGCAATGGCCACGCGCTGCTTCTGCCCGCCGGACAAGCTGGCCGGCATGGCTGCCATTTTTTCCTTCAGGCCGACCTTAACAAGCAAGTCTTCCGCCAAAGCATGAGCCTCGTCGCGACCCATGCCCCGCAACTTGCGTGGCCCGACGGTTACGTTATCCAGCACAGACAAATGCGGGAACAAATTGAACGACTGAAACACCATGCCAACTTGCATGCGCAGGCGGTTCAACTCCACTTCGGGCAACAACTTGCCGTTAGCCAATAGCGCTTGACCACAAATCTCGATGGTGCCCGCTTGCGCCACTTCCAAACCATTGCAGCAACGCAACAAAGTGCTTTTGCCAGATCCGCTTGGCCCGATCACGACAACAACCTGCGAAGGCTTCACATCGAAATCAATGCCCTTCAGGACCTCGTGCGTGCCAAAAGACTTTTTCAGCCCGCGAATTCGGATCATTTCCTGGGTATTCATTGCACCATCCCTCCGGCGCGCAAGTGCTGCTCTACCTTGCGCAATATCACCATTGCCACCGTTGTCAGAATCAGATAAATCCCTGCGATCACCAGATAGGTTTCCAGTGAGCGGTAGGACACACTGATGATCTTCTGACCTTCATGCATCAAGTCGTGAATCGTCAGCAGCGATACCAATGCCGAGTTCTTGATGAGCGCAATAAATTCATTGCCCAAAGGCGGAATCATGCGCACGAACGCTTGCGGCAAAATGATATTGCGCATGGCCTGACCGGACGACATGCCCAACGATCGAGCCGCCTCCGTCTGACCACGATCAACCGACTGAATCGCTCCCCGCACAATTTCCGAAATGTAGGCAGCCGAGTACATGCCCAAACCCACCACACCGCAGGCGAATGCCGGCAGGGTCAGGCCAAGCAACGGCAAGCCGAAGAACCAGATGAACAGCTGCACCAACAATGGCGTGCCACGAAAGCACAACAAATACAGGCTGCACAGGTTGTAAATGATGCGCCGCTGCGGGTTTAGTCGGCCTACGCCAACCAGTAATCCAAATACGCAGCCCAAGATCAACGCGCCTGCTGTCACCTCAATGGTGACCAGCGCGCCGCTTAGCAGCGCATCCGATTCGGCAAAGACGGGGGAGAAATCCAGATTCATTTTGCAGGGGCCTCGAACCATTTGTTCACGATGGCTTGATAGCTGCCATCGGCTTTGAGCTTCTTGAGCGCCTCATTGAGGTCGCGGGTCAACTCGGGTTTGCTTTTTGGCACGGCGATGCCGTACTCCTCTGTGGTTACCTGATCGTCGAGCACCACCAGATCCTTCGTGCTTTGCGCAAAGAGCTTTGCAGCAGGCTTGCCTGTTACCGCGGCATCCGAGCGCCCGATCTGCACGAGATTGAACATTTCCTGATTCTTCTCCACTTCCACTCGCTGCACGGCGGGGTAATGTTCCTTCAGGTAATTGACCGACTTGGTACCCACCTGCACGGATGCTCTCTTGCCATCAAGGTCTTTCAGGGACTTGATGGGACCGTCTTTCTTGGTGACTACGACCAGTCCACCGGCATAGTACGGATCAGTGAAGTCCACAACCTTCTTGCGCTCATCGGTGATGTAAATAGCCGACACGGCGATATCAGCACGTCCGGCTTGCAGCGCCGGAATCAGTCCTTTGAAATCGATATCAATCCACTCCACTTTCTTGCCCATGGACTTGGCAAGCGCCTCAACCAGCTCAATATCAAAGCCTGTGCGCTTGCCATCTCGTGTGAATTCCATCGGCGGAAAAGTGGCATCAGTAACGGCGCGGATAGTCTCCTGGGCGTGCACGGAGCCAGCGCTCCAGGCGAGCCCCAGCGTCAGAGCGGCGGTCAGCAAAGTGCGGCGAGTCGTCATGGTGGGTCCTGTGGATGGTAGGTACGGCGGTTGGAAAAACATCAAGCGCTCTGCAGCCGACGCGAAATGCGCTGGGCCGCGTTAACGGTTATGGCAATCAAATTTTGAGTACGGCTGGCAGCGCGTGTCGAGGGCGCCATTAAGGTGATCGACGCCACGGCCTGATTCACGCGCTGAAAAATGGGTGCGCTCACGCCCCAGACACCGGCATCCACTTCGCTGTCGGTCACGGCATAACCTTGCTGACGGATGTCTGCCAGTTCCGTAAGAAACGCCACTTTGTCGAAGCCTGGCGCTTGAGATAATTGAGCCAGCGTGACCTCTTGTCGTGCCGTAGACATAAACGCAATCAGTGATTTGGCGGACGCGCCACGAGCCAGAGGCAAACCGCGCCCCTTCACGAAAGAGCAACGCAGCGGGTGCTGGCTTTCCACCATATCGAGGCAGACGGCCTGATCCTTCACCGCGACCAGCAATCCGACGGTCTCGCCCGCCTCAGCAGCCAGTGCTGCCATATCTTGCTGCGCTTCATGGACCAGGTAGGACGATTGGTCAAAACCCCATGCCAGTTGAACGCAAAGCGGTCCCGGCCCATATGCGTTGTCATGCTCGGCCACAAAGCCCCAACGTTTGAGCAAAGCCACCTGCCTATACAAGGTGCTTTGCGCCAAGCCGGTTTTCTCAGCCAGCACGGCAATACTCAAGGGGCTGTCGCTGCGAGCCAGGGTCGCAAGTACATACAGCACGCGATCCGCTCCGCCAGCAACTGTCTGATCCTGCATGAATTCTCACTCCTGGGCTGACCTTCTACGTGGCCCAGATTATCAATTTCCATGAATTTCTATCCAATAATTTCTCATTTTTTGAGAACACAGAGGGAAAACCCCCAAGAAATAAAGGAGAAATCGATAAATTTTCCAAATTTTGAAAGGTAAACGAAAAGAATCACAGTTCATTGCCGGACGCAAAAACGCCAACGCGACCCGAAGCCTCAAGGGCTGGGGTCGCGTTGGCGCGCATGAAACGGCAAGCTGCCGCCTCAGGTTTACCTCAAGGTGAACTGGGCTTGCTGTAGTCAGTCAGGCCTACGCCAGACACACCTTTAACGCCATTTGAGCCACCGGGCTTGCCCGACGAGGCCGCAGCAGGAGCCGCAGCCGGAGCGCGGGCAGTAGCTGCATCCAGACTCAACGGACGTGTCGGCTCGGCGGACGCATTGGCATCCGGTACATCGGGATCGCTGTCTGCCGGGCGCGCCGCACGTCGTGCTTGCCGGCCGCTTTCTACTTGAGCAATCAATACACTCAACTCCTTGGCCAGATTGTTAGCTTTGCCCTCGACTGCCCAATCCGCCGCGTTCTGCCCCTTCGTATCTTGTGCCGCAGGGTCGGCACCTGCGGCCAGCAGCAACTGCACCATATCGCGGCTCTTGGAATAGCCCGCCATCATCAATGGCGTGACCCCGGCAGGCGATGGCGCGTTCACCATGGCACCGTTCTTTAACAACAGACGCGCCATGTCCAACTGCCCCTTCGAGGCGGCGTAATGCAGTGGCGTCCATCCCAGCCGATTCACCTTTGCCCCCTTGGCAATCAGGGTACGTGCGCGGTCAAGCTGACCCGCCAGGGCCAGATACATCAACGGCGTTTCACCGGCCGGGTTTTCTGCATTCAGATCCGTGCGTTTATCAGCAGCGAGCGCATCAAAAACATGCCAAGCGCCATCAGAGACCGCACGCATGATGGCGGGCTGCCCGTTCTTGTAAAGCACGTTGGGGTCCGCACCCTGCGCCAGCAGTTCTTTGACATCGTCGACGTTGTCGTTAGCCACATACACCCACCAATCGGCCTTATTGGCGGCGTGCGCAACGGCAGTGGCACCGAGCACGAGGCTCAGCGCCAACGCACTGCTGCGAAGCAAGGATACGGCGAGAGAAACAGCGCCAAGAGAACGTCGCGTAGCAGTCATGAGACATGAGTCACTTATCAAAAAGCACTTCAAAGCACGCGCCTTGAAGATATTACTTTAAATATTCTAAATTAACTTATCGCTTTATCTTATTGAAAAGATTAAAGAAATTATCCGTAGATGCTTTCGCCACTTCAGCAACACTAATCCCCCGCAGATCTGCAATTTTCTCGGCTACATGAATGACCTTTGAGGGATCATTCAGCTTACCGCGATAAGGCACCGGTGCCAGATAAGGGGAATCCGTTTCGATTAACAGACGATCCAGTGGCACTTTGCTGGCCACCTCGTGCACCACTTGTGCATTCTTGAACGTGACGATGCCGGAGAGGGAGATATAGAAATTCTGGTCTAGAGCCGCCTGCGCCACTTCCCACGTTTCGGTGAAGCAATGCATTACCCCGCCCACGTCGGCAGCCTTCTCTTCGCGCAACATCCGTACGGTGTCTTCCGCGGAAGATCGTGTATGCACGATCAACGGCAGTTTGGTGTCCCGGGCGGCACGGATATGACGGCGAAAACGTTCACGCTGCCAATCCAACGGCTCAGATAAGCGGTAGTAATCGAGGCCGGTTTCGCCAATGGCGACCACTTTAGGATGCAAAGACAGCTTGGCAAGCTCTTCGGAGCTCGGGTCTGGCGTGTCTTCGTAGTCCGGGTGCACACCGACCGACGCCCAAAGATTCTCGTAGGGCGCCACCAGCTCCATCAAGCCAGCCCATTCGGGCAAATTGACGCTGACGACCAACGCATGCGTGACCTGGTTTGCCGCCATACGGTCCAGGATGGCAGGCAAGTCTTTAGCCAACTCGGGGAAATTCAAATGGCAATGCGAATCGACGTACATGATGCTCTTCGGTGTAATAACGGACGGCCGTCAGGCCGCCAAAGACTGAGCCACCCGCTGCAACGCAGCGTGGGCAAATAGCTTGGCATTCAAGGGGTGCGTCGCCAAACCGCGCTGACGAGTCAGCCATTTGGCAGTATCGGCCATCCTGGCATGATTCGCTCGGGCAGCCGTCTGGCTAACCGCCGTCGACAAGGCCGGGAAATAGCGAGGAGGAGCACCTGCTGCTGCCAGCATCAGGTCTGTGAAAAGGCGCTGCAAGGCGTCTATCCATTGGACGGCAGGCACTTTCTCAAGTGCTTCGGCCAGGGTGCCTACATCGGGCGTGTGCCCTTGTGCCAGCGGTGCCACGAGTTGCGTCAACCAGGGCGCTACCGGCGTGTCGCCGCTTTGGGCCAGCCGTAGTGCCGCCAGGGGCGCGCCGCCTGCGGCTGCCAACCAATCGCGGGCAGGCTCAACATTCTGGTCACGCAGCCACTGCAGCGCCACCTCAGGACTGGGTGCCGGCAAAGGCAAGCGACGACAACGCGACACCAGCGTCGGCAGCAGCCGGTCTGGAGCGTCTGCCACGAGCAGAAACACAGTGTGTTCCGGGGGTTCTTCCAGAACCTTTAATAGCGCATTGGAAGACACCACATTCAAGGCATGTGCCGGATATACCAGCGCCACCCGCCAACCGCCCCGATGCGTGGCCGTATTGAACCAGGACTCCAGCGAACGGATCTGCTCAATACGGATTTCCTTCGAGGGCGCCCGTTTGGCAGCCCCACCGGTGTCGCTGGGCTCTTCAGCAGCTTCGGCATTTTCAGCGCCCTCTTCTGCAGAAACCGCCTCGGGGCGAATTCGGCGTAAATCGGGGTGGTTGCCGCTGGCAAACCAGGTGCAAGCCGCACAATGGCCACAGGCCAGACCGTGCTCAGGAGACTCGCACAACAAACTTGCAGCAGCGGCTACGGCGAAATCCAGTTTGCCGATGCCTGCCAGGCCATGCACCAGCCACGCATGCGCAAACCGCTCGCGATTGCCCAACCACGCTTGCGCGGTCTCGGCTTGCCAAGGCAGAAACTGAGGGGCGCTCATGAGCGGCTGGCCACAAGCGCGTCCAACTCCGCTTGCAAGCCGGCACGCACAGCCGGTATGGGGCGCGTTGAATCCACAATATGAATACGCTCAGGGTTAGCCGCGGCACGCTCGTGATAAGCCGCCCGGGTGCGCTCGAAAAACGCAGCACCTTCACGCTCGAAGCGGTCGGGTTCGCGGGCATCGGCCAGACGCGCACGCGCCACATCAAGTGGCACATCGAAAAGCCAGGTGCGATCGGGCTGCAAGCCAGGGTGCACCCACTGCTCAAGCGCGGCGACACGGGCCCCACCCAACTCACGGCCACCTCCTTGATAAGCGTAGGTGGCATCTGTAAATCGATCACACACTACCCAGGTGCCGTTCGCCAGGGCAGGTTCGATGACCTGACGGATGTGTTCGCATCTTGCAGCAAACATCAGCATGGTCTCGGTATCCAATCCCATGGCTTCGGATAGCAGCATGTCGCGCAGCCGCTCGCCCAAGGGTGTGCCACCGGGTTCACGAGTCGCAAGTACCGTCAGGCCATGGCCGCGCAGCGTCTCGGCGATCCAATTGGTGTGCGTGCTCTTACCCGCCCCGTCCACACCCTCCAGCGTAATGAAGCAGCCGCGTGAGGTCATTGATCTTGTCCCAGAATAAAGCGCGAAACGCTGCGGTTATGGTCAGCTAGATTGACCGTGAACTCGCTAGTGCCGTCGCCGCGCGAAACGAAAAATATAAACTTGTGCTGCTCAGGTTGCACCGCAGCCAGCAAGGCAGCCCGACCCGATGCCGCGATAGGCGTGGGTGGCAGCCCTGGGCGGGTATACGTGTTCCAGGGCGTATCGGTTTGCAAATCACGTTTGCGAATTCGCCCTTGGTAGGCATCGCCCATGCCGTAAATAACGGTCGGGTCGGTCTGTAGCAACATGCCGAGCTTCAATCGGTTAACAAACACACCACTCACCCGAGCACGATCCGGACCGTGCCCGGTTTCCTTTTCCACGATAGAAGCCAATACCAGGGCCTCATACGGCGTCGCGATGGGTAAATCCGGGGACCGCTTGGCCCAGGTGTCTTTCAGTATGCGTTGCCCTTCCTGATAAGCGCGGCGCAACAATTCGAAATCGGTACTGCCCGGCGTAAACACGTAGGTATCCGGGAAAAACAAACCTTCTGGCTGCTTGATATCCGAACCCAGGCGCGCCATCAGCTCTTCGTCCGTGGTATCGCCCAGCGTCTGTTTCACATCAGGGTGCTCGCGCAAGGCCTGACGCATCTGGCGGTATGTCCAGCCTTCCAGGAACATGACTTGTCGCTGAGACATATCGCCTCGGGCGAGACGTTCGAGCAAAAGCCAGGGCGAATCGCCCTTGTTGGCCTGATAGCCGCCTGCCTTGATCAGTTTGTCTTGCTCGGTCAGGCGCGCCATCCAGACGAACCCAGGCTCCCACATGGGAATGCCCGCTGCGTTCAGCGTGCGCGCCACTGTCCGCGGGCTGCTGCCCGGATCGACGACAAAATCAATTTTGTCCGCCGTGAGGTCCAGGGGTTTGTGCATCCAATACCAGGCACCGGCTGCCCCAGAGGCAACAATCAGCACTACCAGCAGGAGTGGCAATAGAACGTAAAAACTCAGTCGCTTAATCATAAGTGTGCGCAGTTTAATTGATCAGGCGGCTTCCCCGCACCGCGGGTTGCCGTGACGGCCCTATGGACGATGAGGACATCGACCTGTCGTGTCGCGAACGCAGCTATCATCGGGGCTTTGCTGCCGCCACACGGGCCTTGACGCCATGCATGCTTTCTTCACTTCGATTCCTGAACACGCCCAGGGTTCCGCACAATGCGTCCCCCTGGACGATTATCTAATTTTCGCGGCGTCCGGTGCCGATGCGCTGAGCTTTCTGCACGGCCAATTGACACAGGATGTCACGGGCCTGCCGCCAAATACGGCGCGTCTGGCTGGCTACTGCACCGCCAAAGGGCGCTTACTAGCCACTCTGGTCATGTGGCGCAATGTCGCCGATGCTCCCCCCGAAGAGGCCCAACTTTTCGGACTGGTCCGTCAAGATTTGTCGCAAGCGCTGCTCAAACGGCTTTCCATGTTTGTGCTGCGCGCCAAGGTCAAACTGGCACCTGCCTCGCTTAACCCGGCAGGCGTAGAAGCCTCTATTGATGACCTGCCCGCCTTGGAAACTGCGGCTGGCGGCGAATTGCCTAAAACCGCCTGGGCTCGCGTTGACCTCCCCAGTGGCACCTGGATTGCCGCCCCCAGCGCAAGCGAATTGCTGCGCTGGTGGTGGATTGCCAGCGATGCGCAATTGGATCAGGCCGGCCCACAACTTGCCAAGGTGCTCGGCACCGGAGATGCCGCCGCCTGGCACGCAGCGGATATCGCCACGGGTCTGCCCTGGATCAGTGCAGCCACCCAAGACGTGTTTATCCCGCAAACCGTGAATCTCGACCTCATTGAAGGCGTGAGCTTCACCAAGGGATGTTATCCGGGTCAGGAAGTGGTCGCACGCAGCCACTATCGAGGTACAGTCAAACGTCGCATGGCGTTCGGCACCGTTACGCAAGCCCCTGCTACCGAGAGTTCACTTGCAGGCATCGACATCTACGATGCCACTCAGCCCAATGAGCCATGTGGCCGCGTCGTTGATGCGGCAGGCAATGGCAGTCTGTCGATTCTGTTCGAGACGAGTCTCAGCGCCTTGCCTGAAGGCGACCTGCGCCTCGGTGCGGCGGATGGGCCTGCTATCACGGTGCAGCCCTTGCCCTACTCGATTCAGCCGTCATAAATCGCAGCAGCAGCTTATGATCTCGCCCGGCCCCATTGGTGTGAGGGGCCGCGGCTAGACCACTGCGCCAAACAAGGCGCCAACGCCTGCGGTTAACGCCATGGCCAGCGCGCCCAGTATGACCACCCGTAGCACGGCAGGCAATTTGGGTGCGCCACCGGCCTGGGCCGACATTGCCCCTAGCGCGGCCAAACACAGCACTGATCCCGCGATCACAATAGGAATGATCGAAGACACTGGACTCAGTGCTGCCACCGCCAGTGGAATCGCCGCGCCCCCGGCAAAAGAGGCTGCGGAGGCCAACGCAGCCTGCACCGGCTGAGCCCTGTTGTGCACCGAAATACCAAGCTCATCTCGGGCATGAGCATCCAAGGCGTCATGACGAGTCAACGCGCGCGCCACCTGCTCTGCCAGCTCAGGCGACAAACCACGATCTTCATAAATACCGATTAACTCAGTCAGTTCGTCAGCGGAGTTGCGCTTCAACGAGCGCTGTTCCATACGCAAATCTGCGGCTTCAGTATCGGCTTGCGAGCGCACGGACACGTATTCTCCGGCAGCCATTGAAAGCGCTCCCGCGACCAGTCCGGCCAGGCCGGACGTCAAAATAGCGGCATGGTCTGCCTGGGCTGCCGCAACGCCGGTAATTAAGCTCGCCGTAGACACAATGCCGTCGTTGGCACCCAGCACCGCAGCGCGCAACCAACCGCTGCGAAAAATTCGATGATGTTCTTTTGCGGGCATAGACCGGGCTCTCAGACAGAAAACACGAAGCTCGCCACCCGCTACCATGCGTGGCGGTAGTGACGGCTTGTTGCGAGGTGCCAAGTATAGAGACTTGAAGCTTGCAACAAGCCGACAACCCTAGTCTGCGACCTGCGTAATCGCCTCAAGCACGTGGCGTCACGCGCACTGTGGTCAGCAGCCCAATCAGGCACTGCGTGGCCTGCTCGCCTCGGTAAGCATGAACCTCAACCTGGCAGATAGACAAACGCCGTCCTGGCTTGACAACGCGTCCCGTCGCAATGAAGCGGTCTCCATCTGCGGGGGCCAGGAAGTTCATCTTGAACTCCGAGGTCAATACATCTTCGCCCGGCCCAAACAGCGAATAGGCCGCATAGCCGCCTGCGCTATCTGCGATGGTGCTTGTAATGCCCGCATGCAGAAAGCCATTTTGCTGACAAAGGTCTGCCCGGTACGGAAGGAGAATATCCACGCGCCCCGGCTCAACGACGTCCAGTTTGGCGCCAATCAATGTCATGACGCCCTGTTGATCGAAATTTGCCTTAACGCGGTCCCACATATCGGTGGCCAACGGGGCGGCGCTCATGTCAGTCTTGCTCGCGCTTTACAAGGTTGACGATGCTGGAGAAATCCAGCTTTCCCGACCCGCCAGCGCTATGCAAGGAGTACAGATTGCGTGCCAATTCGCCCAATGGAATGGAAGACCGGGACGACAACGCCGATTCTGCAGCCAGGCCTAGATCCTTGAGCATCAAATCGACGCCGAATCCGCCGGCATAACCTTTTGATGCTGGCGTATGTTCCATGACACCGGGCCAAGGGTTATACAACTCGGTCGCCCAGTTACGACCTGAACTCTTGGCAATAATGTCGGACAATACTTTAGGATCAAGGCCGTTAGCCACGCCTAAGGCAAGCGCCTCGGATGTACCAGCCATCAAAATGCCCAAGAGCATGTTGTTGCAGATTTTCGCCACTTGCCCCGCGCCTGCCGGGCCCGCATGAAAAATGTTCTTACCCATTTTCTCGAGAATGGGCCGGGCACGATCAAGTGCGCTTATTTCGCCGCCCACAATGAAGGTCAAGGTACCTGCCGCCGCGCCGCCTGTACCACCAGACACTGGCGCGTCGATCATTGCCAGGCCGCGCACCAGAGCGGCCTCAGCCACTTTGCGCGCTGCATCCGGAGCAATGGTGCTGCACTCGATGATGATGGCATTGACGTCGATCTTGCCCAGCAGGTCCTGATCCAGGTAAAGCCCTTCCACATGCTTGCTGGCGGGCAACATGGAAATGACCACTTCGGCACCCGCCACTGCCGCCGAAGCGGACGTGGCGGCTTTGGCACCCGCGTCCGTCAGCACCTTCACTGCGGTCGGCACCAAGTCAAAGACCGTCAAGGTGTGTCCCGCCTTGACCAGATTCAACGCCATGGGTGAACCCATGTTTCCCAAACCGATAAACGCAATATGGCTCATGATGTCTTGTCTCCTGGTGCGATAGTCTTGGGTCTGTATTTTGATCTATGCCAGCCCAGGCTACCGGGCCGTTGCAAAGGGCTTTATTCAGCTCAGATGCCGTGTCATTTAACGCGCACGCAACCCGTCGCTGCCTAAATCGGCTAAAGGATGGGGCTGTCCATCAGGCCAAGGTTCAGCAAAGAATTGCTGTACCCACGCCTCTGATGCCTGCTCCAGCGTGGCGGGGTTCCAGTGAGGCTGTTTGTCTTTGTCGATGAGCAAGGCGCGGATGCCTTCGGCCAAATCGCCATGCGACGTGCAGGCAAGTGCCGCCACGTACTCGGCACGAAACACGTCATCGAGAGACCGCAGACGCATGCGTTGCTGCAATGTGAACGCGAGTCGCACTGATCCGGGCGAACCCGCCAACATTGTCTTGGCCGCACGGGCCAGCCATGGATTGTCGTGGTCTTTCAGTGCAGCCAGCTCTTCGTAGATTTCATCGAGGTGGTTGCCACTGCATAAGCTGTTGATCAGGAACGAATGCTGACGCAAATGACCTGGCTCAAGTGGAGCCTGCGGCTCCAGAGCCATGAGCGCCCGGCGTAACAGCCCATCGTTGAGCGAACGTGGCGCGATGGCCTCGTCCGAGCTTGCACCCGCCCGACCTGCCCAGGGCAGTTCTTCCAGCGAGGAAAGAAACTGAGGCCAGTCAGCATGGTTCAAGCGAAAGTCGGCCAATCCGGTGAAAAAAGCGTCGGCGGTGTTGATCATCGCACCGGTTAAGGCAAGAAAAACGCCAATACGTCCAGGCATGCGGTTAAGCAACCAGCTACCGCCCACATCTGGAAACAAGCCAATGGACACCTCAGGCATGGCCAGGCGCGACGTTTCACTGACGACACGGTGGCTTGCACCCATCATCAAGCCAATGCCGCCACCCATCACAATGCCATGCCCCCAGCATACGATGGGCTTGGCGTAGGTATGAATATGGTAGTCAAGACGGTACTCACGCTCGAAAAAGAGTCGGGCGTGCTCATTGCTCCAGGTGCTCTTGCCGGCGTTGTCTTTCATGCTGCGATACAAGCCGTGCAGATCGCCACCAGCGCAGAAGGCCTTCTCGCCCGCGCCTTGCAATACAACCAGGGCCAAGCCCGCGTCATTTTCCCAAGCGTTCAAGCGCTCCGTCAGGAGATCGACCATTTCCAGCGACAAGCCATTCAGCGTCTGTGGCGAGTTCAGCGTCGCAATGCCAATTCGCATGCCGTTAGCGGCAGTTCTTTCCTCAAACAATACAGAGGTATTCATCTGATGTCGGCTCCTTTTTCCAACAATTGGCGGGCAATGATCACACGCATGATCTCATTGGTGCCTTCCAATATTTGATGAACACGAGTATCGCGCACTAGCCGCTCAAGCGGATAGTCTTTCAAGTATCCGTAGCCACCATGAATCTGTTGCGCGTCCAGACAGATCTGAAACCCCATATCTGTGGCGAACCGCTTTGCCATGGCGCAATAGGTGGCGGCGTCTGGTGAGCCACTGTCGAGCTTGCAGGCGGCCAGGCGAACCATTTGGCGCGAAGCCACCAGGTGCGTCGCCATGTCGGCCAGCTTGAACTGCAGCGCCTGGAACTCGGCGAGTTTGCGATTGAACTGGCTGCGCTCACCCATGTAGCGACGCGCGGCATCCAGGGCACCTTGCGCGGCGCCCACCGAGCAGGTTCCGATATTGATGCGCCCGCCGTCGAGCCCTTTCATGGCTATGCGGAAACCCTCGCCCTCTTCACCCAGCAGATTGCCCGCAGGCACACGCACATTCTCAAAGGTGATTGGACGCGTGGACTGGCTGTTCCAGCCCATCTTTTCTTCCTTACGGCCGTAAGTAATGCCCGCGAGATCGGCAGGCACTGCAAACGCGCTGATACCGCCTGCCCCTGCGCCGCCTGTGCGGGCCATGACAATCAGCAAATCGGTGTCGCCACCACCTGAAATAAAAGCTTTGGCGCCGTCAAGAATATACTCATTGCCGTGGCGTCTTGCGCGCGTGCTCAGCGAGGCCGCATCGGAACCTGCGCCAGGCTCGGTCAGGCAATATGACGCGAGCTTCTCGCCCGTGCTCAATAGAGGCCCCCACCGCTCACGCAGTGCCGGTTGCCCCCAATTGCCAACCATCCAGGTAGCCATATTGTGAATCGTGAGAAAGGCGGTGGTGGAAGGATCCACGGCGGCCATTTCTTCGAATACCAGGGTCGCGTCCAGCCTGGGCAAGCCCAAACCACCGATTTCTTCACTGGCGTAAATGGCGCAGAACCCCAGAGCGCCAGCGCGGGCAAATGCCTCGCGGGGGAAAATTCCTTCGGCGTCCCAGCGCGCGGCATGCGGCGCCAGCTCACCTTGTGCGAAGTCCCGGGCAGCTTGCGCAAAGGCCAGTTGCTCGTCAGTCAGTTCCATATCCACATGCGTCTCCTCATGTTATTGGCGTTGTCTGTCGACATTACTGCGAGCCCCATGAATCAAATGGCTCGCAGCATGACGATTCTGACATGACGTTGACGTTAACGTAAACGTAAGCCTCTGTCTCTAGTGTACGCCGCAATAACAACGGGGATTTGTCTTAAAAGTGACAATGTGCGGGCGGCCAGTTACGACCCTGGCCGCCTACAGAACAAGCGCTGCTATAGAAGGCCCACGGGTCGCATCTTGCCGCCTTTCGTGGCGCGAGCCTCTTTCAGCCGACGGTGATCCGCTCGTCTGCGGCGCGACTCTTTAGGATCAAAACTGAGCTTGCGGTAGATCTCTACACGCGCGCCATCCAGCAATGTAAAGTGCGCCTCGCATTCCTTACCGAACACGCCTACGCCATTGGCCCAAACTTGCACGTCAGGGAATGCCGCCTGAAAGCCGCTGGCGCTCAACGCATCGGCCACCGTTGCCCCGACAGGCAGCGTGACTTCGCGCTGCCAGGCGGCGTCTGGCATGGCGTAGCAGACGCAAACTGTCAGCAGGCCGGACGTGCTTGCATCATTCGCCATACTTTGCCTGCGCCCGCTTGGTAAAGGAATCGATAAAGCTTGAGGCGATTCGATTGAATACCGGGCCCACCACCATCTCGAGGGCACGATTGGAAAAGGCATACTCCATGGTGAAGAGCACTTTGCATGCATCCTCAGCCAATGGCTGAAATTCCCAATTACCAACCAGCGACGAAAATGGCCCGTCTACCAACGACAGCGCAATGCGAGTCGGATACTCGTGGGTATTACGCGTGGTGAAGCGCTGCTTCATCCCCGCAAAGCTAATGAGAATAGAGGCTTGCATGCCGTGTTCGTCGCGAGTTTTCACTTCCGCGCCGCCACACCAGGGCATGAATTCAGGGTACTTTTCTACGTCAGCGACCAGGTCAAACATCTGGGCGGCGCTGTAGGGCACCAGGACGGATCGTTGTACTTTGTGCATCGACTATCGCAAATGGCTAG
>JBEBWV010000109.1:0-17304 GCA_040391965.1 Achromobacter deleyi | reverse complement strand
CGGAAACGCACAACTCTGCTGCGGCGACGTTTCGGCAGGGGGGCGTGAGCCGACAGACTGTAACGTGGCGTTTTCATCCAGACTCGCTATGATCTGTTCACCCGCTGGCTTTAATCAAGGTCGAGTATGGCGCGCAGCTTCAGCCGTCTTTTTTTCAGCGCAGCAAAGAAGATTGCACGTCTTCAACAGACGGCGATCCGCTTGGCCACTCCCAAGTCCAAGCGCAAGCGCGTCGCCAAGTCTGCCAAGACCCCGTCTGGGGCAGTGTCTTCATCCAGGCCCTCGGGCAAGTCATCGTCGCGCTCGCCAGTCCAAAGCGCATTAGGGGCGGGTACCTGGGAGACGCAACAGCATTTTTCTGACTATCGCGGACAACGGCTCAGCTTTGCACGCTATACGCCGTTGCGCACGTCGCCGCACACCATCGACGAGGACCTACCCCTGGTCGTAATGCTGCACGGCTGCCGGCAGACTGCGGAAGCTTTCGCGCTCGGGACACGGATGAATGCTGTGGCGGACGGCGGCGGCTTTATGGTGCTCTACCCACAGCAGGCCGTGACCCGCAATGCGCATCGATGCTGGCGCTGGTTCGCGCCCGATGTCGAACATGGCTTGGCCGATGCGGATGCGATAGCGGCTTTGATCCGCTCGGAGGTGGCCCGTTATGGCTTGGATCCCGAGCGCATTTACATCGCTGGTATGTCAGCGGGCGCCAGCATGGCTGCCATGGTGGCGCTTCGTAATCCGGGTTTGATCAGCGCAGCGGCTTTGCATTCTGGTGTGGTGCTGGGCGACGCGCATAGCCCGGTATCGGGCTTGACTACCTTGCGGCGCGGCACGCTGAAAGACCCGGTCAAACTGTTGAGCCATGTTGTCGATTCAACCGCGTTTCGAATCTTCATGCCGGTCATCATCTTGCAGGGCTTGCGCGATAACGCGGTGTCGCCGCAAAACGCCACGCAGCTCGCGGCCCAGTTCCGGGAAGTCAACGGTTTGATGGATACCGACGTGCTGCGGGAGCGCGAGTTCGCTGTCGGTACCAAAAACGCCTATCGACGTACCGATATTTCCAGGGGTACGAAAACGCTGCTACGTTTGTGCGCCATTGAACAACTTGATCATGCCTGGAGCGGTGGCGACGACAGCGTGAAATTTCATTCTCGCAATGGACCGGATGCCTCTGCATTGATTTGGCGCTTCCTCAAGATGCACCGACGCAGTCGTGCTGCTGCGCTGCTGGCCGAGCAATCAGACAAAAGCGCCTAGTCTTGCCCATGGGCGGTAAATCTCCGCGTTAGGCAAAGGGTTGAGTGGCTGCCTGTCAGGAGGGAGGGCGTAAGATCGATCGACAGCTCAAGCTGTGAGCACACTGGTCAATCAGCGCCGTCAGGCGCTACGCCCTGGAGAACCGCATCATGTCTTTGTCCATGTATCAAACATCTATTCCCGTCTTTGTGCGCGGGCTTGAGGTATTGGCAACTTTGCTGGAAAAAGGCGTGTCCCACGCCAAGGAAAAGGGTCAGGATCCAACTGAACTCGTCAACTTGAGGCTGGCGCCCGACATGTATCCCTTGTCGGGTCAAATTCAGCGCGCGAGCGACGCTTCAAAGCTGGCCGTGCAACGCCTTACCGATGTGCCTTCACCACGCTTTCCCGATGAAGAGAAGACGATACCCGAGCTTCAGAAGCGTATTGCAGACACCATTGCCTACTTGAAAAGTGTGGGGCCCGAGAAAATGGACGGCGCGCAGACGCGCAGCGTCACTCTCAGCTTTGGCGAATTCAAGCAGGTGTTTCAGGGCGATACTTACCTGCTCACGTTTGCGCTGCCAAACTTTTTCTTTCATGTCACCACCGCCTACAACATTCTGCGCAATGCTGGCGTGCCGGTAGGAAAAATGGATTTCCTCGGGCCATATTAATTAGAGCAGGGACTGCCGCGCAGATTCCGCTGCGCGGCAGTCCCTGACCCTGGCCCGACGTAGCGCGGGCCCTTCTCTTGACTATCGGCGGGGCTCAGGCTTTCTCGCCCGGGCAGCCGCTCATCTGTTTCATGCCCTCCTGCATTTCCTGTGGCGTCATGTCGAGCTTGTGTGTTGCCACAGACCAGCGATGACCGAAGGGATCGACGATTTGGCCATAGCGGTCGCCCCAAAACATGTCGGCAGCGGGCATGGTGACTTTGGCTCCGGCGGCAACGGCTTGTGCAATGGTCGCGTCAGCGTCTTCCACGTAAAGATGCACGGTGACGGGCGAGCCATTCAATGCTTTCGGATCCAGGGAATTCCATTCCGGAAAAGCATCCACCAGCATCAGCGTGGAGTCTCCAATACGCACTGCGGCATGCATGAGCTTGCCGTTTGGTCCGGGCAAGCGTGCCAGCTCAACGGCGTTGAATGCTTTCTTGTAAAAATCGATCGCCTGCGCTGCGCCATCGCAGACCAGGTGCGGGGTCAATGAGTGCATGCCATCGGGAATGGCTTTTTTGGCGGGGGTGGGCATTGTTACGTCTCCAAAGGGTGGGTCGAGAGCGCAGACGAGCCAGGATGGTTCACGCGTTCTATGTGATTACGACGAATGGGACACTCGTGTTTCGACAAGGGCGTTGAGATTATTAAAAGGGGGCCGACCCCCCCCAGCTCTATGCGCGATGACTCTGCGTCGCGATAGGCATTCGCTGGACGGTAAATTTTCACTGTAGTGGCAATTTAGCGCTTACCCGGTAGGTAATTGCGACAATTCCATGCGTGTCCGCAATAGCGCTGTGCCCGCGTCATACGGGCGTATTAACCTTGGTAGCCAGGCGGCGTGCAGAAAATTTACGTTACCATCCGATGTATTAGAACGTGTATTGATACGCGCTTGATTCACCAGAAAATGCGTGCTCGCGGGCCGACGCCACAACCATGATTTATCTCATATTGAAAATAGTCCATGCCGCCTGCGCGGTGATCTGGCTGGGAGGCTCTTTGGTGCTTTCCTTGTTACTGGGCTCGGCTGCCAGCAACACCTCGAAGACAGCTGCGCAGGGAAGTAAGGTTTTCCAGGTGGCACGGAGCTGGAATCTTTACTTGATCACGCCAGCCATGGTGCTGACCTGGACATTAGGTTTGAAATTAGCATTTTTGACGGGCTGGATTGGCGCGAACTGGTTGTGGCTAAAGTTGGCGCTGGTGCTTGGCTTGTCTGCCGTTTATGGTTTGCAGTCCAGAATGTTGCGCCGTTTGGCTACGGGGCAGGCGCAGGCACCCGGGGCGGGGGTTGAGCTATTGGCACCGTTTACGGTGCTGGCGACGGCAGGCATTCTGGCGTTGGCAGTGGCTAAGCCGTTCTAGCGGGCAACTACCGCCGCCGCACGCGGCATCTATATAAGCGGCTCTTATGTCTGCCGGAAATAATCTAAAGCCACGGTAATAAACACTCAACAAAGAAGTCGTTCGCGCAAGCGAGCTGCCTCCCTAGAATCGTCTCTCTTGTTGTCACATCACAGAGGCGATTCGCAATGACTTCCCATTCTATTTCCCGCCTCCTTGGCGCCATTCTGGCTGCGGCCGCCATGTTTCATGGACCCGCTTTTTCGGCAGATAACAAGCCCTTGAAGGTGGGGGTGCGCGGGGGTGTTGACGAACAAATCTGGGAAGTTGTGACCCAGGTTGCCAAGAAGAATGGCCTGGCCGTTGAGCCGGTTGTCATCACTGGCACCGCTAGCCCGAATGAAGCATTGAACAACGGCGATCTTGAGGCCAACTCATTTCAGCATGTGCCATTTCTGAAAGATCAGATCAAGCAACGTGGCTACAAGCTGGTGGCGGTGGCGAATACCTTGATTTCGCCGCTGGCCTTTTACTCGAAGAACTACAAGTCTTTAAAAGACCTGCCTGACGGTGCAAAGGTAGGCATTCCGAATGATCCAAGCAATCAGACTCGCGCCTTGGTGATTTTGCGCGATGAGGGTTTGATTACGTTGCGCGATGGGTTTGATTCCTTTAAAGAAACGGCAAGCCTGGCGGACGTCACGTCCAACCCCAAGAAACTGAAGTTCATTGAGAGCACATCTGTGGTGCTGGCGCGTTCACTGCCAGACGTGGATACCGCCGCTATTGTGAATAGCTTTGCCTATCAGGCTGGCCTGATCGCCACGCGTGACGGCATTGCTGTCGAGAAAAAGGAAAACAATCCATACGTGAACATCATTGCCGTGCGTGAGCAGGACAAGAATGCGCCGTGGGTGCCAGAGCTGGTGAAGGCTTATCACTCCGAAGAAGTGCGCAACTTTATTCTGAGCAAGTACGAAGGCTCGGTCATCCCGGTCTTCTAACAATGATTCAACAAGACATACCGAATACCAATCTGGGCGCCTTGCTGCCGTCGGGTGACATCGAATCCATTGACCCGCATATTGTTTTCGAAGGTTTGCAGAAGCACTATGCAGGCGCTCACGGCCCGGTGGTGGCACTCACGGATGTGTCGTTCGTGGTGGAGCGTCGGCAGATATTCGGCATTATCGGACGCAGTGGCGCGGGTAAGTCCACGTTGCTGCGATCCATCAACATGTTAGAGCGACCCTCGGCGGGGCGGGTGCTGGTGGACGGCGTAGATGTTGGTGGGCTTGATGAAGATGGGCTGGTGAATTTGCGCCGACGCATTGGCATGATTTTTCAGCACTTCAATTTGCTGTCGGCCAAGACTGTGCTGGAAAACGTGGCCTTGCCCCTGCGTGTGGCGGGCGTGAAATCGGCCGCGGCGCGCAGCCGTGCCTACGGCTTGCTGGAGTTGGTGGGCTTGCAGGACAAGGCTGATGTCTACCCGTCCAAACTTTCGGGTGGACAAAAGCAGCGTGTGGGCATCGCCCGTGCCTTGGTGCACAACCCACAGATCTTGCTCTGCGATGAGGCCACCTCTGCGCTGGACCCGGAAACCACGCAGTCCATTCTGGACTTGCTGCGCGACATCAATCGCAAGCTGGGCCTGACCGTTGTGCTGATCACGCACGACATGGCAGTGATTCGCGAGATCTGCCACAAGGTGCTGGTGCTCGATGCGGGCCGTGCCGTTGAGCATGACGAGGTCTGGCGGGTATTTGGTAATCCACAAGCGCCGGCTACGCGGGCCTTGCTACGTCCTTTGCAAAACGATATGCCGGCGGATCTGGCCGCGCGAATGGTGCCTGATCTTCAGGGGGAGGAAGGCGCGGCGGTATTGAGCTTGCGCTTCACGGGCCAAGGTCGTCCGGGTGGGGTGTCGTTGTCGGCACTGGCCGCGCTGGGTCCGGGTGCCACCCTATTGCATGGCGGTTTGGATCGAATTCGCGGACATGCACAGGGCAATCTGCTGGTGTCGGTGCCCACTGCGGTTTTACAGGAAGAGGCCACGCTTGCTGCGTTAGTGGCTGATCAAATCAAGGTGCTAGGTTATGTCCCTGCCCATACTCGATAAATATGTGCAGGCATTCCTGCAAACCTTATTGATGGTCAGCATCTCGGCAGCCATTGCCATCGTGCTTGGATTGCTGCTGGCCATTGTTTTGACCGTCACTGCGCCAGGGAATCTGTATCCGAAGCCTCGCTTGAACAAGGCGCTGTCGATAACGGTCAATATGCTGCGCGCCATTCCCTTCATTATTTTGCTGGTAGCCATGTTGCCCGTTACCCGGTTCCTGGTGGGTACGACCTTGGGCACGTGGGCAGCCATTGTGCCGCTCTCCGCCAATCTGATTCCGTTTTTCGCGCGTATCACGCAGGTCAGTTTGAACGACGTGGACCACGGTTTAGTGGAAGCGGCACGCGCCATGGGTTGCCGACGTTGGCACATCGTGCGCCATGTGCTCTTGCCTGAAGCCTTGCCCGGCATTATTGGCGGGATGACGGTCAGCGTCATTGCGATGATTAATGCGTCTGCGATGGCGGGCGCAGTAGGTGCGGGCGGCTTGGGTGACCTGGCCATTCGTTATGGCTATGAGCGTTATGAAACACGCGTGATGTTCGAGGTCATTGTGATCTTGATTGCATTGGTGTCGCTGGTGCAGTTCACCGGCGAGTGGTTGTCGCGCCGCGCCGATCACAAACGTTAGACCGACGGCCACGGGTTCTGTCACAAGGTGTTGTGGGGCCCGGTCTGTTCCGACTCATTCACGAATCTTCTTGCCAGGAAAATACAAATGTCGAGTTCGAATCAACACGGTTTTGCCACACGCGCGATTCATCTGGGTTACGACCCGCTATCAGAGCAAGGCGCGTTGTCGCCTCCCTTGTACTTAACGTCAACCTATACGCAAGAAAGTATTGAGGCCTTTGACGCGATCCGTGCAGGGGAGCGTGAGGGCTATGTGTACGGCCGCACACGCAACCCCACGCAAGCCTTGCTAGAAGAGCGTCTGGCTTCGCTTGAAGGCGGAGAGGCTGCGGTAGTGACGGCGTCCGGCATGGCGGCCATTTCAGCCACCTTATTCACGCTGCTGCAAAGCGGCGATGAAATCGTCGTGGATCAGATCGTTTACGGCACGGCGTTCACCTTGTTCACCCAAGGGCTTACGCGCTTTGGCATTCGAGCCGTGTTTGCCGACTTCACCCGACCTGAAACCGTGGCGGCTGCGATCGGTCCCAACACACGCGCGGTCTATTTTGAAACGCCTGCCAATCCGAACCTGCGCCTAGTGGATATTGCCGCCGTGTCGGCCATTGCGCGTGCGAAAGCCGTGTTGACCATCGTGGACAACACCTTTGCCACGCCGGTCTTGCAGCGTCCAATCGAGCACGGTGCGGATATTGTGCTGCACTCGGCGACCAAATATCTGGGTGGTCACGGCGATTTGCTAGCCGGTGCGGTGATCGGCAAGAAGACGCATATTGAGCAGATTCGCCTTCAAGGCTTGCGGTATTTCACCGGAGCAACCTTGTCACCCTTCACGGCCTTTCTGGTGCTGCGCGGGCTGAAGACACTAGAGCTTCGTGTGGCACGTCATAGCGAATCTGCGCTGGCCGTAGCCAAGTTATTGCAAGCGCATCCGGCGGTGGCTGATGTCCGTTACCCGGGGCTGGCTGATACGGTGGGGTACGACATCGCGCAACGACAGCAGTCGGCTGGAGGAGGCCTGGTGGCCTTCGAACTCAAAGGTGGACTCACGGCGGGCAAGCGCTTGCTCAACCGGTTGAAACTGGCACGTATTGCCGTGAGCTTGGGTGATCCCGAAACGCTGATCCAACATCCTGCATCGATGACGCATGCTGGCTACACCCCTGAAGATCGCGAGAAATACGGATTGTCAGAAGGGCTGCTGCGTTTGTCGGTGGGACTGGAGTCAGTAGAAGACATTCTGGCCGATCTGCGCGCTGGCTTAGATGGCGCCGCCTGAGGCAGTACAGCTTATGGGGCGGAACCGTGCATGGCAGCGCGGGCGCCTTTGGTGCCAGGGAACCTGACTACACTAGGGCCTTCTCGGTTCCGGTGCAGGCAGGTTCAGCATGCTGCAAATTCTCTTTCTTCCAGCTAGGTGACCCGCGTGTGGTCACGGCTGAAACGCCTTTTTCGAAAGCAGGCCAGCGAACAAACGGCCTCTCCGTATAAGGAAATCATTCGCTTTGATGCGCAGGGTTTCACGCGCACGAGCGAATTGATTGTGGCGCTCAAACTTCAAGAAACCTGGCCATGGGACAGCATCACCGAGTTCGGCCTGCACTTCGCGCCAGCCTTGTTTGCCGATCCTTGGATTGGCGACTACATGGAAGCGGAATGGTTTGTTCAGGTTCAAAACGAAGAAGGCCTGGAGCGCATTTTTTTCGCAGTGGATGAACTGGACATTGATCGTCTGCCGGCCGAGCTGCTGGCTCATCTTCCTGACATTGACCTGATGTCGCTGCGGCAAGGCCTGAAGGCGGCGGGCGGCGGCTTGCGCGCGTTCAAAAACGAAGGGGAGTGGGTCGGGTGGCGGCGCACGTCCATGTGTCAAAAAAATAGTGGGCAGCGTTGACCGTTATCAATGACAAACCGCAAGTTATGGCGTAGCGTTGCCAGTTTCCTGCAGCCGCTATGGCAATCTGGCCGGCGTGTTGTGACCGTGAACTGAAGGACACCCCAAGCAATGCGCGACGACACCTCACAAGCCGACAAACAAGAGCCCTCCATTTCCGTCGTTGCGGACGAAGCTGGACAGACGTCCCTACCAGCCACACCCGTTAAGCGTGCCCGCGTTGCCACGGCTCGTAAATCGCCAGTCACTCCGTCCAAGCGTGCTGCCGCGCCAGCGGTGGCTCTCGATACGAAGCCCGTGAAAGCTGAGACGTCGGATACGTCCGCCAAGGCTGCGTCGCTTGCGGTTGGCAGCAGGGCAACACCGAGCAAATCCGCCGCGACCAAACCGGTTGTACGTAAAGCCACGAAGGGCGCGCTAGCGAAAGACACAGCCGCCAGCGCCGCAGCAGATATTCCCCAAGCGTCCGTGCTTACGCCCGAGTCCCCTCGCACGGCGCGCGCTCGCATAGATGCCCGTGTCGATGCCGTGCGCCAAGAAACCGTGGCGGTGCTGGCCGACATGGCCCGGCGCTATCACGTGGGAGAACCCGGTCAGGCTGATACCGCATTGCGCGCCGTCATCGGCGGCATGTCGGCGGATGACGCCCATGCGGTTCATCGTGCGTTATTAGAGGTATCCAGCCGTACGGGCGATGGCCATCGCAACCCTGACGATGAGTTGGCGGAAGACTGGCGCGAAGGCAAGTATCCCTATAAAAACCGGATGATGCGCCGCAATTACGAGCGGCAAAAGTATGCGCTGCAAGTGGAACTCTTGAAGTTGCAGGCCTGGGTGAAGGCCACCGGCCAGCGCGTCGTCATTCTGTTCGAAGGACGCGACGCGGCGGGCAAGGGTGGCACCATCAAACGCATGATGGAGCATTTGAATCCTCGTGGCGCGCGTGTGGTGGCGCTGGAAAAACCCTCCGACACGGAACGAGGGCAGTGGTATTTCCAACGATATGTGCAACATTTGCCGAGTGCGGGCGAAATCGTGATGTTCGACCGCTCCTGGTACAACCGCGCTGGCGTTGAACGCGTGATGGAGTTCTGCACGCAAGCGGAGTATCTGGAGTTCCTGCGCCAAGTGCCTGACTTTGAGCGTCATCTGGCTTCCAGCGGCATTCATTTGATCAAATTCTGGTTCTCGGTAAGCCAGGAAGAGCAACGCCGCCGTTTTGGTGAGCGCAAGTTGCACCCGTTAAAACAATGGAAACTGAGTCCGGTTGATTTGGCGTCGCTGAACAAATGGGACAGCTACACCCTGGCCAAAGAGGCCATGTTCGCGCATACCGACACCGCAGACGTGCCCTGGATCGTTGTGAAATCGGATTGCAAGAAACGTGCACGTTTGAACGCCATGCGCTATGTCTTGAACCGTCTGCCGTATGACGGTCGCAGCACGGACGGCACGATGGCGATGGACCCCTTAATTGTGGGACGTGCGCTTTAACTCTGTTGCCGACCTCGGTAATAAGTCAGAATGGTGGATTGCTCCCGAGCAATCTGCCATTTTTTTTGGGCAGTGTTTTCCTGGCTTAAGCCAAGCTTAAGACGGTTCTGTCCCCAGGAACTAACAATAAGGGTTCGATCTAACCGGGATCACCTGTAGGGGGGCGACTATGAATTTGAACTGGAACGAACAGCTCGCGAGCAGCATTATCTGGATGCTCCAGGCGTTTGCCATTGCCGGGGTCACGCTTGGCGTTGTCACCTTTATTCTGGCGCGCACGACCGTATGGGGGCGCCAGTTCTGGCGCCTAGCGTGGCCTTATCTCACGCCAGCACGCAGTTGGCGACCGTTGCTGACACTGGCAATCCTGCTCTTTCTTGCCATGTTCGCGGTACGCATGACCGTTCTGTTTTCGTTCTGGTACAACGGTTTTTATAGTGCGCTCCAAGCTCTGGACCAAGTTGCCTTCTGGAAGTTTCTGGGCATTTTCGGTGTGCTGGCCACGATACACGTGGTGCGCACGCTGTTCGAGAGCTATGTCGGCCAGGCCTTCGATATTCATTGGCGCGTCTGGCTCAACGAGCGTCTCACGAAAGACTGGCTTGATCACAGTGCTTACTACCGTGGCCAGTTCGTCGATGACCCGATCGACAATCCGGACCAACGTATCGAGCTGGATATCTCTACGTTTGTCACGGGCTCACGCAGCCTGGCGCTAGGTGCGCTTAGCGCGATTGTGTCCCTGGTTGAATTCACCGCCATTCTGTGGGGGCTATCGGGCGCGCTAAGCGTCATGGGCATAGAAGTGCCGCGCGCGATGGTGTTCATGGTCTATGCCTACGTGATCATCGCAACCTTGTTTGCTTTCAAGATCGGACGGCCTTTGATTCTCTTGAATTTCATGAGCGAACGCCTGACGGCAAACTTCCGTTATGCACTGGTTCGCTTGCGTGAAAACGCCGAGAACGTGGCGTTTTACCAGGGAGAGAACGTAGAGCGTGGCATGCTCTGGACGCGGTTTACAGCCTATATCGCCAACTTGTGGGCGCGCGTGTTTCGGGGTTTGAAGTTCGACGGCTTTAACTTGTCGGTCAGTCAAGTGGCGGTGGTCTTTCCCTTTATTTTGCAGGCACCTCGGTTTTTCAGCGGCGCGATCAAGCTGGGCGATGTTATGCAAACGTCGCAGGCGTTCGGGCAAGTGCAAGATTCGCTGTCCTTCTTTCGTACCTCATACGACTCCTTTGCCCAGTATCGCGCCACACTGCAGCGGCTGAACGGCTTCCTTGACGCCAATGAGCAGGCTCGTGCCTTGCCGGTGGTAGACATCGAAGAAGATGCAAGCGGCATGCGGATTGAAGGCTTGGCCGTGCAACGACCCGATGGGCGTCAATTGCTCCAGCCAGTGACTCTGACTCTCAAACCAGGACAGACCTTGTTGATCAAAGGCCCGTCAGGCAGTGGGAAAACGACGCTATTACGCGCGTTGGCTGGGCTCTGGCCTTATGCACAAGGCCGTGTGCTGCGGCCCGTTGGTCATCGCACCTTGTTTTTGTCGCAGCGGCCTTATCTTCCATTAGGTGACTTGCGAGCGGCCGTTGCTTACCCAGGGGTGGCGCAAGCAGAAGACGACGCGCGTTTGCGTGCCGCGCTGCGCGACGTGAGTCTGGGACATCTGGCTGATCAACTTGACCGCGTCGATGATTGGTCGCGCATTCTGTCGTTGGGTGAGCAACAACGCGTGGCGTTTGCACGCGTGCTCTTTAACCGGCCCGACCTCGTTTTTCTGGACGAGGCCACCTCGGCCACGGACGAAGGCCTGGAGTTCGCCCTGTACGACTTGCTGCGCAAGCAACTGCCGGACTGCATGTTGGTCAGTATTGGTCACCGCAGCACGCTGGATGCGTTCCATACGCATCGCCTGCAACTCGACGGCAACGGGCATTGGTCTGTCCACGCAAGGGACGAAAACCTCGCTGCCGTGTAAATCGTTTGCTTGGTTTAAGGCTGGAAGCCTGCTCACGGAATGTGGCTGATGCGTTGCGCATCGGCACCGTGAGCAGGCTTTTTTTGCAGCGCCCAGTGGGCGTGCAGGCTTACGTGCCGACGTGCAATGGGCCGGTCAACTTCTTAAGCAAAGCCACCACGCTTTGCGCGGTAATACGACCAGTTTTCGGGTTGGCCGACGGAATGTTCTGGATTTCCATCGAGAACGAGGCTGCGTCCGACTCCACTTCTACACGGTGGATATTGCGTTCCAATGCAGGGTCTGCCCAAATCTCCAGCGTGGTGCGATCCGGGCCAATACCGGCCAGTGATACGCTGACGGCCACGTTCAAATTCGCTGGAAAGCCGACGGCGGCCTCGCGCGGCGAGCCACGGAACACCAAAGTGGGCTCGGTGATGTGATCGATGACGATGTTGTTGTCCAGCAGGTAAGGCGCGCCAAGCAGTCCACGCACGGGTTTGCGGGTGATCATCGTGACGCTATGAATAACGCCTTGTGCCGCCGCCACAATCGCGTCCAGCCCCAAAATAGCCCCGGACGGCACTAGAATCTGCCCGCCATGCACGCGTGCCAATTCAATCAGGTCGTCATGGCGTAACAGCGCGCCCGAACTCAGCACAACCATCTTTTTGCCGGCCTTTAATACAGGCTCGGCAATCGCACGGAATACGGCGGCGGGCGCGCACTCAACCACGATATCGCACAGCTCGTGCAAGTTTTCGATGGTGGTGAACGTGGGCGCTTGCCCTCGCCAGGCAAAGACCGGCGGTTGTTGTGGGTTACGCACGCCGACGGCCGTCAGGGTCAGACCGGGGATGCCCGCGTCCAGAGCTTGGCCAATAGCTTGGCCAATGGCGCCAAAGCCTGCGATGCCGACACGATACGAAGTCATAGTGATCTCTAAGGCAAAAAGTGAAAATTATTGTGGGCCAGGCCCATCAACAGAGGGTTCGGGTTTGAATATCATGCATTTTTAACGCGTGGCAACCTCCGGCGGCCAGCCGGCTTACGGTTGTAGCGGTGATAGCAGGTTGGCCATCGAATCCGTAGGCGCCGTGGGGCTTTGTTCAGAGAGTCTCATAATGGTCTGTTGATGCTTCTGATAGCGCGCCAGCTCGTCATCTCGGGCGAACTCGATGGCATCGTCTGCCCCGATTCGCCAGCGGCCCCGTGCATCGCTCAAGGTGCTGATCATCCCTTTATATTCGACGAGCACTGCCGCGTCGGTGGCCCAACGTTGTTGGTAGTTGCTGTCGATAATGGGTTGCTGTGTTTTCAAGCCCTGGCGCAAGAGGTTCTTGTCATCGTCGCTGAGTTTGAGTGCGTCGATCTGTACAAACAAATCTTTTGACCAATTCGCGGCGATTGCGCTGTGGCGATCCATCGCGCGGCGGCCTTTGTCCAGGATCTGCCAGCTTTGCATCAGACTGGCATCTGCTTGCAGGCGCGGTCCAGCCAATAGCTCGGGGAATCCGCTGCCGATCACGTCGATCATGTAGGCGCGATCGCGGGCGATGGATTGCGATGCCATGATTTTCACAAACCGCTCGAATTCGCCGTAAGGGCCGGTAGCTTTTGGCGTGGTGAGAATGACGGGATACGCATCCGGGGGCATGCCGCCGCTGTCGGCTACGGCGCGAAGTACTTGCAGGGTTTTGTAGGCCTCGGCATAGGCAACCCGCTTTTGCGTGTCGTCGTTCACCGTTTCTGCAGCATGGCCAAGGGTCACCACCAGCGCGAGACTGGCCGCTGCACATAGGCGGCCCAGGACGTTCATCGCAGGACGCGATCGTGCAAAGCAAGCAGGCGACACAGCAAATCTTTGGGGCATGAGTCCGATGTATTCAAGAAAAGGCTGCGGGCACTTTAGCCAGCCCTCGGTGGCGCGTCAATGTGCCCTGGGGCGCAGGCAGCATTGACTTGTGGCCTATCATGCGTGCTTGATTAAGCAAGGCCGCAGGCACAAGAAGAGAAAATGGAAAAGAATTTGCACGAAGCCAATCGGCTTTCCTGGAATGCCGCGACGTTGGCGCATAACAGCCACAAAGGCGATCAAGCAGAATTCTTTCGACGCGGGGGCAGCACCTTGTTTCCAGAAGAGCTGGCCCTATTGGGCGATCTGGCGGACGAAACGCTGCTTCATCTGCAATGCAATGCCGGGCAGGACACCTTGAGTCTGGCGCGTCTGGGTGCGCGTGTGACGGGTGTCGATATCTCCGACGAGGCCGTGCGCTACGCGCAGTATTTGTCTCGTGAGACGGGTATTGCTGGCGAGTTTCACCGTGCTGATGTATACGACTGGCTTGATATGGTGGCCCGTGAAGGTCGTCGTTTTGATCGCGTTTTTGCATCCTATGGCGTGCTGTGCTGGTTATCTGACTTGACGGCATGGGCGCGCGGTATTGCACGGGTTCTGAGCACGGGCGGTGTATTCACGCTGGTGGAGTTTCACCCGTTCGCCATGCAGCACGACCCTCAGTGGCGTCTGGCCTACGATTACTTCGATAAGACGCCGTTGGCCGAGTCCGGGGTTACCGACTATGTGGCGGATTCCGGTACAGGCTTGAGCCTGGCTGGCTTCGAAAAGGGGATCGAGGGGTTTATTAATCCTCATCCCAGCTACGAGTTTTTCTGGGGCCTGGGTGATGTAGTCACGGCGTTGGCAGGTGCCGGTTTAACGATAGAAGTGCTGCATGAGTACCCTTACGCAAACGGCTGGCAGGGTTTCGAAGGTATGCGAGACATAGGTGGGCGTCGTATGGCCCAGCCCGAAGGCATGCCGCGCATTCCCCTAATGTATGGACTGAACGCTCGCCTGCCGTCGCCAGTAAGGGCCGCGTAGCGTGGGTGGAGCGCGCCATCGCCTTCATAGCTGAAAGACTGGCGATCGCGCGTAACCCGCGATCTTGAAGCTGCGCAATTGCTGGTCAAGCAGCAGAGGTAACCCGCGATCTTGAAGCTGCGCAATTGCTGTTCAAGCAGCGCGCGTAACGCGCGATCTTGAAGCTGCGCAATTGCTGGTCAAGCAGCACAGGTAACCCGCGATCTTAAACCCGCGCAACTGCTGTTCAAGCATCGCGGGTTACGCGCGATTTACGCTGGTTTTCTTGCCGTAGTTTGGGCGCGCTCCACCCACGCTACGGGCAGGCGACGTAGGCGAAGAGCTTGAGTCTTGCGATATCTGGGCTGAGCGGTCCAGATCGTCATGGGGGGAGCACGCCGGACACTCCTGCCGCTCGGCCCGACACTCAAGTGCTCAACGAATCGCCATTCTCACAGGCATGTGATTAACGTGTTATCTAAATATCTTGCCTGCGAGGGTTGAAGTTCCTGGCGATATATTTTTGTGTGCGTGCGTGCAGTTGAGAAAATGGCGGCTTCATAGGTCTGGGCGTTAATAAACGCGGAACACCCCACATTAGGGGAGGCTCATCTACACTAGCGTCGTGACGACGGAGGGGGATGGGGTGCAGCAGAAAATTCCCTGACTCCCAGTTGCGAATGCGTAGTCAAGCGCCTGGAGAGCGAAGATGCCAATCTTGCAAGATCCCCCGCAGCCTGAAGACACCAAGGTTCAGCCAAAAGCCTTAATGGACCCCACGTTTCGAAGTGGCACGATTACTGCCGTGGCCATTTTGCTTGGCTTTTCATTGAATTTTTTAAGTCGTTGGGCGCTGTATCCATCGGTATGGACGGTTTATGACGCCATGGCCGTGGTGCCGCTGATTGCCGGCACCGGGCTGCAGGTATGGTCCATTGTGATGCTGCTGTCGCATGACTCGCTTCGTGTCGCGTTCTATGACCGTGCGACACGCCTATTTCTGATTGGCTTATGCGTCGTTGCCATTGGCATTGCGGCAGCGGTATTGATTGAGCTGCTTGGCCTGAGCGGGCCAGATCTTGTACTGCGTCCTGGCTAGAGCACGCGCAGCACAAGATTCCGACACCTGCGCAAGACTTATTGATCTGCGTTACCTGGCCACTCAGGCCGCTGCACTAACGCACAATTCGCGCGTCCAGACTGTTTTGCGCCAAAGCCTGTGCCTGCGCTTTTGTCATACCCAAGTGCGTATGAAGCGCATCGAAATTCTCGGTGACGTAGCCGCCGAAATAGGCGGGGTCGTCTGAGTTCACCGTAACTTTCACGCCCAACTCCAAGAGTTCAAGAATATTGTGGTCCGCCATTTTCTCGAAGACACGCAGGCGCGTGTTCGAGAGCGGGCATACGGTCAGCGGTATTTGAGTGTCGATCAGATGCGCAATCAAGCGGGGATCTTCTGCGGCACGCACACCGTGGTCGATGCGCAAGACCTTCAGTAAATCCAGGGCTTCCCAGATGTACTCCGGTGGGCCTTCTTCACCGGCATGAGCCACCGCAGGCAGACCTTCGGCGCGTGCGCGTTCAAACACGCGTTGGAATAGTCTGGGCGGAAAGCCGCTTTCGCTGCTGTCCAGACCCACGGCAATAAAAGCCTCTTTATGCGGCAGCGCCTGTTCCAGCGTCTGCATGGCCTGTGCTTCCGGCAGGTGGCGCAAAAAGCTCAGAATGAGTCCGCTTTGCACGCCGAGCTGTTCGCGACCATCTTTCAGCGCTTGCGAAATGCCGGTCAACACGACATCGAAGGCAATGCCGCGATCCGTGTGGGTTTGCGGATCAAAGAACGGTTCGGTGTGCACCACGTTCTGCTCTTTGCACTTCTTCAGATAGGCCCAGGTCAGGTCGTAGAAGTCCTGTTCTGTCTGGAGCACGTTCGCACCCAGATAATACAGATTCAGAAATTCCTGAAGATTTGCATAGTCGTAGGCACCGCGCAGGGCATCGATGTCGGCCCAAGGCAGTGCCACACCATTGCGTTGCGCCAGGGCAAAAAGCAGTTCGGGTTCAAGCGAGCCCTCCAGGTGCAGGTGAAGTTCTGCTTTGGGCAAAGCGTTGAGCCAGGGGTACATGCCGGAGTCATTCATAGTGCGTCGTGATGGAGTGATTGAAGTTTGCAGGCCGTGGCGCGAGTGCTTGACTCTCGACACGGGCAGGCGAATAAGTCGAATATAGTCTGGACCATCGCGCCGCCTCGAGCTGGGCCGGGTGCAATAAGTAAGGAGTCGTCACGCAATGAAGCTTGAGTCTGTCGTGTTGCCATGGTTTGGCACCGTTTTGGGGCGCTGTGTGCTGGGCTTTCTTGCGTTCGCGTCGCTTGCGGGCTGCGGCACGCAGGTCGACGGTCTGCGTGTGGCATGGGCAGATAAAGGCGGATCGCCTGTTCTGGCCACCTCTGACCTGGCGCAATGCCCCGACATGGCTGGGATTTACCTGACGCAGGGCCGTGTCATTGAATCAAGCAGCAAGCACCCGCACCCTGCGAATATGCACATGTTATTAGCGGAACACTTGGTGGTGCGCGGTATGGAACGCGCCGTCCCAGGCGCTTGGGAAAGCGCGCCTGCGGCTACAGTGACTTGGCTACCACCAGCACCTGGAGTCAATACGAATCACTGAGTAATGTGCGTTATGTGGCAGTATTACGGCCAGAACAAGGTGGGTTACGCGTTAGCCTATTGTCTGAACGCCGCAGCCTCGGTTTATTGCCCTGGTGGTCTGGCAGCGAGGACACGGCGCAATACTGGTTTGACCGCGCACCCGCCACTCCTTGACGATTGGGTTTCTGAGAACCCTGTTTTTGAAGTGTACTCATGACGATTTCACGATTTCTCCGTTGGTTTTTTTTCTTGATTGTTTTCCTGGCGCTGGTCACGGCGTTCTGGATGCAACTGTTTAATCAGGCACCTTACCTGCGTGAGATGGGCGGCGCAATGGATACCAAAGCACAAGTTTACGGCGAAT
>JBEBWV010000108.1:0-17339 GCA_040391965.1 Achromobacter deleyi | reverse complement strand
CTGTGTTTTGGCTGGGGAAATAGATAGCGATGTTTTTGTTGTCTGTGACGTTAAGTTCGAACGTAGCGGTGAATAGTTGCCCTCGATTTTGTAGATCTAAATAACCAGATTTCTCGGTCAACTTGAGTTCCGCACGCCATTTTCCACCAAAGGGAAGTCGCTTGAGTTCGGCGGCAGGAAGCTTGAGAGTGAGGAACTTGCTAATGTTAGGCTCAGAGTTGATAGCGTGGATAGGGTATTTAGTCGTCCGAATGTTGTGCCCATTCGAATCGCCATGTTCCATGTAAGCATCCAGCGTTAGATCAACGAATTGATGGCTGTTAATTTCGGTAAAGCGCAGGGTGATTGTCGATGTTCCCGCACTATTACTTCTTACATGCGTGGTCTGACACGCACCGACAACTGAGTCGGTAGCGCTGTGGCAAGTAATCGTGGCGGAGCCCAGGATGTATCTACCGATAGATTGGAGGAAACCCGCCACTTGTCTATTCCAGACCACGATTTCCGTAGGCGCAGTAGCCCGGTCAAAGTTGGTCTTGATAGACTGCTGCTGGTCGGCCCTGGCAACGGGAGCAAGGGCCGCTGAGCCTATCAGGAGCGTTAGGAGAACGGCTACAAGGGTTGAAATCTGTTTCATGGCAATGTGCGAGTAAGTCGATTCTGGCAGTGAGCGCCTTTCGATTGCGTGATTGCATATGACTGCGAAGCGCGATCTAGCGAATGCATTGAGAATAGTGAGTGCCGGGATGAAGCAGAACCAGACATGTCCGGGTTTGCGTTGAACTGCACAGTGTGTGTTAAGCGATAAATCGTGCTTGTGTCGTCGTATGAGCTGTGTTCATGACACGTCGCCCATGAGAAATGGCACGCTTGAGGGCGTGCCATTGGTTCGTTAGGGGTGAGGTGCGTAAGTGTGCGGAATCTAAAACGGGGGCGTGATTGTTAAAGGCGCGTAGCCCGTGTGTTGAATGTCGGGCAGTGGCTGCTTAATAATCGCGGGTTACGCGCGTTTAACAGTGGAGTTTTTGTTTGTGTTTGTTCGCGCTCCACCCACGCTACGAATTGTCTCGTTGGTGCCAGCAAGCTTTGGCGAGGCACGATTACCGTGCCTCGCTTTTTTTGCGCGCCTGGATTGGCGCATGACGCTGCTTCGCGCTAGTGCGATCCACCTAAATAGGCCGCCACCACCGCCGGATCATGTTTCAGCTTGTCCGCCGAACCATGTACCGAAATTCGCCCGTTTTCCAATACATATCCATAGTCGGCCACGTTCAATGCTGCCGCCGCGAATTGTTCCACCAGCAGCATGGTCACGCCTTCGTCCTTCAAGCGTGCAATGATGCGAAACACTTCTTCGACCAGAATTGGGGCCAGACCCATTGAGGGTTCATCAAGCAGCACCAGTTCCGGGTTGAGCATGACGGCGCGGGCCATGGCCAGCATTTGCTGTTCGCCACCTGACAAGGTACCTGCGAGCTGTTCACGCCGCTCTTTCAGCCGGGGAAACAAATCCATGGCACGGCCCATATCCGCCTGCACATCACCTTTTGGCCGGCTGCCCGTCAGGCGTGGAAACGCGCCCAGCAGCAGGTTGTCGGTGACGGATAGCGTGGGGAATACGCGCCGACCTTCCGGCGAGTGCGCCAGCCCCAGGCGTGCAATGCGGTGAGATTCCAGGCCGTCGATACGTTTTCCACTTAAGGTAATTTCGCCAGCGGTAGGACGAATCATGCCGGACAGGGCGCGCATGGTGGTGGTTTTGCCTGCACCGTTTGAGCCGATGAGTGTGACGACCTGGCCTTTCGGCACTTCCATGCTGATGCCGTGAAGCACCTTCACCTTGCCGTAGCCCGCTTCCAGATTTTTGATTGATAGCATGTGTGTGTCCTGTCTCGGCCTTATGCGGGCGCGCCGCCCAGATAAGCTTCGATGACCTTGGGGTTGCTCTGCACTTCGCCGGGCAGGCCTTCAGCGATTTTCTGGCCGAAGTCCAGCACGGACACGGTGTCGCACACACCCATGACCACATCCATATGGTGTTCGATCAGGATCAGGGTAATGCCGTGGTCGCGCACTTTGCGGATGATGACGAGCAGCTCAACGATGTCGGGTGCTGTGAGACCGGCGGCCGGTTCATCGAGCAGCAGAAGTTGCGGATCAAGTGCCAGCGCACGGGCAATTTCAAGGAGACGTTGTTTGCCATAAGGCAGGTTGCGAGCCTCTTCGTTGGCAAGTTGATCCAGGCCTACGAATTCCAGAAGGGCAAGCGCGCGCGCACGGGCCCGATTTTCTTCGTTTTTCCATTTTCCGGTGCGCAGTGCAATGTTTGCCAGACCGGTGGTGAAGGTGTGGTGCAGGCCAACCAGCACGTTTTCCAGCGCGGTCATTTCGCCGAACAACTGCACGTTCTGGAAGGTGCGCGCAATGCCCGCCTTCGCGATGTCGGCGGGGACCAGACCTACGAGTGATTTGCCGGAGAACTCTACGGCGCCAGCGGTTGGCACGTAGATGCCCGTAAGCACGTTCATCATGGTGCTCTTGCCTGAACCGTTGGGGCCAATGAGGCCGTGGATGGTGCCACGGCGTATGGTCAGGTCCACCTGGTTCAAGGCTTTCAGGCCGCCGAATTGCATCAGCACGCCTTTGGCCAGTAGCAAGTCTTCGCCATGGCCTTTGGCGGCCGTGGGCACGGCATCGGTGTCTTTGAGCAAGTCTTTCTTGACCGCTAGCGCCGCACGGCGTGTGGAGAAGAACAGGTTGCGCACGAAACCGACAATGCCATCAGGCAGGTAATACACGACGAACAGAATCATGGCGCCGAAGATCGACAAGCGCCAGTCTGTAATGGCATCGAGCCAGTAGGAGAAGACGCATAGCAAGATGGTGCCCACGACCGGGATGGCCACGCGGCGCACTTCTGCCCGGCCTTTGGCGACCGCAATAGCCGAGCCTACGGTGACCAGGACGGCGACCGACAGCGCAATGATGCGGAAGGTGTCGATGTCATCAAGCATTTTGGGCAGCAGCACGATGATGGACGCACCCAATATGGCCCCGGTGCGGCTCTTGCGTCCGCCCATGATGATGGCCAGGAGGAACAGAATGGTCAGTTCGAAGTTATAGGTGTTGGGCGAGATGTACTGTTCCGAATAGGAATAGAGCGCACCTGCCAGACCGGCGAATCCGGCGCTGATGACGAATGCGAACACCTTGTGCTTGTAAACCGAGACGCCCATGCAATCCGAGGCAATCGGGCTGTCGCGCAGGGCTTCAAATGAGCGGCCCAAGTGCGACTTCAGAATGCGATGAACCACGATCAATGAGATGACTAGTAGCGCCGCAACCAGCCAGAAGTATTCGCTTTTGGTCAGGATGTGGCCTGCGATCGAGGGCTTGGAGATCTTGATCCCCATAGGGCCTTCGGTCATGAAGGTCATTTCGTTGATCAGGATCTGGATGATGGTGCCGAACGCCAGTGTCACCATGGCCAGATAAGGCCCTGTGACGCGCAAGGCGGGCAGGGCAAGCAAGGCACCAAAGGCAGCCGCAATAAGGATGGCGGCGGGCAAGGTGACCCAGATGGGCATTTGCAGGTGAAAGAACAGCACGCCGGCCACATAAGAGCCAATGCCGAACAAACCGGCATGGCCTAAAGACACTTGGCCGGTGTAGCCCACCACGATGTCCAACCCGAAAAGCAGGATGGAATAAATCATGATGGTTTCGATCAGGTGCAGGTAGTACGTGTTGGTGACGCCAAGTGGCACGGCGGCCAGGCAGGCAACGGCCACAACCGAAAGGAAGAGGTGTAAGGGTTTCATCGTTACACCTTCTTGATCGCGGTCTTGCCAAACAGGCCGGCGGGCTTGAAGGTCAGTACGAGCAGCAGCAATACCAATCCGGGCACGTCTTTGTATCCTGTTGATAAGTAGAAACCTGTGGTGGTTTCAGCAATGCCTAGAATCAGGCCACCCACCACGACACCCATGCCGCTGGACAGGCCGCCGATAATGGCGACCGCAAAAGCCTTCAAACCCAGTACCGCGCCCATGGTGGCGCCGGTCAGGGTGAGCGGTGCCACGAGCACACCCGCAAAGGCTGCCGTCAAGGAAGACAGCGCGTAGGAAAACGTGATGACAGAACTGGTGTTGATGCCCATCAGGCCGGCCGCGTCGCGATCGTTTGAGGTGGCAACAAAGGCTTTGCCGTAAATGGATTTGCGGTTGAAAATTTCAACCAGCAACATCATGGCAAGCGCGCCAAATACAACCAGCAGTTCCATCGGCAACACGTTGGCACCGAAAACGGACATAGGCGCTTCGGGCAGCGGAGAAGGAAAGCGCAGGTCGTCGCGACCCCACACGTTTTCAGCGACGTTCTTGAAAATGATGCCCAGGGCGATAGTCGCCATGATCCATCCGAATTCAGAACGCACTTTCAAGGCAGGGCGCACGGCGACGCGTTCGACCAACGCGCCTTGCGCAAAGCCGAAGATGCACACGATTGGGAGCATGACCCAATAATTGACGCCAAGGCCTACCAAGGTCAGTCCGACCATGGCGCCAAGCATCAGGGCTTCGCCCTGACCGAAGTTCAAGGTGCCAGACGTGGCAAAGGTGAGCTGGTATCCGAACGCGATGACGGCATAGATCATGCCTAGCGCGATACCGCTATAGATGAGCTGTAGAAGAATCATTGTGGTTCCGTGAAACGCTGTGGTTCACCCCCAACCCCCGTGGGAGGAGAACTGTTTTCATACGGCAGCAACCCGGCGCCGCAAGGGGGCGCGGACAGCAGCGCAGGCGAGACTGCGCTGCTGTCAGATTGCGTAAAGGCTTTACTGTGTCTTTACGTCCCAGTCGCCTTTACGACGCGGCCGCCTTTGACCTCACCGATCACGACTTCTTTTGCCGTAATGGCATCGTGGTTGGTCGCCGAGAACGGCTTGTTGTAGGTCATGACCACGCCTTCAACGGGCGCTTGCAGATTTTCCAGCGCTTCGCGCACCTTCGGACCTTCGGTGGAGTTGGCTTGCTTCATGGCAGCGGCCAACAAATAGATGGAGTCATAGCCTTGCGCAGCAGAGACCGCCGAATCGATGCGGTTGTTCTTGGGCTTGAACTTGGTCAGGTAGGCATCGATGAAGGCCTTGCGCTTGGGCGTGTCCGGATCCTGGATGAAGGTTTGCGGCATACGCGCGCCTTCGCCGTTGGTGCCAGAGTTGTCGATGTAGTTGGCCATGGCCAGTGTCCAGCTACCAACGATTGGCACCTTCCAGCCAAGTTTGGCCATACCGTTTGCAACTTGTGCCAGTTCCGGGCCAATGCCATAGGTCAGCACGGCTTCGGCACCAGCTTCCTTGGATTTGAGCAACTGGGCCGTCATGTCGACGTCTTTGATGTTGAATTTCTCAATGGCAACGGGCTTGATGCCCTTGGCGGCCAGAGCCTTTTCCAAGTCTTCACGGCCCAACTGGCCGTAGTTGGTGGAGTCGGCCAGGATGGCGACCTTCTTGAAGCCACGATTGGTGACGGCTTCTTCGACAATCATCGGTGCCTGAATGCTGTCATGCGCAGCATTGCGAAATACGTAGTTGTTTGGAAACTCCGGTGCCTTGAATTGGTGTGTGATTACGCTGCCGGTGGCCACGTTATTGAACACCGGGATCTTGGCGTCTTGGTAGAAGCGCTGGGAAGCCAGCGCGACACCGGTGTTGATATAACCGACGGTGGCGGCTACTTGCTCTTTGTTGATCAGCTCTTGAGCGATCTGTACGCCACGTTCGTTCTTGGCTTCGTCATCACGTTCAATGGCCACCAACTGACGGCCCATGACACCACCACTTTTGTTGATCTCCTCGATCGCCAGACGCACGCCGTCACGCATGCTCACGCCCATGGACGACGAGCCGCCCGTATAAGGACCGGCCACACCAATCTTGATGGGGTCTGCTGCCAGGGACGCACCCGAAACAGCCAGAGTGAGCGCTCCAACGAGCAGCTTTAAACGAAATTCCATGGATGTCTCCGTTGTATTTAGTAGTACTGCGTGGAAAACGAAAGGCCGTTTGGCGGCGAAATGTTCTGTACGGCAGCGCGATCTAATGTCGCGTCGCGTTACTGTCTGCTTCGACACTTACGCGAACCTGACCCTGCCATCTGTTTGCGCGTAAATACCTAGACCGGTTTTGTAAGCGGACGAGGTCGATGCGGCAGTGCAGGAAGCGTGGGTAACGGGTGTGATCGTGATGCTTGACGCCAGGGGCGCGCGCAGCACTTGGGCGCATCCTAGCTACTGAGGCGTGGCTCTACTCGGAATTTCGTTCCGCGGTCTACCGGAAATATTTTCCGGGCATGGCGGTCAGGCGCATGGCTATTGAGCGGCGCGTTGGCACACTTGTGTGAGCCATAGGGAAAACGCTTGGACGGCATCTCGGGGCGGGCGTGAGAGTTCTGTGCAGAAATAGTATTGGGCGACGCCCGGCACTTCCACGTCCAGCACTCGGCGCAACTTGCCTTCATCCAGCCACTCCGCCGCCAGGGTGCGACGGGTGAGTGCAATGCCCTGACCGGCCCGTGCTGCAGCCAGCATCATGCCCAGGTCAACCAGCCACACGCCTTTGGCGGGTTCGGCCCAGTCCAGCCCGGCTGCCGCTAGCCAGGGCCGCCAGGGTTCCATCGGGCAACGAAGCAGCGCGGCCTTGGTGAGGTCGTTGGGCGTGCGAAACGGACCGTAGCGTGCATCGTAATCAGGTGAGCACACCGCAAAAACCGAGTCTTGTGTCAGTTGTTCGCAATGCAGGCCGGGATACCGGCCTTCCCCAAAGCGAATCCAGCAATCCGCATTGGGAGGCATGATTTCCAGATACGGAATGGACAGCAGAATTTCCAGTTCCACGTCGGGGTGGGCCTGGGTGAATTCCGGTAGGTAAGGGATAAGTACCTGACGCGCGAAGGTGGGCGTGGAGACTACGCGCAAGGGTTCTGATTTGGGTTGACCGCGTTTGTGCAATGAAGCGTCGGAGAGCAAATCGAGCGCGGTGCGCACTTGCGTCAGGTATTCGCGTCCGGCGGCGCTTAAGGTAGCGCCACGGCTGCTTCGTATGAATAGCGTGACATTGAGCTGGGCTTCCAGCGCCGCGATGCGTTTGCCGATGGCGCTGGCCGTTACGAAGAGCTCTTCGCTGGCGCGCTCAAAAGAGCCCAGGCGTGCGGCGGCCTCAAAGGCTTGAATGGCCGCAAGCGGGGGCAAACGAACATCTTTGGAGGGTGTGCCGCGCATAGCCGTCTGGAAGGCCGGCAGGGTGCGCGACCGTAGAGTGGTGACGCGGGAAATTATAGGAGCACGTTGGGCCGACGGGGGATATCAGCCCAACATGCTATGGCGTCTTAGATGCCGCGCACGGCCAGACTGATGGCCAATGCAGCCATGATGATGGCAATGACGCCGTCCAGAATGCGCCACGCGGTGGCGTTGGAGAAGAAGGGGGCGAACAGGCGTGAGCCAATAGCCAGCACACTTAACCAGATGACACTGGCAGTGAACGCACCTGCCGCAAATGCCATGCGGGCTTCTTCAAAGCCGTGCGCCAGCGAGCCGACCACCACCATGTCGAGCCAGAAGTGCGGGTTCAGCAAGGAGAACCCGAGCGCACCCAGAATGGCGGCACGGCGTGAAGGCACGACATCACGTGCGGCAGCCAGACCGCTTTGCGCGCTCATGGCACGCTTGCCGGATTGCACGGCATACCAGCTTAGGAAAACGACGCCAAACCACAAGACTGCCGTGGTAAGCCAGGGAAACACGGTGGTCAGTGCTTGCAGGCCGCTCACGCTGGCAAAGATGAAGACGGCGTCGATCAGGACGCAGATGGCCACCACGACGAGCAAATGCGCGCGCATCAAGCCCTGGCGCAAGATGAAGGCGCTTTGCGCGCCTACGACCGCAAACAGGCCGAGTCCGGTGGCGGTGCCACTGACCCATGCGGAGACCAGGAGGGGGGATGAGAGTGCTGCGAACATGTGGACAACTTTTTCTTATACGTGCCGAGAATGAGTCGGTGCGGGCCGGAATGCGGGGTTGCGACGTGGCATTCAAGACTGCTGCGCACCGAGGATGTAGGTATTTTCCCTTGCTAAGTGAATGAAATACAGCTAATTTTCATTAACTATCTTAAGTAAAACTAATCTAATGAAAATCGATCACGGCAATCTGCGCGCGCTGGCTGCAGTGGTGCGAGAAGGCAGCTTTGAACGGGCGGCTTTGTCCTTAAACGTCACGCCCTCGGCGGTGTCGCAACGGATCAAGTCCATGGAAGACCGCATGGGCCGTTTGCTGGTGCAACGCACGGTGCCCGCAGTGGCCACTCCGGATGGGCAGGTGTTGGTGCGCCTGGCCGAGCAAACCGCGCTGCTGGAGCATGACGCGATGAATCGGCTGGGTGTGGCTGAAGATGACGTGCCGAACGCCAGTATTCCGGTGGCGGTGAATCACGACAGCCTGGAAACCTGGTTTGTGCAGGCCGCGGTGTTGTTTGCCGCCCGCTCGCGTGCCACGCTGGACATGCAATCGGAAGATCAGGATCACACGGCGGGATTGCTTCGCAATGGCGCCGTGCTGGGGGCCGTGACTACCCTTGCCGACCCTGTTCAGGGATGCCGGATTCACGCGCTGGGCAGCATGCGTTACGCCGCCACCTGCTCCCCCGAATTTCATGATCGCTATTTCGCCGAAGGGGTGACGGCACAGTCACTGGCAGAGGCACCTGTGCTGGTGTTTAACCGGAAGGACTCGTTGCAAGCCCGATTTGCCCACAAAATTGCTGGCCGTCACTCTTGGCAGCCGCCGGTGTGGTGGGTGCCCTCGTCACGCGCTTTTGTGCAGGCGACGCTGGGTGGTTTGGGCTGGACAATGAACCCCTTGCCACTGGTGCAGGCCGATCTGGACGCCGGGCGACTGGTGTTGCTGCGCAGCAGATCCTGGGAGGACGTGCCCTTGTATTGGCAACATTGGCGGGTAAACTCGGAGGCAATGGAAGCTTTGACGGAGTCGGTGCTTGCTGGTGCCAGTGTCTTGGTTAGACGGCGCTAGTCGGTCGATTCAGATTATGTTTCAGAACGTCCCGGAAAGGGACTTGAGGAGAAGTACCCATGAAAATCCGCACAATTGCTGTTGTCGCCGCTTTGGGCATGAGTATCGCAGGCTCGGCATGGGCCCACGACTACAAGGTTGGCATGGTCGAGGTTGATGATTTGTGGGTACGCGCTTCGGCACCGGGTCAAACCAATGGTGCGGGTTATCTGGAGATTGAAAACGAAGCGACGACGCCTGATCGCTTGCTCTCCGTTTCGTCACCTGCAGCTGAGCGCGTTGAGATTCATACGGTGAAAACCGAGAACGGCGTGGCCAAAATGCGTGAAGTGGAAGGTGGCATTGCCTTGCCACCCAATGTGGACGTGAAGCTGGTCCCTGGTGGTTACCACGTGATGTTTCTCAAGCTGAAGGGGCCGTTCGTCGAGGGCACACGCATTCCAGCCACGCTGAAATTCGAGAAAGCGGGCGAATTGGCGGTGGAGTTCAAGGTCAAGCCCGCGTCGCACACGCCAGGCATGGACCACGGCACGATGAAGCACTGATAAGAATCGCGGGTTACGCGCGGCCGTCAATCGCAAGTAGCGTGGGTGGAGCGCGTCAAGCCCTGAAGAATAGAAATACAGAAGGGCGCGGCGACACCCCCCAGCCCCCCCAGGCGGGGAGCCAAGGCTGTTCGATAATATGGGGTTTCTCGTGTTTTATTTTCCCTGGGGGGGGCCCGCGCCCCCACTTTTGGGGTGGTGGGGGGGGGGGCCCCCCCCCCCCCCCTTCCCCCCCCCCCCCGGGGGCCCCCCCCCCCCCCCCCGACGCGACGCTTGGCTTAAAGCAATAGCTTTTCAAGAATCGCGGGTTACGCGCGGCCGTCAATCGCGTTCGAGCGGAGAGCATCTCGCGCTGCACCCACGCTACGACCTTCGTGGCGTGGTGCAATGAAAAACGCTGTTTCTCCTTTGCAGGAGAAACAGCGTTTTTTTAACAGACTCAGGACTTAATACAGGCCCTGCTGGCGCATGGCGTCTGCCACCTTGACGAAGCCTGCAATATTGGCGCCGTCCAGGTAGTTGATGTACTTGCCGTGACCTTGGCCGTGACGCACGCAGTTCTCGTGGATGTCACGCATGATGGCGTGCAGACGCGAGTCTACTTCGTCGCGCGTCCAGGACAGGCGTGCCGAGTTCTGGCACATTTCCAGACCCGACACCGCCACGCCACCGGCGTTGCTGGCCTTGCCCGGCGCATACAGCACCTTGGCTGCAATGAACGCCTTGCCAGCTTCCAGCGTGGCGGGCATGTTGGCACCTTCGGCCACGCATTTCACGCCGTTCTTGATGAGCAGCTCGGCATCCGCCAGTTCCAGCTCATTTTGGGTGGCGCAAGGCATGGCCACATCAACGGGCACGTGCCACGGACGCTTGCCCGCTTCGAAGGTCAGGTTGAACTGCTGGGCATACGTATCAAGACGGCCACGCAGGTCGTTCTTGATGTGCATGAGCGCCACGAGTTTTTCGTGGGTGAAGCCGGCTTCGTCGACCACTGTGCCGGACGAGTCAGAAACCGTTACGACCTTGGCACCCATGGCCATGGCTTTTTCGATGGCGTATTGAGCCACGTTGCCAGCACCCGACACCGAGACGCGCATGCCGTCAAAAGAGGCATTGGTGCGCTTGAGCATTTCTTCAGCGAAGTAGACCGTGCCGTAGCCGGTGGCCTCAGGACGAATCAAGCTGCCGCCAAAGGTCAGACCCTTGCCGGTAAACACGGCAGCGGTCGAGTTGGACAGTTTTTTCATCATGCCAGCCATGAAGCCGACTTCGCGTGCACCCACGCCCATGTCGCCTGCCGGCACATCGGTGTCCGGACCCAGGTGGCGATGCAGTTCAAGCATCAATGCCTGGCAAAAGCGCATGACTTCTGCGTCAGATTTTCCCTTGGGATCGAAATCAGAGCCGCCTTTGCCGCCACCCATAGGTAAGGTGGTGAGCGAGTTCTTCAGCGTCTGTTCGAAGGCCAGGAACTTCAGGATCGACAGGTTCACCGAGGGGTGAAAGCGCATGCCACCCTTGAAGGGGCCCAGTGCTGAGCTGTGTTGAACGCGGAAAGCCCGGTTGACGTGCGCGTGGCCCTGATCATCGGTCCAGCAGACGCGGAATTGAATCACGCGTTCCGGCTCGACGAGACGCTGCAAGATCGCGTGCTCGGCGTAGTGCGGATGCTTTTGGATGAACGGCCACAGGCTCAACATGACTTCCTGTACGGCCTGCATGAATTCCGGTTGCTGCGGGTCGCGCGCGGCGACGCTGCGCAGAAAGTCGTCCAGACTCTGCAGTTTCAACTTATTCTCCTTGGGGTACTGCTGCGAAATGGGGTGGGGTCGTGCGCCAACTTGGGGCGCAGATTCAACATTGTGGTGCGTTCAGGCACTCATTTAGTGCGTGAATTGTAGGGTCAAAATGTTGCTCTGCGCAAAGCAGGGTGGCGTCGCAGGGCATTGATATCGCTAGAGAAATTTCCAATAATATTGGGGACGCAACATATATTGCTGTGCATGACTTGAGGCAATAGCGACGAATAAGCTCGCTATGTGCTTGGTTTTCAAGGGGTTTTAATATGTCCCCAATTTAATTTGGGAGGCGGTTCGCCGTTGAATTGCCGCAACTCCGTGTATTCACAGGTCTTTTCGTAGACCCTTGAGAGCCACGGAACCTAGTTGCGCGTTGTTATGTCCCTAATTAAATTATTGCGAAATTTCCACAGTTTCCGTCAGGTTGAGACGAAAACTCGCCGTTGGGCGCAGGCGAATCACCCCGATGGCCGCCAGCGACCCGCCATTCCAGGCGAGCCACTGTTAACGCTCGGTGAGTCAGATGCTCAGGCTTGAAGCGTGATGTCGTAATCGATGGTGATGGGGGCGTGGTCGGAGAAGCGCTCGTCTTTATAAATAGACGTGCTGCGTGCCAGCGCGGCAATACCGGGTGTGGCGATCTGGTAATCCAGACGCCAGCCTACGTTCTTTGCCCACGCCTGGCCGCGGTTGCTCCACCAGGTGTATTGCTCGGCGCGATCATCCAGGGTGCGGAACACGTCGACGAATCCGCGACGATCGAACAAGTCCGACAGCCAGGCACGCTCTTCTGGCAGAAAACCAGAGTTCTTCTGGTTGCCTTTCCAGTTCTTCAGGTCGATTTCCTTGTGGGCGATGTTCCAGTCGCCGCAGATCACGAACTCGCGCCCGGTCTTGCGGTGTTCTTCCATCAAGCCATCCATCCAGGGGCCGAAGCGATCCAGAAAGCGATACTTCGCCAACTGACGTTCTTCACCACTGGATCCTGAGGGCAGGTAGGCACTAATGACCGACAGGTTTTTCCAGTCGGCACGAATAATGCGGCCTTCCGGGTCAAATTCTTCACATTCCAGCCCGATTTGGACGCGTTCGGCCGCGTCGCGCAGGTAAATGCCTACGCCGCTATAGCCCTTTTTTTGGGCATGCGCGAAATGACCGGTATACCCTGGCGGATGACGCAATTCGTCAGTCAGATCTTCATCGGCAATCTTGATTTCCTGTAGGCACAGGATGTCGGCATTGTGCGAGGTCATCCAGGGCTCCAGACCCTTGCGAAAGGCCGAGCGGATGCCGTTAAGGTTGAGCGAGGTAATGCGCAGCAAAGCGAAGCTCCTATAAAACGGCCAGACTGGCCGAATGGATGGCATGACTTTAACCGACCCCGTGCAGGCCCTGTGTCAGCGCATCGGCTCCGACAGCGGATAAAATGCCAGCGTTTGCCTACTTTTCTCGGACTCCCGAATGCCCGCCTCTTCCTCTACCTCCCTTGATTTTGTCCGTTTCGCCTTGAACGAAGGCGTGTTGCGTTTTGGCAGTTTCAAGGTCAAGTCGGGCCGCATGAGCCCCTATTTCTTTAATGCCGGCCTGTTTGATAGCGGTGCTTCCGTGGGCAAGCTGTCGCGCTTTTACGCTCAAGCCCTGCTGGATTCCGGCGTCAACTTCGACATGTTGTTCGGACCTGCGTACAAGGGCATTCCGCTGGCTACCGCTACAGCGGTAGCGCTGGCGGGCCATCCGGACATGGCGGGTCGCGATGTGCCGTTTGCCTATAACCGCAAGGAAGCCAAAGACCATGGCGAAGGCGGCACCTTGGTGGGTGCGCCGCTGAAAGGCAAAGTGGTCATCATTGACGATGTGATCACCGCAGGCACCTCGGTGCGTGAGTCGGTGGAAATCATTCGTGCGGCCGGCGCTGAACCCGCTGCCGTGCTGATCGCGATGGATCGCATGGAACGCGCGGGCGCGGACGATGCCTTGTCGGCCCATTCGGCCGTGCAAGATGTGGCCGCAACCTACGGTATTCCTGTCGTTGCTATTGCGTCGTTGTCGGACATCTTGTCTTTGCTGCAAAACGATGCGCAGTTCAAAGAGCACGGCGAGTCCGTGCTGGCCTATCGCGCCAAGTACGGCGTGAAGTAATCGTGCTTAGGGTTTGAATGAAAAATAGCCATGGCATTGCGCCATGGTTTTTTTGCGTCGTAAATTCAATGATCTTGCGCGATGTCCATGTTCCGTAGCGTGGGTGGAGCGCGTCAATGCCTGAAGAATGGAAATACCGATGAACGCGCGCAACCCGCGTGTTTATTCTTGAGAAATTGCTGGTCAAGATCGCGGGGTGCGCGCGTTTGGCGGTAGCGTTCTCGTTTCGATTTTTTCGCGCTCTACCCACGCTACGATATTGGCGGGCTTCGCAAAAAAATGGGCCACGGCATCATGCCGTGGCCCATTTTTTATTTGACGAGCGTTACGCGTCGAGCTTTTGCTTAAGCAGATCGTTGACCTGTTGCGGATTCGCCTTGCCTCGGGCAGCCTTCATGATCTGACCGACCAACGAGTTGAATGCCTTTTGCTTGCCGGCACGGTACTCCTCGACAATGGCCGGGTTCGCGGCGAGCACTTCGTCGATCATGGTGCCGATGGCGCCGGAATCGCTGATTTGCTTGAGGCCGCGCGCCTCGATGATGGCGTCAGGTTGGCCGTCGTTTTCACCGGCCCACATGGCTGCAAACACCTCGCGGGCCATCTTGTTCGAGATGGTGCCGTCGATGATGCGTGCGATGAGGGTAGCCAGTGCCTGGGCCTGCACCGGCGAGTCAGCAATGTCTTTTTCATCGCGATTCAAGTTGGCGGTGACTTCGCCCATGATCCAGTTGGCAGCCAGCTTGGCCTGACCTTGTGGCAAGGCTTGGGTCACGGCTTCAAAATAGCTTGCCAAGCCGCGCGTGACGGTCAATTGTGCCGCGTCATAGGCGGTCAGTTCATATTGCGCTTCGAAGCGTGCACGTTGGGCCGCTGGCAACTCCGGCATGGCGGCGCGTACTTGCTCGATCCATTCCGGGGCAATGACCAGCGTCGGCAGATCCGGGTCCGGGAAGTAGCGGTAGTCGTTCGCGTCTTCCTTGCTGCGCATGCTGCGGGTTTCGTCACGATCAGCGTCATACAGACGCGTTTCCTGAACCACCGTGCCGCCATCTTCAATAAGTTCAATCTGGCGGCGGGCTTCGTAAACAATGGCACGTTCAAGGAAACGGAACGAGTTGACGTTCTTGATTTCCGTGCGGGTACCAAGTTTTGTTTGACCCATGGGGCGGACCGACACGTTGGCGTCGCAGCGGAACGAACCTTCTTGCATGTTGCCGTCGCAAATGCCAAGCCAGACGACCAGGCTGTGCAGGGCACGAGCGTAAGACACGGCTTCGGCCGCCGAGCGCATTTCGGGCTCAGTGACGATTTCCAGCAATGGCGTGCCAGCACGGTTCAAGTCGATGCCGCTTGCCGGCGCACCATTGGCCAGGTTGAAGTCGTCGTGCAAGGATTTGCCGGCGTCTTCTTCCAGGTGGGCACGTGTGAGGTTGACGGATTTTTCTTCCTCGCCCACAAAGAACGACAGCGAGCCACCGACGACCACAGGCAGCTCGAACTGGCTGATCTGGTAGCCCTTGGGCAGGTCGGGGTAGAAGTAGTTTTTGCGTGCGAAGACCGAGCGCGGTGCGACGGTGGCTCCCACAGCCAAACCGAACTGAATGGCGCGTTCAACCGCGCCACGGTTCATGACAGGCAAGCTGCCGGGCAAGGCCAGGTCAACGACGTTGGCTTGTGTATTGGGGGCGGCGCCAAAACGCGTGCTGCTGCCCGAAAAAATCTTGGAGTCGGTGGAAAGCTGGGTATGCGTTTCCAGTCCGATGACGATTTCCCAGTTCATGTCAGGCGTCCTGCTTTGTCGGCACGCGACGGTGCCAGTCGGTAACTTGTTGATAGCGGTCGGCGATGGCCAGGAGACGGCCTTCATCGAAGTAGTTGCCGATGATTTGCAATCCGACCGGACGCGTCTGCCCTGCGCCACCAAATCCGCAAGGCACGGACATGGCGGGCAACCCTGCAAGGCTTACCCCCAGGGTATAAACGTCGGCCAGCCAGTCTGCGGTCGGGTCGTCACGGTTGTCGCCAATGTTCTTGGCAACGGTAGGTGTGACCGGACCCATGATGACGTCGCATTGATCGGCAAAGGCGCGTTGGAAGTCCTGGGCGATCATGCGGCGCAAGCGCTGAGCCTGCAAATAGTAGGCATCGTAGTAGCCATGGCACAGCACGTAGGTGCCGATCAGGATGCGGCGCTTGACCTCTTCGCCAAATCCTTCAGCGCGCGAACGGCTGATCATTTCATCGAGATTGCCATACTGAGCGGCGCGGTGGCCGTAGCGCACGCCGTCATAGCGGGCCAGGTTGCTCGACGCTTCGGCGGGTGCAATTACGTAGTAGGCCGGAATGGCCAACTCGGTGCGCGGCAGAGAAACCTTCACCAGTACCGCGCCCAGTTGTTCGAACTGCGCCAGCGCGGCATGCACGGCGGTGGCGACGTCGGCCGCCAGACCTTCACCGAAATACTCATCCGGCACACCAATCCGCAAGCCCTTTAGCGGCTGGCTGCCGGCCGCGGTGTAGCTGGTTTGCGCCGCATCGAAGTCGCGCCGCACGCGGCCCGGTTCGTTGATCGCGGCATCGCATTTTTCCAGACTGGTGGCGTCGCGCGGGTCGAATCCACTGATGACATCGAGCAATTCGAGCAGATCGCGGCTGCTGGCGGCCAGAGGGCCAGCCTGATCGAGGCTGGAACCGAAAGCGACCATGCCAAAGCGTGATACTGTGCCGTACGTTGGCTTTATGCCACTGACGCCGCAGAGCGCCGCAGGTTGGCGAACAGAGCCGCCAGTGTCCGTGCCGGTGGCTGCCACGACGAGTCGAGCGGCCACGGCGGCAGCGGAGCCGCCAGAGGAACCGCCGGGTACGGCATTAATGTCCCAGGGGTTTCTCACCACGCCGTAGGCCGAGTTCTCGTTTCCGGAACCCATGGCGAATTCGTCGCAGTTCAGCTTGCCCAAAGACACGGCGCCAGCTTGTTCCAGACGCTCAACCACGGCGGCATCGAACGGGCTGACATAGCCTTCGAGCATTTTGCTGCCTGCTGTCGTGCGCCACTGGCGTGTCACAAAGGCGTCTTTATGCGCAATTGGGATGCCGGCAAGCGGGCCCGCCGTGCCGGCAGCGATGGCGGCGTCGGCGGTTCGGGCTTGAGCCAAGGTGAATTCGGCATCAATGTGTAAGAAGGTGTTCAGATTTTGAGCTGATTCGGCGGCGCTCAGCGCGCTTTGCGCCAGTTCGACAGCGCCAATTTCGCGCTTGGCGAGGGCGGCGCGCAGGGCAGCAATCCCGTCGAATTGAGTGTGCAGGGCGGGTTTCGTCATGGCTTACTCTAGAACCTTGGGAACCAGGAACAGACCGTTCTGGGTGTCGGGTGCGTTGGCCAGCAAGGCATCGCGGCGGGCCTCTGACGAGGGCTCGGTGGCGACGTCTTCGCGAAGGCGCAAGACGACGTTCTCATGGGCGGAAAGGGGGTGCGCCAGGGGCTCAATGCCCGTGGTGTCGACCGCCTGAAGCCGTTCGATGAGGTGAAGAATGCCGTTGAGTTCACCCTGGGCGCGGGTGCGCTGTTCCGGGGTCAATTCGATTCTGGCCAGCCGGGCAATGCGGGCCACATCTTGTTCGTTGAGCGCCATGGGTTTGCTTAAAAATCGAGAAGCTGTGCGAAAGGGCGGTAGCGGGCAGTATGCATACCCCGATACCGTTACAAACCTTGAATAGCCTGCATTTATGCGCTATTTCCGGGGAAATTATAAGTTATGATTCA
>JBEBWV010000107.1:0-17404 GCA_040391965.1 Achromobacter deleyi | reverse complement strand
TACTTCGTACCCAAAAACTTCTTTGGCTGCGAAGGGACGAGACTATAGCACAAGAAATGACACTGTCATGCCCGTGTGGCAGCGATTTGCGGGAGAGCGCTTAGTTTGTTGCCAGAACTATGCTTTTCTAGTGCCCGCACCTGAATGGCCAGCCTCTTCAACCTGTCGGCAGAACACATGATGCTTCTATATATATAGCTGTGGCGCGCAACGGGGTTGGCAACACTGAAACACCCCACAGCGCTCCCCCCTCTTATATATAGAGGAGGCACAAGGCGATGCCGCCGGATTTTCCTTCTCTCTCTATATATAGAGAGAGCTTTTTGATAGTGCCCCCCGGGCCGGCGGATCCCAACTGAGGCCGACAATGCTGCCGGTGCTCTACCAGCGCAGGTATTCGCGGTCCCGCATGCGCTGCAGCTCGTTTTGCACAGTGGTTTGATTAACAAGCCACGGCGGAGCGCCCACATCGCGCAAGATATGCCTATCCAGCGACGCGACAAGCCCCAAACTACGTGTTCGGGCACGTCTGTCCCAGAAATTGCGCCAAAGATTCACAATAAACGGGACGGAACTCGACTGCGGCGCGAGTTCAACTACCAACCCAGACGGATTAACGGCATTCAGTAGCGCGGACGAGCCTGGTGAGCAGGCGTAGTTGGACGGCTGGTCTATTCCGGGCAACAACAGGACAGAAGGGGATGAGCAAGCGGGCGCAGACATGAGTGGCTCCAGTAGGGATCTATGCTGGTAAGCTTATTCGTCCAGAACCGCCTGAGGAATCGATTTGTTCTACCCATATTGGTCAGATTTCCTTACCAATAATGCAAAGCCCGGATCTATCCTGAGCGCATGGCGCGGGGGTTCCTGCCCAACTTCACCTTCAACGCTACTGACTCCCCTATGCGTCTCCCTCTAAATACACTGCCTGCTTTTCGCGCCGTGGCCGAGCTTCAGAACTTGCGGGCTGCGGCCGATCAATTGCATCTAACGCATAGTGCAGTCAGCCAGCAGATTCGGGGATTGGAGGAGCAGCTTGGATTTCCCCTGTTCGACCGGATCGGTCGCAGGGTAGTACTTAATGCGGCGGGCGCTGCCCTGCTACGTAGCGTGCAGGGCGCGCTTGCGCAATTAGACGACGGACTTCAGGCAGCTGCCGCAGCCGCAAGTGGCGCGGAACAACGCCTTCGAGTGACTGTGCTTCCCTCGTTCGCGCAGCGCTGGCTCTTGCCTCGCATGGGCCGTTGGCGCGAGCGACACCCGGATCTGGCGCTAGAAATTGAGGCATCTCAACAGGTGGTGGACTTGCAACGCGAGGGATTTCATGCGGCATTACGCCACGGGCGTGGCCCCTGGCCAGGCGTGACATCCGAACCGCTGATTGATATGCCCTTTCCGCTGATCGTATTGGCATCCCCCGCCACGGCCAGGAGTTTGCCTGATTTCGAGCCGGCTACGATTGCCCGCCAGCCCTTACTGGGTGAGAAAGATCTCTGGCAGCATTGGTTTGTCGCTGCAGGTCTGCAGTGTTCGATGACACCGGTAGCTACGTTCAATGATGCGGGAATGATGCTGCAAGCCGCCGAGCAAGGTCTTGGCATTACCTTGGGTCGGGAATTGCTGGCCGCTGATGCGCTGCGCGCGGGCAAGTTGGTGAAGGTCTCGCCCATCAGCGTGCAGTATGAAATGGCGCAAACGTATCACCTTGTCTTTCGCCCGGCATTGCGCGACTGGCCACCGCTTGTGGCCCTGCGCGAATGGCTGCGAGATGAGCTGGCCTGCTCGCAGCGAAGCCTTGACCCTGATTCAGCCAAAGAAAAGGCAAAAGCAGACTAGTGCTTTCGCCTCCCCACTGAACTTATGCGGCCTGCAGCTTGGCGGGTACTGGCACGCGCATGCTGTCTGTTTCGTTAAAGCGCTGATGCCACGCGAATGCCTCTTCGAGCAGATGTGGCGTTTGGCCACCGCGTTTACAAGCACGATCGAAATAGTCTTGCAGTGCTTCACGATACGACGGGTGCACGCAATGCTGGATGACTGCCAGTGCGCGCTCGCGTGGTGCCAGCCCGCGCAGATCGGCCAAGCCACATTCGGTGACCAGCACATCGACATCATGCTCGGTGTGATCCACATGCGACACCATGGGCACGACACTGGAGATGTCGCCCCCTTTGGCCACGGACTTGGACACGAAAATGGCCAAGTGCGCGTTACGGGCGAAGTCACCCGAGCCACCGATGCCGTTCATCATGTGCGTGCCACCCACGTGTGTGGAGTTCACGTTGCCGTAGATGTCGAATTCCAGCGCGGTATTGATCGCGATGATGCCCAAGCGCCGCACCACTTCGGGCGCATTGCTGATTTCCTGCGGACGCAACACGATGCGTTCTCGGTAGTGATCGAGATTGGCCAGGATTTTTTCGTAGACAGGCTTCGAGACCGTTATGGAAGACGCCGACGCGAACGCCAGTTTTCCTTGATCAAGCAGTTCGATGGCGCTGTCTTGCAGCACCTCTGAGTACATCGTCAAGTCTTTGAAGTCGGATGCTTCAAAACCATGCAATACCGCGTTGGCGATGGTGCCGATGCCGGCCTGCAGGGGCAGCAGGTTTTCAGTGAGACGGCCCTGCTCTACTTCATTACGCAGAAACGCATTGATATGACCGGCAATGGCGTTGGTCTCATCATCAGGCGGCAAGGCGTTCGAGGGGCTATCGGGCTTATCGGTGATGACGATGGCGGCAATTTTCGAGGGATCGACGTCGATATAGGGCACGCCAATACGCTGGTCCACTGAAACCAGATCAATTGGCTGACGATGCGGACGGTCTTGTGGCACGTAAATATCGTGCAGACCCTCAATGCCCATCGGCACGCCAATATTTAACTCGATGATGATTTTGTCGGCCTGCTGCACGAAAGAAGCCGAGTTGCCCACCGACATGGTGGGCACAATGGCGCCACTTTCGGTGATAGCGGCGGCTTCGATAATGGCAATGTTGATGGGCCCGATGTGGCCGGCGCGTAATTGTTCAACCGTTTCCGACAAATGCTGATCAATAAAGGCGATTTCGCCTTGGTTGATTTTGCGTCGCAACGTGGTGTCGACCTGGAATGGCATACGTCGCGCCAACACGTTGGCCTGCGCCAACATCTTGTCGGTGTCGTGCCCCAAGGACGCGCCGGTGATCAGCGTAATGCTGAATGGCTCACGCAAGGCGCGTTCCGCCAGCGCGGCGGGCACCGCCTTACAGTCGCCAGCGCGCGTAAAGCCACTCATCCCCACAGTCATACCGTCCTGCACCAGCAGGGCCGCCTTTTCGGCAGACGTAATCTTGGCTCGCAGCCCTGGGTGACGGATACGTTCGAAATGCATGGTGTCTCCAGATTTTTTCGAAGTATAGGAAGGCTGCCCGAAATCTCGTAATGACTTAAAATCATGCAAATAAGTCGTTTTTTTCATCATTTGGCTAGTCGTCCTAGCCACGGAGACTGCTCGCATGGATGTGCGCGCACTGCGCTACTTTGTCGAGACCGTCAGGCATGCCAGCTTTACGCAGGCAGCCAAGACGCTGTTCGTGACGCAATCAACCGTTAGCAAGATGATTCGCCAGTTAGAAATGGAGGCGGGCACGCCATTGCTGATTCGCGACGGGCACACCGCGCGCCCCACAGACACCGGGCGTGTGATGTATGAGCGTGGGCTACAGGTATTGGAAGCCATGCGGCAGCTATCAAAAGAGCTGCGCGAAACGGCCGACGTTCAGCGGGGAGAGTTAGAGGTGGGTATTCCGCCCATGATTAATCTGCTCTTTACCCCAGTGGTGAAACGCTTCCGGGAATTGCATCCCGACATCCACTTGAGCTTGCGTGAAGACACCGGGCAGGCCGTCGAAAGGTTGGTAGCGACGGGTGAACTCGAACTCGGCGCCACGGTGCTGCCCATTGCAGATGATGGCGTGCTGGAGTCACGCCGCTTCGGCAGCTATCCCATCTGGGTAATAGGCCCGCCAGATGCCCCCTGGGCCGGCAAGACGTCCTTGCCGTTGTCCGCATTGAAAGACACGCGCCTGTTGATTCCTACAGACGATTTCGCCATGACGCGCCTGCTCAGAAAGGCGTTTACGGGTGCTGGCATTGAACCCGCGATTGCGGCGCAAAGTGCCCATTGGGACTTTCTGGTCGCGATGGCCTCTGCCGACCTGGGCTCTGCCTTATTGCCCGAACCGCTGATGAACCGAATAAAAACTCGGGGTTTGAGTACCGCGAAATTAGCGAAGGCAGGCTTGCAATGGGAGTTGGGCCACATCTGGCTCAAATCAGGTTATTTATCCTTCGCCGCGCGCGCCTGGTTGGCCACGTGCGACGAAGTTTTCGGCAAAAATCGGCCGCCCAGGGTTCGCCGGGCCGCCATAGATAGTTGAATCCAAACATTGGTCACGTAAGCGCGCGTGTCCACCTTCGGATGGCCAGCTGCTAACGAGAGGCCCGGCGCTATGATGAGCCACTGTCGAATAGGACATGGGCGCGACGGTGACTCCCAAATATTGACAATAAAATCAGGGACGTAGCGTGTTTTTTGTTGCAATGCCCCTCCCTTCCCCTTGCTATGCTGGCCGCTCGGCGCGAGCTTCGCGTCTTCCAAAAGTGATTCTCAGATTGCAAACCTATCCCAAGCAGACGCGCCGCTGGTCGTTCGCAGCTGTCATTACGGCCTTAATGGTTTGTTTGATGATGTCGGTGCTCGCAGCGCCTGCGCACGCTCAACCCAATGGTGGATCCGCCCCTGCGACTGATGTGGTGTTGGCGGCAGCGCGCAAGCAGCTCGACGACATTCGCAAGAACTTGCCTGATCAGACGGATGACGCCGCGCTACTCAAACAACGCAGCAATGCGTTGGAGATTCAGTCCAAAGCCGATGCCACGGTCGAGCAACTGACACCTCAATTGACGAGCGTCGCCGCGCGCCTCAGTGAGCTGGGCTCGCCACCGGAAGGCGCGAAAGAAGCCCCCGATGTGGCAGCGCAACGCATGCAGCTGGACAAGACGAACCGAGCACTGGATGCGCAGATCAAACTGGCCAAGTTGTTGGCCCTGGATGCAGGCCAGACTGCCGAGTTGATTTCAGCGCAACGGCGCGTGCAGTTTCAGGCCAAGTTAGGTGAACGCCGCGATTCCTTTCTGGCATCGCAGTTCTGGTCCGAGTTTCATGAGGAATTTCCGCGCGACCTGGATCGTGTCGACACCTTGGGCCAGGATTTATGGACAGCGATGAAGCAGACCCCGCTCTGGGGTTGGCTGGTGGTGGTATTGGCCGCCGCCGCCGTCATTGCGGCACGCCTGTGGATGGGACGCCTGTTAATACGGATTACCGCCAGTCGTGTGCCACCAGGCCGATTGCGTCGTTCCGTCGTCGCGATTGCCGAAGTGATCTTATCTGTGGCTACGCCCGGCCTGATTGCCCTCTTGATTCGAACGGGTCTGGACTGGCGCTCTCAGCTTTCAGACGGCACGGCAGCATTGCTTTCCGACCTCGTTATTACCGTGTGCTTTGGCGGATACGCCTACGGCTTGGCACGCGCGCTGCTCTCAGTAAAGCGCCCCTCCTGGCGTTTGCCGCCTATTCCGGATAAGGCCGCAGAGCGGATTCGCTGGTTACCCAGTTGGTTGGGCGTGCTCGTCGTTTTCGTCTGGTTGGCAGAGCGTTTGCCTGTGTTGCTGGACGCCAGTTTGACCACGACGATCACGATGACTTGTATTGTGGCGGTCGTGCTGATCGCCACGCTTGCCGGTATTTTGGTGGCCGGACGCCGTGCTCGCGACGCTGCTGCTGCAGACATCCATCCTGGCGGTTCAGGCACGCCGCAAGCGCCATCTGCCCCAGTATCCGGCCGGCCGTTCTGGGTCTCGGCCATCGTTTCCACGGTATGGGTAGTACTAGGCCTCAGTTTTGCCAGCTTGCTGGCGGGTTATGTGGCGTTTGGCAGTTTCTTGGTCAAACAGGTGCTGTGGTCAGGTGTAGTGCTGTCCACCGCGTACTTGCTGTCTACATTGATCGAAGATGGGTTCAGCACCTTGCTCGGTTCAGCCTCCCGTGATGCTGAGCCCGGCAAGCCGAGCACGCGTGAGCAGGCAGCGGTCCTGCTGTCAGGTGTAGGCCGCCTTTGCGTAGGTTTACTGGCCATCGTATTGCTCCTGGCGCCGTTTGGCGAAGGGCCAATGGATCTTGTCCAGCGCTTTGACCAATTGCGCAAAGGCCTGGCGATCGGCGAAGCGCAGATCCGTCCCGGTGCCCTGCTGCAAGCGCTGATTGTGCTGGCCGTTTCGTTGCTCAGCATTCGGATCCTGAAGCGTTGGCTATCGAATCGCTACCTGCCCACCACAGAGCTTGATCCTGGCATGCAATTGTCGGCAGCCACGCTGTTCGGGTATGCCGGTTTCGTGATGTCCATCGGACTTTCGCTGTCTGCCGCCGGCATTGGGTTGGAACGTGTTGCGTGGATTGCGAGTGCGCTTTCCGTAGGTATTGGTTTTGGCCTGCAAGCCGTTGTGCAGAACTTTGTTTCCGGCCTTATTCTGCTTGCAGAGCGCCCGGTCAAAGTAGGAGATTGGGTATCTTTGGGCGGTGTGGAAGGCGATATTTTGCGTATCAACGTGCGTGCCACAGAAATTCAAATGGGTGATCGCTCTACCGTGATTGTGCCGAACTCGGAGTTCGTCACGAAAACGGTGCGCAATGTCACACGCTCTGATCCCTTGGGTCTGGTGCAGATCAAACTGCCAATGCCTTTATCGACGAATCCGGAGGCTGTGCGCAGCTTGATGCTGGAGGTTTTCTGCGAGCACGAGGGCGTGCTCGAATCGCCAGCACCGAATGTGTTTCTCGATGGCATTGAAGGTGGCCATCTGGTCTATAACGCCAAGGGCTATGTGAATTCCCCTCGCTCCGCGTACGGCGTGCGCAGTGCTCTGTTGTTTGAAGTTCTCAAGCGACTGCACGACGCCGGACTGGAGGTGTCTTCGCCGCCGACCATGCTATTGGCGTCCGCGACTCCGACACCGTTGTCGGATGATCTGATAGAACCTGCCCCCCCTAAACCATAGATGCCTGATGGGCCCTGACGTTTCTGCTGCTTAGCCCGGCGAGAAAAAATCGCTCAAAGCCTGTTTTTCTTTGCGAGGATTTCTCAGCGGCGGACTGAGCAATGCGGTGCTCTGCGCCTTCATCACGGGATCCACCACAGACGCAACGGGCTGCACCGGCGCTACCTGCGCGCTTGTTTGAGCTGCCGGTTGATCACCCTGCGCCACAGGGGACACGAAGCGATGATCCGTGGTGGCCAGATTGGGATTACTACACAGTCCTTGCGCTGCCAAGGCCGCCTTGGTTCGATCGTCTGTCTGACACAAGATGTCAATGGCAGCCGTTTCAAGTCGGCGCGAACGATCAGGGTCTTTGGTTGAGGCCGCGGCCTGCATAGTCCGTTCAAAGTTTCGTCTCAGACTGCATTTTTGGTCTTCTACCGGTATGGCTACGTTCAATCCAAAGCCGACGACCGCGCCACCGCCGCCGCCAGACACCATGCAGCTGTCTGACGAGAACGAACCATAAAAACCTGATCCGGCGACAGACGGCACCGTGCGCAAGGTGCTGGTTCCGCTGGAGTTGGAGTTGAAGGTAACGCCTTGGTTGTTGCCCGCGTTGGTAGAGCCTGACGTCGACTGCGTCGATGCCTGAGACGAACTGGTCTGTGCTCCAGCGGCAAATGTCGCCAGCGACAACGAAAGTGCGAGAAAGATGATCTTCATGATGTCCCCCTTGACCGGACGGCCGTAGCCGCCCGGATGGCTGGGTCAGTGGCTAAACCCTACGATCTGGCCAAAGGCACCAATGCCTTGGATAGAACCAGATCCCCCGAAGGAAACGGCCTTGAACGTAGCGTTTCCGGTGGCGTCCGTTTGGGTGCTTCCGTACGTCGCGCCACCGTTTGCGATGCTGTCGCCAACGTTGACCGGTGCGTTGCCGGAAACATGACCATAGGACTCGCTATTGGCGTACTGAGTGGCGCTGGTCACGACAAGAGTGCTGTCATGACTGAACGTCACACCCACTGAGGCCTCACCGCCTGTGCTGCCAAAAGAGGTTTGGGATGAGTGGCCGGTGCCGTTGACTTGCGAGGCGACTACGGAATTGCTCGTAGAGACGGAACTGGCGGTACCGTTAATAGTGCCGATATGTCCCTGCCCTGAAATGCCACTCCCCGACGCTTGGGCATAGCCCGTCACGGCGAGTAGCGACAACACTGCGACTGATGCGAGCTTTTTCATTTGAAGCTCCTCCTGACCCGTCTGCACGGATGAACAGGTACCGGTGGCCGACCGGCACGGACCGAGACGATTCACGTCGGGCGCCCTAAGGAATATGGCGTGCGTGACACGTTTGTATTGGTACCGAATGATTGCTCCGCCTAGGGGAGGCGGGTATCGGGTAAAAGGCCGACGGCGCGGATGAGGAGGAGCGCGCCGTTTAAAAAGAGCTGTCAAATAGATGAATATCGACTTACAACCCGTGCATAAGATTGAGGGCTTGCACGCCGTCTCGGGCGTGAAATCACGCCTCTACCGCCTGAATGGACGGGTAGAAGTTCGGCACCATCACGCGGGTGATCTACCGCGAAAGCCAGAGCCCCGCGATCACGCCATCCTCCTGAAAAAAGCGAGCGATAGTGCCTACGATGCCTTCACACCCGGCGCAGGCGACCGCCATACACGTTCAATGCCAGCCCAGCCATGACCAGGCCGGCCGCGGCCAACTTCCAGGCAGGCAAGGATTCGCCGAAGACGGCCGCGGACGACAGCATGCCAAAAACCGGTACGAGTAAAGCCAAGGGGGTGACGGTGACGGAGGAATGACGCGCCTGCAACCAGTTCCAGACGCCAAAACCAAATAAGGTATTGCCAAGGGCCTGCCACAGCACCGCCAACCAGCCTGTCAGGCTCGCATGCGCCAGCGACTCCGCGATGAGGTGGGGCCCTTCCATGAAAAGGCTCAAGCCAAACACGGGAAATATTGCAAAGACGCTGCTCCAGACCATGAAAGCCAGCATGTTTACGCGGCCCACCGTGCGCACCACGAGATTGGCGCAGGCCCAGGAGAAAGCGGCGCTCAATACGAGCGCGAAACCAAGCACGGTGATGGCGGCACTCGGGTCTGTGGCGCTGCGCCAGGCGACGACGCCATAACCGAGTGAGGCCAGCAACAAGGCCGCCACTTGCAAGGGCCGGGCGCGCTCGCGAAAGAACATCATCGACATGATGATGGTGAAGAACACCTGAGCCTGAATAACCAGAGAGGCCAAGCCTGGCGAGATGTCTTGGCGCATGGCCCAGAACAAGAGCCCGAATTGCCCAGCGCCCAACAATACGCCGACCCCAGCCATTGCCGTCCATGGCGCGCGTGGCCGAGGCACAAACAGAAGCCAGGGCAATGCGGAGAAAACAAAGCGAAGCGTCGCGAACAGGAAGGGCGGAAAGTCCGCCAGACCCCATTTGATTACGACGAAATTCGTGCCCCAGACAAAGACAACCGACAAGGCCAGCAAAAGATGGGGAAGCGGCATGGAGAAACCATTGGGTAGCTGGGGGAAGCCCGGCAAAGCAGCAGTGTAGCGGCGCCCGCAGACACGATCTGGCGCGATCTACTCGTCAGTGTGGTTGTATTTGCGCGCGCTGCCGCGAAACTGTTCGGCAGGATACTTCTGCGCATTTTTCGCCATTTTCTGCGTCACAGCCTGAGCAATGTCGATGCCCAGTTGATCCGCCAACGCCACCAAATAGAGCTGCACATCTGCGATTTCATCAATAGCTTCCTGGCGCTGAGCGGGCGTCAAAGTTTGTGACTGCGCTTCGGTCAGCCATTGAAAAACGGACACCAACTCGCCCGCCTCTCCGGCCAAGGCCATGGCCAAGTTCTTCGGCGAGTGATATTGCTGCCAGTCTCGCGCTTCGGTGAAGCGACGCACGGCGAGCTTGATGGATTCAAAGTCTGACATGGATTTCTATAAAGAAACTAGCCCAGGCGCTGGCGTGCAGCCAGCGCAACAGTGACGGTTGTGTGCACGTCTGCCAATGCCCGGTGAGTCGGTTGCGATGCGCCGACATGGCGTGCCAGGATGTCGAGTTTGTGCGAGGGCAGCTCCGGCCAGGCGCGGCGCGCCAATGCCAGAGTGCAATGCGTGCTATTGGCAAACGGCAATCCCATTTGCGCCGCCGCCGCATTCAAAAAACGTTTGTCGAACGAAGCGTTGTGGAAAAAAACAGGCATGTCTTCAACAAACGCCAGAAATGCGCTGAAGGCATCAAGCGGTGCCATGCCAGACCGGTCGACCTCGGCCTGCGTAATACCTGTCAAACGCGTAATGAATGACGGGACCAGGCCCTGCGTTCGAACGACTTGCGTGAACTCTCGTTCAATAGAGCCGGTGGCACTCACTTGCACGGCGGCGAACTCCAGGATTTCGCAGCTTGCCGTCGACAACCCGGTCGTTTCCAAGTCGGCCACCACAAAATTGCCGTTCAAGGCTTGCAATGCGGCGTTAAGCGTAGCGACGCTGGACGCACTGGCTGCGCGCTTGCGCACGGGGGATGAACCCGTGGGGCTGGCGCCAGAAGCGAATGGGCGGCGGGCGAAATAATTCATGAACGAGTATCCGTGAAAAAGCAGTGCGGCGCGCTAGCGATTAAAGACGTGCAAAACGAGGAGTGCCGTCGGCCAACACGCCATTGAACATGTCTGCCGGGCGCACCCACAGACCGCGTTCAAGGGGCCAGAGATGCTCATATACCACCAGCGATTCCTCTGTTTCCGAATGCCTGGCCGTACCAATTTCACGATACAGCCCGCCCTTGTAGTGACGATGCGTGGCAAGAGTAAGGGCTTCTGTTTCAGTCATGGGGATAGATGATCAAGAGGATAAGGCGGGGACCGTGCGCGTAGTGGCAGCCCGACTTTCGTCGGTCGCGCCAGACCCCGTTTATAGCGCAGGATAATAGACGCACTTGATCGACTGGGCGTATCACGCCATGCGGGATACATTTGGGCGCCTCGGCGGCACAGGCGAAACGCCTGCATTCTCTCCCGCGGAGGGCCACCAAGCGGGCTTCAAAAGCGAACAGGGTTGTGCGTTGAGAGCAGCACAACCCGTTGCCGAAGGCGGCAGCGCAATAAAACTAATAACGAACGTAATCTGCTGTTGCGCCTGCACGCACGGCTGGCTGGTGAAATGTGGGTTTCTTGCCAGCCATTGCCACGGTTTTAACCGGCGCACCGGGCATGCGGGAAGTTGCGGCCCCCACCATTTGCAGGGTGTGCTCGGCCTCAGCCGTCATGCGTGTGATGTCGTTGGTCACGCCACCCAGCGTCGCTGACTGCGCGAGCGAAACACGTACCACTTCTCCGATGATCTGTGTCACACGCTGTGAGGAAGCCACGATGTCGTCCATCGTGCTGCCTGCCGCTTCGACCTGACCCGCGCCACTGGCAATTTGCTCGACAGACTTCGTGATCAAGCCTTTGATTTCCTTGGCGGCAGATGCGCTGTTCTGCGCAAGACTGCGCACCTCGGCGGCGACAACGGCAAAGCCTCTTCCGTGTGTCCCTGCCCTTGCCGCTTCCACGGCAGCATTCAAGGCCAGAATATTGGTCTGAAAGGCGATGCCATCCATCACACCAATAATTTCCGAAATACGGCGTGAGCTTTCGGTAATTGCTCCCATGGTTTGCACGACGCTTTTGACCGTTTTCCCGCCCACTTCCGCCACCTTACAGGCGTCCAATGCCAGAGTGTTGGCTTGAGAGGCGCGCTCTGCGTTCTCTGCCATCCCTTGGACGGCCACCTTGAGTGTCTGCGCGGCGGTGAACCGGCGGGTGATGTCGGTCGCATATTTCACAACTTTGAAGGGGCGACCCTGGGCATCAAAGATCGGGTTGTAACTGGCCTCGATCCAGACATGGCGCCCACCCTGTCCCATGCGCAGATACTGGCCTGAATCATGTTCGCCTCGTCCAAGCTTGCACCAGAACTCGGCGTAGGCGGTCGACCGACGCTCTTCGGGCATCACAAACATGCTGTGATGACGGCCGATGATGTCGCCAGCTTGATAGCCCAGCGCATCCAGAAATAGATCATTTGCACGAATAATCGTGCCATCGAGCTCGAACTCGATAATCGCCTGCACTTTGGAAATGGCGGACAACTGGCCTTCGAAGTCGGCCTGGCGACGCTGCTGCTCGGTGATGTCCGTGGCGTACTTCACCACTTTAATCAAGCGCCCGCGATCATCATGGATGGGGTTGTACGTGGCTTGCAGCCATAACTCTTTGCCATTCTTGGCAATGCGCTTGTACTGCCCGGCGTCATAACGCCCGTTGCCCAGTTTCTGCCAGAACGCCTCGTACTCGGGCGTTTGTGCATCGTCAGGATCGACGAACATGCGGTGATGTTGCCCTTGAATTTCTTCTAAGGAGTAGCCAAGCGTATCGAGAAAGTTCTGGTTGGCCATCAGCACAAGACCGCTGAGATCAAATTCGATAACAGCTTGCGCTTTGTGAATGGCGGCGAGTTGTCCCCGCAGGTCCGCCTGTTGCAAACGCCGCTGACCGCCAAACAAGCGACCAAGATTCAACCAATGCATTTTTTTCTCCTGCGGGGATGGGCGAATTGCTCAATTCGGTAAAAGCAAGACTTGCCATGATCTACCGTGCCGCAATGCCTTCGCGTACCCAACCTGCAGGGCGCGCCTTGCTCTTGTGACCGCCCCCCAACCGGCCAGTAAGCACGGGGAGGCTTTAGCGCTTCAACGTCAACAATGCAGAGGCAGTAATGCACATGTATCCATTCGAAAGAATCTACTCCTAATAATGAAAATTTTCATAACAATTAATTGAATTGCGCGCATCAAGATACTTTTTGTATTGATTGGCCCGTAGATACCGCGGAAATAGATAAACGAAACATGCCCGTCAGCGGCATTCCGAAATCTCGGAAGACCGCTGACGGGCATGTTCTTTATCGCTGGGTTGTTTCAACCCTTCGCAAACGATCGCTTTCGCGGAGCGTTCAGTCCCTACGCCCTACTGCGCCCCAGAGGGGGGCAAACTCAGTGACCAAGTACCGACTGCATGACGATGCCCGTGGCCACGCCAATCAGAAAATAATCAGCGCCGACACCAATCCACTGGTAGCCACGAGGTGGTGGAGCTAAGCGGTGCATACGCCAGTCGTCAATGACATATTGACGACCGCGATAGCTTGGCGGCACATATTCGCCACGGCCCCAATGCCGAGGAGCGGGGTCTGCTCGATAGTAATTAGGATGACTCGGGCCATGCCCTGGCGGAGGGCCACGATAATCCGAGGGTCTGGGGGGTGGAGGCCGACCGTTGCTCTGCGGACGACCATGATCTGACCCGGCACCGGGTCCTGGGCCGTGGCCTTGCGAGGCTCCTTGGCCGCCGTTGCCATTGGGGCCACGATCCGGGCCACCTCCGGGACGATCTTGCGCCATAGACGCCGCGCTGGCAGCCAGTAAAGAGGCGCTCAACAACGTGGCGAGGATTTTTTTACTCATGGCCAAGCCTTTCTAGGTAACAGTGAGATTTCAGTATAGGAATCCAAAATCCCGAATATGGCCCCTCGAAATGCACTGAAACTGGCACTCCTGCACCATTTGCAAGGCGTGTAATAGAACTGTTTCAATCACGTCAAAATAGAAAAAAATACGACATTTTTGGCATTTCTTGCCCCGAAAACAACGCTGCGGCGTCGCGCGCTTTCACAACGCGTTTCACGCACTGGCTGCGCCAACAGGAAAAAAGAACCTACTCGAGCGGGGCGGCAGTAGAATTTGCGTTAAGAATCCGCTTAGAAGCCCGGAGAATCATCGTGAAATCCGTTGCAGAAATTCTTAAGGCAAAAAACAACACCAGTGTCTATACCGTTGGTCCGGATATGACGGTGTATGAAGCCGTTAAATTGATGGCTGAGCGCGGGATTGGTGCCGTGGTCGTTGAAGAGCATGGCCACGTGCTGGGCATGTTTACCGAGCGCGACTACGCACGCAAAATCATTTTGCAGGAACGTTCGTCTGCGACGACCCGCGTGCGGGAAATCATGTCGAACTCAGTGCTGTATGTCAGCCCGAGCGACACCAATGAATACTGCATGGCACTCATGACAGAGCATCGGTTTCGCCATCTACCCGTCATGCTCGACGACAAACTGATCGGTTTGGTGTCCATCGGCGATCTGGTCAAGGACATCATCGGCGAACAGCAGTTCATCATCCACGAACTGGAGCGCTACATCACGGGAGCGCGCTAGGCCGCCCTGCGTTGCTTAACGCAGAGCGAGTTGATGCGCCGCGGGCCAGATCAGGCCCAGGCCGGCAACCAGCAACAAGCCGAACACCATCAATTTGGTGGTTTTGACTGAGCCTGCTGAGCCGTAGCGGCGCGCGACCCATGTCACGGCGATGACCAAGGGAAACGCCTGAAGACTAAGCCACAAGGAAGTGGCTTCAAATAAGCCCTGTGCGGTCACCATAACAAGACGAAGCACACCGTTAGCCGCAAATACGACGAGCAGGCTATTCCTGATCGTGACCAGTGGCCAAGGCTGACGGTACAGGTGGTACACCATGGGCGGGCCGGAACTTGAGAAGAGTCCACCCAATACGCCCGAGACGCTCCCGAAGAACACGAACGCGCCAGGCGAGGACATTTTCGCGAGCGGTTGGTTGCGGATCACCAACAGCACCGCACACGCCACGATGGTGATGCCAAGCAGCAATTGCAATAACACCGTCATGGCGCCGCTGATCCAGCCAAGCGCGGCTACGCCAAGCACCACCCCCACCAGACTGCTCGCCAAGGCGGGAGTCAGGCATGACCAATTGATCTGGGGCTTCGCGCGACACAGCGTGACCGCTGCGTTCACTAACGATAAGACGCTGACAACGTTAGCCACCTCGGAGACGGAAGCCAGTTGGAACACACCGGACAGGCCGAGCAAAACAAGCCCAAATGCAAAGCCCGTCATGGTCTGCGCGTAAGTAGCCAGCGCGACACAAGCGAGGAACAACAGGTGTTGGGTGATGGTCATGCCAAGAACTGGCCGAAACCTCGCCAGACTCGGGCTGACTCAGTGCGACGAATGACGCGACAGGGGCAACGCAACTGGGTGGGAAGCACAGATATAAAGATAAGTAACGGCGCGGATGATATCACCGCGGCAGCCCCACTCCGACAGAACTCGACGCACCCCAACACATTCAGTGACGATTGGATGAGGACTCATACGCGCTGACGCTTGCGCCAGCGGCTATTCTTCGGGCCCGGGCCGCTTACTTCTTTCTACGTGCGTGCTTGGCGCTGCTGACCACCCAGGTCTAATTGCAACGCCGCACCATCCAAGGCGAGATGACTTCGAAACAAACAACGATCAACACCCTGACGCTGACTTGCTCTAATTGTGGGAGCGGGCAGTTCACCAAGTTGGCAACGAATGAGTACCGATGCAATCACTGCAACGCGGTGACGCTGGTAGAAGACGATGTTGCGCAGCGCCTGGAAAAGATCCTGCGCGGCATGCAGCAGCAACCTGCCGCAGCCGCCATCACGCCGCGCACGCTGGTAATGCTGTTGGCGGTGATGCTTGCAGCGCTGGTACTTATTCCTACCGTGGCGTCGTTGATCGGAGCCTCCATGTCGTCTCGAACACCCGCTCGCGTTACGCCGTCTGTGGATCTCAGCCGGATCAAACTGACTGACTTGCGTGAGGTACGCCATCGCGATGGCTCGTCACGAGAGAAGCCGCAGTTGGTGATGCTGATGCGCAACGAAACGGATCAGATCATCGATACCCCTCGGGTGACGGCAAGCTTTTACCAGGATGAGCTGACGCTGCCTTCGTCCTCGGCTGACCCGCTGGCACGCATCTTGCAGCCTGGCGAATATGCACCCGTGTTGGTGCCCCTGCCCGACAAGCCTTTCTCGCGCTATGAGCTGAAAATCGGCACCGCGGCTGTTGCACGCAAGCAGAGCGCTCCCGTCACCGCCCGCAAAGTGCAACTCGTTCGCAATGGAGGAAGGTATCGACTTGTGGGCTTGGTGTCCAACGCAGGCACCACGCAGGCCAACAGTATTCAGATATTGGTCATGCTCTACGACGACGCGGGCACACTTATCGGCACGGGCAACGGTTACGGTGCAGCCCACCAATTGGATGCTGGCGGCACTAGCACCTTTGATGTGAGTTGCGATATGTTGAGCGACGCCAACGTAGCGGCTTATGAGTACCTGGTGCAGAGCAATGCGTAACACCCCCGAACCCAAGACCGGCCGTCTTTCGGTGGCCCGCAGCCTGCTCATCTTTCTGATGGTCTTCGTTGCAGCTGCGGCCATAGGCGTCTGGCGATTTCCGCAGTTCTTGCCCTGGCTGACGTCGGTGCAAGCCAGCATGTCAGACAAGCCTGCCACGGCCGTGGCGGTGGCGCTCCCCCCCACCCGGATTGTGCGCGTAAGCCCGGCCAACGTTCGTCAGATTGATCATCTCCGAATGAGCACCGAAGAGTTGCTGGACGACAAGTTTGCGTTGTTTGATAGCCAGTTACTGACACTGACCCCACCGCGAAGGATGCTTGACGAAATTGAACGGGACTTCATGTTCGCGGAGCTGACGAACAAGAGCCCTGATTACGTGGCCCTGGATGCGGTGATGAAACTGAGTATTTTCAACGGCGCGACCGATTTGAAAATGCGTTCAGCGTGGCCCTTGCCAGACCGAATTTACCCAGGCGATCGTGTGCCGATACGGCTTAACGGTCAAGACAGTTCCCGGTACACCGAGGTCAAGGTGGATTGGCTGCCCATGAAGCGCGCCGCACTGCCCGGCCCCCGCGCCAAGCTGGAGCTCAACGTTGAGAATACCGAGGCTGGCATTGGCACAGGCACGCTGAACTTCACGTACCGGTACCGCTATAAGTACGTCACGGTACACGGGCGTGTGCGTAACACAGACGAGATCGACATTCAGGACGTGAAGGTCTGGGTCAGCTTGTATGACGGCCAGGACAAGCTGACCGGTGCGGAATTTAAAGAACTCCGATTGCCGCGTCTGAAACCCGGCGAAAGCGCGCCGTTTGAAGTTCATGTCAAACAATTCGGTGCCAATTTTGCCAAGGTAGGCCTGGTTTACGACACGAATAGTCGGTAGGAAAGCGGCTGTTACGCACTCAATCGATGACCTACGCAATTGAGGCCAACGCACTCCGCGCGTGCCACGAAGATTGATCGTAGATTCTATGGTTTTCGTATAGCCTGATTGGCGATAAAAAACTCCAGATC
>JBEBWV010000106.1:0-17458 GCA_040391965.1 Achromobacter deleyi | reverse complement strand
GTCCGGAGTGGACGCCGACGCCTGTCGTGCGGACTAGATTCTGAATGCTGCGTTGACGGAACATGACACTTATTGAGTTGAGCCAGAAAGCCGACAAGATAACGTAACTTGCCGACTGAACCGACGTATTGTAACCCCGCAAACTCCGCGATGCTATTTAGGCGACGCGGTTCACGCTTAAGCCTGTCCCTCGTCCTTGCCGCGCAAGTAGCACGCGAACCACTTCGCCTTCGACTCGCCCGCGGGGACAGGCGAGTCGAAGATGAGGGAGTTAGAGCTTGTTAATCAACTCTTAGTTCAATCAGCTTGCTTGCGCAGGAAGGCCGGAATATCGAAATGATCCATTCCCGAACTTTCCAATGCACGCACTTGCGCGGACGCCTGGCTGCGCGGATTGCGCATGACCGATGGCATTTCCAGATTGCGATAGTCGGTGCCTTGGCCACCCGACATCGTGCTCATGGGAATGTTGTCGGTGCCGGTACGCAGCACTTCCGCAGTGGTTTGCACCAGTTGCGGACGAGCTTGCGCGCGGCCCAAACCTGTAGCGACAACGGTCACCCGCAGGTTTTCGCCCATGGTTTCGTCATACGCGGTGCCGAAGATCACAGTGGCGTCGTCCGAAGCATAGCTACGGATCGTTTCCATGATTTCGCGGGTTTCGCGCATCTTGAGCGAGCGGCTGGCAGTAATGTTGACCAGAACGCCGCGTGCGCCGTTCAGATCCACACCTTCCAACAGCGGGCAAGCAATGGCGTGCTCAGCTGCAACGCGCGCGCGATCTGCGCCGCTTGCTGAAGCCGTACCCATCATTGCCTGGCCTTGCTCACCCATGATCGTCTTGACGTCTTCGAAGTCGACGTTGACGTTACCTTCAACATTGATGATCTCGGCGATGCCTGCGCATGCATTGTGCAGAATATCGTCGGCGGACCGGAAGCAGTCCTCTTGCGTTGCATCTTCATCCATCAGTTCGTACAGATTTTCGTTCAATACGACGATGAGTGAATGCACATGCTTGGCCAACTCGGAAATTCCGTCCTCGGCCATTTTCAAGCGTTTGTTACCTTCAAAGGTAAAGGGCTTGGTGACCACACCGACGGTCAGAATGCCCAGTTCCTTTGCCACTTCTGCCACGACCGGGCCTGCACCCGTACCCGTGCCACCGCCCATACCGGCGGTAATAAAGACCATGTGTGCGCCGTTCAGGGCGGCACGGATCTCTTCGCGCGCGGTTTCCGCCGAGGCACGACCCTGCTCAGGCTTGGCGCCTGCGCCCAGGCCGGTACGGCCCAGTCGGATCTGCACTGGGGCATTGGTAGCCGCCAGCGCTTGCGCATCGGTGTTGGCGCAGATGAAATCCACGCCATTCACGCCGTTACGAATCATGTGCGCAACGGCATTGCCGCCAGCACCACCGACACCAACGACCTTAATTACGGTCCCTTTGGTGTTGTTCTCAAGCATCTCAAAGTTCATCATGTGACTCCCTCACAAGTCCGATTTGCAAATCACAAAAAAGTTACCCAGCCAACTTATATTTTTGTGAATCGCCTCAAAGCCGATGCCGACTACGTAGGTCCGCTACGGGTTTGAGACGCCTCCCCTTTTATGGCCTGCATCGCATTACTGCCGCGTTGCACACCAAGGAGCAGGCCCCAACCTGCCCCTCTCCAACTCAGTTCATGAACCATTCCTTCATGCGCGCAAGCAAACTCTTGAAGTTGCCGGTCTGGGCCGCTACTTTGCGACCACGGACACGTTGCATGCGCGCTTCTTGCAGCAAGCCCATCACCGTGGAGAAGCGCGGATTGCGCATCACATCGGCCAGGCTGCCTTCGTATTCGGGTACTGCCACGCGAACTGGTTTAAGGAAAACGTCCTCGGCCAGCTCGACCATGCCGGGCAATTGCGCGGAACCGCCGGTCAAGACAACACCCGACGCGAGCAAGTCTTCGTAGCCAGAGTCGCGCACCACTTGCTGCACGAGCGTGAAGAGCTCTTCGACACGCGGTTCAATCACGGCGCCCAGCGCCTGACGCTTAACCTGACGCGGCCCACGGTCACCCAGACCGGGCACCTCGACAGACTCATCAGGACGAGCGAGCACTTGCTTGGCCACGCCATAGCGCAGCTTGATTTCCTCGGCATCCGGTGTGGGTGTACGCAGCATCGCCGCGATGTCGTTGGTGATCTGGTCGCCTGCGATCGGCAGCACTGCGGTATGGCGGATTGCGCCGCCCGTGAAAATAGCGACATCGGTTGTACCGCCGCCAATGTCCACCAGGACGACACCCAACTCTTTCTCATCGGCAGTCAGCACGGCGAGGCTGGAGGCCAGGGGCTGCAAAATAAGGTCTTGCACTTCGAGGCCGCAGCGGCGCACGCACTTGACGATGTTCTGAGCGGCACTGACGGCGCCGGTCACGATGTGCACGCGCACTTCCAGGCGCAGGCCGCTCATGCCAATGGGCTCGCGGATATCTTCCTGGCCGTCAACGATGAATTCCTGGGTCAGCACGTGCAGCACTTGCTGATCAGTGGGAATGTTCACCGCTTTGGCGGTTTCAATGACACGAGCGACGTCGGTGGCGGTAACTTCCTTGTCTTTCACGGCAACCATGCCGCTGGAGTTGAAGCTACGAATGTGGCTGCCGGCAATGCCGGTGTAGACGTCACGAATCTTGCAATCTGCCATCAGCTCAGCTTCTTCAAGCGCACGCTGGATGGAATTGACGGTGGTTTCGATGTTGACGACCACGCCCTTGCGCATACCACGCGACTCATGCTGGCCAAGGCCAAGCACTTCGAATCGCCCTTCAGGCAGGATTTCGGCCACCACAGCCACCACCTTGCTGGTGCCAATATCGAGGGCGACGATAAGGTCCTTAATGTCACGGGTCATGGCGTTAGCGTTTCTTGGGAGGTTTGGGGGTGGATTTTGATTTGGTTTCCGAGGCGGGCAATGGAGCCAGCGCCAAGGCGAAACCGTTGGGGTAACGCAAATCGGCTTGTGTCACGGTGCGCCCTTCCAGGCGACCGCTTACTGCAGGCCATGCTTGCACGAACCGCTGAATGCGCGCTCCAAAGGGCAGCGCACCGGGTAATCCGTGCGGATCTGGTGCATCGGCTCCCGGATCGCGTCCGAGATCCAGCAACATGCCGTTGGACAAGGTCACGCGCCAGGCATAGCGCGGACTCAGTTCCAATTGTTTGACGTGCATGTCCAGCGGTGCGAACCAACGCGCAATTTCCGCGTAGCGCTGAACCACCAGACTCTCCGTGCCCTCGGGCCCGGAGAATTGGGGCAATACGGTCTCGTCGTCCACCTCGCCGGTGTTCGCCGTGAACGCTTCGCCCCAGGTATTGATCATCTGGTTCTCGTTCCAGAGCGCCAGCGGCTGTTGCTCCTCGATTCGAACGCGCAAGATATTCGGCCAGATCCGACGCACGGAGGCATGACGCACCCATGGCACCGATTCGAAAATTTCGCGGGCTTCGTCCAGATCGACTGTAAAGAAGTTGCCCTTGAAACGACCCGCGATCGCTGAACGCACGGCGCCCGGCGACACGTAGTGCATGTCGGTCTCCGGCATCGGCTCCAGCTCGATGGCAGCGAGGGTGAAGAACGGCCGTTGTGCCACCCACACTACGCCCGCCGCGAGCATCGCGAAAACCGCAAGCACGGCAAGCGTGTTTGCAATCAGGTTGGTAGTGCGAGCGTCGTTCCACACAGATTATCCTGGTCAAGCGTTACGGGCCGGGCTGCGCAATTTGCACGAAGCCTCAGACAAAATCGATACACATAATTCGGGGTAGCTCATGCCAACCGCTTTGGCAGCCATGGGTACCAATGAGTGCCCAGTCATGCCGGGCGAGGTATTCACTTCCAGCAACCAGGGCTGGTTATTGCGATCGAGCATGAAATCGACGCGACCCCAGCCCTCACAACCCACGGCACGGTAAGCGGCCTCGGCGATCTGCCTGACCTGCTCGGCAACATCAGTGGGCAACGTGGCCGGGCAGAAGTACTCGGTGTCGTCGGAGAAATACTTGTGCTCGTAGTCGTAATTGCCGCCCGGAGCAGCAATTTCGATAACAGGCAAGGCGTGAGCATTGCGACCGCTGCCAATAATGGCAACCGTCAGCTCGCGTCCAACAATGAACTGCTCTGCCAGCACTTCCGAGTCGAACTTGGCGGCCAAGGCATAAGCTTCCTTCATATCGGAATAGCCCACGACCTTAGTGATGCCAACCGTTGACCCTTCATGCGGCGGCTTGATGATCAGCGGCAGGCTCAAACGATCAGGCACCAGACGCAGTTCCGTGTCGGCGTCCAGCACTTCAAATTCGGGTGTCGGCAGACCATGCTGCAGCCAGACGCGCTTGGTCATGGTCTTATCCATGGCAAGTGCCGAGGCGAGCGGACCGCTACCTGTGTAGGGAATGCCGAGCAACTCCAGCGCGCCTTGAATAGACCCGTCTTCACCGTAACGGCCATGAAGCGCGATGAACACTCGTTCAAAACCGGCGTTGGCCAATTCAGACAAATCGTGCAGACCGGTGTCAAACAAATGCGCATCCACGCCAGCGCTGCAAAGCGCCTCATGAACGCCCTTGCCGGACATCAGGGAGACCTCGCGTTCAGCGGAGCGTCCGCCGTACAAGACTCCAACTTTGCCAAATTGCGCACTCATGCCAGCTCTCCTACTTGAGTCGGGACTTTGCTGATTGAGCCCGCCCCCATCACGATCACGACGTCGCCGTCACGCACGAAATCCAGAATTGCCTGGGGCAATTCCGCCACATCTTCTACAAACACCGGCTCCACCTTGCCTGCCACGCGCAGCGCACGCGACAAGGCGCGACCGTCAGCGGCGACGAGAGGCGATTCTCCGGCGGCATAAACTTCGGTCAGCAGCACGGCATCGGCCGAGCTCAACACGCGCACAAAATCTTCAAAACAATCGCGCGTGCGGGTATAGCGATGTGGCTGGAACGCCAGCACAATGCGCCGCTCGGGCCAGGCCCCACGGGCGGCGGCCAGCGTGGCCGCCATTTCGACCGGGTGATGGCCGTAGTCGTCAATAACGGTGAAGGTGCCGCCGCCATGCGTGGCGGGCACAGAGAAATCGCCCGTTTGCGTGAATCGGCGGCCCACTCCCTTGAACGCAGAGAGCGACTCGCTAATGGCCTCGTTCGAGACGCCCAGCTCAGTCGCAATGGCGATAGCCGCCAAGGCGTTGCGAACATTGTGCAATCCGGGCAAATTCAGCTCAACGGCCAATGGCGGCAACAGCGTGTCTTGATAGCTGCGCTGTACGTTGAAACGCATGCGGGTGCCGTCGGCGTGCACTTCGTAGCCACGCACCTGCGCTTCCGGATTCAATCCGTAGGTCGTGATCGGGCGCGACACGAAAGGCATAATCTCGCGCACATTCGCGTCATCCACGCACAACACCGCACTTCCGTAGAACGGCAGACGTTGTGTGAACTCAATGAAGGCGCTCTTCAGGCGCGCAACATCATGGCCATAGGTGTCCATGTGATCGGCGTCGATGTTGGTCACAATGGCCATCACCGGCAGCAGATTCAAAAACGAAGCGTCCGATTCATCGGCTTCCACAACGATGTAATCGCCCTGCCCCAAGGCCGCGTTGGCGCCCGCCGAATTCAAGCGGCCACCAATCACAAAGGTAGGATCCAGGCCGCCCGCGGCCAACACACTGGCGACGAGACTGGTCGTGGTGGTTTTGCCATGCGTACCGGCCACGGCGATACCACGCTTCAAGCGCATCAGTTCGGCCAGCATGACCGCACGCGGCACAACGGGAATGCGTGCAGCACGTGCAGCAATCACTTCCGGATTGTCGCCAGCCACCGCAGTGGAGGTCACGATTGCGCCCACGCCGGCGACGTTCGCTGCTGCATGACCAATGGTGATTCGCACGCCTAAAGACGCAAGACGACGCGTCACGGCGGAATCAGCCAGATCGGAACCGCTGATCGTGTAGCCCAGATTGAGCAACACTTCGGCAATGCCGCTCATGCCTGAGCCGCCAATGCCGACGAAATGAATATTCTGAATTCTGTGTTTCATGATGGACGCCTCGCTGCTTGTTCACAGACGTCGGCGATATGTGCAGCAGCCAAGGGACGCGCATGCTCGCGCGCACCCACCGCCACTGCTTGTAGTTCTTGTCGGGAACGCTGGCCCAACCAATCCGCCAGCCACTCCGGCGACAAGGCGGATTGCGGTTGCAACCAAGCGGCTTGCGCATCGCTCAGGAAGCGCGCGTTTGCGGTTTGATGATCATCGATGGCGCTTGGCAAGGGCACGAATAGCGCAGCCACACCGGCCGCCGCCACTTCGGACACCGTCATGGCACCGGCGCGGCAGATCAGTAGATCTGCCTCACCCATGGCGCCAGCCATGTCATCGATGAAGGCGCGGCAATCGGCCTGCACGCCACTTCGCGCATAGGCCTCTTGCAACGCTTGAATATTTTTCTCGCCTGCCTGATGCAGAACAATCGGGCGGCCGTCCAGCGGCATGCGAGCCAAGGCCTCGGGCAACACCGAGTTCAGTGCCTGTGCACCCAAACTGCCGCCCACCACCAGAAGACGCAGCGGCCCGGTACGCGCGGCATAGCGTGTGGCCGGGTCGGGTAATTGGCAAAGATCGGCACGCACGGGGTTACCCAAGGCCTCAGCCTTCGGCAAAACACCCGGAAACCCACTGACGACTCGACGAGCCAGCTTGGCCAACCAACGGTTCGCTGTGCCAGCAACTGCATTTTGTTCGTGCACCACAAGAGGCATGCCGCGCAAAGCTGCCATCACGCCGCCAGGAAAAGCAACGTAGCCGCCCATGCCCAGCACAACGTCCGGGCGTACAGAAGACAGACGCGCCCAGGCTTGCGAAAACGCGCGAACCAACAGGAACGGCAGTTTGATCCAGGCGGAGGCACCCTTGCCGCGCAAGCCTTGAAAGCGCAGGGGTACCAGCGAGATACCACGCGGCGGCACAAGCTTGCCTTCCATCTTGTCAGGATTGCCCAGCCAAAGCACATTCCAGCCGCGCTCGCGCAGCACGTCAGCGACGGCCAATCCGGGCATGATGTGGCCACCAGTACCGCCCGCCATGATCAGGATGGTGCGTGCGGTCATTTTCGACCTCCACGCATCATGACGCGGTTTTCGAGGTCAACGCGAATCAACATTGCCAGCGCACACAGATTCATCACGATGCCCGAGCCACCGTAGCTCATCAGCGGCAGCGTCAAACCCTTGGTGGGCAACAGCCCCAGGCAGACACCCATATTGATGAAGGACTGCACGCCAAACCACATGGCCACGCCGCAAGCGACGAGGCCAGCAAACGTGCGTTCCATGGCGATAGCCTGGCGGCCGATATCAAAACCGCGATAGACGATGACGGCAAAGAGCGAGATCACGAGCGTGACACCAGCAAAGCCAAGCTCTTCGCCCACCACTGCCATCAAAAAGTCAGTGTGTGCTTCTGGCAAATAGTGCAATTTCTCGACGCTGGCCCCCAAGCCAACACCGAACCATTCGCCGCGACCCAGAGCAATCAGGGAATGCGACAACTGATAGGCACTTCCGTAAGCGTTGTCTTCGTTCCAGGGGTCGAGGTACGCGAACAGACGCGCACGACGCCACGGCGATGCCCAGATCAACATCAGGAATGTACCGACCAGCACGGCGAGCAAGCTGCTGAAGTACTTGCCGTTAATGCCGCCGATGAAAAGAATACCGATAGCAATGGCGACGATCACCATGAAGGCGCCCAGATCAGGCTCCAGCAATAGCAGCAAGCCAACGGCGGCCAACGCGCATGCCATGGGCAAGAAGCCTCGGGCAAAGGCCTGCATATGTTCTTGTTTACGCACGGTGTAATCCGCGGCATACAGTAATGCGGCCAGCTTCATCAACTCGGAAGGCTGAAAATTCAGAGGGCCCAGCGGAATCCAGCGGTGCGCGCCGTTCACTTCGCGGCCAATGCCTGGTACCAATACGGCCACAAGCAGAATCAGCGTCAGAATGAACATCGGCGTGGCCATGCGCTGCCAAAATCGAATCGGCACTGTCAGTACGACGGCAGCGGCCACCAGGCCTGTCGACAAGAACAAACCATGGCGCACGATGAAATAGTAGCGGCCATAAGAGGCATAGCGCGGGCCATCAGCCAGCGCAATAGATGCCGAATACACCATCAGCATACCCAGCAGCAGCAATGTGGATGCCGCAAGCACGAGTGGCAAATCAAAGTTGCGCATGCGCGTACGGCCTGGCCGTACGGCATTGACGCTGGCGGTGAGGTCGGCGATCAGGCTCATGCCACCTCTCCGTGATCACGTGCCAGGTCTTGCACTTCTTCCATGAAAACCTGACCACGATGTGGGTAATTGCGAAACATATCCAGGCTGGCGCAGGCCGGTGACAAGAGCACGGCATCGCCCGGTTGTGCAAGCTCAGCCGCGCGGCGCACAGCCTCGTGCAGATCTGCCACAACGATGCATTGCACGCCCGTGTCGGCGAGCACCCGTCCGATTTCCGGGCCATCCACCCCAAGCAGCAACACGGCACGTGCGTGCTGTGCCACCACGGGAATCAAGGGCGAGAAATCCTGACCCTTGCCCTGTCCGCCTGCGATCAGTACCACCGGTTGGCCCAAGCCTTCCAGCGCGGCGACCGTGGAACCCACATTCGTGCCCTTGCTGTCGTTGATGTAATCCACTCCGGCGATCGTGCGCACGAACGCGGCACGATGAGGCTCACCGGTGTAATCGCGCAATGCGCGCAGCATCGAACCCCAACCGAGGTCCAGGCAACGCCCAAGCTGCAATGCGGCCAGCGCGTTCAAGGCATTGTGTAAACCACGAATGCGCAGTGCATCAACCGGCATCAATCGGCTCATGCGGCCGTCAGCGCGTGTTGGCAAGGGTGCATTTTTCTTGCGACGCACGGGCGGTGCCACGTCGTCAAAGTCGGTGGCTTCGCATGCCACCATCCAGGCCACACCTTGACCCAGTTCCAATCCCATATCGCCAACCAGGGTCGGCATATCACGACCAAAGCTGCGCGCATTCAAGGCATCGATCGAGTCGATCATGTTGACCGTCGCCTGATCATCACGATTCACGATGGTGATTCGTGCAAGCTTGAGCAACCGCGCCTTCGCGTTTGCGTAGGCCTCCATGCTTACGTGCCAATCCAGGTGATCTTGGGTCAGGTTAAGCACAACCGCTGCATCAGGTGCCAGCGAGGAGGTGGTTTCCAATTGGAAACTGGAAAGTTCGAGCACCCAGACCTGAGGCAACGCGTCGGTATCGAGCGCGTCCATCAAGGCCGCCAACGCTGCCGGGCTGATGTTGCCTGCCGCAATAACGGTCTTTCCGCAGGCTTCGATCAATTGGCGCGTCAATGCGGTGACTGTGGTCTTGCCATTGGTACCGGTGACGGCCAATACGCTTGGCTGATACTCGCGCTCGGCTGCCAGGCGCGTCAGTGCCCGTGCAAAAAGCTCGATTTCACCTACGATTTCGATGCCACGGCTACGTGCCGCTTCAAGAATGCTGTGTGCGGGTGCCTGCGTGGGCGCAAGGCCCGGACTCAAAACGAGCTGCGACACGCCATCGAGCAACGCAAGGTCAAACTCGCCCTCATAACCCAGGCGATATTCAACGTCATATTCAGCCAAGGCGTCGCGCAATGCGGCCAAGCCACCCGGTTCGGCACGCGTGTCCGCCACGCGTAAACGCGAGCCACCGCGTGCGCACCAACGCGCCGCAGCCGCACCCGTCTCGCCCAATCCGAGGATCAGGACAAGCGGCGCTTCAACGCGGTCGGTGTCTATCGTATTCATCGCAACTTCAGTGTGGAAAGACCAATTAGCACCAGCATCATGCTGATGATCCAGAAACGCACGACAACTTGGGTTTCTTTCCAGCCGCCCACTTCAAAATGATGGTGCAGCGGTGCCATGCGAAAGACTCGGCGCCCTTGTCCGTATCGACGCTTGGTGTATTTGAACCAGGTCACCTGGATCATTACGGACAGGGTTTCAACGACAAACACACCGCCCATGATGAACAGCACAATTTCCTGACGCACGATGACCGCAATCGTGCCCAACGCGCCACCAAGCGCCAACGCCCCGACATCGCCCATGAACACTTGGGCGGGGTAGGCGTTAAACCATAAGAACGCGAGACCGGCGCCTGCAATGGCTGCACACAGCACCATCAATTCAGACGCCCCCGGGATATACGGAAACAACAGATATCTGGAGTAATCAACCCGACCAACCACATAGGCGAAGATGCCCAGCGCGCTGCCGACCATGACGGTTGGCATGATGGCCAGGCCATCCAGGCCGTCAGTCAGATTGACGGCGTTGCTGGTGCCTACGATCACGGCCCAGGTCAGGGCAACAAAGCCCAGAACACCCAAGGGATAACTCACGCTCTTGAAGAACGGCACGATCAAGTCGGCACGCGTCGGCAGCGTCATGGTGAAGCCGCTACCAACCCAGGCCTTGAAGAGCGGCCATAGTTCTGTATTAGCGGGGGCCGAGACGGCAAAAGCCAGATACACCGCAGCAATCAAGCCAATGGTGGCTTGCCAGAAGAATTTTTGACGGGCCGGCATTCCCTCGGGATCACGATGAACGACCTTGCGGTAATCGTCCATCCAGCCGATGGCACCAAACCCGAAGGTCACCAGCAACACCACCCACACGAAGCGGTTGGTCCAGTCTGCCCACAACAAGGTGCTGATAGCGATGGAGATAAGAATCAGCACGCCGCCCATAGTGGGGGTGCCGTTCTTGACCAGATGCGTTTCCGGGCCATAAGCGCGCACAGCCTGACCGATCTTCATTTCCGTCAGTTTGCGAATTACGCGGGGACCTGCGACCAAACCAATCAGTAACGCCGTCGCGCATGCCAACACGGCACGCAAGGTGATGTACTCAAACACGCCCAAGGCGCGCACGTCGTCAGACAAGAACCGGGCGATTTCAAGCAGCATGCTGCCCCCCGTGAACTTGTACTGCGTCGTTGTTATTTTTGGAAAATGCCGTCACTACCCGCTCCATGCGCATAAAGCGCGAACCCTTTATCAAAACGCTGGACGGGTGCAAGTCGCGCAAGGCGGCAACAACTTCGTCTACCGATGCGCAGGCGTGCGCCGCTGACCCAAATGCGGAAGATGCCGCAAGGCTGGCGTCGCCCAACGTGATGAGCGCGTCGAGACCATGCTCACGCGCATAATTACCCACCTCGACATGCATGGCGGGACCGTTGTCCCCGACTTCGCCCATGTCGCCAAGCACCAGAACACGTATGCCCGGCAAACGCGCAAGCACATCGATGGCAACACGAACCGAATCGGGGTTCGCATTGTAGGTGTCATCGATAAGTAATGTCCCGTCACTCATTGTCTTGCGCTGCATTCTTCCGGCCACAGCACTGAAGTCGGCCAACGCGCGAACAGTGCTGGCCAAGGGCGTACCGACTGCCAACGCGCTTGCCACAGCAGCCAACGCGTTGCGCAAGTTATGAATGCCTGCCACAGGCAGATACAAATCAGCCGTACCCGCCGGGGTAATCAAGCGGCAATGTGTGCCGTCAACACCCGCCTCGACGTGCTCGGCATAGACATCCAGGCCAGGCTGCAAGCCAAACCGCAACACTTGCCGACCACCCGCCAACTCGTCCCAGATATGGGAATAGGGTTCATCGCCCGGATACACCGCAATGCCATCTTCAGACAGCGCGGAGATGGCGGCTCCATTTTCATAGGCCACCGCTTCCACGGTATGCATGAACTCTTGGTGCTCACGCTGCGCATTCGTCACCAGCGTGACGGTCGGGGCGGAAATTTCAGCCAATTGAGCGATTTCGCCAGGATGATTCATACCCAGCTCGAACACCGCGCAACGATGCTGAGCGCGCAAGCGCAGCAAGGTAAGCGGCACGCCAATATCGTTGTTCAGATTCCCTGCCGTCGCTAGACGACCCGCTTCACCCTGCCAATCGGCGAGCATTGCGGAGAGCATTTCTTTAGTGGTGGTTTTGCCGTTGCTGCCCGTCACGGCCACAACGGGCAACGTGAACTGTGCGCGCCAAGCCGCGCCAATGCGCATCAAGGCAATACGCGTGTCGCCCAGCACCAACTGAGGCAAACTCACATCGCCCACCAGATGGTCTACAACCGCCGCGCAAGCGCCATTGGCTTGGGCTTGACCCAAAAAGTGGTGAGCGTCGAAACTCTCGCCGACCAATGCCACGAAGAGTTCATCTTCACCAACATGCCGGGTGTCGGTCGACACGCCTTTCACATGGGGCAGCAGCAAAGCCAGGCGCGCCCACTCTCGATCATCGAAGGCAAATTTCTTGCCACCGATATCTTGATAAGTTTCGTGGCCCTTACCGGCCAACAACACCACATCTTCAGGTGCGCAATTCCAGATGGTTTGCATGATGGCGCGGGCGCGATCCACCTGCACTTCAAGCAACGTTGTCTTGGGAATGCCAACCAGAATCTGCTCAATGATGAGCTCCGGCGATTCGCGACGCGGATTATCGCTGGACACAACCACCGCATCAGCCAGTTCTGCCGCTATGCGGCCCATCTCGGGACGCTTGCCCGGATCACGATCACCACCGCATCCAAACAGACAAATCAGCCTGCCCGCTCGCGCCGAAACCACTGCGCGCAGCGCCGACAAGGCGCGCGCCAGCGCATCCGGCGTGTGGGCGTAATCCACCACCACCAGCGGACCACGGGCCACGGCGCTTTGCGGTTTGACCGCAATCGGCTCAACGGTTTGCAAACGCCCATCGACGGGTTGCGTGGCTTCCAATGCACGAGCGATCTGTGTCAAGGAAAGACCGAGCTTGTAGAGCACTCCTGCTACCAGGAGCAAATTCGAAACATTGTGCGCACCCAGGAGGCGCGTCACGATTTGCGCTTCGCCTTGTGACGACACCAAAGTGAAGACTTGACCTTGCGCAGTCGCTTGCAGATCGCGAGCACGCAATGCCTGGGGCGCCTGGGCGGCATCACCCACGCTGTACGCCAAAGCCATCTCGGCGGGAAGCGTATCGAGCAGGCGACGGCCAGCGGCATCGTCCGCATTGATGACCGCAGCCGTCAAACCCGGCCACGCAAACAAACGGGCTTTGGCCTGTTCGTAGTTTTCCATGGTGCCGTGGTAATCAAGGTGATCCCACGTCAAATTTGTGAAGCCGGCCAAGGCCACTCGCACACCCGCCAGGCGCCCTTGCTCGATACCGATCGAGGAGGCTTCCATGGCAACGGCTTGCGCTCCGGCATCACGCATGGCGGCCAACGTGCGATGCACGGTCAGGGCGTCTGGCGTGGTCAGGGTGCCTGCGAGTAATTGGCCGTCTGGCAACACCACACCCAAGGTGCCAATAGTGCCGCAGGGTTTGCCATTGCGGCTCAGCGCCTCGGCAATCCATTGCACAGTAGACGTTTTGCCATTGGTGCCCGTTATTGCGACCACCGTCAATGCCGCCGACGGCTCGTTGTACCAGGCATCGCCTAATTCGCCGAGCATGGCGTGCAGATTGGTCACAGCGAGTACCGGGACTCGCTGCGCGGCCGCTTCAACGGCCGACCACAGCGATTGCGGCACGGGCGCTTCGCACAACAACGCGCGCGCACCTTGTGCCAATGCCGACTCTATATAGAGTCGGCCATCGCTCGCAATACCCGGGCAGGCTACGAAGATGTCGCCCGCATTGATATCGCGTGAATCCAGTTTGAGATGAGCGTCGCCCAGTGCGCACTCGCGCGACCACGTGAGCACCTGAGCCACTGTTGCGACAACCGCATCATTGAAGTGAGGAGCTTGGCTCATCGCACAGGCTCCTTGATGCCGGCCACGATGGTGGACTCAAAAGGCGCATCCGGCTGTACACCCATCAGGCGCAGGCTGCCACCCACAATATGAGAAAACACCGGGGCTGCAATGGCGCCCCCGTAATACCCGCCAACCGAGGGCTCATCAATGGACACCGCAACCACGATCTGTGGATTGGAAACCGGCGCAAAGCCCACATAGGAGCTGCGATAACGCTGCATGCTGTACTTGCCATCCACAATTTTTCGAGCCGTGCCGCTCTTGCCTGCGACACGATACCCCTGCACCTGTGCCGCTTTCGTCCCATCCGGGCCGGCGGCTGCTTCCAGCATGGCACGTATGAGCGCTGTCGTTTTCGGTGTGTAAATTTTGACACTGGTTGGATCGCTGTCACGCTTGACCAGGGACAGGGAGACCATATCGCCATTACGCGCGAACACCGTGTATGCCCGTGCCACTTGCAACAACGACACCGACAAACCATAGCCATAGGCCATAGTGGCTTTTTCAATCAGACGCCAGCGCTCCCACGGACGCAAGCGCCCGGGTGCAGCACCAGGAAAGCCCACTTGCGGCGCCTGACCCAAACCTAATTCGGTAAAGCGATCCCACATTTCGCGGGATTCCAGCTTCTCCGAGATCATCGTCATGCCGATATTGCTGGATTTGCGCAACACGCCAGCCACGTCCAACGTACCATTTCGGCTCACGTCGCTGATCGTGCTGCCCTGATAGTTAAACCGCCCATTACCCGTTTCGAACAAGGTGCTGGTATTAATGCGGCCCAAATCCAACGCCAACGCAGCGGTGAAGGGCTTCATGATGGAGCCCGGCTCAAACGTGTCGGTAATAGTTTGGTTGCGCAGATTGGAGCCGTGAAAGCTCTCGCGCTTGTTGGGGTCAAACGTGGGCACATTGGCCAAAGCCAAAATCTCACCCGTCTGAACGTCCAGCACCACGGCCGTTGCACCCTTGGCCTGGTGCTTGTCCATGGCGTCCTTCAATTCCTTGAACACCAAGTACTGCAAGCGCGTGTCAATCGACAAGCGCAGGTCACGGCCATCTACCGGCAGAGTGACAGCTTGCACATCCTCAATGACTCGGCCAAGCCGGTCCTTGATGACGCGACGACTACCAGGGCGGCCGGACAGCTGCTGATTAAATGTCAGCTCGACACCTTCCTGGCCTTGATCTTCAACGCTATTGAAGCCCACCACGTGAGCCATGACATCGCCGTCGGGATAGTAGCGACGGGTTTCCGGCTGCTGATGCACGCCGGACAAACCCAATTGCTTTATCTTGTCGGCCACGTCCATCGAAACTTGGCGCTTCAGGTAAACGAAATTCTTATCCTCGTCGACCAGACGATGGCGCAACTCCGTACCGGGAATTTCCAACAACTTGGCCAGTGCATCAAGTTGCGCCGGGGACGACTGCTTCAGATCTTCAGGAATGGCCCAAATTGCGCGAGCGGGAACGCTGGACGCAAGGACGACGCCGTTACGGTCAAAAATTTTGCCGCGCGAAGCTGGCAGTGTCAGGGTGCGCTCATAACGCCGCTCACCCTGCTGCTGTAGAAATTCGGTTGTCAGGCCTTGCAAGTACAAGGCACGACCGCCCAGCACCAGAAAGCCGCCGAACAACAACATAAGAACCAAACGGGCACGCCAGCTTGGCAGTTGCCCGCGCAGCACCGGATTATCAAAGAAAGGAACGCGCTTCATTGAGCGCCCCCAACAGCTGGAATCGGCGCCTGATTCAAATAAAGCGTGCGATCGGGCACGATCGAGATCATTTTGAGGTTATCGCGGGCAATGACATCTACCCGAGCATTGCGCGCGAATTCGGCGCGGTCCAATTGGAGACGTCGCCAATTGGTGTCCAGATCACGGGACTGAGCCTCATCGCGTCCCAACTCAACAAAGAGCTGGCGCGACTGATACCGGCTAGTGACCAGGGAAATGGCCGATAGCATCAGTAAAGCCGCAACGATGAGGTTCACGCGTCCCATTAGCGCTTGCCCCCCTTGCCACCACGACGAGGCACAGGAGGTGCGAGATCGCTGCCGGGCAAGGCGCCAATCTTGACGTAGGCCGCGCCACCTTGTGCAGGCAACTCAGTGTCAGTCCGTTCGGCGACGCGCAAAACGGCCGAACGGGCTCGGGCATTGCCCGAAACTTCTTCGTCAGTAGCCTGAACACGACCTAGGGATCGCAGAATAGGCTGCGGCATTTCGCTTTCACGCAGAGGCAGGCGAGCATGTGCCACGGCGGGCCTTGCGGCCGCCACAATGCACTGCTTGACCATACGGTCCTCAAGCGAATGAAAACTGATCACAGCCAACCTCCCCCCCGGGGCGAGCAGCTCTATAGCTGACGCGAGGGTGCGCGCGAGCTCTTCGAGTTCCCGATTGATGTAAATCCGTAAAGCTTGAAAGGTGCGTGTGGCCGGATTCTGCCCCTTTTCGCGCGTGCGGACGGCGCTGGCGACGCACTCGGCGAGCTCGAGTGTGGTACGCAGCGGCCGTGTTGCGCGGCGAGCATCAATCGCCTTTGCAACCTGAAAAGCAAACCGTTCTTCGCCATAATCTGCTATGACCTCCCGCATCTCATCCACGCTGGCTTTCGCCAGCCAATCCGCCACCGTGGGACCACGTGTGGTATCCATTCGCATATCAAGCGGGCCGTCTCGCATAAACGAGAACCCCCGCTCAGCGTCGTCGATCTGAGGCGACGAAACGCCCAGATCCAGCATCACGCCATCGACCTTGCCAATGCCGTGCTGCTCCAACACCTCGGCCATAGAGGAAAACTCTCCATGGACCACTGTTACCCGAGAATCCTCGGCAGCCAACGCATTGGCCACCGCAATCGCCTCGGGGTCTTTATCAAATACCACCAGGCGTGCCTGGGGGCCGAGCCGACTCAGCAATTCACGGCTATGACCGCCGCGACCGAAGGTGCCATCAATGAAGACACCCTTTTGAGTGCGCGTTGCCGCACCCGGCTCTACCTGCTGCTCCCTCGACCGTGAAGCACCCTTGCCGCCGAAATCAGGCTGCAATAACGCATTCACTGTCGGCTCCAGCAGAACGGGCCGATGTTCGAATTCCATACCCTGTTTCAGAACGAAAACTGATTCAACACATCCGGCATTCCCTGTGCCAGGTCCTCCGCTTCGCGGCGGGCCAGGGAAGCGGCATCCCAGAGCTCAAAGTGCGCACCCATTCCGAGCAACATCACATCTCGCGTCATACCAGAGGCGTTGCGCAGTTCAGGAGCGATCAAGACCCGACCGGAGCTGTCAAGTTCGACATCCTGAGCATTGCCAAGCAACAACCGCTGCAGCGCCCGCGCTGTCATGGGAAAGGCGGCGATCTGGTCGCGCTTCTTTTCCCACTCTTGACGTGGATACACCAACAGACAGCCGTCGGGGTGGCGAGTCAGGGTCAGCCGGCCGTCGGCCTGCGCCACCAGCGCGTCACGATGCCGGGTCGGAATTGAGATCCGTCCCTTGGCATCCAACGTGAGCGCGCTGCTT
>JBEBWV010000105.1:0-18289 GCA_040391965.1 Achromobacter deleyi | reverse complement strand
CTTTTCCCACAGAAACTAAGGGTTAGTCCTTAACTTGTAGTTATGGTTTGAACTGTTCATAATCGCCTCCAAAGAAAGCGGCCACCAATTCAACCGGCCGGGAGGATGATCTATGAGCAGCAGCCCCGTCGCGACGGCGCATGACGCCTCGCATCGCGTGCAGGATCAGCGCGCCGTGCAATTGCGTACCCGCATCGCCGTGTCCATATTTATTCTGTTGGCCGGGGGGTTGGCACTGATCCCCATTGCCACATCAAACATCTCGTTCGCGTTTTATCTGATGTTGTGGATAACGATGGCCAGCGCCATGAATATCTGCGTGGGGTTCACGGGCTACCTGCCGTTTGGCTATGTGGTTTTCTATGGCGTGGGCTCCTACGCCACCGGCATCTGCTACAAAATTCTGGGCTGGCCGATTCTGCCGTCCCTGCTGGCCGCCGGCGGCGTGGGCGTGGCAATTTCCTTATTGCTTGCCCCGACCTTGCGCCTGCGTGGGGTGTACTTCGGCATTGTCAGCCTGGCACTGGCCACTATCGTGCGCCTCGTCATCTCCAACCTGCCACAGTCGTTTACCGGCGGCAGCATGGGCATCATTCTGTCCAACGTCAACAATCCGGTGCATAGCTACTACGCCATGCTGATTGTCATGGGTGCCACTCTGGCTACGGTGACGTGGCTATCGGTATCGTCCCTGGGCAAGGCCCTCAAGGCGATTCGCGATGACGACGGCGCCGCCGCCTGCGTGGGCATTCATGTGCCCAATACCCGACTCAAAGCCTGGATGCTTGCCGCACTTTTTCCGGCGTTGGCCGGGGGAATTGAGGCTTGGTACACCAACGTGGTGGATCCGGAATACGCCTTCCACGTGCTCATCACCGCCAAAAGCATCATCTACGCCATGGCGGGTGGATTCGGCACCATTCTGGGCCCGGTCATTGGCACCGCCGCGCTGCTCGGCATCGATCACGTGATCTGGCAGAAATTTCCCGTCGTGAACCTGCTACTGCTGGGTTTGATCATCGTCTTGCTCATGCTCTTTTTGCCGCGCGGCATTATCGGCAGCCTGATTAAGCGCAAACCGCAACTGCGTCGCTACATCGCCTGAGGAGGCCCCATGTCCGGACTGATTATCCAAGGCCTCATCAACGGCCTGATTCTTGGCGCAATCTACGGCCTGATTGGCGTGGGCCTGAACGTCATTTTTGGTGTCTTGCGCGTCGTGAACTTCGCGCACGGCGAATTCCTGGTGCTGGGCGCGTACTTCGCCTATTACCTCCTCCACTTTGCGGGCATTAATCCGCTCGTCGCGTTACCCCTGGCCTTTGCCGTCTTCTTCCTGGCGGGTTATGTGCTGTATTTCGTGCTCATTCCTCGGCTGAGCAAAGCCGACGATCCGGAAATCAGCTCGTTACTGCTCATGTTCGGCGTGTCCATCATGCTCGGCGCACTCATGCTGCTGATGTTCGATGCCGATGCCCGTTCGCTGCCGTATGAAATGGAACCGGTGTTCCTGAAGTTTGGGCCTGTCGTGATTCCGACCGTGCGCCTCGTGGCCTTAACCATCGCCCTGCTCATTGTCGCCATCCTGACCTTCTTCCTTTACCGCACGCAATTGGGCAAGGCGCTGCGCGCCATCATCATGAATCGGGATGCTGTGCGCATCGTGGGTATCAATGCCGAACGTCTGTCTGCCGTGGCCTTTGGACTGGGTATCGGCCTGGCTGCTGTCAGCGGCGTGCTGGTCGCCATGGTATTTCCGGCGTTCTCGCCGTTCATGGGCAACGACTACACCTTGATCGGCTTCATCGTCATCGTGCTTGGCGGACTGGGGCATCCGGTGGGCGCACTCGTAGGCGCACTGCTCTTTGGCGTCACAGAGCAAGTGTCTGTGGTGTTCTTCAATCCGTCCATTGCCACCATCTGCGGCTTTGCCTTGATGGTCGCCACGATCTTCATTCGTCCTAGCGGTTTGTTCGGGCGCCAGGCGCTGCGCTAACCAGGAGCCCGCCACATGTTGAAAATCAGTAATCTAAAAAAGCGCTTCGGCGGCCTGGTGGCACTGCAAGGTGTCGACGTGCATGTCCCCCATGGCTCCATTCTCGGCGTCATTGGCATGAACGGGTCAGGCAAGACGACGCTGCTCAATTGCGTGAACGGCATCTATATGCCGGACGAAGGCCGCATCGAACTGGATGGCAAGAATATTGCGGGCAAGCAAGTGCATGAGGTCGCGCGTCTAGGCGTGGGGCGCACTTTTCAAGTGCCACGCATTTTTCGCCAACTTACGCTGCTGGACAATCTGGATGTCGCTCAACAACAGACCGGGCGCTCAGCGGCGGAACGCTATGCGCAGTCCGAGTACTGGTTGCACAAAGTTGAGCTGCACCGCTTACGCCACAACTACGCCGAAGAACTATCAGGCGGTCAGCAAAAGCTGGTTGAGTTAGCGCGCATTATGGTCGCGCGCCCGAAGGTGGTGCTGTTGGATGAGCCCTTCGCCGGGGTGAACCCGGCGCTGGCGCAATTGCTGATTGCAGTTATCCGCGAACTACCTGGTGAGCACAATTGCTCGGTCGTGCTGGTATCGCACGACCTCACGTCCATCTATCAGCTGTCGCACCACATTATTGTCATGAATGAAGGCGCCATCCTGAGCCAGGGCAACGCCGATCATGTGCGCGCCGATCCGCGCGTGGTCGAAGCCTACCTGGGAGCCTGATATGAGCACGCCTGTATTTGCATTAGAAGACGTGACCGTCGCCTACCATGGCGACATCACGATCTTGAACCACGTCAACATTGAGGCGCGTGCCGGCAAAGTGACCGGGGTCATTGGGCCGAACGGTGCGGGCAAATCCACCGTGTTGAAAACACTGTTTGGATTCCTGCCGCTGCGCACCGGCCGCATCAGCCTGCGAGGCGAAGACATCAGCACCCAAGCTTCGCATGAACGCGCCAGCCACGGCGTGGCCTTCGTGCCGCAGCATCGCAGTCTGTTTGGCGAGATGTCTGTTCAAGACAATCTCATCCTGGGTTGCTGGCCGTTTCGCAAAGACCGTGCCCGGGTTCGCCAGCGCATTGATTCCGTGTACGACCGCTTCCCCATTTTGGCGCAAAAACGAAATGATCCCGTCTCAAGCATGAGCGGCGGTCAACAACGCTTCGTGGAATTCGGTCGCGCGTTGCTGATCGAACCCTCCGTGATCTTGCTGGATGAACCTACGGCCATGCTGGCACCCAAGATTTCCAAGGAAATCTATGGCCTCATTCGCGGCTTTGCCGATGAAGGCATGACGGTAGTGCTGGTCGACCAGAACGTACGCCGTTGCGCCGAAGTGTCTGACTACATGTACATCCTGGAGCTCGGGCGCAACAAGGCGGAAGGGTCTCGTGAAGCCTTCAATAGCGAAGGTGGCTTGCACGATATGGTCGCCTCCTGGATGGACTATAAGATCGATTAGGCGGAGGAGCCGAGCGCGATAGGCTTAGCCCGTGAAATTGGGCATTCCAGGCAAGCGCTCGGGCGGGGCAAAGACAAAAATGCGAGCAATCAAACAACTCGCGCCCCCCGCCCCTATGACACACGCACCCGCCTCTCCCCTTTCGCAGCCCTGGGCCATACGAGCCACCACCGCCGAGGTTTCGCCCGAATCCGGCAACGTGGCTGTCGCGCCTCCACCCGCGCCGTTAGCACTATTGCCCGCCAGCGTGGCGTTGCGCGCAACACCGATGAGTCCGATTGGCATGCATGGGCATCCTCCCGTGCTCAGTGCACCCAGCCACGCGTCAGAAGATCCAACAGCATCACTTGGCGCCGCCGGCTGGCTCACCCTCATGCGAGGCCGGGTGCGAGAACTAACACACCAAATAAACAGCATCTCCGAAGAACAGGTGAGCGCCAGCGCCGCTATCAACGGAGCGCGCACGTCAGGGCACGCCGCCGCGCACACCCAGTATCAGCAAGAAAGTGCCAAGGTCACGAAGCTTGAGCAAGACGCGGACGCCGCGAGAAAACTGGCTGATCAGACAGCGCAGGATGCGGCGGTGGCGAAGAAAGACCTGGCTACCAAGACCGAACTTGCTCAAAACGCGCAACGAGCGCTCAAACAAAGCCAAATTACCCAACAAGATGGCCAGACAAAGCTCAATCAGGCCCAACAGGAGCTGGCCCGAGCAAAAGACGTGCTTGCCGAGTTGACGCGCGCCAGCAATATCGCTGGCGGCACGTCGGATGCCCTGATTCAAGCGCAAAAAAATGTGACCAGCGCACAGAACGTGCTGGATGATCGGCTGCGCAATCTCACCCGTGCTTCGGATGCACTTCGTGCTGCCCAGTCTGCGAAAAGCAGTGCCCAATCCGAGGTCAATCATGCTCAGTCTCAAATAGATCGCTTGACGTCTGCGGCGTCACACATGTCGGGGCCAACAGACTTCAATCAGCTCATGGCCTACGGCAACAAGGCGCATCGTAGCGAGCTGGAAGGACTGGCAAAGAGCATCAATCTCAAAAAAGGCTCATCAGTCAACACCACCAGCTTTAATGGAGGCGGCAGCCTTGATGCCAGCCTGATGCAGGTGTACGCCATCGCCTCGCTCGCCAGCCGAGCAGTAGGCACTGAAGAGGGGCTGCGGCGAGCCTGGGAGCAGGTAACGTCCAACCCGGCTTTGCTCAAAGACTTGCCCGCAGACAAGGCGCGCCGTGTATTCGATATTTTTTCGAATATGCGCGGCGCCGTCGACAACGCCAATAACATCCGGCAAGCCCGCAATACCTTGAGCCAGGCGTCCTCCCGCGTGCAGACCGCCACGCAGAACATTAATCAGGCCCAATCCAACGAATCCAACGCGCGCAATCAAATAGAGACTGCTCGCAACACGCTACGAATCTCACGACTAGAAATGAGCGAGGCAGAAAGAAACCATCGCGAGCGCGGGCAAGATGCGCTCAATGGGGCCAGAGCAGCGTTGAAGACCCTTGAGAGCAAGGTAGGAGAGCTGTCCCGCATTAATCAATCAAACAACGACCGCGTGACGAGCGCACAACGCGTGCTCAACGAGCGCCAGAACGACACCTCTCGTGCAACGGAAACGGTTTCTCGACTGGAGCAAGCCCGGAACAGGCAAATTGAGCAAGCCTCCAGCCTCAGCCGAGACGCCGGAGCGGCCAAAGTGGCGCTGAACAACACTTTCGTTGATGCACCCGTCAGCAGCCCACGACCTTCGACGCTGCGGCGAGCGCAGTCATTCGCGGGTGAATTCGAACAGATCAAAGAAGAGTTTGAGGCCATCCAGCAGAACGCGCAGGCGACCTACGCCGCCGCAGTCAAAGAAGCGAAGCAAGCTGACCGAGATACGAAATCGGCACAAGCCGCGAAACAGAAGTTGGAGCAGATTCGCCCCGTAGACACCATGCTCAGCACGGCAACAGTCACACAACCCGATACGCAGCGCAAGGCGGTACCGCCTACTCCCCCCATGAAGACACACACCCTGACCAACCACAGGCCGGATGGCATTCCACAAGCGGCGCTCAACGTGCTGGACGTTTCCGACACATCATTGACCACCTCTGATATGCGTGCCATGCACGGACAGAGTGAAGTATTTTTTGAGCAATTGCGCGACGTGGCGCAGGCCATTGATGCGATGCATGCCGAGCCTTTGCACTTGCCATCGAAGGCGATGAAAGTCTGACAGCCCCGTGGCGGCATGGATCATGCTTGCCCAGTAAGCAGAACATGGAAGGCAGAGCATAACGCCACGATGAATACGACTTGCCCCCCAAACGTTATCTCAACGTTTGGGGGGCAAGTCGTATTTGCCACGTAGCGAGATCGGGAGGAAGCGCAATCACCCCGCCCGATCCTGCAGGTTAGTGGAAGAACTCTGCAATCATCGTGGCACCGAGGAACGTGCCAGCATTGGCCGCCAACGACACCACCACAATCTTCCAGCCCAGCTTACGAAACGCGGGCAGATCTTTCAGAATGGACAAACCAGCCATTGCCAGAATCACCGTCGTGAAGGGCAAGAAGTTGACCTTATTCACCATACCGATGATCTCTTCCGAGTAAGGCAAGACGCCTGGGCAACCTGCCGTCATGGCCAGCACGGACAACACAAACACCGCCGGCAGCTTGGGCAACACGCGCAACAGCGTATCGGCCACGACCACCAGCAAGATGATGAACGCCATGCCCGGCAAGGCATCCATGAAGGGCACGTTGTAACCCAAGCGGTTACCCACCAGGGCAAACAGGCCGCAGGCCACATACGCCGTCAGACGATCACCGAAACTCAACGGGGCATTGTGAGCAGGCGCATCCTGTGCGGTGACTGCAGCCACGGCTGCAGGCGATTCCTCTTTGCTGCGCGAGAAACGGCCCAGCACGGGCTCCAACTTGCCATACAACCAGATCGTGGTCGGCAACGAGATAAACAACGTGAAGTACACACCCACGACGGTCGTCAACAAGTTGGCAGCCGCAGCCAGGGCGGCCACATGACGCGCGACTTCCGGCGTCTGTTGCGAGGCAATGGCACCCACTCCGGCGGCCATCATGCTGCCCGAACCCACGCCCGCCCCCATCGCCAGCGACCGGGGATCAAAAATATTCAGGCTGGTAATGAAACCGGCCAAGACCGCCACAAACAGCGCGCCGATGACCGTACCCGTGATGTATTCAGCCATCACGCCACGCCCCTCAGGCGAATTCATGCCGTAGCGCTCGCCAATAATGGCAAGACTGGGCTCGCGACCCACGGAGAAGGTGGCGCCGATCGCTTCACGCTTGATGCCCAACAGCAAGGCCAAGGGCAGGCCAATGGCCATGGTGCCGAAGAAGTGCCCGAACTCCTGGAACACCAGCGCCCAGCCGGCTTCGCGAACCTGGGGCAGTGCACCGCCCACCATCAAACCCAGCTTGGCCAGAAAGGGCAGCAAGGCATATTGCAGATAGCTGCCAATACGCGTCTGGATCGCGGTATCAATGCGCAACGAGGCTGGACCACGTTGTGCACAAGCCGCCAGCACCGCGCCAATGAAAATTGCCCACAGCATTGGCTGCAGAATGATCTTGCCCGGCCCTACCGAAAAGGTGGCGCTTCCGATGGCTTCGGAAATGACCACTACCAACAAAACGGCGGCCAGCATGCGGACGCGCGCGGCGACCGACATGGAAGGCGCGGCCAGATGGCTACTGGCGTTTAACATCGATTTCCCCTGAAAACGTGCTGATCTATTTGAGGTGGGCGCCACGCATGGCAATGGCGCATCCGTGCCGGTGCACAGTGCGGCCTCGGGATTTTCGCGGCACAGGTAGCGCGCAACCATGACCGCCGCGCTGGATTTGCGTTGCATAAAATGCAACACTTGACTGCTTCCCGGGAGAATTTTGCATTGAATGAAAATATCAAGGGTAAACCCCGAGAAGTGTAATGCAGCTTTTTTGCCGCAATTTCTCTCTTCTTTTGCGAAATGCCTCATGGACGAAAAACTCGACGCTCGCCGCACGCACTACTTCATGCAAGTCATGAGTCGGGGTTCCGTGCGCGGTGCGGCTGAAGTGCTGGAGATGGACCCGTCAGCCGTCAGCCGGGCCATTGCCGCGCTGGAACGGGACTGCGGGATGGCACTGTTCGAGCGGCGCGGCCGTGGGGTTGTGCCTACCGACGCCGGCCATGTGCTCGCGCGCTACGTCAAACGCCAGCAAAACATTCAGGAGAGCTTCTTCTCGGAAATCGATAGCCTGCGCAACGCCGAGCGCGGCCATATCGACCTGGTGATGGGTGAAGGTTTTGTCGAACTCATGTTTGATTGCGTGCTGCCGGGCTATTGGCGCAGCCATCCGGAGGTCACCCTGGATATCGACGTGGCACGCACCTCGGAAATCGCGCAGCGCATCATCGATGACCGTGCCTATATAGGTTTAGTGTTTCAGCCACCCAATGACGCACGGCTGCGCACACACTTCTCGCGTCCAGAGCCCATACGGGCCATCGTGAAAGATGACCACCCCTTGACCCGCCTGAATCGCCCCCTGCTTCTGACCGATCTGGCGGATTACCCGGGCGCCGCCCTGCAAGAAGGCTTTGGGGTGCGCCAGCACATTCAAGCGGCTGAAATCAGCGAGCAGGTGCGCTTGCGCAACGTGCTCACCACCTCGTCATTCAAAGCGCTCTGGCAATTCGCCGCGGCAGGCATCGGGTATGCCTTGAGCCCGCCCATCGCCGTCACCGCTGACATGCAGGCGCAACGCCTGGCCAGCCTACCCCTGCACAACCCCATCCTGAACCAAGGCAGCCTGCAAGTCTTGAGCCGCGCGGGTCGTCACATTACCCCGGCGGCGCGTGAGCTGCTGGAGCATATCGTGCGTGGTATCGGCGGGCTGACCCCGCCGCATGAGCCGACAGGCGTCCCACCGGTCATCTGATACGCCTGACAAGGCCGAATCTGCATCTGTTTTCTTTTGGCGGCCTGACCTACAGTGAGTCAAGACGGCACCTGCGCTTTCACGTGCCGCGATCTCTATATAGAAGAGGAACTCGACATGTTGGCCTGGCTACGCACCGTGAAATCCGTACTTTGGGGTTTTTTTGGCGTGCGCCGCGGTCGTGGCTACGACCAGGACATTGCCAATAACAAGCCGGTTCCCTTGATTCTGACGGGTCTCTTTCTGGCGGCCTGCTTTGTCGTCTTGCTCATTTGGGTGGCTCGCCTGGCCGTAAATGCGGCCCTGTAAGGCGGCATTCTGAGCTGACACGCTGAGGGCTTGCACGGCCCCGCTCACAACTACAGGCTCCTACCTTATTACCACAATGACTTAGACGAGGGGAATGCCTGCCTGTTACGGTTATGAGGATAGAACCGAGCCCGCGCTCAATACGCGGGGCGCCCCGCCTTCTCTGCCTGTTTTCTGGCATGGAACGCGCCTCGCCTCGACGTGTTGCCCGCCCCGCGGCTGGCCATCGCATCCTCAAGGGCAGTAAGACATGTACGTGTATGACCCCATCGATCAGCAACTGGTTGAAGAGCGCGTCGCGCAATTCGCCGACCAGACACGCCGCTTCCTCGACGGCCAGCTAAGCGAAGATGACTTTCGCGTACTGCGCCTGCAAAACGGCCTCTATATACAACGTCACGCGCCCATGTTGCGCGTGGCCATTCCCTACGGCATTCTGGCCTCGCGCCAACTGCGCACGCTAGCGCATGTGGCGCGTAAGTGGGACCGTGGCTATGGCCATTTCAGCACCCGCCAGAACATTCAGTTCAACTGGCCCAAACTGGAAGATGTGCCGGATATTCTTGCCGAATTGAGCACCGTGCAAATGCACGCGATTCAAACCAGCGGCAACTGTATTCGCAACACCACCACTGACCACTTTGCTGGCGTGGCACCCGATGAATTGGTGAACCCACTCGTCTGGTGCGAAATCATCCGTCAGTGGTCAACCCTGCATCCCGAGTTCGCCTTCCTGCCTCGCAAATTCAAAATCGCAGTCAGTGGCGCCGTGCAAGACCGTGCCGCCGTCGGTGTGCATGACATCGGCTTGCAAGCGGTTGAACGCGATGGGCAACTTGGCTTTCGCGTGTGGGTCGGTGGCGGCTTGGGACGCACACCCATCGTAGGCAAACTCATCAATCCGTTTGTGGCCTGGCAAGACCTGCTGACCTACATGCAGGCTACGCTGCGGGTCTATAACCTGCATGGCCGCCGCGACAACAAGTACAAAGCGCGCATCAAGATTCTGGTCAAAGACCTCACACCCGAAGTCTTCGCACAGCAAGTCGATGAGGCATGGCAACCCATCAAAGGCGGCCCGGACACCATTACGCAAGCTTTCGTCGACACCATTTCCGCACGATTCACGCAGCCGCAGTATGACGCCGGCGCGGCGCAAGAGAGCGATGACAGCGCCCTGGAGGCGGCCGCAAACTCGCGCTTTGCGCGCTGGCTGCGCACCAACGTGCACCCCCACTCTGTAGCGGGCTACGTAGCGGTCACTGCCTCGTTGAAAGCAACGGGTGTGCCCCCCGGCGATATCACCGCAGACCAGATGGACGCCGTGGCAAACCTGGCCGACGAGTATGGGTTTGGTGAGCTGCGCGTCTCGCACGAACAAAACCTGATCCTGGCTGACGTACGCCGTTCGCGCCTGTTTGAACTGTGGCAAAAGCTAGACGCACTCGGCCTGGCCACGTCGAACATCGGCCTGCTCACCAACATCATTGCCTGTCCGGGCGGAGACTTCTGCGCGCTGGCCAATGCCGTCTCCATTCCCGTGGCAGAAGCCATTCAGCGCAAGTTCGATGACCTGGACTTCCTCTTCGAAATTGGCGAGCTGGACCTGAATATCTCGGGTTGCATCAACGCTTGCGGCCATCACCACGTGGGCCACATTGGCATTCTGGGTGTGGATAAAGCAGGCGAGGAGTGGTATCAAATCACTATCGGCGGGCGCCAGAACGGGGCGGCCAAACCCTTAGCCGACATCGAATCTACCCGTGGTGGCGGTGCAGCCATCGGACGCATCATTGGCCCTTCCTTCGCCCGCGACCAGATCCCGGGTGTCGTGGACAGATTGATCCGCACCTACCTCGGCCTGCGTGATAGCGAAGTAGAACGCTTTATTGATGTCGTTGATCGGGTCGGCATCGACCCCTTCAAGCAAGACGTTTACGCCGACCCGGCTTTCGCCAAACCCGCTCAGGAGGAGGCTCATGTCTGAGGTCTACGCCCACGACGCCCCCGGGCCACATTTGATCCGGCACGGCCAGCTTGAGGCCGACACCTGGCGTGTCTTCACGCCTGAGCCCGAGGTTGCGCCCGAAGGCCAGGTGCCTGCAGACGAGCCCGGCTGGATCGTCCCGCTTGCCACCTGGAACACGTCACGCGTCACGCTAAGCGCTCACAAGAACCCTGTAGCCATTCTTCTCGGCCCTGACGCCGACCTGCACACGCTGGCCGACGGCAGCGACACCATCGACCCGACAGGCATCGCCTTTATTGCCATTGACTTCCCGGTCTATACCGACGGACGCGGCTATTCCCTGGCGCAACTGCTTCGCACCCGCTACGGGTGGACGCAGGAACTGCGTGCTGTGGGCGATGTCATGATCGACACCATTCACTACCAGGCTCGCGTAGGCTTTGACAGTTTCCTGGTCAAACCGGGCCACGACCCGCACAAAGCCCTGGCGGCCCTGAAAACCTTCACGGTGCACTACCAAAAAACCTATCTGGTGCCGGCGCAAGGCTGAAGCTCAGACCCGCGCCAGCGCGGAAGGCACCGAGTCAAACGCGAACGGGTTGCAGGCGGGGCTAGCCCCCCTGCAACCCGCGTCTTACGAAATCACATCTCCGCCTGAGTCCGTGCGTGCGCTCCGAATTACCAGGACGTGGTGTACGCGCCCGGGAATTGCTTGGCCACAAACGCCTTCACCTCATCAGACTGATACGCCTTGATAAAGCGCGCAATGCGCGGATCGTTCTTGTTATCTTCGCGCGCAGCAATCACCACTGCAGCAAACGGCGCATCTTTGCTTTCCAACGCCAACGCGTCGTTTGCGGGCGACAGGCCAGCCGGAATGGCATAAGCCGAATTCACCGCCGCTGCATCCACATCTGTCAGTGAACGCGGCAACTGCGCGGCTTCAATTTCCACGAACTTCAGATTCTTCGGATTGTCGATCACATCAAACAGCGACGCCGTTACCGTCACGCCAGGTTTGAGCGTGATCAGATTCGCCGCCTGCAACACCAACAGGGCGCGCGCACCGTTCGTCGGATCGTTGGGGATCGCCACCGTGGCGCCTTGCTGCAAATCGGCCAAGGACTTCACTCGCTTGGAGTAAATACCCATTTGCTGAACCACGGCCGTCGCCACCGGCACCAGCTTGTAGCCGCGCGCCTTGTTCTGCGCTTCAAGGAACGGCCTGTGTTGATAAATATTGATGTCCAACTCACGCGCATCCAGTGCGGCATTAGGTTGGATGAAATCGCTGAATTCCACCAGCTTGACCTTCAAACCCTCTTTCGCCGCCACGCCTTTGACGACCTCGCCTATTTGCGCGTGCGGGCCCGCCGTGACGCCCACTTTCAACTCGGCCTCCTGGGCCATTACAGGCGCAGTGGCAGCAAAGCCGATCAAGGTGACAAGGGCAGCCAGAGTGTGGCGAATGCGCATGAGAGTCTCGCTAGTACAGGAAAGAGGAAAAAGAAAAACCGAGTCCGGATTCTACGGACGGCTCATCAAAACCGGAAGCGATCATTGCCAATATCTAAATACATTAAAGCTATATAGAACCGGACTCGATGGGGAGACAATACGGACTTATCAGTCATTCTTGATTGCACGGTCCTCACACTATGACGTCAGCCTCCGAATTGCACCCCGAGTTGCATCCCCATGCGCGCGCCCTGCTCGCCGATCACTACTCGGCCGTCGATGCCGACCTGCCCGCGCTGCTAGACATGCTGTTCGCGCGCAGCGCAGGCGAAGATTGGCACAAGGCCGGCACGTTCAAGCACCACTTGCTTGGCGTCTACCGGACGCTCACCCTCTGGAATCAGCCTCGCGAAGTTCGCATGCTGGGACTTTTTCACAGCGTGTACGGCAATGAATATGTCGACCTCACCTTGTTTGATCGAGAAAGCGAACGCAGCACCTTGCGTGAGGCCTTGGGCGAAGAGGCCGAAGCCTGGGTCAGTCTCTTCTGCGCCATGCCACGTACCAAATTCGTTCAGGCCATTCTCGAAGGCCAGGGCACCGGCCCTGAAGGGTTGACGCTGGAAGGCGCCGATGGCCAGCGCTTCACGTTCACGCCCCGGCAAGTCGCCGCATTCATCGTGGTGTCGGCGGCAGACATCGGCGAGCAATGGCATAGCTGGCAAGACGAAATCTTCGCGGGCTACCCCTATCAACAGCGCCGCGAACTGAAAACCCATTGGGTCGCCTCACTCTGGCCAGGGCCGCTCAAACCGCCTGCGAACATTCTCAATATGTTGTCGCGCCTGTTGCACCCGCTGTCCACCTTGCCAGCGGACACCGGCATTCCCGTTCCGCCCGCGTTCGATCATTGCCGCGCCGTCTTGTCTGCGGGAGACGAAGCTGCCGCCAGTGCCTTGTACTGGCAAGTCATTACGCGCATGCATCCGCTGACCGAAGTCGACAGCGCGCGCCACTTGCTGGAAGCCGCTGTGGCGCACAACCCCTGGGTGGGTGAACCTCGCTTGCTGCTGGCCCAGTTGGCGCTGACCAATGGCGACTTCGATGCTGCGCAACAGCACGCCAGCGCAGGCCTGGCAGCCCTGCAGGCATGGGGCACCGCATGGGATAAACGTATTGAATGGGCGGGCTGGATGGCATGGGCGCGCATCGAGCTGCAAAACGCACGCAAGCGTCAATGGCCCGAGAATTTGGGCGCATTGAATGGCTTGGGTCTGGTGGAGTAGCACGAACGTCGGGCGGTGCGATGGTGCTGCCCGTTCGCTTACTTACCGTGATCTGGATGTACGTATAGGCGCACTGACGTGCGCCTATACGTGGACACTCAGGTGCCTTCCCAGTGCGGGCCGGGCACAATAATATCGAGCATCTCCAGCACGCGAGCCACGGTGTGATCCACCATTTGCTCTATGGATTGCGGCCGGTGATAGAACGCAGGCAAGGGCGGAAACACAATACCGCCCATCTCCGTGACAGCCGTCATATTGCGCAAGTGCGCCAGATTGAAGGGCGTTTCACGCACCATCAACACTAAACGCCGCCGTTCTTTTAGCGTGACGTCGGCCGCGCGCGTAATCAGGTTGTCCGACAGCCCGTGAGCCACCGCCGCCAACGTACGCATGGAGCAAGGCACGATCACCATGCCAGCGGTTTGAAACGCACCACTGGCCAGTGTGGCCCCCACGTCGCGCACGCTATGCACATGATCGGCAAGCGCGTAGACATCGTGGCGGCTGACATCGAGCTCGTGCTTGATGTTCAGCACGCCGGAGGCCGACACCACCAGATGCGTCTGCACATCTTCCACGCCGCGCAATGCTTCAAGCATGCGTACCGCGTAGATGGCGCCCGTGGCGCCGGTGATGCCGATAATCAGTCGACGCACAGGCTTCACGCCGTGGCGCCTGACTGCTCCAGCAACGTCTTGAGCTCACCGCTTTCGTTCATCTCATTCATGATGTCCGAACCGCCGATGAACTCACCCGACACGTAGAGTTGCGGAATGGTGGGCCAATTGGAGAAGGTCTTGATGCCCTGACGCACATCATCATCATCCAGCACATTGACCGTTACTAACTTCTTCACGCCACAGCCCTTCAGTATCTGGATGGCGCGGCCGGAAAAACCGCATTGCGGAAACTGGGCGGTGCCCTTCATGAACAACACAACAGGATGTTGAGTCACGGTTTCGCGCAGGAATTCTTGAACGTCGCTCATAGTGGTCTCGTAGGCAGGCAAATCGGAATAGGTCAATTATAAGTACAGCCGGGAATTTCGTCGGTGACCCCGGATTTTGGCAGGCACAGAGTGCCCCACCGTGTTCATTCAGTCGTGGTCAGGTGCAATGGCCGGACATCCATCACAGACGGACCGCCCGGGCGACGCCCTCCTGAAATGCGTTCAATGTCCGCCAAGTCCTTGCGGCTCTCCACTTCGGTAAAACCAGCAGCCGTGAGCAAATCGCGCACGGCTGCCGCCTGATCCCACCCATGTTCCACCCAGAGGGCGCCGTCGCGCTTGAGGCGGCTGGCCGCCCCTGAAACAATGGTGGCAAGGTCTTGCAGGCCGTCGGCCCCATCGGTGAGCGCTGAGCGGGGCTCAAAGCGCAAATCACCCTGGCTTAAATGTTTGTCGGTCTGCGCAATATAGGGCGGATTAGAGACGATCAGGTCAAAGCCTTCGCCCGGGGGCACGGCCTCATACCAGCTGCCCTGCACAAACCGCACGGAGGCCGCCAGGTTCCAGGCATTGCCCGCCGCCACGTTAAGCGCCTCGGCACTGACATCAGACGCCATGACACGGGCATCGCCGCGCGCCATGGCAATAGAAATAGCAATCGCGCCGGAACCTGTTCCCAGGTCAAGAATGGCAGGTGCTGCCAAGTCGGCCACACATTCCAGCGCGGTTTCGACCAGTAATTCAGTATCGGGACGCGGGATCAACACATCTGGCGTTACCCGAAACACATGCCCCATGAACTCGCGCTGGCCTACCAGATAGGCCATGGGTTCACCCGCGAGGCGACGCGTAGCCAACGCCTCATAGGCGTCCGCCACGGCGGGCTCCAGCGTGTCGGTATCGTGGGCCAACAACCAGGCCCGCGGCTTTTTCAGCACATGTTCCAGCAACATCCGCGCCTCCAGGCGCGGCAAGCGGACATCCTGCAAAAGAGATAGTAATTGTGTCATCGTGCAGGTTCGCCTCTTTGTATCGGGGTGCCTCGACTACAGCACCCTTGCTTCATGCCAGCACATTGGTCATACAACCACTATGCGGCTTCGCCTCAGCGCCCACACTACCATCCCTGCTGCCTACGTCAAATATCGTCGCCCAGCGCCGCCAAGAGTTCGGCCTGGTGTTCAGCGATCAATGCGCCAGTCAGCTCTTCCAGGTCACCTTCCATGATCTGCTGCAACTTGTACAGCGTCAGGTTGATGCGATGGTCTGTGACGCGTCCTTGCGGGAAATTATAGGTGCGGATGCGTTCTGAGCGGTCACCCGTACCAATCAGGCTCTTGCGCTCTGCCGCTTCCTTGCTTTGGCGCTCGCGCACTTCTTTGTCTTTCAGACGTGCCGCCAAGACCTGCATGGCCTTGTCCTTGTTGCGGTGTTGCGAGCGATCATCCTGGCATTCCACCACCAGTCCGGTCGGCAAATGCGTAATGCGCACCGCGGAATCGGTCTTGTTGATGTGCTGACCACCCGCTCCGCTGGCGCGGAAGGTGTCAATGCGCAAGTCACTGGTATTAATGACAATTGCAGCCATTTCATCGGCTTCGGGCATTACGGCTACCGTGCAGGCAGAGGTGTGAATGCGACCTTGCGCTTCGGTAGCAGGCACGCGTTGCACGCGATGTGCACCCGACTCGAACTTCAGCCGGCCATAGGCACCGTCCCCGTCAATGCGTGCAATGACTTCCTTGTAGCCACCCACTTCCGAGGCGCTTTCAGACATCAACTCGACGCGCCAACCTCGCTGCTCGGCATAGCGGGAATACATGCGCAACAAGTCACCGGAGAAGAGCGCGCTTTCGTCGCCGCCCGTACCTGCGCGAATTTCCAGGAATAAGCTGCGTCCGTCATTAGGGTCCCGTGGCAGCAAAAGCTTCTGCAGGGCAGCTTCCAGCTCTTCAAGCTTGATACGCCCCGTCTTGATCTCTTCTTCGCCCATGGATTTCAATTCGGGGTCCGACAACATCTCTTGTGCTGTCGCCAAATCGTCTTCTGTGCCGGTAAACGCGGCAAAGGCAGCGACCACCGGCTCCAGCTCGGCACGCTCACGCGAGAGCTTGCGAAACCGATCCATATCGGCGGCGGTCTCAGGTTGAGCCAACAAAGCGTCGACCTCGATCAAGCGTTGAGACAGCTGCTCAAGCCGACTGCGCATGGAAGATTTCATAACGGGGGAATACCAAGAAAAGCGAGAAGCGGATACGGGCGCCCAAAACGCGAACGCCCGCCTGTAGGCGGGACGTGGGGCAGATCAGCTAACGACGTTTGTCGCGGCTGGGAAAGAGGCGCGGCATCCAGGCAAGCAGTTGCTTGCGCTCATCGCCCTCGCTGCGGTTCAACGCCGCCAGCGGCCCGTGAAGGTATTTTTGCGTGAGCCCGTGCGCCAGTTGTTCCAACACGGCTTCGGGCGACTCGCCACGCGCCAAGAGGCGGCGGGCGCGATCCAGTTCAGCGGCAGTCACGTCTTCGGCTGCCTGATGCAGCTCTTGAATAACGGGTACCACTTCACGCGATTGCATCCAGTGCATAAAGCCCTGAACGCGCGTTTCAATAATGGCTTCGGCTTGTACGACGGCTGCACGACGCGCATCGGTGCCGGTTTGAACCAGGCGACCCAAGTCATCGACCGAATACAGATAGACGTCGTCCAGACGACCGACTTCAGGTTCGATGTCGCGCGGCACAGCCAGGTCAATCATGACCATCGGCCGGTGACGGCGCAGGCGGGTGGCTCTTTCCACCATCCCCAAACCGAGGATGGGCAAGGAGCTCGCCGTACAGGAAACGATGACGTCAAACTCAGACAGCCGTTCCGTCAGGTCCGACAGTTTCATGGTGCTGGCGGAAAAACGCCCGGCCAGCGCCTCGGCACGCTCGACGGTGCGATTAGCCACCACCATGCTGCGCGGATGCTGGGCGGCAAAGTGCGTGGCACAGAGTTCAATCATTTCGCCCGCACCGATAAACAGCGTGCGCGCCTGATCAAGATTGCCAAACACCCGTTCTGCCAGACGCACGGCGGCCGCAGCCATAGACACCGATTGCGCACCGATAGCGGTTTGCGAGCGGACTTCTTTAGCCACCGAGAACGTGCGTTGGAACATTTGATGCAAGAGCGTGCCCAACGAACCGGCTTCACCGGCTGCGCGCACAGCGTCTTTCATCTGACCGAGAATCTGGGGTTCGCCCAACACCATGGAGTCAAGGCCGCTTGCCACACGAAACGCGTGACGCACGGCATTGTCTTGATGATGGCGATACAGATGCGGGCGCAAGTCGCCAGCATCTAGACGGTTGTACTCCGCCAACCAGGCCGGCAACTGCTCGGCGACATGACCATCGGCCGCACAGTAGATTTCGGTGCGATTACAGGTCGACAGAATGGCGGCTTCACGAACAGACCCACCAAACGCCGAACGCAGCCCTTCCAACGCGGGCTTCACCAAGTCAACAGGCATGGAAACGCGCTCCCGAACCGAAACCGGCGCGGAAGTGTGATTCAGACCGAAGGCAAGTACAGCTACCGACATGGAAGAAGGATGGCGCGACCACCCATAAAGGCGTGCATATTTGTAACAGCGAACAACTATCGATTATACCTCTCGGGGTTACCCTCATCCAGCAAGGCGTGGCAAAGCGGCCACACCACCCTGAAAAACATCTTTTTTAAAGATTTTTAGTATTCGACCCCATTTTTCTGCCCTTTGGCGTGCACAGGGTCGAAAAATTGTGTATAGTTGCGGTCTTCGTTGGCCTGGTAGCTCAGTCGGTAGAGCAGAGGATTGAAAATCCTTGTGTCGGTGGTTCGATTCCGCCCCAGGCCACCAGA
>JBEBWV010000104.1:0-19054 GCA_040391965.1 Achromobacter deleyi | reverse complement strand
CTTCACAGGCCGCCGCCACACCGGGCGAATACGCCAGCGCCAGATCGCGCTGGTTAGTCAATTGCTTGGTTGGTGTTACCGAGATTTTGCCGGGGCGACCCTGCTCGTGATATTCGAGCGCGGCTTTGCGAAAATTGGCATCCATAGTGGCTTGGCTATTTAATTGTGAAACACGGAGAGTGGGAATTCTGATCCTGAGGCACGGAAAAAGAAAGCGCGTCTGTGCTCAGACTGCCGTTATCTTACCCTCCAGCCGCGCTGGATATACACCATGGTTTAGCGCAATCCAGGAAACAACCCGCCGACATCGAACATCGATTTGATCCGGAAATCCAGTCTGGCCGCTGCCTCTCCAATATCGTTTTTTGCCGTATCGGAAATCGTGTTCCGCGTTTGGTCAACGGGGCTCGTATTGAAGGCAGGTATCTCCAGAATCATGCTGTCGATCCAAGCCAGGCTTGCGCCGTGGCCAAGCAACAAATGAGCCAGATTTACCGTAGCAGGTGACTGCGGCAATAGTGCGTCTAACCGATAACTACCTGGCCAGACATCGCTTGCCTGGCAAATTTTGGCGTCAGCGCTGTTCGCGAGTTGAAATAGTGCTGGCACCAGACGCTGGACAGTTGCTGAACGCAAGGGCTGTGTATCTAGCGTGCCGAATGGCCCCAGAGTCTCCTCAACGCCATCGGCGAACAACACTTGTACGCTTAAAAGTCCGGACAATGCACACGCTCCTGTCGGTAAGGCGTGCGACTCGGCCAACCACGCGGCCACAGTCAGAGTGGGCGCTACATGATCAAATTGCGTCAAGCCAGCAAGAGCCAATTCACCAGCACAAGCACCGGGTTCGACTCGAAAACTGGGTCTGGCTCCGCCCATAGGTGTCAACGCGGTTAAAAGCGACGGGTTCACACGTAGCTGCGGTTTGCCCATATCGTCGATGGCGGCAGCAGTGCCGTCCAGTGCCAGGCTCACGCCATATTCTGCGCAAAGCGCACGAGCACTCGTGACATCTGCCGCCCGGGCCGGTGTCAGTAGTGCCAACCCGTGACCGGTTGACGTACTGAGATCCAGTACTTCCCCCTGACAGGTTAAGGCCAGCCGTTGCCGAAATGCCGCCCATGGTGTTTGGGCGGGCCGCCTCCCCATCAGGAAAGCGCGCCGAGATGGCTGCATGACTACAATTCCTTTTTCGCTTCGAGATTCATCATGCCCCGCCTTGCCACACGCACGAATGATTTTCTGACGTTCCATGTAATGGAACTCTTCAAACAAGCGCAGGCACTGCAGGCGGCGGGCAAGGACATTATTAGCCTGGGTATCGGCGAACCGGACTTTACCGCGCCGCCCCAGGTCGTGGAAGCCTTGGAGCTTGCGGCGCGTGCGGGTCTGAGTGGTTATAGCCCGTCGGCAGGCCTGAGTGCATTGCGCCAAGCTATTGCCGATTTCTACCATACGGAGTTCGGCGCCAAGATCAATCCGGCCCGCGTCATTGTGACCTCAGGCGCCTCGGGTGCGCTAACGCTGGCTTGCGCTGCGTTGGTGAATCAGGGAGGTGAGGTGCTGATGCCCGATCCGTCCTACCCAGCCAACAGCAATTTCGTCCTGGCTGCTGGCGGGGTGCCGCGCTTGATTCCCAGCACATCAGCCAAGCGCTTCCAATTATCTGCGCAAGATGTTCGAGACCACTGGACGCCAGCCACGCAGGGCGTGCTCATTGCTTCACCGAGCAACCCGACGGGCACGTCCATTGCCCATGACGAACTGGCTGAAATCCTGGCTGAGGTTCGCTCGCGCCAAGGGTTCAGCATCGTCGATGAAATATATCTTGGTCTGTCGTATGAAGGCCAGCCAAGGTCTGCGTTGACGCTGGACGATGACATTATTGTTATCAACAGCTTCTCGAAGTATTTCCACATGACCGGGTGGCGCCTGGGTTGGATGATCGTCCCCGAGTCCATGATTTCCGCCGTGGAAAAAATTGCAGCCAGCCTGGCCATCTGCGCCTCGACCTTGGCGCAACATGCGGCACTTGCCTGCTTCACGCCGGACGCGCTGAGAACGTTCGAGCACCGTCGGGCCGCATTCAAGCAACGCCGCGATTACCTGCTGCCTGCGTTCGAACGGCTTGGCATCGAGGTGCCAGTTAAGCCCGATGGCGCTTTCTATATTTATGCGGACATCAGCAATCTTGGTGTGGACAGCGCCACATTCTCACATCGGTTGCTGTATGAAGGCGGCATCGCCGCCGTGCCTGGCCTGGATTTCGGCCCAGCACACGGTCATCACACCATGCGCTTTTCCTATGCAACAGGCCTGGACCGCCTGGAAGAAGCCGTGGCACGCATGGGCAAACTGCTTTAAAGGGTGAACGGCGCCTGGCGAATCAGGCAATAGTGCAAGGCAAGTTTCCCTCTCTCGCGTCGTCGGTTCACCGCCAAAGTACCAAAGCACTTTGGAGGTGAACCTCGGGATCAATCGCGAGCTAGGGCAATGCCAGAAGCCAGCGCCAGACGGCGACGTTCGGCCTGCACTTTGGCACCATAGCCGTTGTCGTCCGGGCCGGAGGCACCGACATAACACGCCAGACCCGCATCAACCGAACCTCGGCGCGCGATGCAGTCTTTCAGGATCGTGGCGCCAACGTTGATATTGGCGATGGGATCCAGGGCGTCTTTCTTGCCCAAGGCATCGAACTTATCCTGGTGCACGTTCGTCATGACTTGCATGAGACCCTGGGCACCAACATGGCTCTCCGCAAACGGGTTGTAGCGCGATTCAATGGCAATGACAGCAAGCAGCAAAAGCGGATCAAGCTGTTTTTCACGACCTACCCTATACACGGTATTCACCAGCGAACCGGTGGCGTCATAGGCTACTTTGTACTTACGCGAGATATAGTTACGCAGCGCTTCGACTTGAGGGCCGGAAGCGATAAGCGGCGACTTTCTAGGTGTAGCAGCGTCGCTACGTAGGGGCCCAAGCATGCCGGTGGCATTACTGGCGGGCGCGGTTGGCACGGCCATGGCAATCGCCGTCGACGAATCGACATTAGAATCAGCGCCCAGTTCACTTTCCGAACCGGGTTGCATGGATGAAGGCGCGAGGGCGGTCAACAAGGCTTTGTGCACCTGCAGAGCCTGATCGCGCAAACCAGGCAAAGCAAACCCCATACTTACTGTCACGATGACCGCGATGCCCAGATACACAGAGCAAATACGCAGCCATTCCGCAAGATAGTGGTGCACTCCTTGGGCCATTTGCCGGAATAGGCTGGCCACTGACGCATCGGGCATGAAACCTCCTGCGTGGAGAAAGAGGGAGTCGATGTTAACCTCTCTTTTGAATCGAAAATGTAACCAATTCGATGGGATCTGTAGTGAAATACCGCGACCTTAGAGACTTCCTTACCCAACTCGAACGCAAAGGCGAGCTCAAACGCATCACCACTGCGGTGTCGACACGCCTGGAAATGACTGAAATTTCCGACCGTGTTTTGCGTGCTGAAGGCCCAGCGCTGCTGTTCGAGAATGCCCAGCACAACGGCCGACCGTCAGAGATGCCGGTGCTCACAAATCTTTTTGGCACGCCTGCACGCGTGGCTTGGGGTATGGGTGCCGAAAACGTTAGCGCGCTGCGCGAGACCGGCGAACTGCTCGCGTCCTTAAGGGAGCCCGAAGCACCCAAAGGCCTGCGCGACGCCCTGGCCAAAGTCTCCATGCTAAAGGCCGCCTTGTGGGACATGAGTCCCAAAATGGTTCGTGGAGCCGCCTGCCAGGAAGTAGTGTGGGAAGGTAACGATGTCGACCTGTCGCGTCTGCCCCTGCAAACCTGCTGGCCGGGCGACGTGGCTCCGCTTTTGACGTGGGGCCTAGTCATTACTCGTGGCCCAAACGCCAAACGTCAGAACCTGGGCATTTATCGCCAGCAACCTCTGGGGCCAAATAAGCTGATCATGCGTTGGCTGTCCCACCGGGGCGGCGCCCTGGACTTTCGTGACCACGCTCAAGCGTATCCCGGCACCCCGTTTCCGATAGCCGTCGCACTGGGCGCGGACCCGGCCACAACGCTTGGCGCCGTCACACCGGTCCCTGACTCGCTCTCCGAATATCAATTCGCGGGACTGTTGCGCGGCTCACGCACCGAAGTCACTAAAGCTATTGGCAGTGATCTTTCCGTACCGGCATGGGCTGAAATCGTACTGGAGGGTCACTTACTGCCCTCCTCTGACCCTCGTGCCCACGCCCCCGAAGTGCCCCCCGGTGTTAATCCGCCACCGGACACCGGCTATGAAATGGCGTTGGAAGGGCCCTACGGCGACCACACCGGCTACTACAACGAGCGCGACTGGTTCCCGGTCTTCACCGTTGAACGCATCACGATGCGGCGCAATCCGATTTACCACTCCACGTACACCGGGAAACCGCCGGATGAGCCCGCGGTGCTCGGCGTGGCGCTCAATGAAGTCTTCGTACCCATTCTGCGCAGACAATTGCCAGAAATTGTGGACTTCTATTTGCCGCCCGAGGGCTGCAGCTATCGCTTGGCGGTGGTGTCGATTCGCAAGCAGTACGCAGGACATGCAAAGCGGGTCATGTTTGGCCTGTGGAGCATCCTGCGCCAGTTTATGTACACGAAGTTCATTGTGGTGGTCGATGAAGACATCAATCCGCGCGACTGGACTGAGGTGGTATGGGCCATGACGACGCGCATGGATCCCGTACGAGACACGTTGCTGGTCGAACGCACCCCCATCGATTATCTGGACTTCGCCTCGCCAGTGTCTGGCCTGGGTGGCAAGATGGGCATGGATGCAACCAACAAGTGGCCGGGTGAAACCGACCGCGAATGGGGCACGCCCATCACCATGGATGCGGACGTAAAAAAGCGTGTGGATGCTCTCTGGGGTGACCTGGGCCTGTAATTATTAGCACCACAGACAGAAATGACGCGGCGCGCTAGATGCGCGCCGCCGTCGTATTCCCTCTGCCACCCGCAAACTAGTCAGGTTGCTTGTCTTGCGAAGTGCGCCATGCTTTGTAAAGCTGCCAGGCAACCACTGCCCCACCGCCCACTTTCAGCAACTTGGAGCTTTTTCCGCCGCCCATGAACAGGGCGGACAAGCTCGAACTGATAATGGGATAGCGACGAGCCAAGCCCACCGCCTGTAAAGCCAGGCGCGACGCATTACTGGATGCAAGACCCGGCAAGAACGCCTTCATCAATGCCACGGGGGCCATCGTGCGTCCAACCTCTGCGATGCCTTGCGCCACCGACTCGCGCTCTATAGCGGCGCGGGCACGCAACAGTTCGATGCGCACCGCCCGATCCACGATGGGAGAAGGTTTAGACATGATTCACCCCTGTTGACGTCGACGCACAACGTCGCCTTCGTCGTGATCATCCCGCACTCGTTCGAGCAGCTCCGCATCGCGGCCCAACTCTTCAAGTGTCGCGGCAAAAGGTGGTGCACCGTGAATCAAGTCACGACGAACCAGATACAGCAGCAAGATGCCCAACAAGCCGTATACGGCAGCCAACACACCCAGCGCCAGATAGCGGTTCTCGGTGGGCCAGAATGCAACGGCAATCGTGACAGAGAACACCAAAACAGCCAGTGTCAGGAACAGAAGTGCTCCGAACGCCATGCCCAATAGCTTGAGCAGACGTGCTTTTTCGCCGGCAGCCTCCAGAGCCATAAGCTCAAGACGCGTGCGCACCAGCCCGACCAGGCTGGAGGCAACTCCAAAAAAAGATCTGCGCAAACTCATATAAGGAGGCCGGGGCAAAGCTAGCTTTGCCCCGACGAATCCTTAGCGGCGGCTGATCAGCAAGCCCAGCAGCAGGCCGGTCACGCCTGCAATGCCGATTGCTTGCCAGGGGTTGTCATGCACGTAGTCATCAGTAGCGCGGGCAGCTTTGCGGCCACGCTCGAGTACGGCATCTTGAGCTTCGTAAAGTGCTTCACGCGTGCGCTTGAGCGACGCCATGGCCCGGTCACGCAGTTCGGCGGCCTTGTCGCCAGAACTGGACGCAGCTTCGCGCAGCAGGCTTTCGGCATCATTCAAACTGGTCTTGACACTATCGATGAGTTTTTCGTTAGCGACTTCTGCGGATTTTCTCGTACCCATATTGAGCTCCCTTTAAGTGTCTATGACGCAGCCATCATACCAGCCACTCAGCGGCCAGTAAGCAGCGCGTGCTACCGACTGCTACTTGATTTGCGTAATCTCAACTGCTGACTTGATACCACTTTGATCTATGTCTTGTTTCATGACCAGATTCACCGCCGGGCAATACCAATCCGTGACGTTGGTATTCATGCCGGGAATAGGCAAAGTCAGTCCTTGAAACGTGGCCATAGTGGGGTCGGAATTACGTGAATATTGAATCGGCCAGCAGGATTGCTGTCCTAGTGCGGTATTCAAGGTTTGCTTCTGACCGACCGTTTTCTCGCCAATTCGCACGGTCGTACTGGGTTGCCCACCCACTGGCGCTTCTTTACCAATGTTCAGGCGAAATGACGAGCCCGGCAAACGCTGCCCGGCAGCATTGATTTTTCCGTCATAGGCAAATAAACCAAGCATGCGCAGATCGAACTGGCCCTCTGAGCGCGGCGCTTCACCCGCAGTGGCATAACGCACAAAAGTGGCTTGTCCACCTTTGACCGTCATCAGATAGTCCAGCTTCGACTTTCCAGGGGGCAGCCCCGCGTAGCCGAATGTGGCCACGCCCTGCACCCTTGCCCGGCAGTTGTCGCCATTGCTTTTAGTTACTTCTGAGAAGTTCAGGTTGGCGCCCAGGTTCAAATTCCCTGCCCCGGTGAACTGGACCGCTCCGCCGTCGTGCATGAACTGGGCGTCACAGACGCCCGCTTGGGCAGATGCCGATGCACCGAAAACGCCAACGGCAAAGATAGAAATTGAAGCAATAGTTCGCAGCGCCACAGGCCACTCCCAAATAGAAATACGGAATCTCGCTCGCGAAGCTGCACGAACGCGCGATTGATACTACACCGCCTGCGCCATACCACTGTCAACGGGTGTGTCTACATTTATCACGGCGTCTGCGGAGGACACAGACCAAAGCAGGACGTTTGGACGAGCTGCCACGCCGCACCTTCTAAATCATTTTTAGCTATATAGATTAAAGAAATCAAAAGTTGTAGAGATGAAGTGAGCTACCTATTATCGAACGACATTCCGAGGATTGCACAAGGCTGTTTGCGATGACGCTTTTCCCCATTTTTACCAACCTCACCGGACGGCGGGTTCTCGTCGTAGGAGGGGGGGCTGTCGCCGCCCGAAAGGTTCAGGCATTGCTGGAAGCGGCAGCCGACGTGGTGGTGGGGGCCCCTCAATTGCTGCCGGAGCTATCGGCGCTTGTCGCACAAGGGCGCGTTCAACATGTGGCCGGCACCTTCGAGCCGTCGTGGCTGGCTGGTGTCTGGCTAGTTGTGGCTGCCACTGACGACCACATTGTCAACGAAGCGGTCTTTAACACCGCCGAAGCAAACCGCGTCTTCAGCAATGTGGTCGATAACCCGGCCCTCTCTTCCTTCCAGGTTCCCTCCATTGTGGATCGCTCGCCACTGATCGTGGCCATTTCGTCGTCCGGAGTGGCTCCGGTGCTGGCTCGACGTTTGCGCGAACGCATTGAGTCTTTGTTTGATCACTCCCTGGGTCAATTGGCAGGTTTGGCTGCGCGTTACCGCAAGCGCATCCGGCAGGCCCGGCCCGACCTGGGTGCGCGTCGACAGTTCTATGACTGGTTGCTGGATGGCCCGGTCGCCGGATTATTGCGTCAACAACGTCCCGAGCAAGCTGAGCAGGTACTCGACCAAGCACTGCAACAAACACAGGAAACGAATCCGGGCAGCGTGGTATTGGTCGGTGCGGGCCCAGGAGACCCAGGTTTACTGACATTGAAAGCGTTGCGTGCACTAAATGAAGCCGACGTGATTTTGTATGACCGGCTGGTGAGCGATGAGGTGATGTCCCTGGCTCGACGTGACGCGCAACGAATCTCTGTTGGCAAGCAACCCGGCGAAGACCATCACGCCACGCAAGCCCGCATTCATGCCTTGTTGGTAGAACATGCGCAAGCCGGTCGTCGAGTCGTGCGCCTGAAAGGCGGCGACGCATTCATCTTTGGGCGCGGAGGGGAAGAGCTTGAATACTTGCGCGCACACGGCGTGCGCTTTGAAGTCGTGCCCGGCATTACCGCCGCACTGGCCTGTGCCGCCTATGCAGGCATTCCGCTGACGCATCGGGAACATGCGCAATCTGTACGCCTGGTCACCGCGCATTGCCGCGAAGACGAAGACAAGCTCGACTGGATCTCGTTGGCTCGAGAAAAACAGACCCTGGCCTTTTACATGGGCGTGGGTCAACTGGACGTATTAGCGCAGAAACTGATAAGCCATGGTCGTCAACCCGACACGGCATTCGCACTTATTGAGAATGGCAGCAGACCGGAACAACGGGTCTTGTCAGGCACCTTGGCGCAATTGCCTCACTTGGCACGCGCCCACGCCATTCGCTCCCCTGCGTTATTAATTGTCGGGGAGGTCGCCTCTTTGGCGCGGGAATTGCATTGGTTTGGTGAATATCTGGACGGCTCGAACGAGCGTCTGGCGGCCTGAAGACTCAGGACGGCGTGGTCGTCAGCGCAGACGAAGTAGATTACCCGCCTGCGCTGAGTCTGGATTACTCGGCCTTTTGCTTGGTGCCGAAAATTCTGTCACCGGCGTCGCCCAGGCCCGGCATGATGTAGCCATGCTCATTCAGACCGTCGTCAATCGAGGCGGTATAAATATGCACATCAGGGTGCTTCGCCAACACGGCAGCAATGCCCACCGGCGCAGCAACCAGCACCAGCGCACGAATTTCACGGCAACCTGCACGCTTGAGCATATCGATGGTGGCGACCATAGACCCACCGGTGGCCAGCATCGGGTCAATGACCAAGGCCATGCGCTGATCTAGCTCACCGACCAAACGTTCCAGATAGGTGTGGGCTTCCAGTGTTTCTTCGTTGCGAGCCACGCCCACGACACTGACCTTCGCACCCGGAATCAGGCTGAGCACCCCGTCCAGCATGCCGATGCCTGCACGCAAGATCGGCACGACGGTGACTTTTTTACCCGCGATCTTCTCAACTTCAACCGGGCCGCACCAGCCTTGTACCGTTGTAGGTGCCAACGGCAGATCTTTCGAGGCTTCGTACGTGAGCAATGCGCCCACTTCTTGAGACAGCTCCCTGAAGCTCTTGGTACTGAGGTCTGCGCGGCGCATGATTCCAAGCTTGTGCTGGATCAGGGGATGGCGGATTTCGTGCACGGGCATGTGCGTAAATCTCCAGAATAGGGATAAGTAGGGTGTTTAGCCTCAGGCAGCCCAGGATCAGCGAGGCGCAGGAAAGGTCAAAGACTTGACGGCGCCTTGCATGAAGCAGGTTCAACCAGAGAATCGTAATCGGTTTAAAACGTTTTGCTTATTGTTCTGCCAGCCAGGTGATCAAGGCATCATCAAAGGCACGTACAGCATCGGCCTGTTCATGATTGACAATGCTGACCACGACAAACCGCTTGCCGCTGGCACCCAGCACATAGCCGGCGATGGAACGTACGTCGCGCAGTGAGCCGGTTTTCAAGTGCGCCATACCCAAGGTATTGTCGCCCTTTAAGCGTCGCCGCACCGTGCCGTCCACACCGGCAATCGCGAACGAGGAAATGTACTCCGGCATCACAGGCGAATTCCAGGCTGTGGTCAACATCGAGGCCAGACTGGCCGCCGACACGCGAGCGTCGCGCGACAAACCAGCGCCATTATCGATGACGAGTTCGGGCATCTCCAAGCCTTGCCTGGTTAAGACGCTCTTGGCCGCCGCTTCACTGCTGCTGACAGTGGCAGGGCGTCGACCACGCTCCGCACCCAAGGTCAGCAACAAGGTACGGGCCATCACGTTGTTACTGCGCTTATTGATCTGGCGAATCACTTCGCTCAGCGTGGGCGAGTCATGCGAGGCCAACACCACCGCATCTGGGGGCACCATGCCTGACCGTACCTGCCCCTTGAAGGTGCCACCCAGCTCTTTCCAGAGCATGCGAAACACTTCAGTTGCGTAATCGTTTTGCGACAAAGCAAGGCGGTAAAGACTGAATTCGCCGCATGAACCAGCCGCTTTACCACTTACCCGAATAGATATCCCCTGCTGGGTAATAACCGGTTCGGTCGCAATAACCGGGGAGCCTGGGCAACGCGCGTCGCTCCATTCAATATTCCCCTCAATTTTCAGTCCGGGGATGGGCGGATCGATGATGGGTATCCATTTACGTGCCGCAGCATCCGGCGCGAACAGCAGACGTACTGCGCCGAATCCAACCATCAATGCGTCCGGACTGGCGTTATAGGCCCGATCCGGTGCGCCATCAAACGCGCCGGGGTCAGTTGAGATCTGGCCAAATATGCTGCGGTCAATGACAAGATCATTAATCTGCTTGACGCCGCGCATCCGCAATTCGCGCAAGAGCGTCCAGAGGTCTTGCAAAAGGAATTGAGGATCTCCGCCTGCCCGCAAGTACAGCGGACCGGACAGCACCCCTTTTGCGTCAGGACGCGTGCCCGGCTCGGTCAGGAAATCAGTGCGCCAGACATAGTTTGGCCCTAACTCGGACAACGCCGCCCAGGTGGTGACCAATTTCATCACCGACGCCGGGTTGCGCGATTCGGTGGCATTCATGGAGATAATGCGGGGTCCGCCAATCTCCTGCACCACCAACGATAAGGACTTGTCGGGTAATTTGCTCGCCTTCCATAGGCTGGCCAGATTTGGCGGCAAACCTTGCGCTTGAACTGTGCCAAGCAGCAACACCATCGCGCCGCCCATCAGCCAACGCTTCAGCCCGCCAACTCGCCCATTCGAATTTCCAGTCATGCCCACGCCTAGTTAATTACTTGTCCCGCGAAAGCGTGAGCATACAAAAACTGAGCTTGTTGCGGGCTGAAAACGCCCACTTCCCGTGGGCGGACCTGCTATTTAGCCAATTTCCAACGACCTTGCGCGACGGTGGCCATGATCAGGGCCCGTTCATCCAGCCCGTTGTGATCCGTTGGACTCATATTGACCACACCTGTAGCCGTAGGCAGATTCTTCACCTCTTCCAGCGCGTTTCGCAAGGCAGCGCGAAATTCCGGCGTGCCCGGTTTTGCCGTTTTCAGTGCGACCGGCACCGCTTGCTCGAGCAACAAGCCGACATCCCAGGTGTAGGCGGCAAACAAAGACACGCTATTGGGGCCGTTTACCTTTTCGTATTTCTTCACGAACGCCTGCGCAGATGCCTTGACGGGATTGCTGTCGGGCAATAGGTCCGCCACCATGACGGGCCCGACGGGTACCCAGGCCCCCTCGCAAGCCGGACCGCAAACCCGCAGAAAATCGTTATTCGCCACACCGTGATTGAAGTAAATCTTGCCGCCGAAACCGCGTTCGCGCAGAGCACGTGCAGGCATGGCCGCCGGTGTACCCGAGGCGCCAACCACGACGGCATCGGGTGCTGCAGCCATTAACTTCAAGGTCTGGGCAACAGCCGAGGTGTCCGTGGGCGCGAAGCTCTCCCTGCCTACGACTTCAATGCCGTGCTTTTTGGCCGCTTTCTCAATTTCTACCCAAAACGTCTCACCCAACGCATTGTTAAACCCGATAAATGCAAGTTTCTTCACTCCGTTGGCGGCGGCATGTTTGGCAATACCCTCAGCCATCAAAGAGTCCGAGTGGGGCGTTTTGAACACCCAGCGCCGTTTGTCGTCCATTGGCTCAATCAGCCGCGCCGACGATGCCAGCGTCACCACCGGAGTCGTTCCTGTCGCTGCCGTGTCCAGCATGGCCATCGTATTGGGCGTCGTGCTCGACCCAATAATCAGGTCGACATTGCTCTCGGAAATCAGTTTGTGCGTGTTACTCACTGCCCGCGTCGTGTCTGAGGCGTCATCCAGCACGACATACTCCACTGAGACCCCTCCGATCGTCGTGGGTAGCAGGCTGATCGTGGCGCGCTCCGGAATACCCAGGGAGGCTTGCGGCCCTGATGTCGATAACGTGGCACCGATCTTCAATTGTGCAAATGCCGGGGCGGCGCTGGTGGCCAGCACAACAGCCAGTAGTCGCATAGGCCAGTTCAGGCGAAAGGTCATTTGATGTCTCCTTTGGGGCTTGCGGATATCGTTTTATGAGCGCCGATCCACAACGGCGAAAAATCCTTTATACGCCGGATGCAACGAAATGCTGCAATAAATAGTCGAACCGTCGAAATCGAGCTGATATGACAACGACGTCCAATATCCTGCGAGGCAGGTGTCACCAAGATCCAAGGGTGGGCGCAAAGCACTAAGGGCCTACCTGGGCAGTTTGGCTATGCGCGAGCGCGTCTGAAACCTGCCGGTCATGGCCTCTGGCTGCGGCCCCCTTACAATAGCGGGTTGCCTTCTCTGGCAGTTGATCGGTCTGGGGGCTTTTGTGCCCACGGATATGCCCCACCTGCCAACACTTCAAATTGAATACTCGCGTGTCCCAGAACCTTACCGTCTCCGATTTCAATTACGAGCTGCCGCCCGAGCTCATCGCGCAAACACCTGCGACAGAACGCACGGGTAGCCGCTTGCTGCATCTGGACGGCGCCAGCCAACTCCATGACCGCCAGTTCTCAGATCTGGCGGGCCTGTTGCGTGCAGGCGACTTGCTTGTCTTTAACGACACGCGGGTCATCAAAGCACGCCTGACCGGTCACAAGGCCACGGGCGGCAAGATAGAAGTCCTTGTCGAACGAATCACGGCGCCAGACCGTGCGCTCGCGCATGTTCGGGCCAGCAAGTCTCCCGGCGCGGGTATGCAACTGCGCCTGGCCGAAGCATTTGACGCTACCGTACTCGGACGCCAGGGTGAACTCTTCGAATTGCAATTTCCGGCCCCCGTGCTGGATTTGCTCGAATCCTATGGGGCAACGCCGTTGCCGCCCTATATCACCCACGCTGCCGAGGCGGTCGACGACACGCGCTATCAGACCGTTTACGCTCGCGAGCCGGGCGCAGTTGCTGCACCCACGGCAGGGCTGCACTTTGATCAGGCCACGCTCGACCAACTAGATAGCCTGGGTGTAAACCGGAGCTTTGTAACGCTGCATGTGGGCGCGGGCACGTTCCAGCCGGTACGCGTGGACAATCTGGCCGACCACATCATGCACGCCGAATGGTTCACGGTGCCACAAGCCACGGTGGACGCCATTGCGCAGGCACGAGCAGCAGGCTCACGCGTGATCGCAGTAGGCACCACGAGTGTGCGCGCGCTGGAATCGGCGGCCGCGCAGACCGAGGGCAAAACGGCAGATGGCATGCCTTTAGCAGCCGCACAAGGCGACACACGCCTGTTCATCACCCCGGGTTACCAGTACCGCGTCGTAGACGCACTCGTCACCAATTTCCATTTACCCCAGTCGACGTTGCTAATGCTCGTGTCGGCCCTGGCAGGCGTTGAACCGATCCGGCGCGCCTACGCCCACGCCGTTTTGCAACGCTACCGTTTCTTCAGCTACGGTGACGCCATGTTTATTGAATCTCCTGCCCTATGACCGGACTGAACTTCGAATTGCTCGCCACTGACGGCGGCGCCCGCTGCGGGCGAATCACCCTGAATCATGGTGTGGTCGAGACCCCCATATTCATGCCGGTCGGCACCTATGGCAGCGTCAAGGCCATGTTGCCGCACGAGCTCAAAGAGATCGGCTCGCAAATCGTGCTGGGCAATACCTTTCATTTGTGGCTGCGCCCCGGCACCGACGTGATGGAAAAACACGGCGGCCTGCACGGGTTCATGCAATGGGACAAACCCATCCTGACCGATTCGGGCGGTTTTCAGGTGTTTAGCCTGCAAGGCATGCGCAAAATTACGGAAGAAGGCGTGAAATTCGCCTCGCCGATTGACGGCGCGAAACTCTTTCTGACGCCAGAAGAGTCAATGCGCATTCAGCGCTCCCTGAATTCCGACATTGTCATGGTGTTTGACGAGTGCACGCCTTACGAAATCGAAGGACGCCCCGCCACCGTTGAAGAAGCGGCAAAGTCAATGCGCATGTCATTGCGCTGGGCTCGCCGTTCACGTGAGGAATTCGATCGGCTGGAAAATCCGAATGCCCTGTTTGGCATCGTCCAGGGTGGCATGTACGAAAACCTGCGTGATGAATCGTTGGCGGGCCTACAGGAAATCGGTTTTCATGGTTACGCCATTGGCGGCCTCTCTGTCGGTGAGCCCAAAGAAGACATGATGCGCATCTTGGCGCATGTCACGCCCAAGCTCCCTACCAATGCACCCCGCTACTTGATGGGCGTGGGTACGCCAGAAGATCTGGTCGAAGGCGTCTCACGTGGCGTCGACATGTTCGATTGCGTCATGCCCACCCGCAATGCACGCAACGGCTGGCTCTTTACGCGATTTGGCGATATCAAAATCCGCAATGCCAAGCACCGCGACGACACTCGCCCACTTGACTCCACCTGCGGCTGCCAAACGTGCTCGAGTTTTTCCAGAGCGTATTTGCACCATTTGCAGCGCGCCAAGGAAATTACGGGCTCGCGACTGAACACTTTGCACAATCTGCATTTCTATTTAACTATCATGAAAGAAATGCGCGCCGCGATTGCCGAGGGCAAATTCGACGCGTGGCGGGCAAAATTTGCCGCTGATCGAGCGCGTGGTACTGATTAGCGGGCACCTCGGTGGGCATGTAATTCAGGCGTATTTGCCTGAATTACAGACTTGGCAATGACCACCGGGCACCCACCCTGTCGATATCCCTAAGACCAAGCCCCTATTGCGCTCTCATAACCTCGCTACAATAGTCGGCTTGCCCTGTCCGAGGCTCGCAATCGGGGACAGGTGCAGAAGAACTAAGCATAACCACCCACAGATTTCAACAGTAGGAGATTTCCATGTCCGCAATTGATACCGCAGGCCTCGTTTTGGCCCAAGCCGCCCCTGAAAGCAGCACGCTGATGGGTATGTTGCCCATCGTCTTGATGTTCGTGATCCTCTACTTCCTGATGATCCGTCCCCAAATGAAGCGCCAGAAGGAACACAAGAACCTGGTCGCTGCATTGGCCAAGGGTGATGAAGTTGTAACCGCCGGCGGCATGCTGGGCAAGGTTACCAAGGTAAACGACAACTACATCACCGTAGAAGTGTCGGAACTGGCTGACAAGTCGGTTGAAGTCATTCTGCAGAAGTCGTCGGTTTCGACCGTTCTGCCGAAGGGAACCATCAAGGCCCTGTAAAAGTCTCATCAGGTCTGCCCGGCGCGCTCGTGCCCGGGCGGCCCTTCTTTCACCCTTGTATGAAGTAGCCGGCAATGAACCGCTATCCCCTTTGGAAATACATCACGGTCCTGGTCGCGGTCCTGATCGGCCTGCTATATACCCTGCCCAATTTCTACGGCGAATCCCCTGCCGTACAAGTCTCCAGCGCCAAAGCCACCATCAAAGTGGATTCATCCATGATGGGGCACGTTGAAGAAATTCTGGCTGGCGCCAAGATCCCCTCAGAGGGCATCTCCTTTGAGCAAAACGGCACCCTAGGTACCGTACGGGCGCGTTTTTCGTCGACTGACCTGCAATTGCAGGCACGCGACCTGATCGACAAATCCCTGAATACTGTCCCCGGCGACCCGCATTACACCGTCGCCCTGAATTTACTTCCCGCATCCCCACCCTGGATGCGTGCCATGGGCTGGTTTGAACCACGCCCCATGTACCTTGGCCTGGACCTGCGCGGTGGCGTGCACTTCCTGCTGCAAGTTGATATGCAAGGCGCCTTGACGGGTCGCTACGACTCGCTGGCAGCTGACGTGCGCTCAGTATTGCGCGACCAGAAAGTGCCTGTTGCCAACGTAGATCGTGCTGGCATGAGCGTGCTCGCCACCTTTGCCAATGCGCAAGATCGTGACCGCGCAATATCTACTCTGCGTTCGCGCATGCCTGATCTGGAGTTCACGGAACGCGAGGAAGGCGGCAAGTTCCTGCTGGCTGGCTCGTTGAGCCCGGCAGCCGTTACCCGAGTCCAGGACTCGGCACTCAAGCAAAACATCAATACGCTGCACAACCGAATCAACGAGCTGGGCGTCGCCGAGCCAATTATTCAACAGCAAGGCACAGACCGTATCGTTGTTCAATTGCCGGGCGTACAAGACGTCGCCAAGGCCAAGGAACTGCTCGGTCGTACGGCAACGCTTGAAATTCGCATGGTCGATGACTCTCCTGCTGCCCAAGCTGCCTTGCTGAGTGGCACGGTGCCCTTCGGCCTGGAACGCTATACCGATCGCGACGGCCGCCCTCTGCTGGTGCGCCGCCAGGTTGTACTGACGGGTGAAAACCTCCAGGACGCACAACCCGGACGCGACTCGCAAACTCAGCAATCGGCTGTCCACCTGACCCTTGATGCCAAGGGCGCACGTATCTTCCGCGACGTGACCCGAGACAACATCGGCAAGCGCATGGCTATTTTGCTGTTTGAAAACGGCAAAGGCGAAGTCGTCACCGCTCCGGTCATCCGTAGCGAAATTGGTGGTGGTCAAGTGCAGATCACCGGCAGCATGGGCCCGGAAGAAGCCGCTGACACAGCACTGTTGCTGCGTGCAGGTTCTTTGGCCGCGCCGATGTCGATCATTGAAGAGCGCACTATCGGACCAAGCCTTGGTGCAGACAACATCTCCAAGGGCTTTCATTCCACGCTGTACGGTTTCATCGCGATCGCCATCTTCATCATCATGTACTACGGCCTGTTCGGGGTGTTCTCCACGATTGGCCTGACCATCAACGTGGTGTTGCTGCTGGCCCTGTTGTCGATGTTGCAAGCCACGCTGACGCTACCCGGCATTGCCGCTATTGCGCTCACGCTGGGCATGGCCATTGACTCGAACGTGCTGATTAATGAGCGTATTCGGGAAGAGTTACGAAACGGCGCCTCGCCGCAGCAAGCCATACATCAAGGCTTCGAGCGGGCTTGGGGCACCATTCTGGACTCCAACCTCACGACCCTCATTGTGGGCCTGGCCTTGCTGGCGTTCGGCTCCGGCCCGATTCGCGGATTTGCCGTAGTTCACTGCCTGGGCATTCTGACTTCGATGTTCTCATCGGTCGTCGGTGTGCGCGCATTGGCCAACCTCTGGTATGGCCGCAAGAAGAAATTGACCAAGATTTCCATCGGTGAAATCTGGAAACCCAAGGCAAACTGATCATCGCGGGCGGCGGCGCCGCCCGCAACAGATAAGAAGCAAGGCGAAACATGGAATTTTTCCGGATTCATCGCACTATCCCGTTCATGCGCCATGCATTGGTGCTGAACATCATCAGCCTGGTCACATTCGTGCTGGCCGTGTTTTTCATCCTCACGCGTGGTTTCCACCTGTCGATTGAATTCACGGGTGGCACCGTGATGGAAGTCAATTACGCGCAGGCTGCGCAAGTGGAAAGCGTGCGCGACGTCGTCTCCAAGCTCGGCTACTCGGATTTCCAGGTACAGAACTTCGGCACCACGCGCGACATCATGATTCGTCTGCCCCTGACACAGGGTCAGACCTCAGCCACGCAAAGTGAAGCCGTACTGGCTGCCCTGAAAGCCGCTGACCCCAACGTCGCCCTGCGTCGCGTGGAGTTTGTCGGTCCTCAAGTAGGCCAGGAGCTGCTGCATAACGGACTCATGGCGCTGCTGGTTGTGGTCATCGGCATCATGGTCTACCTGGGATTCCGCTTCGAGTGGAAGTTCGCCGTAGCCGGCGTGATCGCCAACTTGCACGACGTGGTCATCATCCTGGGCTTTTTTGCGTTCTTCCAGTGGGAGTTCTCCCTCTCCGTGCTGGCTGGCGTCTTGGCGGTGCTGGGCTATTCCGTGAACGAATCCGTGGTCATCATGGATCGGATCCGCGAGAACTTCCGCAAGTACCGCAAGGCAGATGTGCCGGAAGTGATCAACAGCGCTATTACGCAGACCATTTCCCGTACCATCATCACCCACGGTTCTACCCAGATGATGGTTTTGTCCATGCTGTTTTTCGGCGGCCCGACACTGCATTATTTCGCCATGGCACTGACCATCGGCATCTGGTTCGGTATCTACTCTTCCGTATTCGTGGCCGCCGCATTGGCCATGTGGTTGGGGGTCAAGCGTGAAGACCTGATCAAACCCATCAAGAAGGAAGGTTCGGAAGGCGAAATCGCCTAAACGGATTCAGCCTGATTTTTCTAAGCCCCTGCCAAGCAGGGGCTTTTTTTTGCCATCATCACTGCGCAGTGACGCTAGAAAACCTTGCGGCATCTACGTCTAGCGCGGCAAAGCGGGTTGTTGCACGATAGGCGAACTGCACAAAATAGATAAACGTCGAACTTATGTCTGAAGCTGCTTTCGCCGTGTCCACCGGCCACGCTCGCGCCCCGCATCGCGCAAGGCCCCACAAAACATCCATGAGCCCAATCTTCGATACGCTAAAGCTCTCACAACGCCTGGAACAGGGCGGATTCAGCCGCCAGCAGGCAAACGCTCAAGCCGAGGCATTGTCAGAGCTGCTCATCCCCGATGCACTAGGCACCGCTACCCAAAGCGATCTCCACGCACTGGAGAAGTCGCTAATCAATGAAATCGATTCGCGCTTCGAAAAATTCTCCATCGAGATGAATATATCGATAAGAGAGATAGATCTGCGTGCGCCTTTTTCGCTGTTTTGCGACGCTGTCGGCAAACAGCGCGGCGACGTAGAAGAACTGTGTGCCAATGTCCGCCAACTTCGCGTCAACGTAGAAGAACTGCGTACCGATGCTCGCCAACTTCGCGTCGACCTGGAAGAACTGCGCACCGATGGTCGCCAACTTCGCGTCGACCAGGAAGAGCTGCGTACGGATGTTCGCCAACTTCGCGTCGAACTGGAAGAATTGCGTACCGATGTTCGCCAACTTCGCGTCGAACTGGAAGAACTGCGCACCGATGTTCGCCAACTTCGCGTCGAACTGGAAGAACT